>CAZMDA010000144.1:0-1555 GCA_964564865.1 uncultured Bordetella sp. | reverse complement strand
CCTACTACCTGACACTGCTGACCAGCCGCGGCCCGGAAACGCTGTGGGGCACGGATCTCGAACGCGCCATCGTGCGATCCGAGTCGCAGCCGAAGATCGGCGCCGTGGTGGGCGTGCAGCGCGTGGGTTCGGACCCAGTGACCATTCCGCCGCGGGACGGCGAGCGCACCACGGATCGGCAGCGCACATTCCACCGGGCGCGCTGGCGGGTAGAGGAAGTGAGCTATCTCGCCAAGTCAATGCAAAGCGCGGAGCGCGCGGTGAAGTCCCGCCTGGAGGACAAGCGTGCAATGACGGAGCGCCCCGAACTGCGCAGCGCATTCATCAGCCTGCATGTGGCGCAGCAATACGCAGATAAGAACATCCGCGATCCTCGCGACAGGGATCTGTTCGTCACCCGCATCAAGGCCGTGATGGCGGCGTCAGTCAGGAACGGAGCGCCGGTGCCGGAGCCACGGGTTGTGGAAGATCGCGCGACGCGCGCCATACGCGCCACGAACCGCGACGAGCCGACGCGGTAGCCGGGCCATGCGGGCCCTGACAGATCAGGGAGCGGTGTCGTTGCTCTCAGGGGCAGAGTGCTCGCTCCACTGCGTCTTGGCGTGCTTGCCTTTGCCCTTGCGCAGACGCTTGCGGTCGATCAGCCGCGCTTCGAATTCGAAGTCCTCGGAGATCTTCACCACCAGAAGCTTGTTGAAGTTGCCGGCGCGCTTCACCTGGATGGCTTCGCTGAGCTTCTCGGGGGAGATCGTCTTGACCTCCACCCAGTCGTTGCCGATGCGACCGTCGGACCCCTGCGTTCCCGGCCGGTGCCGCACGACACCGAACTTGATCTCCGCGTACAGCTCGCCCAGCTCACCCCAGATCTGCAGGTAGCGGCCAGTCTCAAACTTGTACGCTTCGGCGAGCGCGACGAGATCCTGGAAGATCTTCACGACCTGCAGGTTGGCATTCGGGAATTCGCCGCGCAGTTCCTGATCGGCGAGTTGGCCGTTGATCCAGTCCCAGCTGATCCACTCGCCGTCATCGTAGATGCCGTCCGACGTGTCGCGCAGCGGCTGTCCCGTCATCGAGCAGCGCATGTCCTTCTCCCGAGTCGTGCCTGGCCGCCTTTCGGATCAGTTCCCGTACCAGTCTGACGGAAGAGCCCCGGAAATTGGAGGGCGGGATTACTGGAGTGCGCAGCCTGTCACGCCGTGCTCGGCGTCAAGGACGAGCGCGGACGCGCTCGCCGCCTGCGGCGGTCTAACGATCCTTGACCCCTCCGCGCGCCGTGATCTCCGGGACGCGGGCAATCCCGCCCGAGAATTCGGAGAGCATCCATGAACACTTCCACAACGACGGTCGAGAGGGTTGACGCCTGGCTGGTGTCGGAGCACGCGCGCATTGGAACGCTGCCACGGCATTTCGGCATGCACATGCTCACCGTCGAGGGTCGCATCTACGACTTCCTGTCGCAGTTCTGCCCGTCCTATGACGGCGGCATGTGGCAGTTCTTCGAACTGAGCAACGGCGGGTTCTACATGAGCCCACCCGAGGACAGTTACGAACTCAC
>CAZMDA010000143.1:0-1637 GCA_964564865.1 uncultured Bordetella sp. | reverse complement strand
ACCACCGCGCCGCCGGCCTTCAGCGCCCGCACGATGCGCAGCTTGTGCTCGGCCGAAACCCGGGCATAGACCGCCGTGCGCGCCGCCCGCGCGCGAAGTTCCTGGTCGGTCAGGCGATCGAGCTCGGCGCCCGAGCACGCCTGCGCGCCGTCGCGCATAAGCCCCAGTTCGCGCGCCACGGCCTGCGCCGTGTCCTTGTGGTCGCCCGTGATCATCACTGTCCGGATTCCGGCTCCGGCGCAGATGTCGATCGCGGCTTTCGCTTCGGGACGCGCGGGATCCATCATGCCGGCGAGGCCGAGGAAGATCAGGTCCTGCTCCAGCGTTCCAGCGTCCCAGGTTTCGGGAGTCGCCGTCAGGTGCCGCATCGCCAGACCCAGCACGCGAAGAGCCCGCGAAGCAAACTCGCCGTTCGCTGCGAGGATCCGGAGGCGGGCGGCGTCGTCCAATGGCTGTACCTGGCCTGCCGCGTCCATCCACGAAATGCAGTCTCGCAGCAGCACGTCCGGCGCTCCCTTCACGAACACAACCGGGCCCGAAGCGCCAAGCCGGACCACGGTCATCTTCTTGCGCTCGGAATCGAATGGCACTTCGCCCGCGAACGCCATTTCGGTTTCCAACGTGCCTTTCTCCAGCCCGGCTTTGGCCGCCACGACCAGCAACGCACCCTCGGTCGGATCTCCCTCCACCGACCAGGCCCCGTCGCGGTGACGTAATTCCGCGCCGTTGCAAAGCACGCCGGCGCGAAGCAGCGCGGAGAGGCCGGAGTCGGTCTCAACCGGCGCCGGACTGCCCGCCAACAACAAGGCGCCTTCAGGCGCGTAGCCTTCACCGGAAACGGAGAATGAACGGCCTCCCTGGTGCAGCGCGGTCACAGTCATTTCGTTCTTCGTCAAGGTACCCGTCTTGTCCGAGCAGATGACGCTCGTCGAGCCCAGGGTCTCCACCGCGGGCAGGCGGCGGATCAGGGCATTGCGCTTCACCATCCGGGTGACGCCGACCGCGAGCGTGATCGTCACCACGGCCGGCAGGCCCTCGGGGATGGCGGCCACCGCAAGACTGACGGCGGTAAGGAACATCGCAATCAGCGGGACACCCCGAATCGCGCCGGCCAGGAACACGATCAGCACGACGCCGAGGCACAGCCAGAGCAGCGCGTGGCCGAGATGCTCCAATCGACGCTGCAGCGGGGTCTCCTCCCGTTCCTCGCGCGCCGCGCCTTCCATGATCGATGCAATCCGCCCCAGCTCCGTCTCCAGCCCGGTGCCGACAACCAGCGCGCGTGCCTTCCCGGATACCGCCGCCGTTCCCATATGAACCAGGTTCAGGCGATCGCCAAGCGGGGCTGCCTCGGGCAAGACCGGTTCCGCCGCCTTGGCAACCGGGGTGGATTCGCCGGTAAGCGATGCCTCCTGGGTCTGCAGACCGGCGCAGTAAACAAGACGGGCATCGGCGGGAATCCGGTCGCCGGCTTCGATCTGGATCAGATCCCCGGGAACAAGCTCGGCAGCGGGAAGCGTCGCCAGCCCCCCGTCTCGTATGACGTGCGCCTTCGTCACGGTCAACTGCCTGAGCGCGGCCAGAGAACGCTCGGCGCGAAACTCCTGCACGAAGCCGAGCAGGCCGTTGAGGATCAC
>CAZMDA010000142.1:0-1797 GCA_964564865.1 uncultured Bordetella sp. | reverse complement strand
GGTCGTAGCAAAGAGAGCAAGTAGCGCGATTCCGATTCGCATGGGTTGCAGGCTAGACAGAATGGCTTAACGCGAAGAGGCGGCCTGCCTCCGGCGTATCGTGGATTGCGCGGGTGGGCCGCGCAGAGCCACAAGTTGAGCACGAGGGCATCAACCACCATTCGAGGAGGCAGGCCATGGAAAAGTCTAGCACCGTGTTTGTGGGCATGGACGTGCACAAGGAATCGATCGATATCGCGATTGCAGATGGCAGAGAGGCGCGCCACTACGGGCGCATCGCGGGGGACGCGGCGGCGGTAGAGCGTGCGGTCAGGAAGCTGCGCTCGGTGCACCGGCGGCCGACGTTCGTGTACGAGGCGGGGCCGTGCGGGTTCTGGTTGTACCGGCGGCTCAGGGCGCAGGGGCTGGCGTGCATGGTGGTGTCGCCCTCGAATACGCCCAGGAACGCGGCGGACCGGGTGAAGACCGACCGGCGCGATGCGCTGAAGCTCGCGCGGCTGGCGCGCGCAAGAGAGTTGGTGCCGATCTACGTGCCCGACGCCGCGGACGAGGCGATGCGCGACCTGGTGCGCACGCGCGAGGACGCGGTGTCGATGCAGCGCCAGGCGCGCCAGCGGCTGCAGGCGCTGCTGCTTCGCAACGAGATCCGCTACGTGGGCCGGTCGAACTGGACCGCGGCGCACCGGCGGTGGATCTCGGGCCTGAAGCTGCCCAACCCCGCCCAGCAGATCGCCTTCGAAGAGTATGTACAGGCGGTGCAGGAGGCCCAGGGGCGGCTTGAACGGCTGGAGCAGGCGATCCTTGGGCAGCTGGAGCACTGGCGCTGGCGCCCGGTGGCCCAGGCGCTGCAGGCGCTGCGCGGGGTGTCGGAGATCCACTCAGTGCGGATCGTCGCCGAGCTGGGAGACTTCCAGCGCTTCGAGTCCCCCAGGAAGCTGATGGCCTACCTGGGGTTGATCCCCAGCGAGAACTCCTCGGGTGAGCGCCGGCGCCAGGGCGCGATCACCAAGGCGGGGAACTCCTCGGCGCGGCGCGCGATGGTGGAAGCGGCGCAGGCCTACGCCCATCCGGCACGGGTGTCCTGGGTGATCGCGCGCCGCCAAACCGGCCTGGCAAAGGGCGTCACCGACACCGCTTGGGCTGCGCAACTGCGCCTGTGCGCGCGCTTCAGGAAGCTCAGTGCCCGTCGGCTGCCCAGGAACAAGGTGATCGTCGCCATCGCGCGCGAGCTCTGCGGCTTCGTGTGGGCGATCGCGCGGCAGGTGAAGCCCGTGGCCTGAGCGGCCGCGACCTCCTCGACCAAGGAAACCACTAGCGCAAACCAACCTTCAACACCGCCTGGCCAGCGCAGCGCGGCCACGGCTGGAGAACCCTCGGGGAACGTTATTGATCCGGCCGCCTCTGGTTGGCCGGCACCTCAGATCCTAGGGCGAGGCAGCTCCGTGACGCACAACAGTCTTGCGCTACCCAACGCGCGCATATCAGCTTGATCGACCGTCGTCATCAGGCCCCGCTGCGCTGACCAAGCGGCGTTACGTCAACCACATTCGCTGCACAGGCAGAGGACAGAACTCGCCCTCTTGACGGCATTAAGCCATATCAACGTCTACTCTATGAACTAGGCTAGGCGAAGCATCTTGAACATCTCAGTCCACTTTTCGCGAGGTAAGAATGGCAAACAAGATATTTCGTCACGATACGATCGCGATTATTTATGACTTTGATGGAACTCTATCGCCGCAGCCCATGCAGGAGTACACCGTCCTTCCTCAGATTGGGATTAAGCCCAAGCAATTC
>CAZMDA010000141.1:0-1800 GCA_964564865.1 uncultured Bordetella sp. | reverse complement strand
GGAGTACCAGATGCAGGTGGCGCTCGCCGACAGCGAGGAGCGCTTCCGCAGCCTGGCCAACCTGTCCTCCGACTTCTACTGGGAGACGGATGCGGAGCACCGGTTCGTGCACCGCGCCTGGGGCGCGGGCAGCGCGCCGGCGCCGATGGTGGCCGACGCCGTCGCGCTGGGGAAGAAGCGCTGGGAAGTGCCCAGCCTGAGCCCGGACGCGGCCGGCTGGCGCGTGCTGGAACAGACGATGGACGCGCACCGGCCGTTCCGCGGCTTCGAGTTCTCGCGCCTGGACAGCGAAGGCAACGAGCGGCACTTCACCGTGAGCGGCGAGCCGATGCTCGACGCCGCGGGCGCGTTCAAGGGCTACCGCGGAGTGGGCACCGACATCACCGCGCGCAAGCTCGAGGCGCGGTTGCTCGCGCTGGAGCACGAGGTCACCCGCCGGCTGGCGCTGGCGCCCAGCGCGGCCGAGGGCCTGAGCGAGGTGATGCGCGCGATCTGCGAGGCGCAGGGCTGGGACTACGGCCGCTACTGGAAGCTGGACGAGGCCGCGGGCGTGCTGCGCTTCGGCGGGGCCTGGTCCATCTCGGATCCGGAGATCGAGCGCTACCTGGACCAGACCCGCGGGCTCAGCTTCGCGCCGGGTGTCGCCCTGGTGGGCGAGGTGCTGCGCACCGGCGAGCCGGTGCTGGTGAAGGACCTGAGCAAGGACGGCCGCCTGCAGCAGCAGGCGCTCGCCGAGCGCGCCGGCCTGCGCGGCGCGTGCAACTTCGCGGTCAGCGCCGAGGGCCGCACCGTCGGCGTGTTCGCCTTCGTCGGCCGCGTCGCGCGCGAGAACGACCCGCGCCTGCTCTCGGCGATGGGCGCGATCGGTCGGCAGGTGGGCCAGTTCCTCAGGCGCAAGGAGGCCGAGGACGCGGTGCGCGCGAGCGAGGCGCGCTTCCGCAGCCTGGTGGCGCTGTCCTCGGACTTCTACTGGGAGTCGGACCGGGAACACCGCATCACGCTGCGCGAGGGCGGCGTCGCGCGCGCGCTGGACGAGGCCGGCGGCGCATCGATCTTCGGCAAGCGGCGCTGGGAACTGCCCTCGGTGGAGCCCGACGCCGCCGGCTGGGCGGCGCACCGCGCCGACCTGGAGGCGCGGCGGGTGTTCAGGGACTTCGAATTCGCGTGGCTGGGCGGCGATGGCAACGTCTATCACCTGTCCATCAGCGGCGAGCCGATGTTCGATGACGCGGGCGGCTTCGCCGGCTACCGCGGCATCGGCAGCGACATCTCCGCGCGCAAGCGCGAGGAGCAGCTGCTCGCGCTCGAGCACGAGGTGACGCGGCGGCTCGCGGCGGCGCCGGACGCGGCCAGCGGCGTGCGCGCCGTGCTGCAGGCCGTCGGGCAGGCCCAGGGCTGGACCTATGGCCGCTTCTGGCGGCTGGACGAGGCCACCGGCGGCGCGGTCTTCGGCGCCGACTGGTCGATCCCGGACCCGGAGGTCGAGCGTTTCCTGGCCCAGTCCCGCGGCACGCGCTACTCGCCGGGCGCAGGGATCATCGGCAGCGTGCTGGAGACCGGCGCGCCGCAGTTCGTCCCGGACCTGCGGCAGGACCCCCGCCTGCTGCAGACGGCGCTGCCCGAGCGCACCGGCTTGCGCGGCGCGTGCTGCTTCGCGGTCACGGACGAGAACCGCGCCGTCGGCGTGCTCGCCTTCGTGGGCCGCGAGGTGCGCCGGGGCGATCCGCGCACGCTGGGCGCGATGTCCGCGATCGGGCGCCAGGTGGGCCAGTTCCTGCGCCGCAAGCAGGCGGAGGACGA
>CAZMDA010000140.1:0-1805 GCA_964564865.1 uncultured Bordetella sp. | reverse complement strand
TCCAGTCTCTCAAACTCAGTCCGAATGAGCAGAAACAACCTATTGGGCCATCACAGCTAGCGGTATTCGAGCAGCTCGGCGGAGATGCGGTTCAGGTTCTCGTCGGGCACGCGCCCCTCGCGCAGGATCCGGACCACCTGCCCCACCCTGGGCGCGAACCAGACCGTCTCGCGAGCCCCGCCGCGGAACTGCCCGTCCTCATGGTAGGTGAGCGTGCCCTCGATGCGCGCGGCCGGCAGCGTGCCGCCGGCCAGCTGGACATCCTCCATGGCCGTCACCATGCCCTGGAAGCGCTTCTGGCTGCCCGGGCTCTTGCCCTGCCAGTGCCAGCCGAAGGCGACCTTCTGTCCCACCTGCAGCGGCAGCTCGAGGTAGGCGGCGTACATGAAGAAGCCGGGGAAGCGCGTGCTGGCGTGCGACGGATGGCCGGGCGCGAACACGCCGAGGTTGAACGCGGACTGCCCGCCGGCGTGGCGGAAATCGGTCCGCACGCCGAGCGCATCGCCTTCCTGCACCGTGCGGTAGGTGAGCGTGATGTCCTTCCACACCTCGGGCTCCACGCGGACGCCGTAGCGCCAGCTGCGGCCCGGCTGCAGCACCATGCGGCCGCGCTGCGGCTCGACGGCCTTCGCCTGGGGCGCGGGCTGCGTCTTCGTCTGCGGTTGCGGCGCGGGCCTGGCCTGTGGCGGTGGCTGCGGCTGGGTCTTCGGCGCCGGCTTCGCCACCGAAGGCGCTTCGAACTCCCTGCGCACCTCGCCCGCGAGCTTGCGTGCCGCGTCGCGGACTTGCTGGGCGAACGACGCGGTCGCGGGCCCCTCGGGCTGCGACCGGATCGAGAATGCGAGGAACAGCGCGATCGCCGCGATCAACAGCACTGCGGCGCCGAGAACGGCGAGCGCCAGTGGATCCTGCCGGCGCCCGCTCATGCACTCATCCCTGCGCCAGGTGCCCGTTGAGCACGCGCAGGCCGCACAGGTTCACTGCAGCTTGAACTCGATCAGTTCAAGGCCGGTCCGGCTGTAGGGATTGCCGCGCAGATCGGTGTCCTCGTACTCGGTTCGCACCCAGCGGCGGACCTCGGGCGCGTACCAGAGCGTTTCCTTGATGCGGCCGCTGCCGACTACGTCCTGGCGCGTATAGGTCCCGGTGGTCACGATCTTCAGCGCGCGGAACTTACCCGCCGGCACCGTGACCTCCTCCCAACCCGTCACCTCGGCCTCGCGCTCGTGCTTCGCACGCACCCCGGAACGCTGGGCATGCAGGACGAACTCCATCTTGTACTTCTTGCCCGGCTGCAACGGGAACTTGAGCCAGTCCCACTCAGGCGTCATCGTCCGGCCCCCGTCATCGCGCAGATTCCACTGGTCGCTGTAGACGTTCTGCCATGAGTTGCCGTTGTCCCTGCGCGTTGCGGTCACCCGGATCACCCCGTCCGCGACGCCCGTCACGGTATGCTCGAAGGCGAACTCCACCGCCCGCTTCCAGTTGTCGATCCGGTTGTAGACCCAGCGATCGCCGGGCTTGACCTGGGGCTTGTCGACGACGTCCTGCGACCTGGCTCCGGGCGCGAGACCGACGAACAAGGCAGTGATGCAGACTGAGGCGAATCGCTTCATTGGCCACCCCCTCCCCGAAGGACACGAGCGAAGGCGAAAATATACGCCAACCGCCCCCCCGGAACGCAACGGGGCGGCTCTCGCCGCCCCGTCGGGGTGCCGCAGGACCGGCCAACCCCGGTCAGACCATCAGCGGCACCACGAGCAGCGCGACGATGTTGATGATCTTGATGAGCGGGTTCACCGCCG
>CAZMDA010000139.1:0-2133 GCA_964564865.1 uncultured Bordetella sp. | reverse complement strand
GACCTTCGTGCCGGAGATCGTGCTGTTCCTCCCGCGGCAGCTGGGCTACCTCTGACCGGCGTGCTGCAGAGCAAAAACGGGTAAAATCCCCCGTTTTGGCGATTTGCAGCGTGGAACCCGCCCCGATGCGCAAGCGGCTCGTTGCCGGCAACTGGAAGATGCACGGCAGCAAGGCCGCCAATCCGGCGTTGCTGGAGGCGGTCGCGGCAGGCGCGGCCACAGTGGCCGGTGCGGAATGCGCGGTGTGCGTGCCCTATCCGTACCTTGCGCAAGCCGCCGCGCTGCTGCAGGGAACGAAGGTCGCGCTGGGCGCGCAGAACGCCAGCGAACACGCGCAGGGCGCCTTCACCGGCGAGGTTTCGGCGGCGATGCTGGCGGATTTCGGCTGCCGCTACGTGCTGGTGGGGCATTCCGAGCGGCGCCAGCTCTACGGCGAGGGCGACGCGCAGGTGGCGGCCAAGTTCGCCGCGGTGCTCGCGGCCGGCATGACCCCGGTGCTGTGCGTCGGCGAAACGCTCGCGGAGCGCGACGCGGGGCGCACGGAGGAAACGGTGGCGCGGCAGCTCGACGCCGTGCTGGAGAAGTCGGGCAGGGCAGCCTTCGCGACGGCGGTGGTGGCCTACGAGCCGGTCTGGGCGATCGGCACCGGGCGGACGGCCAGCCCGGAGCAGGCGCAGGCGGTGCATGCGTTCCTGCGGCAGCGGGTGCTGCCGGAGACGCGCATCCTCTATGGCGGCAGCGTCAAGCCGGGCAATGCCCAGGCGCTGTTCTCGCAGCGGGATGTGGATGGCGGATTGATTGGCGGCGCGGCGCTGGTGGCGGCGGATTTCCTCGCCATCCTGGCGGCGGCGCAGCGAAAGGGATGAAGGCATGGAACTCTGGACCAACATCGCAATAGTGGTGCACGTGCTGATCGCGCTGGCGATCATCGGCCTGGTGCTGCTCCAGCACGGCAAGGGCGCGGACATGGGCTCGGGCTTCGGCAGCGGCTCCTCGGGGAGCCTGTTCGGCGCCACCGGCTCGGCGAACTTCCTGTCGCGGATGACCGCGATCCTGGCGACGGTGTTCTTCCTCACCAGCCTGGGCCTTGCCTATCTCGCGACCAACAAGCCGCGCGCCGGCGGCGGCGTGCTGGATGCCGCCAAGTCCGCTCCCGCGGGGACCTCTGCCAAGCCCGCTGCGGCGCCGGCCGCGGACGGCGCGAAGCCGGCGGCCGACGTGCCCGCGGCGCCCGGCGCGGCGAAGGCGCCCGAGTCCGCGAAAGACGGCGCCGCGAAGGGCAAGGAAGTGCCGAATTGAGGGATAATCTGCCCGCCCTCGCCAGCCGTCAGTGCGGGAACGGATGAGCAGCCTGCCCACGTGGTGAAATTGGTAGACACGCCAGCTTGAGGGGCTGGTGGCCTAAACAGCCGTAGCAGTTCGAGTCTGCTCGTGGGCACCAACATATTTGCGGGAGCGGAATTGGAAGCAAGGACAAGCGCAACCTGACCCGGATGCTGGCCGAATACCTCCCGATCCTGCTGTTCATCCTCGTCGCCCTCGCCGTCGGCGTCGCGCCGGTCGTGCTGGGCGCGCTGCTGGGGCCGCACCGGCCCGACGCGGAGAAGCTGTCCCCCTACGAATGCGGCTTCGAGGCCTTCGAGGACGCGCGCATGAAGTTCGACGTGCGCTACTACCTGGTCGCGATCCTGTTCATCCTGTTCGACCTCGAGATCGCGTTCCTGTTCCCCTGGGCGGTGGCGCTGGGCGAGATCGGGCTCGCGGGATTCCTGTCGATGATGCTGTTCCTCGCGATCCTCGTGGTCGGTTTCATCTACGAGTGGAAGAAGGGCGCGCTGGAATGGGAATGACCGAAAGGGCCGGCCGTGGGCATTGAGGGCGTCCTCCAGCAGGGCTTCGCCACGACGCAGCTGGACAAGCTCATCAACTGGACCCGCACCGGGTCGATGTGGCCGATGACCTTCGGCCTCGCCTGCTGCGCGGTGGAGATGATGCACGCCGGCGCGGCGCGCTACGACCTGGACCGCTTCGGCATCGTGTTCCGCCCCAGCCCGCGCCAGGCCGACGTCATGATCGTCGCCGGCACGCTGTGCAACAAGATGGCGCCGGCGCTGCGCAAGGTCTACGACCAGA
>CAZMDA010000138.1:0-2145 GCA_964564865.1 uncultured Bordetella sp. | reverse complement strand
GGCGCGCGCGCCGGCATGGTCGCGGTGGACGACGCCACCATCCAGTACCTGAAGGGGCGGCCGTTCTCGCCCTCCGGGCCGGAGTGGGACCAGGCGGTGATCACCTGGAAGATGCTCCACAGCGACCCGGACGCGAAATTCGACCGCGAGGTGCGGCTCGAGGCGCAGGACATCGCGCCGCAGGTGACCTGGGGCACCTCGCCCGAGATGGTGGTCCCGGTCGAGGCCTCGGTCCCCGACCCGGACAAGGAGAAGGACCCGGTCCGGCGCGAGGGCATGGAGCGCGCGCTCGCCTACATGGGCCTGAAGCCGCGCACGCCGATCCAGGACATCCGCCTGGACAAGGTGTTCATCGGCTCCTGCACCAATTCGCGCATCGAGGACCTGCGTGCGGCCGCCGCGGTGGCGAAGGGCCGCAAGGTCGCGGCGAACATCAAGGTCGCGATGGTGGTGCCGGGCTCGGGCCTGGTGAAGGCGCAGGCCGAGAAGGAAGGGCTGGACAAGGTGTTCCGCGACTCGGGCTTCGAGTGGCGGGAGCCGGGTTGCTCCATGTGCCTGGCGATGAATGCCGACCGCCTGGAGCCGGGCGAGCGCTGCGCCTCGACCTCGAACCGCAACTTCGAGGGCCGGCAGGGCACCGGCGGCCGCACCCACCTCGTCAGCCCCGCCATGGCGGCGGCGGCGGCGATCGCGGGCCATTTCGTGGATGTCAGGGGGTGGCGCTGACCATGGAAAAATTCACCGTCCTCAACGGCCTGGTGGCGCCGCTCGACCGCGCCAACGTCGACACCGACGCCATCATCCCGAAGCAGTTCCTGACCTCGATCCTGCGCACCGGCTACGGCGAGAACCTGTTCGACGCCTGGCGCTACCTGGACGCCGGCCGCCCGGGAATGGACAGCGCGAAGCGCCCGCTCAACCCGGACTTCGTGCTCAACCAGCCCCGCTACAAGGGGGCCGAGATCCTGCTCGCGCGCAAGAACTTCGGCTGCGGCAGCTCGCGCGAGCACGCGCCCTGGGCGCTGCAGCAGTACGGCTTCAAGTGCGTGATCGCGCCATCCTTCGCCGACATCTTCTACGAGAACTGCTTCAAGAACGGCCTGCTGCCCGTCGTGCTGTCGGAGACCGAGGTGGACGGCCTGTTCTACGACTGCGCGCTGCCCGGGTTCCGCCTGGTCGTGGACCTGGAGCAGCAGACGGTGTCCACCACCGACGGCGCGAAGCGGCACCGGTTCGAGGTCGATCCGTCGCGCCGGCATTCGCTGCTCAACGGCCTGGACGAGATCGGCGCCACGCTGCGCCACGCCGACCGGATCCGCGCCTTCGAGGCGCGGCGGCGCGAGCAGTTCCCCTGGCTGTTCCGCTAGGAGTTGCCATGAAGATCGCGGTTCTGCCGGGCGACGGCATCGGCAAGGAGATCGTTGCCCAGGCCCTCGCCGTGCTGAGGAAGCTCGGCCTGCCGCTGGAGATGGCGGAAGCGCCGGTCGGCGGCGCGGGCTACGAGGCCTCGGGCGACCCGCTGCCGGAGCGCACGCTGGCGCTGGCGAAAGAGGCTGACGCCATCCTCTTCGGCGCCGTCGGCGACGCGCGCTACGACACCCTGCCGCGGGCCAAGCGCCCGGAGCAGGCGATCCTCGGCCTGAGGAAGGCGCTGGGCCTGTTCGCCAACTTCCGCCCGGCGCAGGTCTACGCCGAGCTGGCCGGCGCCTCATCGCTGCGTCCCGAGGTGGTGGCGGGCCTGGACATCCTCATCGTGCGCGAGCTCACCGGCGACATCTACTTCGGCCAGCCGCGCGGCATGCGCGACGCCGGCGCCGGCGGGCGCGAGGGCTTCGACACCATGCACTACAACGAGGCCGAGATCCGGCGCATCGCGAAGGTGGCGTTCGAGGCCGCCCGCAAGCGCGGACGGAGGGTCTGCTCGGTGGACAAGGCCAACGTGCTGGAGACCTCGCAGCTGTGGCGCGAGGTCGTCACCGCGGAGGCGAAGGACTGGCCCGACATCGAGCTGTCGCACATGTACGTCGACAACTGCGCCATGCAGCTGGTAAAGAATCCGAAACAATTCGATGTCATCGTCACCGGCAACCTGTTCGGCGACATCCTGTCGGACGAGGCCTCCATGCTCACCGGCTCCATCGGCAT
>CAZMDA010000137.1:0-2158 GCA_964564865.1 uncultured Bordetella sp. | reverse complement strand
TCGCGGTGGTGGAGCCGCCGTACTGCGCGCCGTAGTAGATGCCGGCGAGCATGATCAGGGCGCCGATCGGATCGAGGTTGAAGGTGATCGGCAGCAGCATGGCGATGGTCGCCACCGGGCCGACGCCGGGCAGGACGCCGATCAGCGTGCCGAGGATCACCCCCAGCAGGCACATCATGATGTTGAACGGCGACAGCGCGACGCCGAAGCCGAGGGCGAGGTTGGAGAAGATTTCCATCGTGGCGGTCCCCGGCTAGTAGAAGGCGTTCGGCCAGATCGGGAACGGCAGCGTGAGGCCGTACACGAACACCGCGACCGAGAAGATGGACAGCAGCACCGCCAGGATCGCGACCTCCTTGAAGCGGTACTCGTGCCCGCCCAGCGCGGCGACGAACACCAGCAGGATGGTCGCCAGCACCAGCCCGAGCGGCTTGAGAAGGTAGGCGAACACCATGCCGCAGGCGAGGATCAGGATCAGCGGCTTGGTCTTGGGCCGGAACAGGAACGACAGCACCGCGAGGAGCACCGAGGCGGCGAGCATGCCGTAGTCGCCGTTCTTGAAGATCAGCTTGCTGCCGTAGCCCAGCGCGGCGAACACCGCGATGGCGACGACGAAGTCCAGGATCCCGAACGACATGTTGGCCTTCATCGTCTCGGGCGGCAGCTTCGAGAGGAAGGCGCGCAGGAACACGATGAAGCCGAGGATCGCCAGCAGCCCGCCCAGCACGGTCGGGAAGTACGCCGGGCCCATCCGGACTGCGGTGCCCATCTGGTAATTCAAGCTGGCGATGATGACCGCCGCCAGGCCGAAGCCCATGAACATCAGCCCGGCCCAGAAATCCTTCTCGTTCTTGATCACGTTCTCCCCCTCAAGGACGCGTCCGCCAGAAGCGCGGAGCGGCGGAAAGTGTAGCATGATGCCGAAGCAAGATAGCAGGGGAAAACAGGCGCGCTGACCATGGATCGACGGCACTTTTGCGGTGCGTTCGCGGGCGGTGCGTGCGCCGCGCTGCTCCTGCCCCTTGCCGGCTGCGGCGACGAGCCGAAGCTGGCCCGGCTGCCCGCGGACGCGGTGCTGCTCGCGTTCGGCGACAGCCTCACCTACGGCACCGGCGCGAGCGAAGCCGAGAGCTACCCGGCGCAGCTGGCCGCGCTGATCAGCCGCACCGTGGTGCGCGCCGGCGTCCCCGGCGAGGTTTCCGCCGCGGGCCTGGCACGCCTGCCCGCGGCGCTCGAGGAACACCAGCCGCGGCTGCTGCTGCTGTGCCACGGCGGCAACGACTTCCTGCAGCGGCGCCCGAAGTCCGCGGCGGCGGCGAACGTGCGCGCCATGATCGGCCTGGCGAAGGACAGGGGCGTGGACGTGCTCCTGATCGGCACCCCGGAGCCCGGCATCACGGTGTCGCCGCCGGAGTTCTACGAGGAGATCGCGCAGTCCTTCGGCATCCCCTACGAGGGCGACGTCCTGGGCAAGGTGCTCAAGGACAGCAGCCTGAAGGCGGACACGGTGCACCCGAACGCGCGCGGCTACCGGGTGATCGCGGAGCGGATCGCCGAGCTGCTGCGGAAATCGGGCGCAGTCTGAGCGCCGTCAGGTAAACGTCAGGTTCGAGGAGCGAATCCGCAGTTTCGCTCGCCGCAGCCGCGCCACGTCCTGCGGCCGGTCCACGTCCCAAAGCGTGCGCAGCAGCGCCACCGACCAGCCGAGCCTCGATGCGCGTGCACGCGTCTCGCGCAGTACCGCAGGCCCTCCCCAGGGCATTCCTTCGAACAGCGCCGGCGACGCCCGCCGGAGCCCGATGAGCGGGTAGCCGCCGTCCTCGGCCGGCGCGAGGACGACGTCGGCACCGGCGCGCAGCGCGGCAAACGCGGCGCGGATGTCCGCCGGGCGCAGCGCCGGGCAGTCCGACCCGATCAGCACCGCCGCATCCGCGCGCGCATGCGCACCCTCCAGCGCGCCCGCGAGCGCGGCGTGCATCCGCGCGCCGAGGTCGCCGCCGGCCTGCGTCCTCAGGCGCATGCCGTGCCGCCGCGCCAGCGCGCGGAACAGCGGATGGCCGGAATGCGGCGCGCAGTGCAGCTCCACCGCCCCGCAGCGCGCCGCGCGCGCCGTCGCCACCGCACGCGCCAGCAGTCGCGCGTACAGGCGGGCCGCGCC
>CAZMDA010000136.1:0-2211 GCA_964564865.1 uncultured Bordetella sp. | reverse complement strand
ACACGCTGGCGCGCAACGACGTCATCGGCGAGATCGGCATCTTCGGCGACGTCGCCCGCACCGCCACCGCCACGGCGAAGACCAGGCTCGAGGTGCTGCGCATCTCGCGCGACGTCTTCGTCAACGTCATCCGCGGCAACCCGGACGCGGCCATCGCCCTGATCCGGATCCTGGCCGATCGCCTCGCCAAGACCACCGCGCAGCTGCGCCGCATGGCGGCGGAGACGCGCTAGCGGCCTCCGATGTAACCGATCGGTTACATCGGGCCGCCGCCGGCGCCGGCGTCAGTTCCGGCCGGCGGGCGCGACCAAGCCACCATGATGGGGAAGCTCGTCGATTTCGTGCTGGGCGAGGGCCCGAAGGGCTCGCCGCCGGAGCGCGTGCGCTGGCTGATCGTCGAGCAGCAGGCGAGGAGCGAACTCCTCATCGGCTGGGTGCAGTTCGCCCTGGTCGCCTTCTTCCTGGTCCTCTACACCGTGTCGCCCAAGACTTCGGCCGGGACGCAGTTCCAGCCCGTGCCCTGGGTGCTCGGGGCCTTCTTCGCCTTCACCCTGCTGCGCCTCGCCTTCGCCTACCGCCGCTGGCTCCATCCGGCACTGCTCGTGGTCGGCGTGTGCATCGACATGGCGCTCCTGATGGCGCTCATCTGGAGCTTCCACCTGCAGTACGAGCAGCCGGCCCCGTTCTACCTCAAGGTGCCGACGCTGCTGTACGTGTTCATCTTCATCGCCCTGCGCGCCCTGCGCTTCGAGCCGCTGTACGTGATCGCGGCGGGGCTCGCCGCCGCCGCGGGCTGGCTCGGCCTGCTCGCCTACGCGGCGCTGTCGGCTGACATGGTGGTGACGCGCGACTACGTGCGCTACATGACCTCGAACTCGGTGCTGGTGGGGGCCGAGATCGACAAGGTGATCGCGATCCTCATGGTGACCGCGATCCTCGCCCTGGCGCTGGCGCGCTCGCGCCGCATCCTGTTCCGCGCGGTGCTCGACAGCGTCCTCGCCAAGGACCTGTCGCGCTTCGTCGCCCCGGAGGTGGCCGACCGCATCAGCAGCTCGGACGCCGGGCTCAACCCGGGGGACGGCGAGGTGCGGGAAGCGAGCATCCTGTTCACCGACATCGAGGGCTTCTCGACCATTTCCGAGAAAGTGCCGCCCGAGCGCCTGGTGGCGCTGCTGAATGCGTACTTCGAGGCGATGTCCGCGGCAGTGGATCGCCACGGCGGCGTCATCACCCAGTTCCAGGGCGATGCCATGCTGATCGCCTTCAACACGGTCAGGCCCGACCCGGACCACGCCGCCAATGCCGTGCGCACCGCGCTGGCGATCCTGGAGGCGACGCAGGATCGCGGCTTCGGCGCCGACGGCGTGCGCATGCGCACGCGCTGTGGCATCAATACCGGCCGGATCGTCACCGGCGCGGTCGGCTCCAGGGACCGCCTCCTCTACACCGTCCACGGCGACGAGGTGAACATCGCCGCGCGCCTCGAGCAGCTCAACAAGAAGTACGGCACCTACCTCCTCGCTTCGGAGAGCACGGTGCGCGCCGCGGGGGCGGGATTCGCCTTCGAACGCGTCGACGAGCTGGCGGTGCGCGGGCGCAGCCTGCCCACGGTGGTCTACCGGCTCAGTGGAGCACCCGCGGCACCGAAAGGGTGAACTCGGGGATCGGCGCCTCGAAGCGGGTGCCGTCCTCCGCCGCCATCTGGTAGCTGCCGCGCATCGTTCCCACCGGGGTGGCGATGGCGGTGCCGCTGGTGTACTGGTGGGACTCCCCCGGCCGCAGCAGCGGCTGCGCGCCGACCACGCCGAGGCCCTTCACCTCCTGCACCACGCCGCGCGCGTCGGTGATGATCCAGTGCCGGCTGATCAGCTGGGCGGCCACGGTCCCGGCATTGCGGATGGTGATGGTGTAGGCGAACACGTAGCGGTCGCCGTCCTCGTCCGACTGCTCGGGCAGGTACTTCACCGCCGCGTTCACGGCGACCTCGTAGCGCTTGTCCTGGGCCATGGGCGCATTGTAGTGCGCCGCGCTAGAATCGCGGCGCCATGGCAAGGACCGACCCCACGTACCGCATCGCCCCCTCGCTCCTGTCCGCGGACTTCGCGCGCCTGGGAGACGAAGTGCGCGCGGTGGCCGCGGCGGGCGCCGACCTGATCCACTTCGACGTCATGGACAACCACTACGTGCCCAACCTGACGGTGGGGCCGCTGG
>CAZMDA010000135.1:0-2218 GCA_964564865.1 uncultured Bordetella sp. | reverse complement strand
CCTCGGCCTCGCTGCGCGCGGCGGACACGCCGCCCGAGCCCTTCACCGGCACCAGCGTGCCCTGCCCGGGGTCCCAGTCGTGCACCGACGAGACGCGGATCGCCTCCTTCTGCGACACGAAGCTGTAGCAGGTGTTGATGATCTTCGGGTCCGAGCCGGCGCCGCGGCCGGTGAGGGCGCCCACGATCGCGGCGGCGGCGATCTTGGCGTGGTTGTTGGCCATGCTGCCGGACTTCGGCATGCCGGGCGCCGACAGCGTGGCGTCGCCCAGGACGTGGATGCCGGGCACCTTCTTCGATTCCATGCTGCGCCAGTCGACGTCGCACCAGCGGTTGTTGTGGGTGATCAGGCCCGCCTGCAGCGCGATGTCGCCGGCGCGGTGCGGCGGCACCACGTTGAGCACGTCGCCCCTCACGTCCTCCACCTCCAGCTTCACCGTCATCGACTGCGCGTCGATGCCGATCGCCTTGGCGTTGCCGCGGTACTCCAGCACGCCCGGGTAGAGGTCCTTCCAGGCCGCCTTGAACAGGCCGCCCTTGGAGGTGACGTCCGGGTTCGCGTCCAGCACCAGCAGCTTGGAGCGCGGCTTGTGCTGCTTCAGGTAGGCCGCGATCATGCTGGCGCGCTCGTACGGTCCCGGGGGGCAGCGGTAGGGCGCGGTCGGGATGGACAGGATCGCGACGCCGCCGTCGCGCATTCCCTCCAGTTGCCGGCGCAGCTCCACGGTCTGCGCGCCGGCCTTCCAGGCGTGCAGCACGCGGCCGGACTGCATCGCCGCCTCGTAGCCCTGGATCTCGCCGAAGTTGAAGTCGATGCCGGGGGAGACGACCAGGCGTTCGTAGGCGATGTCGCCGCCGCGCGCCAGGCGCACGGTCTTCTTCGCCGCGTCGATCGCCACAGCCTCGTCCCGCACCACCTGCACGCCGTGCCGGCGCAGGCCGTCGTAGCCGGTGGTGATGTCCTGCATGCCGCTGTAGCCCGCCAGCACGAGGTTGGAGATCGGGCAGGAGACGAAGGCGCTCTCGCGCTCGACCAGCACGACGTCGATCGTCGGCGCCCAGAGGCGGATGTACTTGGCGACCGTGGCGCCGCCGAAGCCGCCGCCAATCACCACGACGCGGGCTTTCGCGGGAACCGTGCTGGCGCACCCGGCCAGGCCGGAGAGGGTGCCGATGGCGGCGCCGGCGCCGGCCAGCTTGATGAAGTCTCTGCGTTTCATGTCGGCTCCTGGCTAGCGCTTCTGCGCCGCGTACCAGGCGGCGAGGGCGTCGATCTGGGGGTCGGTATAGCCCTTGGCGATCTGGTGCATCACGGTCGCCGGGCGCTTGCCGTCGCGGAACGCGCGCATCTGCGTCGCGATGTGGTCGCGCGGCAGCCCGGCGAGCGGGATGAGGGGGCTCTTGTCGGGGATGACGCGGCCATCGGTGCCGTGGCAGATGGCGCAGGCGGACGCCAGGTTGCGGCCCTGCTCGTTCTGCGCGGCGGCGGGCGCGGCGACGAACGCCAGCGCGGCGAACACGACAACGGCTCTCATTGGGGCTTCCCTCCCTCGTATCAATGCAGGGAAGTGTCCGCGCAGCGAGCGCGGGCTGTCAAGCGAAGCGCCGCTTATATGCTAATAAGCGCGCAGCCGGTCAGGCGACCGGCTGCGCGGCCGCCGGCGGCGCGGCCGGCGCCGGCGCCGGGAACTCCAGCACGATCTTGCCGGACTCGTCGGCGTCGATGGTGACCTTGCCGCCGTGCAGCAACCGGCCGAACAGGAGCTCGTCGGCCAGGGCGCGGCGGATGGTGTCCTGGATCAGGCGCGCCATCGGGCGCGCGCCCATCTGGGGATCGAAGCCCTTCTGCGCCAGGTGCTCCTTGAGCCGGGCGGTGAACGCAACCTCGACCTTCTTCTCGGCGAGCTGCTCCTCGAGCTGCATCAGGAACTTGTCCACCACGCGCAGGATGATGCCGTGGTCCAGGGCGCCGAAGGAGATCACCGCGTCCAGCCGGTTGCGGAACTCCGGCGTGAACATGCGCTTGATGGCTTCCATCTCGTCGCCCGCCTGCACCGAGCGGGTGAAGCCCATCGCGTTCTTCGCCAGCGACTCGGCGCCCGCGTTGGTGGTCATGACGATCACCACGTTGCGGAAGTCCGCCTTGCGGCCGTTGTTGTCGGTGAGCGTGCCGTGGTCCATCACCTGCAGCAGGATGTTGAAGATGTCCGGGTGCGCCT
>CAZMDA010000134.1:0-2235 GCA_964564865.1 uncultured Bordetella sp. | reverse complement strand
CCTCGGAGGCGAAGTACTTCGCCATGCCCGCCTCCATGTCGCAGCGCTCGCCGCGGTCGAAGGAGGCCGCCGCGTCCAGCGTCAGCAGCCTCGCGGCCCGCGCCCGGGTGGCCATCTCGCCCAGCTTCAGCTGGATCGCCTGGTGCTCGGCGATGGGCTTGCCGAAGGTCTTGCGGATCTGCGCGTAGTCGGAGGCGAGCTTGAGCGCCCCTTCGGCGATCCCGACGCCGCGCGCGGCGACGTTGATGCGGCCCAGCTCCAGGCCGCCGGTCACCTGGCGGAAGCCCTGCCCTTCCACGCCGCCGATCAGGTGATCCGCGGACAGGCGGTAGTCGTTGAACACGATCTCGCCCGAGTCGATGCACTTGTAGCCCAGCTTCTCGAGCTTCCTGCCGACCGTGAAGCCGGGGCCCTTGGGCGCGATGAACAGGCTCATGCCCTTGTGCCGCGGCTGCGCGTCGGGATCGGTCTTCACCAGCAGCGCGACGCAGGAGCCCTCGATGCTGTTGGAGATCCAGGTCTTGGTGCCGTTGATGACGTAGCTGTCGCCCTCGCGCCGCGCCGTCATGCGGATGCCCTGCAGGTCGGTGCCGGCGTCGGGCTCGGTGAGCGCGAGGCCGCCGCGCACTTCGCCGCTGGCGAGGCGCGGCAGCCATGCCCTCTTCTGCGCCTCGGTGCCGAACTTCTCCACTGCCAGCGCCAGCATCAGGTGCGAATTGAAGATCCCGGTGAGCGCCATCCACACCGAGGAGATGTGCATGACGATGCGCGCGTAGAGCGTCGCCGGCATCCCCAGGCCGCCGTACTCCGGCGACACCGTGGCGCCAAAGAGGCCCATTTCCTTCATCTGCTCCACCAGCTCGTGCGGGTAGCGGTCGGCGTGGTCGTACGCCTTCACGCGCGGCCGCACCTCGCGCTCCACCCAGCGCTCGATGGCCTCGAGGAACTGTGCTTCCTGGCCCGCGTCGAAGCGGGCCCTGTTCGGCTGCGCGGCGATGGTCAGCCGGCCTTGATCACGCCGCAGGCGATGCGGGCGCCGGAATTCCCGGTGGGCTGGGTCTTGAAGTCGTCCGGGTCGGCATGGACGATGACCGTCCGCCCGATGACGTTGCCGGCGCCGGAACCGACGCTGAGCCCGTCCAGCTCGACGTCGATCTTGGCGCGGCCGTCCTTGCCCGCCCTCAGCGACGGCAGGTCGCCGGCGTGGCGGTTGGCGTCGGTATGGCGGCCGTGCGCCTTGCCGTGCGGGTTGAAGTGGCCGCCGGCCGCCATGCCGTCGGGGCCGCAGGCGGCGCCCTCGTGGATGTGCAGGCCGTGCTCCTGGCCCGGCTTCAGGCCCTGGACGAAGATGACGACCTTGACCTTGTCGCCCATCTGCTCGAAGGTCGCCTCGCCGAAGGTCTTGCTGCCCTTGGTGGGCTCGATGCCGGCGTTGGCGCGCAGCGGCTCGGGCGGCGTGGTCTCGCAGGCGGTGAGAACGAGTGCGGCGGCGGCCGCGGCGGCGATCGGGGTCAGGTTCATGGGTGGCTCCTCCTGAGGCCGAATCTACCGGTTTAGGCGGCGGCATGGAAGCAGCAATTCCACCTTGTCCCGCAATGCGGAACCGGGCGCGCCGGGGACTTGCTATTCCTCCGGCAGCACGGTCCGGGGCCGGCGCCCCATCGCCCACATCACGTACCCGGAGAGCGAATAGGCGAGGAACAGGGCGAACAGGACCAGCGAGGGCCGCGAGGCGACCACGGACAGCACCAGCACCGCGGCCAGGATCACCCACAGCGGCACGCGCTGCTTCCAGTTGACTTCCTTGAAGCTGTAGAAGGGGATGTTCGACACCATCGTGACGCCGACGAACACCGCCGTCGCCCAGGTCACGCCCGCGATGACGTACCACTGGTCCGGCTTGAGGCCGAAATCCACCAGCACCCAGACCAGCCCGGCCATGACCGCGGCGCCCGAGGGGCTGGGCAGGCCCTGGAAGAAGCGCTTGTCGACGACGCCGATGTTGGTGTTGAAGCGCGCCAGGCGGATCCCGGTGGCCGCGCAGTAGATGAAGGCGCCGATCCAGCCCGCGGTGCCCAGGTCCTTGAGCACCCAGGTGTAGGCCACCAGCGCCGGCGCGGCGCCGAAGGCCACCATGTCGGCGATGCTGTCGTACTGGGCGCCGAACTCGCTCTGGGTGTTGGTCCAGCGCGCGACGCGGCCGTCCATGCCGTCCAGCACCAGCGCCACGTAGAT
>CAZMDA010000133.1:0-2309 GCA_964564865.1 uncultured Bordetella sp. | reverse complement strand
CGCCTTCGCCTCCGGCGCCCTGGTCTCGGTGGCGGCGCTGGGGTTCATGCACTACCCGGGAACGAGCGAACTGGTGACGCTGCTGTGCTTTGCCGGGTCGGCCGCCTACGCCTGCAGCATCGGCGTGGTGGTCTGGCGCCAGAGCGACCGCCTGCGCGGCGCGCGCGACGAGCTGCGCGCGAGCGAGGAGCGCTACCGCCTGATCGCGGAGAACGCCGGCGACCTGATCGGCATGGTGGACCGCGACGGGCGCTGGCGCTACACCAGCCCGTCCTACGCCCGGCTGCTCGGCGCGCAGGACCTGCACGACGGGGCGGACGCGTTCCGCGCCGTGGCCGACGAGGACCAGTTCCGCGTCCGCGCCGCGGTCCAGGTGGTGATGCAGGGCGGGGACACCTGCCGCCTGCGGCTGCGCGTCCACGCGCTGGGCGGCAACGTGGTGCGGCTGGAGTCGCTGGTCCATGCGGTGAAGGACGACCGGGGCGAGGTCACCGGCGCGGTGATGGTGTCGCGCGACATCACCGCCGCGCAGCTGCGCGAGGAGCAGCTGGAGGTGGCGGCGCACGCCTTCGAGCGCATGGCCGAGGCCATCATCATCACCGCGGCCGACGGGCGCATCCTGACGGTGAACCGCGCCTATACCCGGATCACCGGCTTCCCGGCCGCCGAGGTCGTCGGCCAGCCGGAAGCGGACTTCCGCTGCGCCATGCAGCCCCCGGAGTTCTACGACGAGCTCTACGCCGAGGTGGAGAAATCCGGCCACTGGAGCGGCATGACCTGGAGCCGGCGGCGCGACGGCACGCTGTACCGCGAATGGCGCAGCGTGAGCGCGGTGCGCGACGCCGAGGGGCGCCTCACGCACTTCGTCGCGCTGTTCCGCGAGCTCGACGGGAGCAAGGCGGGGCACCTCGCCGACCTGCGCTCGGCCTGACCGCACCCCGCGTAGGGGATTGAAAACTCAGGCTTTCCTTTATGTCCACCGAGGGGTAAACTTTCCCAGTATCGGCGCGATGAATATAAGACGCTGAATAATAAGGGAAAAAAGCAGCACCTGCATTTTTCCTGTGACCAGGAGACGAGGGTTGCACCCCACCGAGACGAAGTCCCCCGACTACTTCCACAAAGTCGTTGATTGCCAGTGGGCCTGCCCGGCCCACACCCCGGTTCCCGAGTACATCCGGATGATCGCCGCAGGCCGGTATTCCGATGCCTACATGGTCAACTGGAAATCGAACGTGTTCCCGGGGATCCTCGGCCGCACCTGCGACCGGCCCTGCGAGCCCGCCTGCCGGCGCGGCCGCGTCGAGGACGAGAACCTCGAGAAGCCGGAACCGGTGGCCATCTGCCGCCTGAAGCGCGTCGCCGCCGACCTGAAGGGCGACGACATCAAGGCGCGGATGCCGAAGCCGGCATCGAAGAAGAACGGCAAGCGCATCGCGTGCATCGGGGCCGGGCCGGCTTCGCTCACCGTGGCGCGGGACCTCGCGCCCCTCGGGTACGAGGTCACCGTGTTCGACCAGGATCCGCGCGCCGGCGGCATGATCTGGTCGCAGATCCCGCGCTTCCGCCTGCCGCTCGAAGTGATCGACGAGGAGGTGGGCCACATCCTCGACCTGGGCGTCACCTTCAAGGGCGGGGTCAAGATCGACTCCATGAAAAAAGTCTTGGCCGAAGGCTGGGACGCGGTGTTCGTCGGCACCGGCGCGCCGCGCGGCCGCGACCTCGACATCCCGGGCCGCAAGGAAGCCGCGAAGCACATCCACATCGGCATCGACTGGCTCTCGTCGGTTTCCTTCGGCCACACCACGAAGATCGGCAAGCGCGTCATCGTGCTGGGCGGGGGCAACACCGCCATGGACTGCTGCCGCACCTCGAAGCGCATCGGCGGCGACGACGTCAAGGTCATCGTGCGCTCCGGCTTCGACGAGATGAAGGCGAGCCCCTGGGAGAAGGAGGACGCCGCGCACGAGGGCATCCCGATCCTGAACTTCCTGGTGCCCAAGGCCTTCCTGCACACGAACGGCAAGCTGACCGGCATGACCTTCGAGAAGGTGAAGGCGGTGTATGACGAGAAGGGCAAGAGAAACCTCGTGCCTTCGGGAGAACCGGACCAGAGCTTCGAGTGCGACGAGGTGCTGATCGCGGTGGGGCAGGAGAACGCCTTCCCCTGGATCGAGAAGGACGCCGGCATCACCTTCGACAAGTGGGGCATGCCGGTGGTGGACAAGGTCACCTTCCAGGCCTCGCTGCCGCACGTGTTCTTCGGCGGCGACGCCGCCTTCGGCCCCAAGAACATCATCTGGGCGGTG
>CAZMDA010000132.1:0-2318 GCA_964564865.1 uncultured Bordetella sp. | reverse complement strand
TGGCGCCGGAGCGCTTGCCGCCGCGCCAGCAGTAGACCAGCGGCCGCCAGCCGCGCGGCTTGTCCATGAACGACTGCTCGATGTGGCGCGCGATGTTGCGCGCCACCAGCGCCGCGCCCAGCTTCTTCGCCTCGAAGGGCGAGCGCTGCTTGTAGTCGGTGCCGACGCGGGCGCGCTCCTCGTTGTCCAGCACCGGGCAGTTCACCGCGCCCGGAACATGGTCTTCGGCGAACTCGGCGGGCGAGCGCGCGTCGATGATGGCATCGAAGCCCGTAATGGCGCCGGGGCCGATCGCGACAGAAGGTTTTTCCCGCGGATTCATCAGAGTAAAATTCTACGCCCATGAACGCACCCCTCCCGATTCGACTGACCGACTTCAGCCACGGCGGCGGCTGCGGCTGCAAGATCGCGCCCGCCGTCCTCACCGAGATCCTCGCCTCGACCCCGATCCGCGGCCTGCCCAAGGAACTCATGGTGGGCACCGAGACCGCGGACGACGCCGCGGTGTACCGCCTGAACGACACGCAGGCGCTGGTGGCGACCACGGATTTCTTCACGCCCATCGTGGACGATCCCTGGGACTTCGGCCGCATCGCCGCGACCAACGCCATCTCCGACATCTACGCCATGGGCGGCCGGCCGATCTTCGCTCTCGCCATCGTTGGCATGCCGCTGGAGAAGCTGCCGCTCGCGGTGATCCAGAAGATCCTCGCCGGCGGCGAGTCGGTGTGCGCCGAGGCGGGCATCCCGATCGCGGGCGGGCATTCCATCGACGTGCTGGAACCCATCTACGGCCTGGTGGCGCTGGGCCTGGTGCACCCGGACCGGGTCAAGCGCAACAGCTCGGCCAGGGCGGGCGACGTGCTGGTGCTGGGCAAGCCGCTCGGCGTCGGCATCCTGTCGGCGGCGCTGAAGAAGGGCAAGCTCTCGGCCGAGGGCTACAAGGCCATGATCGACTCCACCACGCGGCTCAACACGCCGGGCGAGGCGCTGGCGGCGATGGACGGCGTGCACGCGTTGACCGATGTCACCGGCTTCGGCCTCGCCGGCCACCTGCTGGAAATCTGCCGCGGCTCGAAGCTGGCGGCGGAAGTGCGCTTCGCCGACCTGCCGGTGATTCCGGAGGCCGTGACCTGGCTGGAGCAGGGCGTCGCCACCGGCGCCTCGGACCGCAACTGGAAGGGCTACGGCAGCGACGTGCAGATGCCGGCCTCGGCGCCGGACTGGCATCGCAAGCTGGTGACCGACCCGCAAACGAGCGGCGGCCTGCTGGTGGCCTGCGCGCCGGAGGCGGTGAGGGACGTGATGGCCGCGTTCGAATCGCGCGGCTTCGCGCAGGCGCGGGTCATCGGGCGCCTCGCCGAAGGCGCGCCGCGCGTGGCCGTCGTCTAGCCGGCGTTGCCGCCGGCCCGCGCCGCCACGCCGGCGCAGCTCCTCGTCATCGCGGTCGCGCTCGGCATGGTGGGCGTCTGCACCGCCGCGGCGCTGATCCACGGCGCGAACGCGCTCACCGTGGTGACCTTCCGGGCCCTCGGCATGGTGGCGATCTTCCTCGCCTGGTTCGGCCTCGCCGGGGTGCGCCTGTCGTTGACGCGGCGCGAGCGCGGCATCGCCATCGGCATTGGCGTGCTGCTCAGCCTCAACAACTACGCGCTCAACACGGCGATCGAGCTGATCCCGCTGCCGCTCGCGATCCTCGTCTTCTACCTCTGGCCCGCCGTGACCACCGCGGCCAGCTGGGCGCTGGGGCGCGAGCGCTTCAACGGCCGCGGCCTGGCGGGCCTCGCGCTCGCCTTCCTCGGGGTCGGGCTGACGCTGAACGTGGAGCTGGGCGCGGCGCAGGCGCGCGGCGTCGCGCTGGCGGCGTTCTCCGCCTTCGCCTGGTCGGCCGTGTTCCTGCTCACGGACCATTTCTTCCGCGGCCGCGACACGCGCCCGGTGAACCTGTGGATGATCGGCACCGCGGCGGTGCTGTTCTGCGCCGCGCTCGCCATCACCGGCGACATCGCCCTGCCGCAGGGCCTGCCGGGCTGGAGCGGCTTCGCCGGGGTGCCGTTCTTCTATGCCTTCGGCGTCATCGGCCTGTTTGCCGCGACCTCGCAGCTGGGACCGGCGAAGGTCGGCTTCTACATGAACTTCGAGCCCATCGCCTCGGTGGTCCTCGCCGCCCTGCTGCTGGGGCAGAAGCTGGAACCGGTGCAGATGGCGGGCGCGGCGCTGGTGATCGCGGCGCTGTTCCTGTTCAGGCCGCCGGCGAGGCCGAAGGCTTCCTGATCGCCGGGGGCTTCCCCAGCAGCGGCCGCAGCCCTTTCCACACG
>CAZMDA010000131.1:0-2374 GCA_964564865.1 uncultured Bordetella sp. | reverse complement strand
CGCCCGCTGCGCGCGCTGCAGGCGACCACCGACGCGGTGGCCGGGGGCGAGCGCTGGCACCGCGCCACGGTATCCGGCCCGCAGGAAGTCGCGGCGGTGGCGGAGCACTTCAACCGCATGCTGGACGCGCTGACCGCGGTCGAGGGCGCGCTGCAGGAGATGTCCACCCGCCTGCAGCGCGCGCAGGAGGACGAGCGCCGGCGCCTGTCGCGCGAGCTGCACGACAACATCGGGCAGTCGCTCACCGCGCTCAAGCTGCAGCTGGACATGCTGGCGCGCACCAGCGCGCCGCCGGAGCTGCGCGTCCCGCTCGCCGAGGCCGCGCGCGCCGCCGGGGACACGCTGCAGAGCACCCGCCGGATCGCGACCGGGCTGCGGCCGCCGCAGCTGGACACCATTGGCCTCGCCGCCACGCTGCGCGCACACCTGGAGGGCCAGGCCGCGCTGGCCGGATTTGCCGCGCACGTCGAGTCGCGCGGGTTGCCGCGCCACCTGCCGCCGGCGGTCGAGATCGCCTGCTTCCGCATCGCGCAGGAAGCGATCAACAACGTGGTGCGCCATGCGCGGGCCGCCAACGTCTGGCTCACGCTCGCGCTCGACGGGGACCAGTTGCGCTTCACGCTGCGCGACGACGGCGCGGGTTTCGATCCCGGCGCCGGCTCCGGAGGCCTGGGGCTTACGGGCATCCGGGAGCGCGCGGCGCTCGCGGGCGGCACGCTGGAAGTGCGCTCCGCTCCCGGCGGCGGGACGACCGTGGAGGCGGCGCTGCCGCTCGCGCAGGGGCCGGCCGCATGAGCGCAGGCGGGCCGATCCGGGTGCTCATCGCCGACGACCACGCGCTGGTGCGCGCCGGCATCGCCTCGCTGCTGCGGTCGATGGCGGGCTTCGAGGTCGTGGGCGAGGCGGGCGACGGGGCCGAGGCCCTCGAGCTCGCGGCGCGGCTCGCCCCGGACGTGGTGGTGCTGGATGTGACCATGAAGGGCATGAGCGGCATGGATGCCGCCGCGCGCCTCGCCGCGGAGCATCCGCGGACCAAGGTCATCATGCTGTCGATGCATGCCGACCCGGCCATCGTGCGGCAGGCGCTGGCGGCGGGCGCCTCCGGCTACCTGCTCAAGGACGCGATCGCGGCGGACCTGGAGGACGCGCTGCGTAGCGTCCTGCGCGGCGAGACCTGGCTCAGTCCCGCCATCACGCCGGCCGCGGCGGCGGAGCGGCCGGGCCGCGGGGAAGGGCGCGGCGCCGACCGCGCCCTGACGCCCCGGCAGCGCGAGGTGCTGCGGCTGGTGGCCGCCGGCAGGGGCACCAAGGAAATCGCCTTCGAGCTGGGCCTGTCGGCGAAGACCGTGGAGGCGCACCGGGCAAGGATCCAGGCCAAGCTGGGGATCCGGGACGTCGCCAGCCTGGTGCGCTACGCGATTCGCGTCGGCATCAGCCCGCCCGAGGGCTGAGGCGGGGGCCTGCCGGCCGGGCAGAGGGAAATCCCCGATACCCGCCGCCCCGGAGTGCTGCCACACTACGGCCATGAGCCAGGCCGCCGCGCTGCCCCGCCTTGTCCTGGTGGACGACAACCCGGGTTTCCGCCTTGCGGCCGAGCGCTTCCTGCACAGCCTGACCGGATTCGCGCTCGCGGGGATGGCGGCCGACGGCGCCGAGGGGCTGCGGCTGATCGAGCGCGAGCGGCCCGACGCGGTCATCATGGACGTGTCCATGCCGACAATGAACGGCTTCGAACTCGCCGCCCGCCTGCGCGCGTTGCCGGCCGGGCCGCGCATCATCATGATCAGCCTGTTCATGGACGAGGCGATGCGCGGCGAGGCGCTGCGCCTGGGCGCGGACGCGGTGCTGGCGAAGGAGGACTTCGTCAGCGGCCTGCCCGGGGTGCTCGCGCAGGTGCTGGGGCTGGCGGGAACCGGGCCGAGCGATGGCCGCTGACCTGCGCAACCTGTCCCATGCGGCGGCGACGGCGCGCGCCGCCGGCGCCGAGACGCTGCTCGGCCTGTTCGCCGACTGGTACTGGGTGCTCGACCGCGACCTGCGCTATGTCCACATCTCCGGCCAGGGCGACCAGCGCAACAACGTGAACGCCGCCAGCCTGCTCGGCCAGCGGCGCTTCGAGGGCCGCGAGTTCGAGCCGCTGGACATGACCAAGGCCGCGTTCGAGCGCCTGCACGCCGAGGGCCGCAGCTACCGCGACGTGCGCGCGCGCATCCGCGTCAAGGACGGCAGCCACCATGTCATCGCGATCAGCGGCGAGCCGCTGCGCGACGCCTCGGGCGCGCTTTCGGGCTACCACGGCGTCACGCGCGACATCACGCGGGAGTACCAGATGCAGGTGGCGCTCGCCGACAGCGAGGAGCGCTTCCGCAGCCTG
>CAZMDA010000130.1:0-2526 GCA_964564865.1 uncultured Bordetella sp. | reverse complement strand
CCGCCGATCTATCCGTCGATGATGTCCGCGTCGCCGATGACTGCCGAGGAACGCGCGGCGTTCGAGCGCCAGGGTGACGAGCGCATGCGCGCCGGCACCGACCGGCTGGAATCCGCGCAGCGACGGCTGAGCGCCGCTCTCCGGGACGGCGATCATGGCGAGATCGAGCGCTCGATGCAGGCGTTCCGCGACGGGGTCGCACAGTTCGAAAGCGGCTTCTCGGCGCATCGGATGCTGCGGGAGGAGCGGCCCGCCCAGGCGACCGCCTTGAGCTGGTTTCGATCGCAGATGTCCTTGCCGGACCCGGCCGGCGCGCCGGCCGGCCGCCCGTGGTTCCACTACGTGCTGATCGCGTTGCTCGGCGGGTTCGGAACCACGATGCTCGTATTGCACGTGCGGCGGGTCAGACGCGCCGAGGCGCTGCTCGTGCGCGCGGCGGATGGCGCTCGCGCGCCCGGTCCGTTGGCAGGCCAGCCGCCGCCGCCCACCGCACCGGACGAACGCGCGGCGGCCATCGCCGGTGCGCGAGTCAATGCTTGGTCCGGCCAGCTTCGGGTCGTCCGCATATTCACCGAAGCGCCGGGCGTGAAAACCTTCAGGCTGGTGATGCCCGATGGCGGCGCGCTCCCGTTCGCTTACCTCCCCGGGCAGTTCCTCACCTTGTCCGTCGACGCCGGCGGCAGGAAGGTCAAGCGCTCCTACACGATCGCCTCCTCGCCGGCTCGGACCGGCTTCTGCGAGATCACCGTGCGACGCGATCCCCAGGGCATGGTTTCCACATATCTGCACGAAAAGGTCGTCGAGGGGGATCTGCTGCAGGCGACCGGACCGTCCGGCAAGTTCACGTTCTCCGGCGAGGGCCATGACAGCATCGTGCTGATCGGCGGCGGCGTGGGCGTAACGCCGATGATGGGCGTCCTGCGCTATCTGACCGACCGGTCCTGGCCCGGACAGATGTATTTCATCTACGGCAGCAAGAGCGAAGCGGACGTGATCTACCGGGACGAGATCGAGTACCTGAGGGCCCGGTACCCGAACGTGCATGTCGTGCTCACCGTCGAGCGCGCGGATTCCGCCCATTGGCCGCACGCGACCGGACTGATCACGAAGGAACTGCTCGCGCGGGAAGTGCCAGGCATCGGCGGACGGCATGTGCATCTTTGCGGCCCGCCGCCGATGATGGCAGCCGTCCGCACCGCGCTGCTCGATCTGGGCGTGCCCGCGGGCCAGATCGAAACCGAAGTCTTCACCGGACGGGAGCGTGCCTCGCCAGCGCCAGCGCCGCTCGCCGAGCCGGGCGCGCGGGTCAGTTTCGCGCGCTCCAATCGGGCCGTGGCGCTGCGCCCCGAGCTAACGATACTCGAAGCCGCCGAGGAGGCAGGCGTGGATATCGAGTACTCCTGCCGCGCGGGCGTGTGCGGCGCCTGCAAGGTCCGGCTGCTCGCGGGAACCGTGACGATGGAAGTCGAGGATGGCCTGGCGCCGGAAGACAAGGCGCAGGGGTACATCCTTGCCTGCCAGGCGCGAACGTCCAGTTCGGTATCGGTCGATGCCTGACAAGGGCGCCGCGGTCCGGGGCGTGTTCGTGCCGGCCAGGCGCGGAAGGTATCGGGAGCACATGCTGGTTGGCGCGGCGGTGTCGCTCGTCTTCCTGCTCTGGATCGGATACGGCGTGCATCGTTCGCCCCGGTTTCCGGGCAGCCTGGAGGGGGCGATCCTCGGGATTCTCGCCGCACTGCTCATGCTGGTCCCGCCGGGGTACACGCTGTTCAGGCGCTTCCCGCGAGCGGTGCCGGCGTCCACTCGCGCGCGATGGCTGCCGCGCCTTCTCGAGTGGCATGTCTATGCCACGCTCGCCGGAACCGCGCTCGCCATACTGCATTCCGGGCATCGCTTCGAGAGCGCGCTCGGCATCGCCCTGATGACCGCAATGCTGGTCGCGGTGGCGAGCGGCTTCCTGGGCCGGCATTTCCTGCGTTTCGTGTCTGACGAAATGCGGGCGCAGCAGTCCGTGCTCGACGGGCTGCGTGCGGAGTTCGACGGCCTGGTCTCGGCCGGCGTCGCCGCGCCGGAGCTCGGCGCGGCCATCGCCGATGTCGAGTACGCGATCGCCGCGGAGCACGCGATCAAGCGGCAGCTATCCATCTGGCTGGCGGCGCACATCGTCTCCTCGGCTGCCTTCTACGCGCTTCTGGTGCTGCACGTCGCCGCGAGCCTGCAGTTCGGGCTTCGGTGGCTGCCGTAACATGCGCGCCGCGATTCTGGTCGCGATTCTGTCCCTCGTGGCCAGCGCGGCTTACCTGGTGACGAAGGGAGGATGGGAGCCGGTTGCAGCAGGCATTGCCGGAACTTGGCAGCGCGCAGTCGTGCCGGGAGATCTCTCGGCATCCCATTCCCGCCTGGACCTGCAATGCTCCACGTGCCACAGCCCGCTGACCGGCGTCGGCCGGGATTCGTGCGTCGGCTGTCACGCGCTCGACAAGGAGCTGCTGCAGAGGCAGCCCACGGCGTTTCATGCCGATGTTC
>CAZMDA010000129.1:0-2571 GCA_964564865.1 uncultured Bordetella sp. | reverse complement strand
GTCGGCTTGCCGTACAGGCCGTAGCTGGCCGGGAACGGCGGCTTGAAGCGCGGCTGGCCCTTCTTGCCCTCGAGCGACTCCAGCAGCGCGGTCTCCTCGCCGCAGATGTAGGCCCCGTAGCCCGGGTGCGCGTACATCTCGAAGCTGAACTCCGAGCCGAGGATGTTCCTGCCCAGGTAGCCGGCGGCGTAGGCCTCGCGCAGCGCCTCCTCGTACTGCTCGTAGACCTGCCAGATCTCGCCGTGGATGTAGTTGTAGCCGGCGGTGGCGCCCATGGCGTAGCCGGCGATGATCATGCCCTCGATCACCGCGTGCGGGTTGTAGCGCAGCAGGTCGCGGTCCTTGCAGGTGCCGGGCTCGCCCTCGTCCGAGTTGCACACCACGTACTTGGCGCCGGGGAACTGGCGCGGCATGAACGACCACTTGAGGCCGGTCGGGAAGCCGGCGCCGCCGCGGCCGCGCAGGCCGGATTTCTTGACCTCGGCGACCACGTCCTCGGGCTTGACCTTGTCCTGGATGATCTTCTTCAGCGCCCGGTAGCCGTCGCGCGCCTCGTAGTCCTTCAGGCGCCAGTTGGCGCCGTCCAGCCCCTTCATCAGGATCGCGTCCGGGCCGTAGTCGAGGAAGGCCATGGCTACTTCAGCTCCTTCAGCAGCGCGTCGATCTTGTCCTTCGACATGTAGTCGTGCATCGCCTTGTTGTTGACCAGGATCACGGGCGACATGGCGCAGGCGCCCATGCACTCGCCCTCCTTGAGCGTGAAGCGGCCGTCCGCGGTGGTCTCGTTGAAGTCCACCCCCAGCTTCGCCTTGAGGTGGTCGGCGGCCTCCAGCGAGCCCTGCAGGCCGCAGGGCAGGCAGGTGCAGATGGTGAGCTTGTACTTCCCGGTGGGCTTCAGGTTGTACATGTTGTAGAAGGTCGCCACCTCGTACACCGCCACCGGCGCCATGCCGAGCACCCCCGCCACCGCGTCCATGGTCTCGGTGGCGAGCCAGCCCTTCTCGTCCTGCGCGATCACCAGCGCCGCCATCACCGCGGACTGCTTCTGGTCCGGCGGGTACTTGGCGACCTCGCGGTCGATCTTCCGCAACGATTCGGCGCTGAGAATGGACATGGCTGCGGGCATCTACCTGTCGATTTCCCCGAACACGATGTCCATGGTGCCGATGATGGCCACCGCGTCCGCGATCATGTGGCCGCGCGCGAGCTCGTCCATCGCCGCCAGGTGCGGGAAGCCGGGGGCGCGGATCTTGAGCCGGTAGGGCTTGTTCGCGCCGTCGGACACGAGGTAGATGCCGAACTCGCCCTTCGGATGCTCCACCGCCGCGTAGGCCTCGCCCTCGGGCACGTGCATGCCCTCGGTGAAGAGCTTGAAGTGGTGGATCAGCTCCTCCATGTTCGACTTCATGGACTCGCGCGGGGGCGGCGCCACCTTGTGGTTCTCCACGATCACCGGGCCGGGATTGGCGCGCAGCCAGTCCACGCACTGCCTGATGATGCGGTTGGACTGGCGCATCTCCTCGATGCGGACCAGGTAGCGGTCGTAGCAGTCGCCGTTGACGCCCACCGGGATGTCGAAGTCCAGCTTGCCGTAGACCTCGTAGGGCTGCTTCTTGCGCAGGTCCCAGGCGACGCCCGAGCCGCGCAGCATGGGCCCGGTGAAGCCCAGCGCCAGCGCGCGCTCCGGCGTCACCACGCCGATGCCCACGGTGCGCTGCTTCCAGATCCGGTTGTCCGTCAACAGGGTCTCGTAGTCGTCCACGCACTTGGGGAAGCGCTGCGTGAAGTCCTCGATGAAATCGAGCAGCGAGCCCTGCCGGTTCGCGTTCATGTCCGCCAGGGTCGCGGCGTTGCGCGACACCTGGGCGCGGTACTGCGGCATCGCGTCCGGCAGGTCGCGGTACACCCCGCCGGGCCGGTAGTAGGCCGCGTGCATGCGCGCCCCGGACACCGCCTCGTAGCAGTCCATCAGGTCCTCGCGCTCGCGGAAGCAGTAGAGGAAGATGGTCATGGCGCCGATGTCCAGGCCGTGCGCGCCCAGCCACAGCAGGTGGTTCAGGATCCGCGTGATCTCGTCGAACATCACCCGGATGTACTGGGCCCGCTCCGGCACCGGGATCCCGGCCAGCTTCTCGATCGCCATCACGTAGGCGTGCTCGTTGCACATCATCGAGACGTAGTCCAGCCGGTCCATGTAGGGCAGCGACTGGATGAAGGTGCGGCTCTCGGCCAGCTTCTCGGTGGCCCGGTGCAGCAGGCCGATGTGCGGGTCGGCGCGCTGGATCACCTCGCCGTCCAGCTCCAGCACCAGGCGCAGCACGCCGTGCGCCGCCGGGTGCTGCGGCCCGAAGTTGAGCGTGTAGTTGCGGATTTCCGCCATCCGCCTAGCCCCTGCCCTCGGCGTAGTGCTCTTCCCGGACGATCCGCGGCGTGATCTCGCGCGGCTCGATGGACACCGGCTGGTAGATCACCCGCTTCTGCTCCGGGTCGTAGCGCATCTCGACGGTGCCGCTCACCGGGAAGTCCTTGCGGAACGGGTGGCCGATGAAGCCGTAGTCGGTGAGGATGCGG
>CAZMDA010000128.1:0-2685 GCA_964564865.1 uncultured Bordetella sp. | reverse complement strand
ACGCCGGTCAGGATCAGGGACATCGCCCGGGTGGAACTGGTGCCCGACGAGCGCCGCGGCATCGCCGAGCTGAACGGCGAGGGCGAAGTGGTCGCGGGTATCGCCGTGGCGCGCCACGGGCAGAATGCGCGCGATGTGATCCGCAACATCGAGGCGAAGATCGAGGAGATCAAGCCTGGGCTGCCGGAAGGCGTATCGATCCAGGAGGTCTACAACCGCGCCGACCTGATCCAGCGCGCGATCGATACCTTGAGCGTGACCCTGATCGAGCAGACGCTCATCGTGGCGTTCGTCTGCGTGGTGTTCCTGATGCATGTGCGCAGCGCGCTGGTGGCGATCATCATGCTGCCGGTCGGGGTGCTGGTGGCATTCATCGCGATGCGGCAGCTGGGCCTCAACTCCAACATCATGAGCCTTGGCGGCATCGCGATCGCGATCGCCGAGATGACCGACGCCGCGATCGTGATGATCGAGAATGCCCACAAGCACCTCGAGCGCAGGGCGCCGGGATCCCCCCGCATCGATGCCATCATCGCCGCCTGCAAGGAGATCGGCCCCGGCCTTTTCTTCAGCCTGCTCATCATCACCGCTTCGTTCCTGCCCGTATTCACGCTCGAGGCGCAGGAAGGGCGCATGTTCCTGCCGCTTGCCTATACCAAGACCTTCGCCATGGCGGGTGCGGCGCTGCTGTCGATCACCCTGGTGCCGGTCCTCATGCTGCTCCTGATTCGCGGGCGCATTCCCGCCGCCGACCGCAATCCGCTGGTGCGCGCACTGACCTGGATCTACCGGCCGGTCATCGCCTGGGTGATGCGCTGGAAGAAGCTCGTGGTTGCCGCGGCGTTGATCACGCTTGGCGCAACGGCCTACCCGGCGCTCAGGCTGGGCACGGAATTCATGCCGACGCTGGACGAAGGAACGATCCTTTACATGCCTTCGTCCCTTCCCAGCATTTCGGTGACGAAAGCCGCGGAGATTCTGCAGCTCCAGGACCGGATCCTGAAAAGCTTCCCGGAGGTGGTTTCCGTGTTCGGCAAGGCGGGGCGCGCCGGCAGCGCGACCGACCCCGCGCCGCTCGAGATGGCCGAGACGGTCATCAACCTGAAACCGAAGTCCGAGTGGCGGCCCGGCATGACCATCGACAAGTTGATCGCGGAGATGGACAAGGCCGTCCAGATACCTGGCGTGAGCAACGCCTGGACCATGCCGATCAAGGCGCGGATCGACATGTTGTCAACGGGCATTCGCACGCCGATCGGCATCAAGGTCTTCGGCAAAGACCTGGGCGAAATGGAGAAGCTCGCCAAGGAGATCGAGGCCGTGGTGAAAGCGGTTCCCGGCACCACGAGCGCCTACGCCGAACGCATCACCGGTGGTTACTACCTGGACCTGGAACCGGACGCCAACGCCCTGGCTCGATACGGGCTCACGGTCGGGGACCTGCAGGACGTGGTGATGACCGCGCTCGGCGGCGAGATGGTGACCAGCACCGTCGAAGGTCGGGAGCGCTTTGCGGTTGCCGTCCGCTACCCGCGCGAGCTTCGCAGCGATCCGCAGCAGATTGCGTCGCAGGTGCTGGTCCCGACCATGAACCGCGCCATGGTCCCGCTCGGGCAGCTTGCGACCCTGAAGGTCGTGAAGGGGCCTCCGGGCATCCGTACCGAGAACGCGCTGCTCTCAGCCTACATCTTCGTTGACATACGCGACCGGGACATCGGCGGCTACGTCGCGGAAGCGCAGAAGGCCGTTCGCGACCAGGTGAAGTTCCCCCCGGGCTACTACGTCACCTGGAGCGGACAGTTCGAGTACATGGAGCGCGCGCTGCAGAAGCTCAAGGTCGTCGTTCCGGTGACGCTGCTGATCGTGTTCGTGCTGCTCTACCTGAACTTCAATCGCCTGACCGAGACGCTGATCGTCATGTTATCGGTGCCGTTCGCCCTGGTCGGGGGCGTCTGGCTGATGTACCTGCTCGACTACAACCTCAGCATCGCCGCCGCGGTCGGGTTCATCGGCCTGGTCGGGATTGCCGCCGAGACCGGCCTGGTGATGCTTATCTACCTCGACCAGGCGTGCCAGTCCCTGATGGACCAGCGCCGCACGGTGGGGCGGGAAGCATCCATCGGCGAACTGCACGAGGCGTTGACGCAAGGCGCCATAGACAGGTTGCGCCCGGTCATGATGACCGTCGCCGGCAGCATCGTCGGGCTGTTCCCGATCCTTTGGAGCAGCGGCACCGGATCGGAAGTGGTGCGGCGCATCGCCGCGCCGATGGTCGGCGGCATGGTCACGGCGACCCTGCTCACGCTGATCGTCATTCCCGCCGTCTACGCAATCTTCAAGGAACTCGGGATCCGGCGGAGCGCGGGATGAGCCGGGCGTGGCACGCGGCTGGCCCGGAGATCGTTGCGCGGGAGGTCGAGTCCGACATGGAGCGCGGCCTGACGCGCGCTGCCGCGGCGCAAAGACTGCAGACGCGGGGGCGCAACGAGCTGCCGCAACCGGCGCCTCCGTCTCCGCTGTCCCTGCTTCTACGGCAGTTCTCCAGCCTGATCGTCGGCGTACTGATCGGCGCGGCGCTGGTTTCGGGCTTGCTTGAGGAGTGGGTGGACGCGGTCGCGATCATCGCCATCGTGATCCTCAACGGCCTGCTCGGCTTCGTGCAGGAGTTTCGCGCCGAGCGTTCTC
>CAZMDA010000127.1:0-2724 GCA_964564865.1 uncultured Bordetella sp. | reverse complement strand
TCTTCCTCAGCACGCGCGACTCGCAGCTCGGGCGCGGCGAGCCGGTGGAGGACGCGGCGCAGGTGATCTCGCGCATGTGCGACATCGTCATGATCCGGACGTTCGAGCAGGACATCATCGACCGCTTCGCGGCGAACTCGCGGGTGCCGGTCATCAACGGCCTCACCAACGAGTACCACCCCTGCCAGATCATGGCCGACATCTACACCTACATCGAGCAGCGCGGCTCGATCAAGGGCAAGACCGTGGCCTGGATCGGCGACTCGAACAACGTCTGCAACACCTGGTTGCAGGCGGCGGAGGTGTTCGACTTCAACGTCCACGTCTCGACGCCGCCGGGCTACGAGGTCGAGCCCGAGCGCGCCGGACTCTACGGCACCGACCACTACGAGGAATTCGCCGATCCCATGAAGGCGGCGAAGGGCGCGCACCTGGTCACCACCGACGTCTGGACCTCGATGGGCTTCGAATCCGAGAACAAGCAGCGCCGCAAGGACTTCGAGGACTGGCAGGTGGACGCGGCGATGATGAAGGTGGCGCGCAAGGACGCCCTGTTCATGCACTGCCTGCCGGCGCACCGCGGCGAGGAAGTGGCCGCCGAGGTGATCGACGGCCGGCAGAGCGTGGTGTGGGACGAGGCGGAGAACCGCCTGCACACCCAGAAGGCGCTGCTGGAGTTCCTGCTGCTCGGGAAGGTGAAGCCATGAGCCGCAGCCTGGCGGCGGCGGCCCTGCTTGCGGCGTGCCTGGTCCCCGCCCAGGTGCTCGCCCAGGGTGGCGCCCACTGCGTGACGGACATCCGGGGCAACCAGGTCTGCGGCACGCGGCCGGGCCAATGCATGCTCGACCGCTACCGCAACGCGATGTGCGCACAGGGCAACGGCAGCATCCTGGCCGACCGCTACGGCGAGATCGTCTGCGGCGCGGGCGCCTGCGTCACCGACATCAACGGCAACATCCGCTGCGCCGCGGCGCCCGGCGGCGCGGTCAGCACCGGACCCGCCGGTCAGTTGAACTGCGACGGCGGCTGCATCCCGGCCTCCGCGTCGGCCTGCCGCAGCGGACCTGCGAACTGAATCACGCGCGGGACGCCGGGGCGGCGCCTACGGCGACGCGGGATCCCCGGGCTCCCAGCCGCGCCGCCAGACCTGCAGCGGCAGGATGAACGGCGGCTCGCCGTTGTCCAGGAACCAGGAATCCACCGCCCAGCGCGCGCCGGTGGCGGCTTCGCGTATCACCGCGGTGGTGTGCGGCCAGCCGAAGACGAACCAGCCGCGCGTGGCGAAGTCGTCCACCTCGTGGTGGCGCATCAGGCCGTAGCGCCGGAACATCAGCAGGTACGACCAGGTGTTGGTGGACTCGTCGATGCAGTCCATCTGGCGGTCGCGGACGAAGTTGAAGGTGCCGCCCTTGTCGCGCGAGGTCCCCGTCTTCTCGCCCACGAAGCGCTCCATCTGCGCGATCGCCGCCCGCAGGCGCTCCCGTTCGGCGGCGGCGCCGCCGTCATCGGGCAGGAGGAGCGCGCGGATGGCCTCCCGCTCCACGGCATCCAGGCCCACCTCGACGATGCTGGCGCAGCCGTTGTCGAAGCACACCGAGAAGCGCTCCCAGGCGGGATCCTCGATGGTGTCGGTGCGCCAGATGGTCTGCGCGCGGACGACCGGCGCGGCAACCAGCAGCGCCGCGAGGCAGGACGCCGCCAGCGCGGCGCGAGAGAACGTCCGGGCTTCCATTCGGGGGCGAGGATCTATCGCAACGCGCCCATCAGGAGGATGAGCGCCACCGCGACGAAGCCGCCGCCGATGGCGTGGAGCCAGAGCACATTCTGCGCACCCGCTTCGAGGACCGCGCTTTCAGGGTCGCCAGGATCGTGGCGGACCATGATCCGGGCGTCGACGCGGTAGCGCGCCGCGCGCGCCTCGGCCAGGGCATGGTCGAAATACACGCGCACAGGACCGAGGGCGACGCGCGTGCCCTCGTAGTCGCGGCCGCCAACCTTGTAGCCGTAGCGCACATGGACCCGGTACTCGACCGTGGCGTCTGCGCCCTTTGCCATGCGATCGAGCACGCCGGACTCCAGGACGACGCCCTGCACCGCCGGCCAGCGGCGCGTGCGCTCCCCCTCGCGATGGACCTTCGCGGCATGCAGGATGATCGCAACACCGGCCGCGACCAGGACAAGGGGCAGGATGAAGGCCATGCCGCTCTCGACCGGCCGCGAAGGTCAGTCCCTGCGGCGCCGCGCCTTGACGCGTGCGCGCTTGCGCGCCTTGGCCCGGCCGGCATCCGCGCGGCCCAGCAGCGGCACCTCACCCTTTGCATCCCCCAGCAACCCCGCCTCGCCGTACACCCGCAGCTTGTCGCGCGTGTCCACGATGTCCAGGTTGCGCATGGTGAGCTGCCCGATCCGGTCCGCGGGCGTGAAGTACACCTGCTCGCCCTTCTCCATCGTCAGGCGCTCGGGGTGGTAGGTGAGGTTCGGGCTCCGGGTGTCGAGGATGGAGTAGTCGTTGCCGCGCCGCAGCTCCAGCGTCACCTCCCCGGTCACCGCCTGCGCCACCCAGCGCTGCGCGCCCTCCTTCAGCATCAGGGTCTGGGGATCGAACCAGCGCCCCTGGTACAGCAGCCGCCCGAGCCTGCGGCCGTTGGCCCGGTACTGCTCGATGGTGTCCTCGTTGTGGATGCCGGTGACCAGGCGCTCGTAGGCGATGTGCAGCAGCGCCAT
>CAZMDA010000126.1:0-2778 GCA_964564865.1 uncultured Bordetella sp. | reverse complement strand
GGCTACTTGGTCGAGCCGCGGGTGAGCTCGATGTAGCGCTTCTTGTCCTCGTCGTACTTGGCGTTGATCGAGTCCACTTCCTTCTTCTTCTGCCCCAGCAGGTTCTCCTGGGTGGCGATGGAGAAGCTGTTGTCCTTGATTTCCTGCTCCATCTTGGCCGGCGGCTTGTTCTTGCCCTGGAAGAACTCCATCTCCTTCTTCAGGTCCGCCTGGCGCTTCTTCAGGGCGGCGATGCGGCCCTCGGTCTCGGCGACCGCCTTCTGGTTGTCCTCCAGCGCCCGCTTGCGGGCGCGCTCGATGTCGGCCTCGCTGGTGTAGGTGGACAGCAGCGCCTTGTTCTTGCGCGACTCCTCCTTGAGGATGACGTCGCGCTTCCTCTTCTCCTCGGCTTCCTTCGCCTTGGCGGCCTGGTCGGCGGCCGAGGCCTGGGGGTCGATCCTCCGCACCACCATGCCCTGCGAGTTCAATTGCTCCATCGGCTGGCCGACGCACTGCGGCGGCACCGCCTGGCCGTAGTACTTCTTGCCGTCCTTGCCGACGCAGCGGTAGGACTGGGCGCCGGCGGCGAGCGGCAGGGCCGAGAGCGCGGCGGCGGCAAGGGCCGCGGCCAGAAGCGGGGCGGGGCGGGACGTGGAACGCATGGGCAACTCCAGTGGGCGTGTGCTGGGGGATTCTAACGCGGGTAGACCGCCGGCGTTGACCGGGGTTCCCCGGCATTCCCCTGTAAAATCGCGCCCATGCACTCCGCCGACCGCGCCTTCATCGCCGAGACCACGGCGAAAATGCTGCTCGAAGTGAAAGCCGTGCTGTTCTCCGAGGGCAAGCCGTTCATCTTCACCTCGGGCTGGGCGAGCCCGGTGTACATCGACTGCCGCAAGCTCATCTTCTACCCGCGCATCCGCGCGCAGCTGATCGACTTCGCCGCCGCGACCCTGTCGCGCGACGCCGGCTTCGAGCAGTTCGACGTCGTCGCCGGCGGCGAAACCGCCGGCATCCCCTACGCCGCCTGGATGGCCGAGCGCCTCGGGCTGCCGATGCAGTACATCCGCAAGAAGCCCAAGGGCTTCGGCCGCAATGCCCAGATCGAGGGCGACATCCGCGAGGGCGCGCGCACGCTGCTGGTGGAGGACCTCACCACCGACGGCCGCTCCAAGATCAACTTCTGCCAGGCGCTGCGCGCCGCGGGCGCGGTGGTCGAGCACGTCTACGTCAACTTCTACTACGACATCTTCCCGGAATCGAAGCAGGTGATGGCCGACCTGAAGGTGCGGCTGCACCACCTCGCCAGCTGGTGGGACGTGCTGGCGGTGGTGAAGCAGGGCAACTACCTCGCCGCGGCGCAGGTGGACGAGGTGGAGAAGTTCCTGCACGCGCCCGCGGAGTGGTCGGCGAAGCACGGCGGCGCCTCCAGCTTCCCCAGCGGCTGAGCGCCGCCCGCCGCGTTCCGGCATGCGGGTCATCACGCTCAACGTCAACGGCATCCGCTCGGCCGCGAGGAAGGGCCTGTATCCCTGGCTCGCGGCGCAGAAGGCCGACCTCGTCTGCCTGCAGGAAGTGAAGGCGCACGAGGCGGACCTGGAACCGGCGATCCTGAGCCCGAGGGGCTTCCACGGCCACTTCCACTGCGCCGAGAAGAAGGGCTACGCGGGCGTCGGCCTGTACTCGCGCGCGAAACCCGATGCGGTGGTGCGGGGCTTCGGCGTGAAGGAGTTCGACGCCGAGGGCCGCTACCTGGAGGCGCGCTTCGGCAAGCTGTCGGTGATCTCGGTCTACCTGCCCTCGGGTTCCTCCGGCCCGCACCGGCAGGCCTCGAAGTTCCGCTTCCTGGAGGCGTTCCTGCCGCACATGGCGAAGCTGAAGCGCTCGGGCCGGGAGATCCTGCTGTGCGGCGACTGGAACATCGCGCACAAGGAGATCGACCTGCGCAACTGGCGCTCGAACCAGAAGAACTCCGGCTTCCTGCCCGAGGAGCGCGCCTGGCTCACCAGGGTGTTCGACGAGGTCGGCTTCGTGGACGTGTTCCGGCGGCTGAACGCGAAGCCCGACCAGTACACCTGGTGGTCCAACCGCGGCCAGGCCTGGGCGAAGAACGTGGGCTGGCGCCTGGACTACCACATCGCCACCGCCGGCCTGGCGAAGACCGCGCAGCGCGAGTCCATCTACCTGAAGAGGCGCTTCAGCGACCACGCGCCGCTGACCATCGACTACGCGGCCGACCGGTTCCTCAAGCTAGCCTGACTTCGGCGTCGCCGCGCCGGCGCGCTTGCCGCGCCGGCGGTCGAGCCACCAGGCGAGCACCGGCAGCACGACGAAGCCGCCCGGCATCACCACCACCACCAGGTAGGGCGTGATCTTCGAGATGCGCCGCAGCTGCGCGCGGATCTCGGCGAGGTCCTCCGGCGTCCATTTCTGCCGGTTGCGGCGCTTCATCAGCACCGGCATCAGGCCCTTCACCTGCGACATCTCGGCGATCAGGAACTTGCGCTCGCGCTCGGCGAGCGCGAACGCCGACCGGATCGGGGCCAGGGCGCGCATCGATGTCAGCGAGCGCGGGATGGCGGCGCGCCGGCGGAGCCGGCGGATTCGGCGAAGCGCTGCCACAGGCCGCTCGCGCCGCGGTAGAGCCGCCACAGCGACCAGCCGCGCGCGAGCCAGGCCAGGGCGCGCCGCGGGCGCAGCGCCACCAGCAGCGCGACGCCGGCGATGACGGCCAGCGGATGGCGCCGCGCCTGGCCGGCCAGGCGCCGGGCTGCCTGGACGAAGGACGCGCCCAGGGAG
>CAZMDA010000125.1:0-2845 GCA_964564865.1 uncultured Bordetella sp. | reverse complement strand
TCCTTGCCCTTCTGGTTGATGATCGTGTCGATCGCCACCGCGGTCTTGCCGGTCTGGCGGTCGCCGATGATCAGCTCGCGCTGGCCGCGGCCGATCGGCACCATGGCGTCGATCGCCTTCAGGCCGGTCTGCACCGGCTGCGACACCGACTGGCGCGCGATCACCCCCGGGGCCACCTTCTCGATGACATCGGTCAGCTTGGCATTGATCGGCCCCTTGCCGTCGATCGGCTGGCCGAGCGAGTTGACGACGCGGCCGAGCAGTTCCGGCCCGATGGGCACCGAGAGGATCTTGCCGGTGCACTTCACCACGTCGCCCTCGGTGATGTGCTCGTATTCGCCCAGGATCACCGCGCCGACCGAGTCGCGCTCCAGGTTCAACGCCAGGCCGTAGGTGTTCCTCGGGAACTCCAGCATCTCGCCCTGCATCACGTCCGACAGGCCGTGGATCCGGCAGATGCCGTCGGTCACCGAGACCACGGTGCCCTGGGTGCGCATCTGCGCCCCGGCATCCATGTTCTGGATGCGGTTCTTGATGAGTTCCGAGATTTCGGAGGGGTTGAGTTGCATTCGATGCTCCTGATTGAACGGAAGACTTGTCTTCCGCTTTTACGCTTTCAGTGCCGATTCGAGCGCCGCCAGCTGCGCGCGCGCGGACCCGTCGATGACCTTGTCGCCGATCACGATCTTCACCCCGCCGATGAGGCCCTTGTCCACGCTGACGCGGGCCTTCACCTTGCGGCCGGTCTTCTTCTCCAGCCGGCCCACCAGGTCGGCGACCTGGGCCGGGTCCATGTCGAAGGCGGAATAGACCTCGGCCTCGACCGTGCCCTCGCGCTCGTTCTTCAGCGCCTCGTACTGGGCGCGGATCTCCCCCAGCACGTCCAGGCGCCCGTTCTCGGCCAGCACGCGCACGAAGTTCTCCGCCTCCCCCGAGAGCTTGCCCGCCAGCACCGAGAGGAACAGCCCGGCCACTTTGGCGGCGGACAGGTTCGGGTCGCCGACGGCCGCCCGCACGCGGGCGTCCGCGGCCACGGCGGCGAGGTTGGCGAGCGCCGCCGACCAGTCGGCGAGCCTGCCCTGGGCGTCGGCCAGCCGGAACGCCGCTTCGGCGTAAGGTCGGGCGATGGTGCTCGGTTCGGCCACGGCGCGCCCGGCTAGAGCTGCTTCTTGATGCCGTCGAGCAGCTCGGCGTGCGCCCTGGCGTCCACCTCGCGGCGCAGGATCTTCTCCGCGCCGGCCACCGCCAGCGCGGCAACCTGCTCTCGCAGCTGCTCGCGCGCGCGCTGCGCCTCCTGCTGGATGTCCGCCTTCGCGGCCGCCTTCTCGCGGTCACCCTCGGCCTTGGCGGCGGCCTTCGCCTCCTCGACCACCTGCGAGCCGCGCTTCTCGGCCTGGGCGATGATCTCCGCGGCGCGGCTGCGCGCCTCCGCGATCGCCAGCTCCGCCTGCTTGCTCGAGGACTCGAGGGACTTCTTGCCCTGCTCGGCGGCGGCGAGGCCGTCGGCGATCTGCTTCTGGCGCGCCTCGATGGCGCGCAGCAGCGGCGGCCACACGAACCGAACCGTGAACCAGATGAAGGCGGCGAAGACGAGCGCCTGGGTGATGAGCGTGAGATTGAAGTTCATGCGTCCTCCCGCGGGGCGGAATGCCTCAGCCGAGCCTCGCGAGCAGCGGGTTGCCGGTGGCGAACCACAGCGCGAGGCCGACGCCGATGATGAACGAGGCGTCGATCAGGCCCAGCAGCAGGAACACCTTGGCCTGCAGCGAGTCGGTCAGCTCGGGCTGGCGCGCCGCGGCTTCCAGGAAGCGCGAGCACATGATGCCGACGCCGACGCAGGCGCCGAGCGCCCCGAGGCCGATCATCAGGCCGATGCCGATGCCGGTGTACGCCTGAACCATGGCGATGAGTTGCAGTTTTTCCATTGCGGCTTCCTCTCTGTGCGAAAAGACGGGTGGTGTTAGTGGTGCTCGTGCGCCATCGCGAAGTAGACGATGGTCAGCATCATGAAGACGTAGGCCTGCAGGGCGACGATCAGGATGTGGAAGATGGCCCAGCCCAGCGCGAGCAGGAAGCTCAAGCCCGCCCAGCCGATGCCGGCCGCGGCCAGCAGCCACAGCAGCAGGAAGATGATCTCGCCCGCGTACATGTTGCCGTACAGCCGCAGCGAGTGCGACAGGGGCTTGGACAGGTACTCGATGGCGTTGAACAGCAGGTTGAGGGGAAACAGCTTGGCGCCGAAGGGCGCGCAGAACAGCTCGTGCATCCAGCCGCCGAAGCCCTTGGCCTTGACCGAGAACCAGAGCATCAGGAACCAGACCGACAGCGCCAGCGCGAAGGTGGTGTTGATGTCGGCGGTCGGCACGATGCGGAAGCCGTGGTCGGAAATGTAGTGCGTGCCCTTGGCGACGATGTCGACCGGCAGGAAGTCCATCGAGTTCATCAGCAGCACCCAGACGAACACCGTCAGGGCGGCCGGCGCGACGAATGCGTTGCGGTCGCCGTGGCGGAAGATGCCCTTGGCCTGGTCGTCGACGAAGCCCACCAGCAGCTCGACGAAGGCCTGGCGCTTGTTCGGTACCCCGGCGGTGGCGCCGCGCACCACCCACCACAGGAAGCCGATGCCGACGAAGCCGAGCAGGATCGAGACCAGGACCGAATCGACGTGCAGGGTCCAGAAGCCGCCGTCGCCCAGGAACGGGCGCGCGTCATGGGTCAGGTGGTCACCGATGTACTCGGTGGCGTTGAATTCTTTGCCTGCGGCCATCGGGGTCAGGTTCCGGACTGGTTGTGTTCGCGCACGAAAAACGCCATCGAAAAGATCAGGACCGTCGCCATGAAGGAC
>CAZMDA010000124.1:0-3045 GCA_964564865.1 uncultured Bordetella sp. | reverse complement strand
GCTCCTCGCCGTTGGGGTAGCGGCGCAGCGCGTGCAGGCCGCGGAAGCGCGGGCTCATCGGCGTCTTCTCCTCCGGGAACTGCACCGTGATCTTGCGCGCGAACAGGTGCTTCCCCGTCAACGCCAGGCCGCGCAGCAGCTCCAGCAGCAGGAAGGAGCGGAAGAATTCCGCGAGCCGCGTCATTTCCAGATGCTCCAGGGCGTCTGCATCCAGGCGCCGATGACCACGATCCACACCAGCGTCAGCGGGATGAACACCTTCCAGCCCAGGCGCATGATCTGGTCGTAGCGGTAGCGCGGGAAGGTGGCGCGGATCCAGAGGAACATGGACACCACGACGAAGATCTTGGCCAGCAGCCACAGGATCGGCGGCACCGCGTCGAACAGCGGGCTGGAGATGGGCGCCTGCCAGCCGCCGAAGAACATGATCACGGTGAGGGTCGCGATCAGCAGCATGTTGATGTACTCGGCGAGGAAGAACAGCGAGAACGCCATCCCCGAGTACTCCACCATGTGGCCGGCCACGATCTCGGACTCGCCCTCGACCACGTCGAACGGCGCGCGGTTGGTTTCCGCGATCCCGGAGATGAAGTACACCAGCAGCATCGGCGCCAGCGGCAGCCAGTTCCAGGACAGGAAGTTCAGGCCCATGGAGGCGAACCAGCCCCTGCCCTGGCCGTTGACGATGTCCGAGAGGTTGAGGCTGCCCGAGACCATCAGCACCACCACCAGCGCGAAGCCCATCGCCAGCTCGTAGGACACCATCTGCGCCGCCGAGCGCATGGCGCCGAGGAAGGCGTATTTTGAGTTGCTTGCCCAACCCGCGATGATCACCCCGTACACGCCCATGGAGGTCAACGCCATCACGTACAGCAGCCCGGCGTTGATGTCCGACAGCACCAGCTCGGGGGCGAACGGGATCACCGCCCAGGCCGCGATCGCCGGCATCAGCGCCAGCATCGGCGCCAGCACGAACAGCGCCTTGTTGGCGTTGGCGGGGAAGATCACTTCCTTGAACAGCAGCTTGATGCCGTCGGCCACCGGCTGCGCGAGCCCCCCCAGCCAGGGGATGCCGAAGAAGGTCACCCGGTTCGGGCCGATGCGGATCTGGATCCAGCCGATGAGCTTCCTCTCCCAGAGCGTGAGGTAGGCCATCAGGCCCATCAGCGGCACCAGGATCGCGACGATGAACGCGAGCGAGGTCACCACCTCGTAGACCGCGGGCCCCCAGACCGGGCCCAGCCGGGATTCCGAGAGCGCGTAGAGGGCGTCGAGCACCTACGCCACCCTCTGCGCGGTGATGGCCTCGACCGTGATCGGGCCGAACATCGGTCCCAGCGCCGCGGTCGCCGGGTGCGCCGCGGCGACGCGCACGCAGCCGTCGGGCAGCTTGTCGTCCAGCGCCGCGACCAGGCCGGCTTCCCCCGCGCCCTGGCGCACCAGCACCAGGCTGCCGTCGCTGGCCCCGATGTCCTGCAGCATGCGGGCGTTCATCCAGGCGCGAGGCGGCCGCGCATCGCGCGTCTTCTGCAGCGCAGCCGAGCGCCGCACCAGCGGGTCGGCGAAATAGATCGGGACGTCGGCGATTCGCTCGATGCCCGGCGCCGCCGGGGCGCCTGGGGCAGCGGCCGAGGGCTCGATCGCATTGGACAGCATCGCCGCCACGTCCTTGCCGCCCAGGCAGGCCGCCCTCACCTCTTCCACCGTTTCGTAGTCGAACCCCGGCAGGCCCAGCATCGTGCCCAGCACGCGCAGGACCTTCCAGGCCGGGCGGGCGTCGCCCAGCGGGCGCACCGTGGCATGGAAGCCCTGCACCCGGCCCTCGGTGCTGATGAAGGTGCCCGGGGTCTCGGTGAAGGGCGTGATCGGCAGCAGCACGTCGCCGATGTCGGACTTGAAGACGGACAGGTTGACCGTGAACCGGGCGCCGTGAACCGCGGCCATCGCCGCCTGCGGGTTGGCGCAATCCAGCTGCGGCTCGACGTTGAGCAGCAGCAGGGACTTCTTGCCGAGCGCCGCCTCCAGCCCGCCGCCCGCGGGCAGCCCGGCGACGTAGCCGCCGACCGAGTTCGCCGCTTCGCCGAGGAAGCCGAGCTTCGTCCCGGTCGCCTGCGCCAGCGCCTGCGCCGCGGCGTGCAGCCGGGCCGCCTGGGGGTGCTGCTGCGCGAAATTGCCCAGCAGGATGGCGCCGTTCCTCGCGCCCTTGAGCGCCTCGGCGAACCCCGGCAGCGCCGCGAGCAGTTCGGAAGGCGCCACCACCTTCTTCGAGCGCAGCGGCATCAGCCAGTCGTCGTCCACCGCGTGCAGCATGTGCACCTGGGCGCCGCGCTTCGCCGCCTGGCGCAGCCGTTGCGCGAGCAGCGGATGGTCCTTGCGCAGGAAGGAGCCCACCACCAGGACGCGGTCGAGCTGGCCCAGTTCCGTCACCGGCATGCCCAGCCACGGTATGCCGGCGCGCCTGCCGTCGGCCGAGAAATCGCTGTGGCGCAGGCGGAAATCGGCGGCGTTCCCGGGCGCCGCGCCCAGCCGGCCGGCGAGGAACAGCTCCTCCAGCGTGGCGTGCGGCGAGGCCAGCACGCCGAAGTCCTTCAGGCCTTCGACGGCGAACGCCAGCGCCTCCTGCCAGTCCGCCTCGCGCCAGCGGCCGTCCTTGCGGATCATGGGAACCGCGAGCCGGTCGTCCGCGTTCAGGCCCTCGTAGGAGAAGCGGTCCTTGTCGGACAGCCAGCACTCGTTGATCGCCTCGTTCTCCAGCGGCAGCACGCGCATGACGCGGTTCTGCTTCACCTGCACCACGAGGTTGGAGCCGAGGCCGTCGTGCGGCGACACCGACTTGCGCCGCGACAGCTCCCAGGTCCGCGCGCTGTAGCGGAAGGGCTTCGAGGTGAGCGCGCCCACCGGGCACAGGTCGATCATGTTGCCCGAGAGCTCGGAATCCACCGACTTGCCGACGAAGGCCACGATCTCGGAATGCTCGCCGCGGCCGACCATGCCCAGCTCCATGACCCCGGCCACCTCCTGGCCGAAGCGCACGCAGCGCGTGCA
>CAZMDA010000123.1:0-3120 GCA_964564865.1 uncultured Bordetella sp. | reverse complement strand
GTCGTAGCCGTAGGTGGTGGCGGTGTTGACCGCCTCGCCGCGCACGATCGGCGCCGCGCCCTCCGGGTAGAACGGCAGCATGTCCTTGCCCTGCCACCAGCCCGAGAAGTGGAACGGGATGAAGCAGGTGTCCGGTCCCACGCGCTCGGTGACCAGCGCCTTCACCTTCAGGCGGATGTGCTTGCCGTCCGGGTTCTTCGCCGGCGTGCTGACCCAGACGTACTCGCCGTGGCGGATGCCGCGGTCGGCGGCGGTCTTCGGGTTGATCTCGACGAAATTGTCCTGCTGCAGCTCGGCCAGCCACTTGTTCGAGCGCGTCTCCTCGCCGCCGCCGTCGTACTCCACCAGGCGGCCGCTGGTGAGCACCAGCGGGAAGTGCTTGGCGACGTTGTCCTTCACCGCCTGCTGCTGCACCGTCTTGAACAGGGTCGGCAGGCGCCACAGCGTCTTGACGTCGTCGTGCGTCGGGTACTTCTCGACCAGGTCCGGCCGCGGGCTGAACAGCGGCTCGCGGTGCTGCGGGATGGCATCGGGGAAGTTCCACACCACCGCGCGCGCCTTGGCGTTGCCGAACGGGCTGCAGCCGTGCTTCATCGCCACGCGGATGATGCCGCCGGAGAGGTCGTTGGCCCAGGTCTTGCCCTCGGCCTCCTTCTTCTCCTCGTCGGTCAGCTCGTCCCACCAGCCCAGCTTCTTCAGCAGCACGTGGTCGAACTGCGGGTAGCCGGTGGTGATGTCGCTGCCCTTGGCGTGCACGCCGTCCTCGGCGAGCAGGTTGACGCCGTCGCGCTCCACGCCGAACAGGGCGCGGAAGGTGTGGCCGCCGTCCATCGGGTGCAGGGACGTGTTGTACAGGTTGGGCGTGCCCGGGTGCTTGATCGCCGCGGTGCCGTAGCAGGGCCAGGGCAGGCCGAAGTAGTCCCCGGTCAGGTCGTAGCCGGTCTTGGCGTCCTTGCCGCCCTTGGCGCGCAGCGTCTTGACGTCGAACAGGTGCATGTTGCGCATGTGCGCCTGCAGCCGCTCCGGCGAGTGGCCGGTGTAGCCGATGGTCCAGGCGCCGCGGTTGATCTCGCGCAGCGTGTCCTCCATCGAGGGCTCGTCCATGCCGCCCTTGCCCTTCACCAGCTTGATGTTCTGCTTGCCGTCCTTGCGGCCGATGAGCTGGTCGGCGAAGCCCAGCTTGGCGGCCAGCTGGTACATGATCATGTGGTCGGTGCGCGCCTCGAACAGGGGCTCGATCACGCGCTCGCGCCACTGGATGGAGCGGTTCGAGGCGGTGATGCTGCCCTCGGTCTCGAACTGGTTCGAGGCCGGCAGCAGGTAGGCGCCGTCGTTGCGCGCCATCGCGACCATGCCTGCGGTGGCGGACGGATACGGGTCAACCACCACCAGCAGCTCGAGCTTCTTCATCGCCTCGATCATGTCGGCGCCGCGGGTCTGGCTGTTGGGCGCCATGCCCCAGTAGATCACCGCCTTCAGGTTCGGGTCCTGGTCGATGTTCTCGTTCTTCTCCAGCACCGCGTCGATCCAGCGCGACACCGTGAGGCCGGGCTTGGCCTGCATGCCCGGGCGGTAGCGCTCCGCGATCCACTTCGGGTCCACGTTCCAGACCCGGGCCCAGTGGTTCCACGAGCCGGGCACCGCCACCGGGTAGTAGCCCGGCAGCGTGTCCGGGTTGGGGCCGACGTCGGTGGCGCCCTGCACGTTGTCGTGGCCGCGGTAGATGTTGCAGCCGCCGCCCGAGCGCCCGACGTTGCCCAGCGCCAGCATCAGGATGTTGGAGGCGCGCACCACGCCGTTGGCCTGCGTGTGCTGCGTCTGGCCCATCGCCCAGATGATGAAGCCGGGCCGGTTCTCGGCCAATGTCTTGGCGACGTTGAACACCTCGGCCTCGCTGCAGCCGGTGGCCTCGGTCACCTTGTCCGGGGTCCACTTCTTCATCACCTCGTCCTTCACCTGGTCCATGCCGTAGACCCGGGTGCGCAGGTACTCCTTGTCCTCCCAGCCGTTCTTGAAGATGTGGTGCAGGATGCCGAACAGCAGCGGCACGTCCGTCCCGGAGCGGAAGCGCAGGTAGATGTCCGCCTTGGCCGCGGTGCGCGTGAAGCGCGGGTCGGCGACGATCACCTTGCAGCCGTTCTCGCGGGCGTGCAGGGTGTGCAGCATGGACACCGGGTGCGCCTCGGCGGCGTTCGAGCCGAGGAAGAACAGGCTCTTGGAGTTCTGCTGGTCGTTGTAGGAGTTGGTCATCGCGCCGTAGCCCCAGGTCTGGGCCACGCCGGCGACGGTGGAGGAGTGGCAGACGCGCGCCTGGTGGTCGGTGTTGTTGGTGCCCCAGAGCGAGATCCACTTGCGCAGCAGGTAGGCCTGCTCGTTGTTGTGCTTGGAGGAGCCGATGACGAACAGCGCGTCCGGGCCGTCCTTGTCGCGGATCGCGGTGAGCTTCTTCGAGATCTCGTCCAGCGCGACATCCCAGGAGATGCGCTTCCACTTGCCGCCCTCGAGCTTCATCGGGTGCTTGAGGCGGTGCGAGTCCTGCGTCATGCCGTACTCGCGCAGGCTGGCGCCCTTGGCGCAGTGGGCGCCGAGGTTGATCGGCGAGTCGAACACCGGTTCCTGGCGCACCCAGACGCCGTCCTGCACGTGGGCGTCGATGGCGCAGCCCACCGAGCAGTGCGAGCACACGGTGCGCTTCACCTCGACCTTGCCGGTGGCCTTGTCCTTGTTCGCCTGCGCCTCGCCGATCACCTGGAACGGCAGCTGGGCGGCGACCGCGCCGGCGCCGGCGGCGATTCCCGAGCGCCGGAGGAACGTGCGCCGGTCCATGGTCTTGGCCATCACCCGGGACAGGCCGCGCGCGAGGCGCGACTGCGAGGCGGCGGCGGGAGCGGACGATTTCTTCGTGAGCAGCATGGCGCGCCTCCTCAGACTTTCGCCGAGCGGTAGTAGTTGTTGACGTGTTCGGTGACGTGGTAGCCCTGCGTGTCGCGCTTGTCGCGCGCGTGCGCGGCGCGCGGCGCGCCGTCGGGCGCGCGCGTCGCCACCGCGGTCGCCGCGGCGGCCACGCCGCCGGCGCCGAGCGTCACGAGGAAGTTCCTGCGGGAGAGCCTGGATTTCGGT
>CAZMDA010000122.1:0-3386 GCA_964564865.1 uncultured Bordetella sp. | reverse complement strand
GGCGCCGATCGTGCGCGGCGAGGCGGTCAACACCGCCACCACCTACGGCTACGACCGGGTCACGGCGATCCAGGAAACCAAGACCACGCTGTGCCAGGTCGAGCGCTTCGCAGCGTAACGCGGCCGACGAGAACAAGGAGAGAGCCATGGCGAGAATGAAGTTCCTCTGCGATGCGGAACGCTGCATCGAGTGCAACGGCTGCGTCACCGCCTGCAAGAACGAGAACGAGGTGCCCTGGGGCGTGAACCGGCGCCGCGTGGTCACCATCAACGACGGCGTGATCGGCGCCGAGAAGTCCATCTCGGTGGCCTGCATGCATTGCTCGGACGCGCCCTGCATGGCGGTGTGCCCGGTGGACTGCTTCTACAAGACCGAGGACGGGGTGGTGCTGCACGACAAGGACCTGTGCATCGGCTGCGGCTACTGCTTCTACGCCTGCCCGTTCGGCGCGCCGCAGTTCCCGCAGGCGGGCGCCTTCGGCCTGCGCGGCAAGATGGACAAGTGCACCTTCTGCGCCGGCGGCCCGGAGGCCGACCGCACCGACGCCGAGTTCCGCAAGTACGGCCGCAACCGCCTGTCCGAGGGCAAGCTGCCCGCCTGCGCCGAGATGTGCTCGACCAAGGCGCTGCTGGGGGGCGACGGCGACGTGGTGGCGGACATCTACCGCGAGCGCGTGGCGCGCCGCGGCGCCCGTGGCGCCGAGGCCTGGGGCTGGGGCACGGCCTACGGCCAGCCGCCGAAAGGCAAGTCGTGAGGCGCGCCGGGCTGGGCATCGCCCTCGCGGCGGCGCTCGCAGTGCTGGCGGGCTGCATGGAAGTCGAGCAGACCGCGACCGCGCCCAAGCAGGGCAAGTACCAGGGCAAGCCGGACACGCAGCCCTGGGCGAACGAGCCGGTGGCGCACGAGAGCGCGCGCTGGACCAAGGGCGACCGCGGCAGCTGGGAGACGCAGATCAAGGCGCGCCAGCTCGCGCAGCACGAAGACAAGCGCATCTACCGCTAGGGCAGCCCGGACAATCGTCGCAGCGGCCCGGGCACGCGGGCCGGAGGAGAACCGCATGAACTTGTTCGCAAGGATGATCGTCGCCGCGGCCGGGATCGCGCTGGGCGGCGCGGCGTGGGCGCAGGCTTCGCCGGCGGCGCCCGCGGCGCCGGCGGCGGATTCGCTGGCGAAGGAGCAGCAGCAGCGCACCGTGACGCAGCCGGGCAACAACCAGCCGGTCTGGACCGACGTGCGTTCGGGCCAGCCTGGCTACACCAGCCTGCCGGGGCGCGAGATGGGCGTGCTGGTCCAGCCGCAGGCGCGTTTCCTCGGCCAGGAACGCTTCACCACCGCCGGCGAGGCCTGGCGCCAGTACCGCAACGGCCCGGTCACCTTCTACGGCGGCTGGCTGGTGGTGCTGGTGGCGCTGGTGATCGCGGCGCTGTACTTCGGCCGCGGCCCGATCAAGCTGCACGACAAGCCCACCGGCCGCCTGATCGAGCGCTTCTCCAGCGCCGAGCGCTGGGCGCACTGGACCATGGGCATCTCGTTCGTGGTGCTGGGCATCACCGGGCTCATCATCCTGTTCGGCAAGCATGTGCTGCTGCCGGTGATCGGCTACACGCTGTTCGCGTGGCTCACGGCGCTCGCCAAGAACCTGCACAACTTCGTCGCGCCGCTGTTCATTGTGAGCCTGCTGGTGTTCATCGTCATGTTCATCAGGGACAACCTGCCGAAGGCCTACGACTTCGCCTGGTTCGCCCGCGCCTGGGGGATGTTCATGCGCGGGGAGCACATCCCGTCGGGCCGCTTCAACGCCGGCGAGAAGGCCTGGTTCTGGGGCGGGGTGGTGGTGCTGTGCCTGATCGTCAGCGTCTCCGGACTGGTGATGCTGTTCCCGAACTTCGAGCAGCTGCGCAGCACCATGCAGCAGATGAACATCATCCACGGCGTCGCCGCGCTGCTGGTGATCGCCGCGTCGCTGGGCCACATCTACATGGGCACCATCGGGGTCGAGGGCGCCTACCAGTCCATGCGCACCGGCTACGTCGACGAGATCTGGGCCAAGGAGCACCACCAGTACTGGTACGACGAGGTGAAGTCGGGCAAGGCCGCCTCCGGCGAGGCCGGCAAGGCCGGCGCCGCGCCGCAGGCATCGCACTGAGGGACAGGGAGAGCCACGTGAAGAAACTCGGAATCGTGCTGGCGGTCGCGGGCGGGCTCGCGATCGGGTCGTTCACCGCGGTGCAGGCCAAGCTGCCGGCACCCCCCGCCAAGAGCGACGCGGAAAAGGCCGCCGAGGCGGAGAAGGCCGCCGCGGCCAAGGCCAAGGAAGCGGAACTGAACGCCAAGTACATGGACAAGGCGGTGGCGAACTACAAGAAGAACAAGGGCATCGCCATGGATGCCAAGCCGGCCGCCGCGCCGGCGAAAGCCGTCAAGAAATAGCGGGCCCGGCATGGCCAGGGTCCTCCTGGTCGCCGCCGCGGCGGTCCTGGCCGGATGCCAGGGCATCGCGCCGGACACCCCCCAGGCCATCGCCGAATTGCAGCCCACCCGGGGCAGCAAGGCGGCCGGCAAGGTCCTGTTCTACCAGCTCGAGGACAAGGTGCGCGTGGTCGCGCGGGTCAGCGGCCTCACGCCCGGGCGCGAGCACGGCTTCCACATCCACGAGGCGGGCGATTGCAGTTCCGGCGACGGCATGAGCGCCAAGGGGCATTTCAACCCGGGCCGGATGCCGCACGGGCACTTCAGCAGCCCGGAGCGCCACGCCGGCGACCTGCCCGCGCTGGCGGGCGACGCCGGCGGCAGCGCGGGGCTGCAGGTGGACCTGGACCTGATCAGCGTCGAGCCGGGGCCGGCCAGCATCGTCGGCCGCGGCCTGATCGTGCACGCGGACCCGGACGACTACCGCACCCAGCCCACCGGCAACAGCGGGGCGCGCATCGCCTGCGCGGTGATCCGGCGCGTGCGCTAGCGGCGCCCGCCTAGACGCCGTCGACGATCACCATGCGCGTGGTCGCGGCCTTGAGGCGCAGGGCCAGCGCCGGCGCGTACTCCGGCGAGTGGTACCACTTGCGCGCCTGGTCCGCGCTGGGGAATTCCAGCATCACGACGCGCCTCGGCGCCCAGCCGCCTTCCTTGCTGTCGGTGGCGCCGCCGCGCACGAGGTACCTGCCGCCGTACTGCGCGATAGTGGCGGGAACCAGCTTGCGGTACTCCTCGAACAGCGCCGCGTCGTGCACGTCCACTTCGGCGATCACATAGCCGGCCATCAGGTCTCCTCCGGGGGCTTGAGGTTGCGGAACGACGCCAACAATATCAGGTCGTAGAGGATCTTCAGGCCGCCGCAGAGCAGCAGCGGCCAGGCGTGCAGGCCGGCGGCGAACAGGGCGCCGGCGAG
>CAZMDA010000121.1:0-3505 GCA_964564865.1 uncultured Bordetella sp. | reverse complement strand
CGCCGCGGTAGAGCTCGGTGTGGCCCTTCTGGCGGCCGAAGCCCTTGACCTCGGTGACCGTGAGCCCGGTGACGCCCACTTCCGACAGGGCCTCGCGGACCTCGTCCAGCTTGAACGGCTTCACGATCGCTTCGATTTTCTTCATGGCTCGCCTCCGCTGCGGGCATTCTACAACGGCAACCTATAATCCGGGCATGGCCGCGCCCCGGGCCGCATCGCCCGCCCCCCGCCCGGGCCTGTCGTTCAGGTTCGGCCGCTTCCTCACCGCCTTCAAGCTGAAAGGCCTCGCGCTGCGCGTCTTCCGCGCGCTGGCGCGGCGCGACCCGGCCAATGGCGAGGCCTGGAACTGCATCGGCTACCTCCTGGCCGAGCAACGGCGGTTCGAGGAAGCGCTCGACGCCTTCGAGCGGGCCCGCGCCCTCGCGCCGGGGGACGCCGCCGCCCAGTTCAACGCCGCCTTCGTGCTGCAGCGGCTCGGGCGCCACGCCGAGGCGATCGAGGGCTTCCGGCGCGCGCTGGCGCTCGACGCCGGCCTGGAGCGCGCGCGCGCGGCGCTGGCATGGTCAGAGGCCAGGCTTGATCCGGATTGAGGTCGCGGCGTCCCTGGCGGGCGTGAGCGCGGGCCAATGGGATGCGCTGGCGATGGGCAATCCCTTCGCCGGCCACGCCTTCCTCTCCGCGCTGCTCGAGACCGGCTGCGCCAGCGCGCGCACCGGCTGGCAGCCGCAGTTCCTGCTGCTCCGGCGCGACGACGAGCTGGCCGGTGCCATGCCGCTGTTCCTGAAGTCGCACTCCTACGGCGAGTACGTGTTCGACTGGGCCTGGGCGGAGGCCTATGCGCGCCACGGCCTCGAGTATTACCCGAAGCTGCTCTCGGCCATCCCCTTCACGCCCGTGGGCGGACCCCGGCTGCTCGCGCGGGGCGATGACGAGCGCGCGGCATTGCTCGGCGCGGCGCTGGAGCTGGCGCAGCAGGCCTCGTCGCTGCACGTCCTGTTCCCGCCCGAGGGCGAGGCGGCGCTGATGCAGCGCGCCGGCATGATGCTGCGCCGGACGGTGCAGTTCCACTGGCGCAACGAAGGCTACGCGGATTTCGAGGACTTCCTGTCGCGGCTCACGCGCCACCGCCGCAAGGTGATCCGCCAGGAGCGCCGCCGCGTGCGCGAGTCGGGCGTGCGCATCCGCCGCCTGCAGGGCCACGAGATCGAGCGCGCCCACTGGGAATTCTTCGCGCGCTGCTACCGCCGCACCTACTCGGAGCACCGCTCCAGCCCGTATCTGAGCCTGGAATTCTTCCTGCGCATCGGCCAGACCATGCCGGGGAACCTGGTGCTGATCCTCGCCGAGCGCGAAGGCCGGCCGATCGCGGCGGCGCTCGACGTCGCCTCGGCCGACGCCCTCTACGGCCGCTACTGGGGCGCGCTGGAGCACGTCCCGATGCTGCATTTCGAGTGCTGCTATTACCAGGGCATCGAGCACGCCATCGAGCAGCGGCTGGCCCGCTTCGAGGGCGGCGCGCAGGGCGAGCACAAGCTGTTCCGCGGCCTGATGCCGGTGGAGACGCTGTCGGCGCACTGGCTGGCGCACCCGCAGTTCGCGCGGGCGATCGAGGACTACCTGGAGCGCGAGAAGGCCGGGATTGCGCGCTACGTCGACGAACTGAACGAACTGTCGCCGTTCAGAACGGCGGCTTCTTCCTAGCCGCGTCGTAGCGCTTCACCCCGTTCAGGATCTCCCTGCGCGCGGCGGCGGCGCCGGTCCAGCCCTTCACCTTCACCCACTTGCCGGGCTCGAGGTCCTTGTAGTGCTGGAAGAAATGGGTGATGGCGTTCAGGCGCGCCGGCGGCAGGTCGCGCGGCGAGCGGATGCCGCGGTACTGGCTGGTGAGCCGGTCGACGGGCACCGCCAGCAGCTTGGTGTCCTCGCCCGCCTCGTCGTCCATGCGCAGCATCCCGACGGGCCGGCAGCGCACCACCACGCCGGTGATGAGCGGGTACGGCGAGATCACCAGCACGTCCACCGGGTCGCCGTCGCCCGAGAGCGTGTGCGGGATGTAGCCGTAGTTGCAGGGATAGTGCATGGCGGTGGACATGAAGCGGTCGACGAACACCGCGCCGGTGGCCTTGTCCACCTCGTACTTCACCGGGTCGGCGTTCATCGGGATCTCGATGACGACGTTGAAGTCCTCCGGCACGGCGCGGCCCGGCGTGACGCGGTCAAGGCTCATGCTCTGATTCTATAATGGGCCGAACAACGGGAGGATGAGACATGGCGGGACGGGAAATGCGGCTCAAGGGCAAGGTTGCAATCGTCACCGGCGCCGCCAGTGGCTTTGGCGTCGGCATCGCCAGGCGCTTCGCCGAGGAAGGCGCGGGCGTGGTGGTGGCGGACATCAATGACAGCGCCGGCCAGAGGGTGGCGGGCGAGATCGCCACCGCCGGCGGCAAGGCGGTGTACCTGCACGCCGACGTCACGCGCGGCCAGGACTGGGCCAACCTGGTCGGCGGCGCCGTGTCCGCGTTCGGCCGCCTGGACATCGTGGTCAACAACGCCGGCTGGACCCATCGCCGCAAGCCCTACGTGGAGGTGACCGAGGCGGAATTCGACAAGGTCTACGCCATCAACGTGAAGAGCATCTACCTGTCGGCGCTCCACGCCCTGCCCCAGTTCCGCCGGCAGGGCGGCGGCAATTTCGTCAACATCGCCTCCACCGCCGGCCTGCGGCCGCGGCCCGGGCTCACCGTCTACAACAGCTCCAAGGGCGCGGTGATCCTGCTGTCGAAGTCCATGGCCGCGGAGTTCGGCCCCGACAAGGTGCGCGTCAATTGCGTCAATCCGGTATTCAGCCCGGACACGGCGCTGTCGGCGGAGTTCGCCGGCGGCGCGGTCACCGAGGAGGCGAGGAAGGCCTTCCTCGCCACCATCCCGCTGGGACGGTTCTCGACCGCGCTCGATGTCGCCAACGCCTGCCTTTACCTCGCCTCGGACGAGGCGGCGATGGTGAGCGGCAGCTGCATCGAGGTGGACGGGGCGCGCTGTGTATAAGGACGCAACGCGACAAGCGCGCTGCGTGTAACTAGGCCTGGCGGTGCCGCGGCTTGAGCCGCACGTAGAGGGTCTTGCGCACCCGGGCGATGATCGCGCCCGCCTCGTCCTTCACGTTGACGTGGAACTCGGGGAACACCTTGCCGCCGCCCGCCGCCTGCGCACGGACCTCCGCGATGCGGTTCTCGCTCAGGTGGAAATGCGCGCTCACGGTGCCGCGCCCGGGGGCGACGTACTCGATGTGCCCTTCCTTGTCCCACACCAGGTATTCCGGGCCCAGGTTCTTCAGCAGCATTATCATGAAGAACGGGTCGGTCATGGCGTAGAGGCTGCCGCCGAAGTGGGTGCCGACGTAGTTGCGGTTCAGCCGCCCGAGCTTCAGCACCACCACCGCGTCGCGGAAATCCTCCGACAGGCTCCTGACGCTGATCCCGGCGCCGAGGAACGGCGGCCAGTACTT
>CAZMDA010000120.1:0-3782 GCA_964564865.1 uncultured Bordetella sp. | reverse complement strand
GCGTCCTCCACCGGCTCGCCGCGCCCGAGCTGCGAGTCGCGCGTGCTGAGGAAGATGGCCGCGCCGCCCAGCTGGTGCATGCCGGCCTCGAAGGACAGCCGCGTGCGCGTGCTCTGCTTCTCGAAGATCATGGCGAGCGTCCGGTCCTCGAGGGGCCAATAGCGCTGGTAGCGCTTGTAGCGGTCCTTGATCCAGCGCGTGCGCGCGAACAGGTGCTCGTACTCCTTGCGCGAGAAGTCCTTGAAACGCAGGTAGTGCCGCGGGGCGGCGTGGGGCGCGGGCATGGCGGGAGCCTTCAGCGCGCGGCGGCGGTCTTCGCCTGGGGCGTCGCGCTCCGCGAGAGGAACTCCTTCACCAGCGGTGCCAGGCGCGCCACCACCTCGCGGCCCTCGTCCGAGGTCATGATGAGCGGGGGCAGGAGGCGGATGACGCTGTCCGCGGTGACGTTGAACACCAGGCCGGCATCCAGGCCCATCTTCACCAGCTCGCCGCAGGGGCGGTCGAGCTCGATGCCGATCATCATGCCCATGCCGCGGACCTCGACCACGCCGCCGAGGTACGAGCCATTCGGGCCCCTCAGGCTGGCGGCGAGGCCGTCGCGGATGGCATCGCCGACGCGGGCGGCGTTCTCCAGCAGACCCTCGTCCTTCATGGTGTCGATGGTGGCGATGATGCCGGCCATGGCGAGCGGGTTGCCGCCGAAGGTCGAGCCGTGGTTGCCGGGCTTGAACACGCCCTTCGCGCGGTTGCCCACCACGCAGGCGCCCACCGGCACGCCGCCGGCGAGGCCCTTGGCGAGCGGCACCACGTCCGGCTGGAACCCGGCGTGCTGGTAGACGAACCACTTGCCGGTGCGCCCGAGGCCGCACTGCACCTCGTCGGACATGAACAGCCACTGGTTCTGGTCGCAGATGCCCTTCAGCCCCTGCAGGTACTCCAGGCGCGAGACGTTGATGCCGCCCTCGCCCTGGATCGGCTCGACGAACACCGCGACCACGTTCTTGTTGTTCGCCGCCACCTGGCGCACCGCGTCCAGGTCGTTGAGCGGCACGCGCACGAAGCCCTGCACCAGCGGCTCGAAGCCGGCCTGCACCTTGCGGCTGCCGCCGGCCGACAGCGTCGCCAGCGACCGGCCGTGGAAGGCCTTCTCCATGACGATGATCGCGGGTTCGTTGACGCCGCGGTCATGGCCGTACTTGCGCGCCACCTTGATGGCGGCCTCGTTCGCCTCCAGCCCGGAGTTGCAGAAGAACACCTCGTCCAGCCCCGTGATCTGCGCGATGCGGTCGGCCGCCTGCTCCTGCAGCGGGTTCTGGAACAGGTTCGAGGTGTGGATGATGCGGCCGATCTGCTCGGTGAGGGCGCGCACCAGTCGCGGATGGTTGTGCCCCAGGGTGTTGACCGCGATGCCGGCCAGGGCGTCGAGGTACTTCCGTCCCGCCTCGTCGTAGAGCCAGGCGCCCTGGCCGCGCACGAACGCGACCGGCTGGCGGGCGTAGGTGTTCATGACGTGGCTCATCGGCATCTCCCGTGCGGCGCAACCGCGCGCCAAATGCAAAACGGCGGCCCATGCCGCCGTTTTCTGAATGCTATCAGAGGGCAGGGGCCCTTGCCAGCCGCCGCTCAGCGCAGGCGGCGCAGCGCCTTCTCCTCGGCCGGCTTGAGCGTGCGCACGCAGGGCTGGTAGCCCTCGTGGACGATGCCGTGCAGCTCGATGCGCTTCTGCGAGCGCAGCAGGTTGGCGAGGTACTCGGCGATGGCCGGGGTGATCAGCTGGCCGGGCACGAGCACCGGGATGCCCGGCGGGTAGGGCACGATGCCGTCGGCGCAGACCCGCCCGCGCAGGGCCTTGTTCACCTGCTCGCGGTCGTCGAACACCGGCACCAGCTCGCCGCCGCAGTAATAGGCGTCGCGCGGCAGGTAGCGCAGCCGGGTGAAGGCGGGGATCTCGGGGGTGCGCACCAGGCGACGGGGGCTGCGCTTCTCGCGCGCGATGCGCATCAGGGCGTCGTACAGGCGCGAGACCTTGGAGCGCGTGGTGCCGATCGTGAGCAGCAGGGTGATGGTGTTGAAGGTGCTCTTCTCGATCTGGATGTTGTAGCGGTCGAACAGCTCCTTCTGCAGCTCGTCCACGGTGTAGCCGCAGCCGGAGACGTCCACCGTGACCTTGGTGGGATCCAGCCGTATCCCGTCGTGGCGCACGTCCTCGGGCAGCAGGTCCTCCAGCTCCAGCACCCGGAACACGCCGGTGGAATTGATCTGCTCGCGCAGCTCGCGCGCCAGCATCAGCGTGCGCTGCAGCAGCTTGTAGCCCTCCATCACCGCCTGCTTGCGCGCCACGTCCAGGCTCGCGATCAGCGCGTACTGCGGCGAGGTCGAGGTGTGCATGTTGAAGTTCTCGCGGAACAGGTGCTCGCGGAACCCGGGGTCGTTGACGTGGATCATCGAGGCCTGCGAGAACGCCGACAGCACCTTGTGCGTGGACTGCGTGGCGTAGTCGGCGCCCGCCTCCAGCGCGGTGGGGCGGAAGGCCGGGTGGAAGCGCGCGAAGCCGTACCAGGCCTCGTCCACGATCACCTTGATGTTGCGCGCGTGCGCCGCCTCGACGATCGGCGCGAGGTCGTAGCGCAGGCCGTCGTAGGTGCAGGAGGTGAGGATCAGCGCCTCGGCGTCGGGATGGCGGCGGATGGCCTCGAGGATGGTCTTCTTCGGCACCGGGCCGTAGAGGCCGAACCGGCGGTTGAGCGCGCTGTCCAGGTACACCGGCTGCGCGCCGGAGAGCACCACGCCGTGGTGCACGCTCTTGTGGCAGTTGCGGTCCAGCAGCAGCTTCTCGCCCGGGGCGAGCAGGGTCTGGAAGATGACCTTGTTCGCGGTCGAGGTGCCGTTGGTGGCGAAGAAGGTGCGCCGCGCGCCGAAGGCCTTGGCCGCGAGCGCCTGCGCCTCGGCGATCACGCCCTTGGGCTCCATCAGGGAATCCAGCATCGGCACCGACACCGACAGGTCGGCGTCGAAGACGTGGTCGCCCATGAACTCGTAGAAGTCGTTCACCCAGGGGCTGCCGCGCAGCGATTCGCCGGAGGAATGGCCCGGCGTGTGCCACTGGTCCTTCGCCATCCAGACGTAGTTCTTCAGCTGGTCGGTGAAGGGCGTGCGCGCCTTCTCCTGGATCTGGGCGTTGAGGATGCGGTAGATGCCGCGGTAGTCGCGCTCCTCGCGGTAGAAGTAGCCGTCCACCGCCTCGGTGAACAGGGCATCCACCACCTCGTCCTCCTGCTCCTTCGCGATCAGGATGTAGACGTTCAGTTCCGGGCGGAAGCCGGTGATGCGCTGCACCAGCTCCAGCGCCGACATCTGCAGCGTCTTGGCGGCGCTGCGCCGCGCCGCGGCGCCCTCCAGCGTGTAGAGCTTGTCGTCGACCAGCACCGCCTGGATGTCGCCGTCGGACTCGATCGCCGCCAGCGCCTCCTGGGCGGTGGCGACGCCGCTGAAGGCGATGCCGAAGGGGTTGTCGAGCGTGCGCGCCGCGGCGTTGAGGCCCTTCAGGATCTCGCGCAGCACCAGCGGCTCGTCCTCGATGACGAGGACGCGGCTCAGCGGATCGGGCATGGGCTATGAGCTATGATTTCGCATGCCCGAGCAGGCCGGCGACAAGGTGGTGGAGTTCGTCATCCGGGGCGTGACCCTGGATGGCAAGCCGTTCCGGCCCAGCGACTGGGCCGAGCGCCTGTGCGGCGTGATGGCGGCCTTCGGCGGCGACCACCGCATGCAGTATTCTCCTT
>CAZMDA010000119.1:0-3821 GCA_964564865.1 uncultured Bordetella sp. | reverse complement strand
CCGGGTCTCATCGACACCCTGCGCACGCTGGACACCGGCTGGTTCGCCAAGGAGAGCCCCTTTGCCTACGAGCGCCCCGACCCGCCGCGCTTCGCCGCCGGCGGCGACGCCTGGCTGGAATCCACGCCGCCGGTGCTGGGGCCGGCGCAGGCCCTGGCGGGGCTCGAGGTGACGCTGGAGCTGGGCGTGGAGCGGCTGCGGGCCTGGAACCTGGCACAAAAAGCGCGGCTGGCCGAACTGCTCGCGGCGGCGGGAGTCGAGGCGCAGGGCGCGGGCGAGGACCACGGCGCGTTCCTCACCGTGCGCCACCCGGAAGCGGCGAAGATCGCCTCGGAGCTGATGCGCCGCGGCGTCAAGACCGACGCCCGCGGCGAGTACCTGCGCCTGTGTCCGGACATCCTCAATCCGGACGAGGAACTGCAGGCGGCGGCGAAGGCGGTCGGCGAGGTGCTGGCGGCGGCCTAGGGCCCGCGCGATGTAACCGATCGGTTACATCCGCCGGCCGCCGGCGCCCGCGTCAGGGCAGCTTGAGCGACGCCAGCTCGCAGCTCTGCTCGAAGTTCGAGCGGTTGTCCCTCACCTTGAACGACACGAACATCTTCAGCGCCGGGGAATAGAGGACCTCGCGCCGCAGGTCGTGGAAGGGGCTGGAGCTGGTGTCCACGACCTCGTAGACCTCCTGCTCGCCGAACGCGCCGGTGGGCACCCGACGCACCGCCCGGACATGGATCGTGTGGGTGCGCTCGGCTTCGCCGCGCAGCCCGGCCCAGTGGTAGGTGAACCGGTGCCGCTCGCCCACGACCAGTTTCGTGATCCCGGCCTCGGCGCCCTTCACCCGCTTCATCCGGATGTTGCCCCGCCCCGTCCCGAAGACGTCGTAGATGTCGGCGAGCATGTAGGCCCACACCGGCGCGGTCTTGTTCAGTTCGGGCTTGCCGGCCTGGTGCACCTTGACGGTCCCGTTGGCGTTCTCGGCGAACACCCAGGTCGAGGTCTGGCCGCCGGAGCAGCGCATGACGAACTCGGTGCCCGCCGGCGGCGCCAGCACCTCCTGCGCGCCGGCCGCGCCGCCCAGCGCGGCGAGGACGGCGAAGAGAACCCAGCTCCGGGCATTGCGCATGTCAGCCCCCCTTTTTCTGCGCCAGCGCCTCCGCGATCGTGGTCTGGTCGGCGATCTCCTGCTTGGCGATGGCGTTGCGGTGCACTTCGTCCGGGCCGTCGGCGAAGCGCAGCGTCCTCTGGTGCGCGTAGGCGTTGGCGAGGCCGAAATCGTCCGACACCCCGGCGGCGCCGTGCACCTGCATCGCCCAGTCGATGACCTGCAGCGCCATGTTGGGCGCGAGCACCTTGATCATGGCGATTTCCTTGCGCGCCACCTTGTTGCCCACGGTGTCCATGCGCCAGGCGGCGTGCAGCACCATGAAGCGCGCGCTGTCGATCATGATGCGCGCCTCGGCGATGCGCTCGCGCGTCACGCCCTGCTCGGCGACGCTGCGGCCGAAGGCGACGCGCTGCGTCGCGCGCTTGCACATCTTCTCCAGCGCCCGCTCGGCCTGGCCGATGGAGCGCATGCAGTGGTGGATGCGGCCCGGTCCCAGGCGCCCCTGCGCGATCTCGAAGCCGCGGCCCTCGCCCAGCAGGATGTTCGACGCCGGCACGCGCACGTCCTTGAAGTCGATCTCCATGTGGCCGTGCGGCGCGTCGTCGTAGCCGAACACCGGCAGGTGGCGCAGGATCTTCACCCCCGGGGTGCCCGCCGGGACCAGAACCATGGACTGCTGGCTGTGGCGCGAGGCGTGGTCCGGGTTGGTCTTGCCCATGACGATGTAGATCGCGCAGCGCGGGTCGCCCGCGCCCGAGGACCACCACTTGCGGCCGTTGATCACGTAGTCGTTGCCGTCGCGCTTGATGCTCATCTGGATGTTGGTGGCATCCGACGAAGCCACCGCGGGCTCGGTCATGAGGAACGCGGAGCGGATCTTGCCTTCCAGCAGCGGGTCCAGCCACTGCTTCTTCTGCTCCTCGGTGCCGTAGCGCTCGAGGGTTTCCATGTTGCCGGTGTCCGGCGCCGAGCAGTTGAACACCTCCGGCGCCCAGGAGGCGCGGCCCATGATCTCGCACAGCGGCGCGTAGTCCAGGTTGGACAGGCCGCCGCCGGGGGCGCGCGGCGACTTGGGCAGGAACAGGTTCCACAGGCCGGCCGCCTTCGCCTTGGGCTTCAGTTCCTCGATGATGGGCACCGGCTCCCAGCGCTTGTCGCTCCTCACGTGGGCGTAGTACTTCGCCTCGTTGGGGTAGATGTGCTCGTCCATGAAGGCGAGCAGCTTCTTCTGCAGTTCCTTGGTCCTCGCGCTGTACTCGAAATCCATGTGTTGCTCCTCTAGGTGCGGCTTCTCTTCAGGATCTTCTCGACCTGCTGCCAGCCGAGTTCCGCCATGATCGGCGCCCGCCCGCCGGCCTCGGCCGCGTGCGTCGAGGCGGCGGTGCCGTCGACGACGCGCTTGGCGATGCCCTGCAGGATGGCGGCGATGCGGAACAGGTTGTACGCCATGTAGTAGTCCCAGGTGGAATCGTCCGGCTGCGTGCGGCCGGTGCGCTGGAAGTAGCGCGCCACGTACTCGCGCTCCCCGGGGATGCCGAGCGCCTCCAGGTCCAGGCCCGCGATGCCGCGGAACTTGCCCGGCGGGATGTGCCAGCTCATGCAATGGTAGGCGAAGTCCGCCAGCGGGTCGCCGAGCGTGGACAGTTCCCAGTCCAGCACCGCGAGGATCCTGGGCTCCGTGGGGTGGAACACGGTGTTGTCCAGGCGGTAGTCGCCGTGGACCACGGTGGTCTCGGCAGCGGCCGGGATGTTCTTCGGCAGCCAGGCCATCAGGTTGTCCATGGCCTCGATCTTCACCGTCTCGGAGGCCTGGTACTGCTTGGTCCAGCGCCCGACCTGGCGCTCGATGTAGCTGCCCGCCTTGCCGAAATCCTCCAGCCCGGCGGCCTTGTAGTCGATGGAGTGCAGCAGCGCGATGACGCGGTTCAACTCGTCCCAGACCGCGGCGCGCCCGGCCCGGTCCATGCCGGGCAGCGACTGGTCCCACATCACGCGTCCCTCGACGCAGTCCATGAGGTAGAAGGCGGTGCCGATGACCGCGTCGTCCTCGCACAGCACATAGGGCCTGGCGACCGGGAATCCCTGCTTGTGCAGCGCGGAGATGACCTTGAACTCGCGGTCCACCGCGTGCGCCGAGGGCAGCAGCTTCCCCGGAGGCTTGCGGCGCAGCGCGTAGCGCCTGCCGCCGGCGGTGATGCGGTAGGTGGGATTGCTCTGCCCGCCCTTGAACTGCTCCACGACCAGCTCGCCGCCGAAGCCCTCGAGCCGGCCGCGCAGGTAATCCTGCAGGCGCGCGACATCGAAACGATGGCGCTCCTCGACCGGTTTGACGCCGATGAACTGGTCGGACATGGTGGCGTGAAGGATAATCGAAAACATGCGGTCGAAGCCGGGCGGTTGAACCCAACATGAAGCGCATCACCTGCGCCGAGGCGGCGCAACTGCTGCAGGACGGCTGGACCGTGTCCACCTCGGGGTTCACCGGGTCGGGCCACGCCGAGGGCGTCTCCGCCGCGGTGGAGAAGCGCTTCCTCGAGACCGGGCGCCCGCGCGGCCTGACGCTCCTCTACGCCGCCGGCCAGGGCGACCGCGCCACCCGCGGCACCGGGCGCTACGGCCACGAGGGGCTGGTGAAGCGCATCATCGGCGGCCACTGGGGCGCCGCGCCGCGCCTGGGCGCGCTCGCGGTGGCGAACAAGGTCGAGGCCTACAACTGGCC
>CAZMDA010000118.1:0-3868 GCA_964564865.1 uncultured Bordetella sp. | reverse complement strand
GGCTTACTTGCGCAGGCCAAGGCGCTCGATCACCGAGCGGTACTTGTCCGCGTCCTTGCGCTTCAGGTAGTCCAGCAGCTTGCGGCGCTGGCTGACGAGCTTGAGCAAGCCGCGGCGCGAATGGAAATCCTTCACGTGGGTCTTGAAATGCTCGGTGAGGCCATTGATGCGCTCGGTGAGGAGCGCGATCTGGACTTCGGGCGAGCCGGTGTCGTTCCCGGCGCGCTGGTACTGCTTGACCACTTGCGCCTTCTGCGCAACCTGCAAACTCATCTTCGTCTCTCTGGGCTCGTTTGGTGAGGCGCGCATTCTAGCCGAGATCGCGCCGGTTTTACAAGTTTTTCTTGCTATTTCAGCCGGTTGCATCCACCTCGCGGCGTTGCGACAACAACCTGAGCGGGCGGAGTTTTCCATCCGCCCCGGCCTCCCCCACGCCCAGCAGGGCGCCGGAGGAGGCAAGCACCCGGCAGGCGCCCTCCGGCCCCGTCGCCGACGGCACCGCCTGGCCCTGCGTGAAGCGGTGCGCCGCCTCCATCCCCAGGCGGACCGCGGGCAGCGTCGCCAGCAGGCTGTCTGCGGGCAGCAGGCAGGCAGTCCGGGCCGCTTCGTCCATGCCCCGGAACCGGTCCAGGTCCACCGCCTGGTCCAGCGTGAAGGTCCCCGCGGCGGTGCGCCTCAAGCCCTCGAGGTGGGCCGCCGTGCCGAGCGCCTCGCCCAGGTCTTCGGCCAACTGCCGGATGTACGTCCCCTTGCTGCAGCGGACGCGCAGGCGCAGGCGGTCGCCGCTGCGATCGAGGAGCTCGAGTTCGTGGATCGTCACCGACCGTGCCTCGCGCTGGACCGAAAGCCCGGCACGGGCGAGTTCGTACAGAGGCCGCCCTTCGCGCTTCAGCGCGGAGTACATGGGCGGCACCTGGCTGATCGCGCCCCGGAAGCGGGCGAGCGTCGCGGCCAGTGTCTCGTCGTCAACCTGGACCGGCCGGCGCTCGAGCACCTCGCCCTCGGCATCGCCGGTGGCGGTCCGGACCCCGAGCCGCACCGAGGCGAAGTAGGTCTTGTCGGCATCGAGCCCGAAGCGGGCGAACCGGGTCGCCTCGCCGAACAGCAGCGGCAGCAGCCCGGAGGCGAGCGGGTCCAGGGTGCCGGCGTGGCCGGCCTTCGCCGCCGCCAGCAGCCGCTTGGCCTCCTGCAGCGCCGCGTTGGAGGTGATGCCCGCCGGCTTGTCGAGCAGCAGGACGCCGTCCACCGCGCGGCGCGGCTTGCGCACGGTCAGCCCTTGCGCGGGACGACGCTGTCGATCAGGCGCGAGAGGCGGTCGCCGCGCGCCACCGACTCGTCGTAGACGAAGCGCAGCGTCGGCGCGGAATAGAGCTTGATGCGCTGCGCGAGCTGCGTCCTCAGGAAGCCGCTCGCGCGCGCCAGCCCCTCGGTCGCCTCCTCGGCGCGGGATGCGTCGAGGCAGGTGAAGTGGACGACCGCGTGCGTGCAGTCCGGCGACATGTCGACGCCGGTCAGCGTCACCATGCCCACGCGCGGGTCGCGCAGGTCGCGGGCGAGGATCTCCGAGAGCTCGCGCTGGACCTGGTCGCCGACCTTGCGCGCCCTGCCCGAGCGCCGCGCCATCGCGGGCCTAGAGCGTCCGGGCGACCTCGAGGACTTCGAACACCTCGAGCACGTCGCCTTCCTTGAGATCCTGGTAGTTCTTCAGCGACAGGCCGCACTCGAAGCCGGACTTGACCTCGCGCACGTCGTCCTTGAAGCGCTTCAGGGCATCGATGTCCCCGGTGTGGATCACCACGCTGTCGCGCAGCACGCGCACCTGGGCGCCCCGCTTGACCAGGCCCTCGGTGACGTAGCAGCCGGCGACCGTGCCGACCTTCGAGATCCGGAACACCTGCCGGACCTCCACCGTGCCGATGACGCTTTCCTTGCGCTCCGGCGCCAGCATGCCGGTGAGGGCGCCCTTCACTTCCTCCACCGCGTCGTAGATCACGTTGTAGTAACGCACGTCCACGCCGGAGGACTCGATCAGCTTGCGCGCGGTGGCGTCGGCCCGGGTATTGAAGCCGATGATCACGGCTCGCGAGGCCATCGCCAGGTTGACGTCCGACTCGGTGATGCCGCCCACGCCCGCATGCACCACGCTCACCTTCACTTCCTCGGTGGACAGGCGCGTCAGCGCGTGCGCCAGCGCCTCCTGCGAGCCCTGCACGTCGGCCTTGATCAGCAGCGCGAGGGTCTTCTTGCCCTCCTCGCCCATGGTCGCCATCATGTTCTCCAGCTTGGCGGCCTGCTGCTTGGAGAGCTTGACGTCGCGGTACTTGCCGGCGCGGAACATCGCCACCTCGCGCGCCTTGCGCTCGTCGGCGAGCGCCACCATCTCCTCGCCGGCCCGCGGCACGTCGGACAGGCCCTGCACCTCGACCGGGATCGACGGCCCGGCGCTCTGCACCGGCCTGCCGTTCTCGTCCAGCATCGCCCGCACGCGGCCGTGCACCGCGCCGGCGACGATCACGTCGCCGCGCCGCAGGGTGCCCGACTGGACCAGCAGCGTCGCCACCGGTCCGCGGCCCTTGTCCAGCCGCGCCTCGATCACCACGCCCTTGGCAGGCGCGTCGACCTGCGCCTTGAGCTCCTTCACCTCCGCCTGCAGCAGGATCTGCTCCAGCAGCTCGTCCACGCCCTGCCCGGTCTTGGCCGACACCGGCACCACCGGCGACTCGCCGCCCAGGTCCTCCGGCACCACGCCGTGCGACAGCAGGTCGTTCTTGACGCGCTCCGGGTTGGCCTCGTGCTTGTCGATCTTGTTGATCGCCACCACCAGCGGCACGCCGGCGGCCTTGGCGTGCGCGATGGCCTCGATGGTCTGCGGCATCGCGCCGTCGTCGGCGGCCACCACCAGCACCACGATGTCGGTGACCTTCGCGCCGCGGGCCCGCATCGCCGTGAAGGCCTCGTGGCCGGGCGTGTCGAGGAAGGTGATCACTCCCCGCGGCGTCTCGACGTGGTAGGCGCCGATGTGCTGCGTGATGCCGCCCGCCTCGCCAGAGGCGACCTTGGTGCGGCGGATATAGTCCAGCAGCGAGGTCTTGCCGTGGTCGACATGGCCCATCACGGTCACCACCGGCGGGCGCGGCAGGGCCTCCGCCTTGCTCTGCTCGCCGGTGTCCACCAGGTAGGCCTCGGGGTCGTCCAGCTTGGCCGCTTTGGCGATGTGGCCCATCTCCTGGACCACGATCATCGCGGTCTCCTGGTCCAGCGCCTGGTTGATGCTGGCCATGGAGCCCAGCTTCATCAGCACCTTGATGACCTCGGCCGCCTTGACCGCCATGCGGTGCGCGAGCTCGCCCACCGTGATGGTTTCCGGCACCGCGATCTCCCGCACCACCGGCTCGACGGGCTGCGCGAACGCGGGCTCGCCGGCGGGCGCCGCGCCGCGTCCGTGGCGCGAACCGCCGCGCCCGTGCCAGCCGGCGACGCCGCCGCCGAGGTCGCCCCGCGTCTTGATGGCGCGGCGGCGCACGCTGTCATCCCGCAGCACCGTGGTCTTGACCTTCTTCGCCTTCTTGTCGCCGGGCTTCGCCTCGCCGGTCTTGGGCGCGTGGAGCGTGCCTTCCTTCACCGGCATGGCGGCGCCGGAGGCCTGCGCCTTGGCCTGCGCCTGGCGGGCGGCCTCGCGCTGGGCGGCTTCGCGCTTCTCGCGCTCCTGCTTCTCGCGCAGCTCGGCGGCCTGGATGTCGGACAGCTGCTGGTGCCGCCGCTGTTCCTCCTCGCGCAGCTGCAGCTCGCGCGGGTCGAGCACGTGGCGCGGCGCGGCCGGCGCGGGCGCCGGCGCAGCGGCGGCCGGAGCCGGGGTCGGCGCGGGTTC
>CAZMDA010000117.1:0-4058 GCA_964564865.1 uncultured Bordetella sp. | reverse complement strand
CCGCCAGCAGGGCGGCCACGGTGAGCCATTGGCGCCGCTCCAGTCCCGGCGGCGCCGCGCCGGTTTCCGGCGGCGCCTCGACCGGCCGCGCCTGCAGCCGCGCGCCGCCGAACGCGGCGTAGCCGGCGAATGCGACCAGCGCCTGCGCGAGGAACGTGACCAGGAAGGTGCGCCATTCATGCCCCGCCAGCCCGCTCTGCGCCATCAGCCCCGCGGCGATCACCCCGGTGGGCGCCACCGGCGAGAAGGCGCCCGCATTGGCGCCGCCGCAGACCATCAGGGCCATCAGGAACGGCGGGATCCCGGCGCGGCTGGCCGCGTTCATCGCCACCGGCGCGAGCAGCGCCACCGCCGCGATGTTGCCGGGCCCGATCGCCGCGAGCAGCGCCGCGAGGGCGAAGAATGCGACCGGGACCCAGCCGGCGCGCCCGCGGCACAGGCGCAGCGACAGGGAGGCGACCCGGCCCAGCGTGCCGTTGGCGCGCGCAAGCGAGAACAGCAGCGTCACCGCCACCAGCGTGAGGAACAGCGGCACCGGGAACCCGGCCGCGACCTGGGCGAGGTCCATCCCGGCGAACGGCACGCCGATCGCGAACGCGATGGCGATGGACAGCAGGCCGATGTTGATCCGCGCGAGGCTGCCCACCACCACCGCGCCGAGGAACGCGACCAGGGACAGCGCCGCGAGGCTCACTTCAGGCGGCGACGCCCCAGACCCGCCGCGCGAACTCCGGGTAGTTCTCGGCGATGCGCGCCGCCACCGGCCCGCGCAGCAGCGCGAGGTCCTCCGCCGACGGCGCCGGGGTCTCCGGCACCTGCGCCGGCGCGTCGTAGTCGAACCCGGTGTGCTCCCGGATCTCCGCGGCCGTGTGCCCGGGATGCACGCTCTCCAGCCGGAAGCGGCGCTTCTCCTTCTGCCACGAGAACAGCGCGCGCCCGGTGACCAGCGCCTGCGGACCGCCGCGGCGCGCCACCTCCGGCGGGCTCCAGCCCGGTGCCGAGACGAACGCCACCTTCGGCACCAGCACGCGCGCCGAGTGCTCCTCGCGGAACAGGATCGTGCGCCGGGCGGCGAAGTACATGAACGCCGAGCCGAAGGAGCCCGGGAAGCGGTTGCCGCCCGCCTGCACCAGGTTGATGTTGGCTTCGCCGTCGATCTGCGCCCCGCCGAGGAAGAAGACGTCGATGCGGCCCTGGCCCGCGAGGTCGAACAGCTCGCGCGAGCCCTCGGTAAAGGGGTTGCCCTCGCGCTTCTGCAGCAGCGACAGGCGCGGCCGGCCGCCGTTCCTGAGGCCGAGCAGGGTGCAGGCCGTGGCCGGGATGGGCGAGGCGGCGCCCACGGCGACATGGCCCGCGTCGCCCAGCAGGCGCGCGATCACCACCGCCAGCAGCTCCTGGGAATTGAAGTTCAAGCCGGGACTGCGTTCAGGACGAATTCGTCCAGGTAGCGCTGGAAGCCCTCGCGGGTCTTCGCCGCCCGGGCATACGCCAGCAGGTGCGCGTCGTCGATCGGGTACAACCCCGGCGCGCCCAGCGGCCAGGCGCCGCGCGCGGCGCGCGCCGCGCCGGTGATGTACACCGAGGACAGCACGCCCGGGGCGAGGATCTCGTCCTCCAGCATGTCGCCCTCGCGCAGCTCGTCGAAGGTGACGTAGGTGGCCTTCGAGGCGTGCGCGATGGTGGCCAGCTCCCGGCGCCGCCCGATCCAGGCGTTGCCGGCGCGGTCCGCCCAGCGCGCATGGAACAGGCCCACGTCCGGGACGATGGCGGCGGCGAGCAGGATGGGGTCCGGCCCCGATGCCGACATCGGGTTGTCGATGGTGCGCCAGTCGGCGCGCTGCTGCACCAGGTCCGAGCCGATCACGCCGCGCAACGGCATGAACGGTACGCCCTTTTCCGCCGCCTGCAGCGCCGAGTGCACCATCGGGCAGGTGGAGTCGCGCACGGTGATCTCGCCGCGCTCGGCCGCCTCGGTGAAGCGCGGCGCGGCGCCGGCCTCGTTCAGCGTCACCGCGCTCGATTCCACCTCGGCGACGCAGCCGGCCCCGATCAGCAGGTCGGCGCACAGGCCCAGCACCGGGACCCCGAGCAGGCGCAGGTTCCGCGCCTTCCTCTTCACCAGCTCGCGCACCACCGCCATCGCCGGCAGCGAGTAGTCCGGCGGCATGGCGACCAGCGCGCCGTCCGGGATGCGCGCCGCGACCTCGCGCGCGTCGCGCAGGAAGGCGGTCTGGTTGGAGGAAAGGTCAGCCACGTGGAATGCGTCAGCCGCTATGCGGAAACTTCGCCGCGTCGCACACGCCCACCATGGCGTGCGAGGCGGCCGCGCCGATGGCCTTCGCCGAGCGCAGCTGCTCCTTGCCGCACTTGCCGCACTTGTGCATTGGCATCGCCATTTCGACCTTGAACCCGGGAGCGCCCTCGAAGAGGAGGTCGTAGGCGAAGCTGCGGTGCTCGCCGGCCCCGGCGGGGATCTCCGCGCCGCAGGCGCAGAAGGCCTTCCTGAACAGCATGCCCTTCTCCTCCGCCGCCGGGATCTGCGCGCGGCGCTCGCGCAACTCATGGATCAGCCAGATCAGGAAATCGGGGTGCACCGGCGCGGCGTGCCCCTTGGCGCAGATGCCGGCGGGCATCCCCAGCACGGTGATGCTGAGCGGGTCGTGCGATCCGGTCACCCGGTCGATGGAACCCAGTTCCAGCTTGCCCCGGCACATCGGGCAGGACTTCAGCGAGATGGCCATGCTCCCCTCCCTTCGCTCCGTTGGTCTAGGCCGTACCTCCTACCGTCAATCCGTCGATGCGCAGCGTGGGCTGGCCCACGCCCACCGGCACGCTCTGCCCGTCCTTGCCGCAGGTGCCGACGCCGGAGTCCATCGCGAGGTCGTTGCCGATGGCGGTGACCCGCGTCAGCGCGTCCGGGCCGTTGCCGATCAGTGTCGCGCCCTTCACCGGGTGCGTGAGCTTGCCGTCCTCGATCAGCCAGGCCTCGGATCCGGAGAACACGAACTTGCCGTTGGTGATGTCCACCTGGCCGCCGCCGAAGTTGGCCGCGTACAGGCCCTTCTTCACGCCGCGCAGGATTTCCTGCGGATCCTCGTTCCCCGCCAGCATCACCGTGTTGGTCATGCGCGGCAGCACCAGGTGGGCGAAGGACTCGCGCCGGCCGTTGCCCGTCAGCGGCTGCTTCATCAGGCGCGCGTTCAGGCTGTCCTGCATGTAGCCGCGCAGGATGCCGTCCTCGATCAGGACCGTGCGCCGGGTCGGGTTGCCCTCGTCGTCCACCGTGAGCGAGCCGCGCCGGTCCGGGATGGTGCCGTCGTCCACCACGGTGACCCCGGGCGCGGCGACGCGCTCGCCGATGCGGCCCGAGAAGGCCGAGCTGCCCTTGCGGTTGAAGTCGCCCTCCAGCCCGTGGCCGATGGCCTCGTGCAGCAGGATGCCCGGCCAGCCGGGCCCGAGCACCACGGTCATGGTGCCGGCGGGCGAGGGCTTCGCCCCGAGGTTCACCAGCGCCTGCGACACCGCGCGCCGCGCGTAGTCATCCAGCACCGCCTCGGTGAAATGCGAGTAGTCGCCGCGCGTGCCGCCGCCCGAGGAGCCGCTCTCGCGCCGGCCGCCCTGCTCGGCGATCACCTGCACCGACAGGCGCACCAGCGGGCGCACGTCGGCCGCCAGCACGCCGTCGGCGCGCGCTACCAGCACCACCTCGTACTCGCCCGCCAGGTGCGCCATCACCTGCGTCACACGGGCATCCAGCGCGCGGCACTTCTTCTCCAGCCGCTCCAGAAGCGCCACCTTGGCCTCGGCGCCCAGCGATGCGATCGGATCCAGCGGCTCGTAGCGCCGCGGCGCATGCCGGTCGCGGCCCGCGCGGCGCGCCACCCGAGCCTTCCGGCCGCCGCCGGCGCTGGCGATGGCGCGCGTCGCCTTCGCCGCGTCGGCGAGCGCCGCCGGGCTGATCTCGTCGGAGTACGCGAACGCGGTCTTCTCGCCGGCGATGGCGCGCACGCCCACGCCCTGGTCGATGCTGAAGCTGCCCGACTTGACGATGCCCTCCT
>CAZMDA010000116.1:0-4620 GCA_964564865.1 uncultured Bordetella sp. | reverse complement strand
CTCATCGCGCGCCCGCTCGAGGTCGTGCAGGCCCAGTTCGTGGACATGCCGCACCACGCGGCCGCCGGCGTGCACGCCGACCTGGAGGTGAGCAACGTGCGGCCCCTGCCCGGCGGGCACCTGGTGACCGGGCGGCGCCGCGTGTTCGGCCTGCTGCAGGAGGACGAGATCGAGGTCCGGCGCGCGCCCGACGGCAGCTCCACCCTGCGCAGCATCGCCGGCAGCAACGCGGGCCTGGTCATCACCCAGACCTTCGCCGCCGAGGGCGCCGGCGCGACGCGCGTGCGCACCCGGGTCGAGATGCCGGTGACGGGGCTGCTCGCGCTGCTCGCGCCGCTGGTGCGCCTGGGCCTGAGGCGGGACCTGGAGACCGCGCTCGAGGAGGACCGCAGGGACCTCGAGGAGCGCGGCTACCCGGGGGCCTGAGGTGAAGCACGCCGGCGGCTGCCACTGCGGCCGCGTGCGCTTCGAGGTGGAGGCGCCTGCGCGCCCGGTGGTGCTGGACTGCAACTGCTCCATCTGCGTGAAGTCCGGCTACCTGCACCTCGTGGTGCCGGTGCAGGACTTCCGGCTCCTCTCGGGCGGTGAGGCCCTCGCCAACTACACCTTCGGCACCCGCACCGCGCAGCACCTGTTCTGCGCCGCCTGCGGCATCAAGTCCTTCTACGTGCCGCGCGCCGACCCCTGGCACCGCAGCGTCAACGTCCGCTGCCTGGACGCCGGGACAATCGAAGGCATGGAGGTGCGGCCGTTCAACGGCCGGGAATGGGATGGCGCGGGGCCGCCTGGCCGCTAGGGCCGCCCGGATGTAACCGATCGGTTACATCAAGGCACGCCGGGCACAGGCAATCCCGCCCCGGCACCGGCTCGACCGGCGGCCGATCCATGCACCAGCAGGTGGCGGCGCCGGCGCGCGCGCCGCACTCGAACGCGGCGCCGCAGCGCGAGCACGCCGCCGGCCCGCTCACCCGCCCGCCTTCGCCAGCCGCCCCTCCACCTCCGCCGCGGGCTGCGGCCGCCCGAACAGGTAGCCCTGCGCCTGGTCGCAGTGGTACAGGCGCAGCAGCTTCGCCTGCCACTCGGTCTCGACGCCCTCGGCCACCACGGTGAAGCGCATGTTGTGCGCCATGTCGATGATGGCGCGCACGATGGACACCGCCTCCGGGCTCTCGTCGGCGCCGCGCACGAAGCTGCGGTCGATCTTGAGCGCCGAGATCGGCAGCCGCGTCAGGTAGGCGAGGCTCGAGTACCCGGTGCCGAAGTCGTCCACCGAGATCGCGAGGCCCGCGGCGCGCAGGTTGGCGAGGATCCGCACCGCGTCCTCCGGGTCGTCGGCGAGGCTCGACTCGGTGATCTCCAGCGCGAGCAGCGCCGGGGGCAGCCCGGCGGCGTCGAGCGCGCGCTGGATGGCGCGGTCCAGGTCGCGCTTGCGGAACTGCTTGGGCGAGAGGTTGATCGCCACCGGCACCGGGACGAGGCCGGCCTCGCGCCAGCGCCGCAGCTGCGCGCAGGCCTCCTCCAGCACCCAGTCGCCCACCGGGATGATGAGGCCGGATTCCTCCAGCGCCGGGATGAACTCCGCCGGCGACACCGCGCCGCGCTGCGGGTGGGTCCAGCGCAGCAGCGCCTCCAGGCCGGTGAGCGCGCCCCCCGCCAGCTCCACCTTGGGCTGGTAGTGCAGCGAGAACTCGCGCCGCTCCAGGGCGCGCCGCAGGTCGGTGTGCAGCTGGAGCTTCCTCACCGTGCGGTCGTTCATGTTGGCGGTGAAGAAGCGGTAGGCGTTGCGGCTGCCCTTCTTGGCGCGGTACATCGCCATGTCGGCGTTGCGCAGCAGGGTGTCGGCGTCCTCGCCGTCCGTCGGGTACACCGAGATGCCGATGCTGGCGCTGACGAAGGTCTCGCTCTCCTCGAGCGCGAAGGGCTGCGCCAGCGCGTCCAGGATCTTCTGCGCCACCGTGCCCGCGTCCTCGGGCCGCGCCAGGTCCGCCAGCACCACCGCGAACTCGTCGCCGCTGATGCGGCCCACGGTGTCGCCGGCGCGCACGCAGCCCTGCAGGCGCTGCGCCACGTCGCGCAGCATGCGGTCGCCCACCGGGTGGCCCAGGGTGTCGTTCACCAGCTTGAAGCGGTCCAGGTCCACGAACAGCACCCCGGTCTGCCAGTGCTTGCGCCGCGACTGCGCCATGGTCTGGCGCAGCCGGTCCTCCAGCAGCGTGCGGTTGGGCAGGCCGGTGAGGGCGTCGAACTGCGCCATGTGCGACAGGCGCCGCTCGGCCTGCTCGCGCTGCAGCGCGGCCGAGAGCACGTGCGCGACCGACTCGGCGAAATGCACGTCGTCGTCCTCGTAGGCGCCCGGCCGGCTGTCGAACAGGGCGAGCATGCCGTGGGCGTAGCCGTCGTGCATCACCGGCACGTACACGCCCGAGCGCATGCGCCGCAGCCAACCCGCCCAGGGCAGCTCCGGCGGCAGCGCGCCGAAGTAGGCCTCGTCCACGCGCACCGTCTCGCCGCCCTCCAGCACGCGCTGCGCGGCGCCGCCCGGGAAGAGCGGCGCGCTCTGCCCGGCCGATTGCGCCACCTCGGGGCCCAGTCCCTGGCGCAGGTGCAGCCGCCCCGCGGCGTCGCGCTCGAAGAACACCGCGCGCTCGATCTCGTCGCCCAGCGCGCGCAGCGCGGCGGCGATCAGCTCGTCCTCGCCGTGGCGGCGCAGCGCGAACTGGCCGAACTCGGCGATGCGCTTCTGCTGCCGCGCGTGCGTCTCCAGCAGCGCGTTGCTCTGGCGCAGCGCGTCCTGGCTGCGCGCGCGGCCGAGGAACTGGCCCAGCTGGCCGCCGATGGCGCTCAGGGCATGCAGGAGCGCCGAGTCCGGGTCCCGCATCCGCCGGCTGGTGAAGGACAACACGCCGACGGTGCGGCCGTCGGAGACCACGGGCACGCCCAGCATCGAGCGCATGCCCGACTGCTCCACCGGCGTGCCCGCGGTGCGCGGATCCTGCGTCACGTCGGCGACCCAGATCGGCTGCCCCTCCCCCCAGACCACGCCCGAGACGCGCTCGCCGCGACGGTAGCGCGTGGTGCGGGCCCCATCGAGGAAGCGCTGCACGTCGGCATCGGCGATGCCCCAGCCGCCCACGAAGCGCAGCGTCTCGCCCGCCTCGTCGGCCTCGTAATAGCGCCCGCAGTCGATGCCCTGGCTCTCGCACACCGCGCGCATCACCTGCACCAGCGTCCGCTCCGGCTCGTCGCCCGCCGCGAGCAGGCTGGAGACGCGGTACTCCATCTCCCGCAGCTTCTCGCCGCGGACCCGCTCGGTGACGTCGGTGGCCACGCCGCGGTAGCCGGTAAAGCGGCCCGCGGCGTTGTACACCGGGTAGCCGCTCGCGGACACGTAGTGCGGCTGCCCGGTCTCCTTGTGCACCCGCATGTAGACGAAGTCGCGGAACGGCCGGCGCGCGGCGTGGTCGGCCTGGTGCGCCTCCCAGCTGCCGCTCACCGCCTCGACGCCGGGAATCTCCCAGCGGCGCTTGCCGATGGCGTTCAGCTGGTCCAAGCCCCACTTGCGCGGGATGCTGCCGCCGGAGAAATTGACGAAGCGCAGGTCCGCGTCCTGCTCCCAGTACCAGTCCGAGGACAGCTCGGTCAGGCTGCGGAAGCGCTCCTCGTTCTCGCGCAGCAGCTCCTGGCTGCGCGCGCGCGCGAGGTACTGGGCGAGCTGGCCCGCGACCGCGCTCACGCTGCGCATCACGAGCGCCTCCTCGGCACGCTGGCGCCGGCTGAGGAAGGTGAGCACGCCTTCGATGCGGCCGTCGTAGGCGATCGGCACCGTGAAGCCGGTGCGCAGGCTGGCGCCGCCGGCGGCGGCGGCGTTGACGAAGCGCGGGTCGCGCGCGATGTCCGCCACCCAGATCGCGCGGGCGCTGCGCCAGGCCTCGCCCACCACGCCCTCGCCGGGCGCGAACTCGCGCTTGGCGGCGTGCGTGACGAAGCGCTCGAGCAGCGCCGCGTCCCCGCTCCAGCCCCCGGCCTGGCGCATCATCCCGGTGGCGGCGTCCAGGCGGAAGAAGCGGCCGCAGTCGAAGCCGGTGGCTTCGCACACCATGCGCATCACCCGCTCTACCGACGGCACGAGGTCGCCCGGCTCGGTGAGCGCGGCGGCGACCTGGTGCTCCAGGGCGCGCAGGCTCTCCTCGCGCCGGCGTGCCGTGATCTCGGTGCCCAGGCCCCGGTAGCCGAGGAAGCGGCCCTCGCCGTCGAAGAACGGCTCGCCGCTGATGGTGTAGTGGTAGAGCGCCCCGTCCTCCCCGGGGCGCGCGTACTGGAAATCGCGGAACGGGCGGTGCGCCTCGAGGTCGGCGCGGTGCAGGTCCCAGAGCGCGCGCTCGGACTCGAGCACCGGCATCTCCCAGCGGCGCTTGCCGATCAGCGCACGCCCGCCCAGCGCCCGGAACGATTCGGCGGCGCCGCCCTCGGATCGCGCCGTCATCCGGTGCTCGGCGTCCGTTTCCCAGTAGAAGTCCGAGGACAGCGCCACCAGGCTGCGGAAGCGGGCCTCGCTCGCGCGCACGTCGTCCTCCGCCTGCTTGCGGCGCAGGAACTGGCCCACCTGGCGCCCGATCGCGG
>CAZMDA010000115.1:0-4668 GCA_964564865.1 uncultured Bordetella sp. | reverse complement strand
CGAGCACCACGACGCGGTCGGAGATGTCCATCACCACGCCCATGTCGTGCTCGATCAGCACGATGGTGGTGCCGAAATGGTCGTTCACGTCGAGGATGAAGCGGCACATGTCCTGCTTCTCCTCCAGGTTCATGCCGGCCATGGGCTCATCGAGCAACAGCACGCGCGGCTCCATGGCCAGGGCCCGCGCCAGGTCCACGCGCTTCTGCAGGCCGTAGGGCAGGCGCCCCACCGGGGTCTTGCGCCAGGGCTGGATCTCGAGGAAGTCGATGATGTGCTCGACCTTCTCGCGGTGCTCGATCTCCTCCTTCAGCGCCGGACCGACGCGCAGCGCCTGCAGCAGCAGGTTCGCGCGCATGCGCAGGTTGCGGCCGGTGAGGATGTTCTCCAGCACCGACATGCCCTTGAACAGGGCCAGGTTCTGGAACGTGCGCGCGATCCCGAGCAGCGCGGTCTCGTGCGGGTCCATGTCGTGGTAGGTCTGGCCGAGGAACCGGATCGTCCCCTGCTGCGGGTGGTAGACGCCGTTGATCACGTTCAGCATCGAGCTCTTGCCGGCGCCGTTGGGGCCGATGATGGCGCGCACCTCGTGCTCCCGCACGTCGAATGAGACGTCGGTGAGCGCGCGCACGCCGCCGAAGGCGAGCGAGACGCCCTCGACGGAGAGGATCACGTCCCCGATGGGATTGCCGCGCTGGCTCATGCCGCCTTCTTCGAGCCCGCGGGGCTGAAGGTCCTCGCGTCGCGCAGCTTCAGGTCGGCCGAGGTGACGCCGGTGCGCCCGTCCTCGTAGCGCACCTGGGTCTCGACGTGCACCACCTGGCGCCCGTCGTAGAGCGCCTCGACCAGCTCGCGGTACTTGTCGCCGATGGCGCCGCGGCGCACCTTGCGCGTGCGCGTGAGCTCGCCGTCGTCCGCGTCCAGCTCCTTGTGCAGGATCAGGAAGCGGCTGATCTGGGAGCCGGCCAGCTCGGGCTCGCCGGCGAGGTCGGCGTTCACCTTCTCGACGCATTCGCGCACCAGGTCGTAGACCTCGTCGCGCGAGGCGAGATCGGTGTAGCCCGAGTACGGCAGGTTGCGCTTCTCGGCCCAGCTGCCCACCGCCTCCATGTCGATGTTGACGAAGGCGCACACGCGGTCGCGCCCATGGCCGAACATCACCGCTTCCTTCACGTAGGGGAAGAACTTGAGCTTGTTCTCCAGGTACTTGGGCGCGAACAACGTCCCGTCGGCCAGCGCGCCCACGTCCTTGACGCGGTCGATGATCCTGAGGTGGCCCTCCTGGTCCAGGTAGCCGGCATCGCCGGTGTGGAACCAGCCTTCGGCGTCCTTCGCCGCCAGCGTCGCCTCCGGGTTCTTGTAGTACTCCTTGAACAGGCCGGGGGAGCGGATGAGGAGTTCCCGCTGCGGGGTGAACCTGAGCTCCACGCCCTTCACCGCGGGCCCCACGGTGTCGGCCCGGACCTGGCCGTTGGGCTGGATGCAGACGAACACGCTGGTCTCGGTGGAGCCGTAGAGCTGCTTCAGGTTGATGCCGATGGAGCGGTAGAACTTGAACAGGTCCGGCCCGATGGCCTCGCCGGCGGTGTAGGCGACGCGCACCCGGCTCATGCCCAGCACGTTGCGCAGGGGGCCGTAGACCAGCAGGTCGCCCAGGCGGTAGAGCAGGCGGTCGGCGACGCCCACCGGGCGGCCGTCCAGGATCGCGCCGCCGACGCGCTGCGCCAGCGCCATGAAGTACCGGTACAGGCCGCGCTTGATGGCGCCGGCGTCCTCCATCCGGATCGAGACCTGGGTCAGCAGCGCCTCCAGCACGCGCGGCGGCGCGAAGTAGTACGTCGGGCCGATCTCGCGCATGTCGGTCATCACCGTCTCGGCCGACTCCGGGCAGCAGATGCAGTAGCCGGTGACGAACGGCTGCGCGTAGGAGAAGATGTTCTGCCCGATCCAGGCCGGCGGCAGGTAGGCGATGACGACGTCGCGGTCGCTCAGCCCCTCCAGTTCGGCGGCGGCCGCGGCGCGGTCGATGAGCGCGTGGTGGGTGAGCACCACGCCCTTGGGGTTGCCGGTGGTGCCCGAGGTGAAGAACATCGCCGCGGTGTCGGACCCGGAGCCCTTGGCGATCTCGGTTTCCAGGAACGCCGGGTCGCGCGCGAGCGCGGCGCGGCCTTCCTCCAGCAGCGTGTCGTAGGGTGCGAGCTGCGGCTGCTTGTAGTGGCGCATGCCGCGCGCGTCGTCGTAGTAGATGCGCTTCAGCGCCGGGCACTGCGGCAGGATTTCCAGCAGCTTGTCCACCTGCTCCTGGTCCTCGGCGACCGCGAACTCGATGCCGGCGTTCTGGATCGGGAAGGCCATCTCCGCGGCGGCGGCGTCCTGGTACATCGGCACCGGGATCCCGCCCAGGCACTGCGCCGCGCACATCGCGGCATACAGGCGCGGCCGGTTGTCGCCCACGATGGCGAGGTGGTCGCCGCGCTTGAAGCCGGCGGCGGCCAGGCCGCAGGCGATGGCGCGCGCCTCGTCGGCGAAGCGCTTCCAGCTCCAGGTCTGCCAGATGCCGAGGTGCTTCTCACGCAATGCCGGCAGCGCGCCGCGCACCTTCGCGTGGTGCGCGAGCAGCTTCGGGAACGTGTCCAACGTTGCCAGTCCGGCGAGACTGTCCGCCATCCCTGTCCTCCTCCAAGGACTGATTCTTGCACAGGCTTGACTCAGGGGTAACTGTAGCCGATTCTCGCGGCCTTTACGAAACCGGGAAGGCGTCCATGGCGCAGCAGGCGGTCGAGACCAAGGGTGGTGAGTCGGGCACGGAGTACTGGACCCGCAAGGGCGAGGTGAAGCTGTTCCTCTGGCGCAAGCGCGCGGCGGGAGCCGCCGCGGCGGGCACCATCTTCTTCGTCCACGGCTCGTCCATGGCCTCGCAGCCGACCTTCGACCTGAAGGTGCCGGGCCGGCCCTATTCGTCGGTGATGGACTGGTTCGCCGCGCGCGGCTTCGACTGCTGGACCATGGACAACGAGGGCTACGGGCGCTCGGACAAGTCCCGGCCCGTCAACTGCGGCATCGAGAACGGGGCCGACGACCTGGAGGCCGGCACCGAGCTCGCGCTGCGCGAGTCGGGCGCGCGCAGGCTCCTCATGTACGGCATCTCCTCCGGCGCGCTGAAAGCGGCGGTGTTCGCGCAGCGCCGGCCCGAGCGGGTGGCGCGCCTGGCGCTGGATGCCTTCGTCTGGACCGGCGAGGGCAGCCCGACGCTGGCCGAGCGCAGGAAGAAGCTGCCCGAGTTCCTGGCGAAGAACCGGCGCCCGATCGACCGTGCCTTCGTGCAGAGCATCTTCGCGCGCGACCATCCCGGCACCGCGGACGAGGCCACCATCAGCGCGTTCGCGGATGCGATCCTGGCGCTGGACGATTCGATGCCGACCGGCACCTACGTCGACATGTGCTCGAAGCTGCCGATGGTGCAGCCGGAGAAGCTGACCGTGCCGACGCTGGTGATGCGCGGCCAGCACGACGGCATCGCGTCGCTCGACGACCTGCTGGCGTTCTACCGCCTGCTGCCCAACCCGGACAAGCAGTTCATCGTCATGCCCGGGATCTCGCACGCCAGCTTCCAGCAGAAGAACTACCTGATGGTCTACCATATCCTGCACGCGTTCTTCACCCAGCCGGAGCCCGTCTACCGCGGATGACCCGACTGTTCGGCCGCCTGGCCGCCCTCCTCGCCGTGGTCCTCCTGCCCGGCCTCGCCGCCGCGCAGTGGCCGGCGAAGCCGGTGCGCCTGGTGGTGCCGCTCTCGGCGGGCGGCTTCGCCGACGTGCCGGCGCGCATCCTCGCGCCGCGCCTCTCGGCGCAGCTGGGCCGGCAGGTCTACGTCGAGAACCGGCCCGGCGCCGGCGGCACCATGGGGTCGGACACCGTGGCCAAGGCCGAGGTCGATGGCCACACCTTCCTCTTTACCGCCACGCCGCACGTCATCAGCCCGTGGCTGTACAGGACGCTGCCCTACGATGCGCTGAAGGACTTCGCGCCCGTGGCCCGCGTCGCCTCGGGGCCCTACGCCCTCGTCGTGCATCCGCAGCTGGGCGTCGCGACGGTGGCGGAGCTGGTCGCCGCGGCGAAGGCGCGCCCGGGCGAGATCGACTACGCCAGCTCGGGCAACGGCAGCGCGCAGCACCTGGTGACGGCGATGTTCGCCTCGATGGCGGGGATCCGCCTCAACCACGTGCCATACAAGGGCAGCGGGCCGGCGATGCAGGACCTGGTGTCGGGGCAGGTCAAGGTCTCGTTCGCCGGCGTGCCCAACGTCCTCAACAACGTGCGCAACGGCCGGCTACGGATGCTCGCGGTCTCCAGCGCCGCGCGCTGGCCCGACCTGCCCGAGGTGCCGGCGCTCGCCGAGGCGGGCGTGCCCGGGTTCGATGCCTCGCTCTGGCTGTGCGTGCTCGCCCCGGCGGCGGCGCCGGCCGACATCGTCCAGCGGATGCACGCGGAGATCGGCAAGGCGCTGCAGGAGTCCGACATCGTGCAGGGCCTGCGCGCGGCGGGCATCGCGCCTGCCCTGCTGGGGCCGAAGGAACTGGGCGCCTTCCTGCGCGCCGAGCACGAGAAGTGGGGCCGCGTGGTGCGCGAGACCGGCGCCACGATCAATTAGGCGGGAACCGGCGCCGC
>CAZMDA010000114.1:0-4673 GCA_964564865.1 uncultured Bordetella sp. | reverse complement strand
CGCTGTTCGCCATCGACGAGGCGCACTGCGTGTCGCAGTGGGGCCACGACTTCCGCCCGGAGTACCTGCAGCTGTCGCTGCTGCACGAGCGCTTCCCGGCGGTGCCGCGCATCGCGCTCACCGCCACCGCCGACCCGCAGACACGGGACGAGATCGTCCGCCGCCTGGCCCTGCAGGAGGCGCGCGTCTTCCTCTCCAGCTTCGACCGGCCGAACATCCGCTACGCCATCGTGGACAAGGACGATGCGCGCGGCCAGCTGCTTGCCTTCGTGCGCGAGGAGCATCCCGGCGAGGCGGGCATCGTCTATTGCCTGTCGAGGAGGAAGGTAGACGAGACCGCCGCCTGGCTGGCCGGCCAGGGCCTGCGCGCCCTGCCCTACCACGCCGGCATGGACGCGGCGGCGCGCGCCGCCAACCAGGAACGCTTCCAGCGCGAGGACGGCGTGGTCATGGTCGCCACCATCGCCTTCGGCATGGGCATCGACAAGCCCGACGTGCGCTTCGTCGCGCACCTGGACCTCCCGAAGAGCATCGAGGGCTACTACCAGGAGACCGGCCGCGCCGGGCGCGACGGCCTGCCGGCGGACGCCTGGATGGCCTACGGGCTGGCGGACGTGGTGCAGCTGCGGCGCATGATCGAGCAGGGCGAAGGCAGCGAGGATTTCCGCCGCGTCTCCTTCGCCAAGCTCGACGCGCTGCTCGGACTATGCGAGACCGCGGGCTGCCGGCGCGTGCGGCTGCTCGCCTACTTCGGCGAGGCGAGCGAACCCTGCGGCAACTGCGACACCTGCCTCGAGCCGCCGCAGACCTGGGATGCCACCGAGGCGGCGCGGAAGGCGCTGTCGTGCATCTACCGCACCGGGCAGCGCTTCGGCGCGGTGCACCTCATGGACGTGCTGCGCGGCAAGGCCACCGACCGCGTCAGGCAGTGGGACCACGACCAGCTGGCCGTGTTCGGCGCCGGGGCGGACCTGGACGAGCCCACCTGGCGCAGCGTGTTCCGCCAGCTGGTGGCGCTGGGCTACGCCAGCCCGGACCACGACGCCTACGGCGGGCTGCGCCTGGCGGAGGCTGCGCGCGCGGTGCTGAAGGGCGAGGAGAAGGTGGCGATGCGGCGAGCCGCGCCGGGCAAAGGCCGCAAGGCGAAGGCGCGGGCAGCCTCCGGAATCCCGGGCGTGGACGAAGGACTGCTTGCGCGGCTCAAGGCCTGGCGCAGCGGCGAGGCGCGCGCGCAATCGGTGCCGCCCTACGTGGTGTTCCACGACCGCACGCTGGCCGAGATCGCCGCGGCCCGGCCCGGGAGCCTGGATGCGCTGGGCGGGATCCCCGGCATCGGCGCGAAGAAGCTGGAGCGCTACGGCCCGGCGCTGCTCGCGCTGCTGGCGGGCGCCTGAGCGCTCAGCCGTCCTGCCCGATGCCCTTCTTCCAGTCGCGGATGCCGATCTCCGGCGCGTCCTCGGCCTTCCTGCCGATCGACAGGCGCACCCGCAGCGCGAGATCGGTCTTCGAGTCGGCGTGGCGCAGCGCCTCCTCCAGCGAGATCTTGCGGTCCATGTAGAGGTCGTACAGCGACTGGTCGAAGGTGCACATGCCCTGCTCGGTGGACTTGGCCATCACCGCCTTGATCTCGTCGACGCGGCCCTTCTGCATCAAGTCCGACAGGTAAGGCGAGGCGAGCAGGATCTCGAACGCGGGCACCAGCTTCTGCGCCAGTCCCGGCACCAGCCGCTGCGAGACCACCGCCTTCAGGTTGAGCGCCATGTCCATGAACAGCTGCCGGTGCGCCTCCTCGGGGAAGAAGTTGATGACCCGCTCCAGCGCCTGGTTGGCGTTGTTGGCGTGCAGGGTGGAGATGCACAGGTGGCCGGTCTCGGCGTAGGCGATGGCGTGCTGCATGGTCTCCCGGTCGCGGATCTCGCCGATCACGATCACGTCCGGTGCCTCGCGCATCGCGTTGCGCAGCGCTTCCCCGAACGAGTGGGTGTCGATGCCGATCTCGCGCTGGTCGACAACCGACTTGCCGTGCGCGTGCAGGAACTCGATCGGGTCCTCGATGGTGAGGATGTGGCCGGTGGCGCGCTGGTTGCGGTAGTCCAGCATCGAAGCCATGGTGGTGGACTTGCCCGAGCCGGCCGAGCCGACGATCAGCATCAGCCCGCGCTTGAGCATCACCAGCTCGCCCAGGACCGCAGGCAGGTTGAGCTCGGCGAAGCCCGGGATCCTGGACTTGATGTAGCGCACCACCATGGCCACTTCGCTCTTCTGCACGTAGGCGTTGATGCGGAAGCGGCCGATGCCCTCGGCGCTGATCGACAGGTTCGATTCCAGCGTCTCCTCGAACTGGCGCATCTGGCGCTCGTTCATCACGCTGTAGGCGAGCTCCTTCGCCTCGCCGGGCTTGAGCGGCGGCAGCGGCAGCGGGCGCGTCGCGCCCTCGATCTTGATGTTGGGCGGCGCGCCGGCGGACAGGAACAGGTCCGAGGCGTCCTGGTCCACCATCGCCTTCAGGAGCTGGAACATTTCCATGGCAGTCCGCCAGTATGCCCGCGACGCGGGGCTTCGGGTTGACGCGCATCAAGCGGCGGCGGGCGCAAGCCCTAGCCGCCGCTGCGCAGCGCCTGCCAGGTGTAGCTTCGCGTCTCGTTGCCGTCGCTCGCGCTCAGCTCGCCCGTGATGCGGTCCCCCGCGACGGTGCCGCTGAAGACGTGGCGCCACGCGCGCCGGCCGACGATGCCGTTGGTCACCAGCGACAGCTGCGCGCCGCGCAGGCGCGCGCCCGGCACCACGAAGTCGCGCCCGCCCGAGGCCGCCACCTCGACCTCCAGCAGCTGGTAGCGCTGCCGGATCCGCAGCGACCAGCGTCCGCCGTGTTCCGGCAGCTCGAAGCGCCAGCTGCCGGCGGCCTGCGCCGGCACCACCCACAGCTCGACGCGCGAGAAGCCGTCGCCCACCGGCTTGTCGGGCACGCGCAGCTCCAGCCGCTCGTCGAAGGGCCAGTCGCCGATGCCGGCGTCGTGCGACACGATGCGGGTGCCGGGCCGCAGCGCCAGCAGCTTGGGCAGCAGCTTCGCGTTCAGCTCCGGCAGAAGGTAGATCGTCACCACGGTCGCGGCCGAGAAGTCGGCCGTGAACAGGTCCATGGCCTCGAAGCGCGCGCGCTCGGCGACGCCCGCGGCGCGCGCGTTCTCCGCCGCCGCCGCGACCAGGGACTTGTCCAGCTCGATGCCCAGCCCGCGCGCGCCGCGCCTGGCGGCCTCGATGACGATGCGCCCGTCGCCGGAGCCCAGGTCGATGACGGTGTCGCCCGGCCCGACTTCCGCCAGCTGCAGCATGCGCGAGACGACCTCCATCGGCGTCACCACGAAGGGGACGCTGCCGTCGTCCCAGGTGTACGCGGGCATCTGCGCCCGCGCCGCGGCGGGCCCGAGCAGGGCCGCGAGGCCCGCGCCCAGCAGCCGCCGGCGGTTCATCGCCGCAGCGTCACCGGAGGAAAAGCCGGTACGCCGGGTTGCGCGACTCGTCGGCCCAGGGATAGCCCAGGCGCGCGAGGAACCTGCGGAAGTCGCCCATCTCGGCGCGCGGCACCTGCATCCCGACCAGCACGCTGCCGTAGTCGGCGCCGTGGTTGCGGTAGTGGAACAGGCTGATGTTCCAGGACGGGTTCATGGCGCGCAGGAACTTCATCAGCGCGCCCTGGCGCTCGGGAAACTCGAAGCGGTACAGCAGTTCGTTGCGCGCCAGCGCCGATGGCCCACCGACCATGTGGCGCACGTGCGCCTTGGCGATCTCGTTGTCGGAGAGGTCCAGCGTGTGGCAGCCGGCGCGTTCCAGCCGCCGCGCCAGGCGCGCGGTCTCGTCGCGCCCAGTGACGCCGACGCCGACGAAGATGTGCGCGCTGCTCTCGCCGGACATGCGGTAGTTGAACTCGGTGACGTTACGGTTGCCCAGCGCCTCCAGGAAGCGGCGGAAGCTGCCGCGCTTCTCCGGCACGGTCACCGCCAGCACCGCCTCGCGGTGCTCGCCCAGCTCGGCCTGCTCGGCGACGAAGCGCAGGCGGTCGAAGTTGGTGTTGGCGCCCGAGGCGATCGCCACCAGGGTCTTGCCTCTGGCCCCACGCTTCGCCACCCAGGCCTTGGCGCCGGCGATCGCCAGCGCGCCGGCGGGCTCCAGCACCACGCGCGTGTCCTCGAACACGTCCTTGATCGCGGCGCACATGGCGTCGGTGTCCACCAGCACGACGTCGTCCACGTACTGCTTCGCCAGGCGGAAGGTCTCCTTGCCGACTTCCTTGACCGCGACGCCGTCGGCGAACAGCCCGACGTGCTCCAGCTTCACGCGCCGGCCGGCCCTGAGCGAGCGCGCCATGGCGTCGGCGTCGGCGGGCTCGACGCCGATCACCTTCACCGACGGGCGCAGGCGCTTGATGTAGGCCGCGATGCCGCCGATCAGCCCGCCGCCGCCGACGGGCACGAACACGGCGTCCACCGGGCGCGCGCTTTGGCGCAGGATCTCCATGCCGATGGTGCCCTGGCCGGCGATCACGTCCGGGTCGTCGAACGGATGCACGAAGGTGAGGCGGTGGCGCCGGCGCAGGCGGTTCGCGTGCACGAACGCCTCCGCGACGGTGTCCCCGTGCAGCACCACCTTCGCGCCGCGCGCCGCGACCGCCTCGA
>CAZMDA010000113.1:0-4870 GCA_964564865.1 uncultured Bordetella sp. | reverse complement strand
TCCATACCATGCCGAAGCCGCCCTGCTCGACGGCGATGCGGCAGGCTTCGCGCAGCAGCTCCTCCCGCTCGCGCACCCGCACGATGATGGAATTGATTCCGCTCAGGACCGACCGAATGCGGGTGAGATGCGCGATCCTTTCTTCCTGCTCGCGCCTTTCGGTCACGTCCCGCGACATGCCGTCGATGCGCACTACAGCGCCGCCCTCGTCGGTAGCGCACCGGCCCTTGGTCTGAATCCAACGCACGGCGCCTTGGGGCGTGACGATCCGGTACTCGGTTTCGAACGGCGCCCCTTGCGTCGCCTGTTCCCACTTTTCCAGCACGCGGTTGCGATCGTCCGCGTGGAGCAGATTGCTCCACTCCGAGAAGCTTTTCGCCATCTGCTCGTCAGTCTTGCCAAAAACGGCCTCGGCTGCGGGGCTGACGTAGATCATCTTATGCGACGGAACGGCGACCGACCAGACGACGTCCGGTAGCGTCGATGCAATGGCTTGCACGCGCTCGCGCAACTCGTCGAGCCGGGCTTCTGCCGATGCCTTCGGTTCTTCCGTCATGTCCGCACCCGTTTGTCTGTACGCGCCGCCACGAAACGGCGCCTGCGGTTTCAATCTGGGGTTCGGGTGGGGAAAGGCGTAGGGACAGCAGGGCGGCTCGGCGGCAGTAACAGACCCGGAAAGGTGGGTCAGTTGATCCGACTGGCAATGGGTACAGATTCGGCGGACAATAGCCGGACGGTTGCCGCGCTAAGGGGGCGCGGGTCCATCATGACGCGCTACCACCAGCTTGCCGAGGAAATATCCGGGCGGATCCGGGCGGGGCTCCTGCGGCCCGGCGAGCGCCTGCCTTCCGTCAGGTCCACGAGCCGCAGTCACCGCGTCAGTCCGGCGACCGTGACGCAGGCTTACAAGTTGCTCGAGGACCGCGGCGAGATCCACGCCCGCTCCCGCTCCGGCCACTACGTAAGCGCGCATCTGGGCGGGAGGCCGATGCAGCAGTGTCCGGTGTCCCGTCCCTCCGGCGCGTCCACGGCGGTTGACGTCCGCGACCTGGTGTTCGAGCTGATCGACACCGCGGGCACGCGCGATTTCGTGCCGCTCGGCTCGGCGTTTCCTGCTCCCGAACTGTTTCCCCTGCGCAAGCTTGCCCGCGCCCTGCATTCCGCCGCGTCCCGCCTGGATCCCCAGTCGATCTACGAGCACCTGGTGCCGGGAAACGCGGACTTGAGGCGCCTGATCGCACGCCGTTACCTGGAGGCCGGATGCGACGTCCCCGTCGAGGAGATCGTCGTCACGACCGGCGCCCTGGAGGGGCTCAACCTGTGCCTGCAGGCCGTGACGCGGCCCGGAGACGCGGTGGCGATCCAGTGCCCGACTTTCTACGTCGTGCTGGAGGCGATGGAGAGGCTGGGATTGAAGGCGGTGGAGGTCCCCACGCATCCGCGCGACGGGATCAGTGCATCGGCGCTGGCTAAAGCGCTCGACCGGCACCCGATCAAGGCCGTGTGGCTCATGACGAACTTCGAGAACCCGCTCGGCTGCCTCATGCCCGATGACCAGAAGCGCGAGGTGGTGAAATTGCTTGCCGAGCGCGATATTCCGCTCATCGAGGACGACGTCTACGGCGATCTCTATTTCGGAGCGGACCGCCCCAGGCCCGCGAAGGCGTTCGACCGCGCCGGGCGCGTGCTGCACTGCTCGTCGTTCTCGAAGAGTCTCGCGCCCGGATACCGGGTCGGGTGGGCCGCGCCGGGCCGCTACGCCAGGCCGGTGGAGCGCGCGAAGGCGATGACGACGATAGCCACCAGCGTCCCGGCGCAAGCGGCGATAGTGGAATTCCTGAAGCACGCGGGGTTCAACTACCACCTGCGCCGGCTGCGCAGGGCGTTCGAGAGCCAGCAGTGCTCGATGCTTCAGGCAATCGCGCGTTATTTCCCCGCTGCAACCCGCGTCACCAGGCCCGAAGGCGGGTATTTTCTCTGGGTGGAGATGCCCGAGCAGGTAAACGCGCTGGAAGTCCACCGGCTCGCCGCCAAGCGAAAAATCACGGTCGCGCCCGGCCCCATTTTCTCGCCGCAACGAAGGTTCCAGAACTGCCTGCGCCTTAACTATGGCCTGCAATGGTCGCCGCAGATCGAGTCGGCCGTCGCGACGCTGGGACGCATCGTCGGATCGCTCGCCTGAGCACGGAGGAGAAAATGAAAGGCCCATATCCCACGTCACGGCGGTTTTTCGCGGAAACACGCGCCTCGTGATCTCAGTGGTCATCGCCCTGGCGTGCGGGCGCACCGAGCATCAGGTTGATCGGCAGAGCAACGCTGCTTAGCCTATGCACGCTGCCGCCGCAAAACATTCAACCGGCAACGGGACCGACCCCCGAGAGCATCATTGTCGTACCTCGTACCTCGTACCTTGTACTCGTGGAACCTCATGCACGGAGCAACTTAACTTCCCGGGAAGGGGGGGGGATACTTTGCAAAGTGTTGCAAAGATTTCCGCCGGCAGGACTGCAAGGCCATGCGGCTTGAGAGTGAAATGAAAGCGCACCAACGGGCGATCTTCACGCTCAACGAGTTGGCGGCTTACTTGAAAGTCGGCAAGCGGACGCTCTACCGGCTCGCCGCGCACGGGGAAATTCCGGCCTTCAAGGTGGGCGGGACATGGCGGTTTCGCCAAAGCGAAATCGATCAGTGGATCAATGATCAGACTCAAGCAGGGGCAAAGAAGGGGGTGGGGGGCAAATGTGAGCAGCAGTCATCCGAGCATCCCGTGGCGCCTGTGCGAAGACGCCGTCGCAGCAGGCGAAAGGATTGAGTGATTCTTCATTTTTCTTTTTTCCTGGAGGTGTGACATGGATTTTAATTTCAAGAAGTGGGCTCCCTGGAACTGGTTCAAGAAAGAACAGGAAGAACAGCAAACTGCTTCTTCACTACCGGTGCAGCGCAGTGACCTGCCAGCGGCGGGCGGCGCAGTCAGCCCGATCCTGCAGCTGCATCGCGAGATTGATCGGCTGTTCGATGACGCGTTCCGGGGCTTCGGTTTTCCGGCGCTGGCCATGCCGCGCCTGCCATCCGATTGGTCGGGCATGCTGAAGCCGGCGCTGGACATCCAGGAAACCGACAAGCAGTACAAGATCGCGCTGGAAGTGCCGGGTGTCGAGGAGAAGGACATCCAGATCACGCTCGACAACGACGTGCTGGTGGTGCACGGCGAGAAGCGCCAGGAGCAGGAAAAGAAAGAAGGCGGCTTCCACCGCGTCGAGCGCTCCTACGGCAGCTTTCAGCGCGCCTTGAACCTGCCTGACGATGCCAATCAAGACGCGATCAAAGCGGCCTTCAAGAACGGGGTGCTCACGATCACGATCGACAAACGCGAGGTCAGCGCACCGAGGCAAGGACGCTCGATCCCGATCAACGGCTGACACGGATCGGTGCATCCTCCGCAAGAATAACCAAGCGAAAGACGAGGCACCGTGAGCTGCGGCGCCTCGTCACATCAACCCTCTCAGGAGCATCAGCATGGCCAGAAGTCAATGCCGAGTCTGCGGCGAACCCGCCACGGTGCGGGTGCAAGCCAATATCGATGGTCGCCCCAGCACCATGCTGTTGTGCGACGACCATTACCGCCAACTGGTGCGCCAACAGAAGCGCACCGTGTCACCGCTGGAAGCGCTGTTCGGCTCGCGCAGCGGCCTGTTCGAAGACTTCCTCGGCAGCGACTTCTTCCGCATCGGTGACGACTCCGCGCCCGCCTCGGCCGCCGATGCCGACGAGGTGGTCGATGCCTCGTTCGGCGAACCTGCCGCGGCGGGGTCGGGTACGCCACGCCGGCGCGGCAGCGGGCTGGCCAGTCGCATCAGCGAGCAGTCGGAAGCCCTGCTGCAGGAGGCCGCCAAGCAGGCCGCCGAGTTTGGCCGCCCCGAGGTGGATACCGAACACCTGCTGCTGGCGCTGACCGACAGTGATGTGGTCAAGACCATCCTGGGCCAGTTCAAGATCAAGGTCGAGGATCTCAAGCGGCAAATCGAAGCCGAAGCCAAACGGGGCGACAAACCCTTCGAGGGCGAGATCGGCGTGTCGCCTCGGGTGAAGGATGCGCTCAGCCGCGCCTTCGTGGCGTCCAACGAACTCGGACATTCCTATGTCGGCCCGGAGCACTTCCTCGTCGGTCTGGCCGAGGAAGGCGAAGGGTTGGCCGCCAACCTGCTGCGCCGCTACGGCCTGACACCGCAGGCGTTGCGCCAGCAAGTCAGCAAGGTGGTCGGCAAGGGGGCCGAGGACGGCCGTGCCGAGACGCCGACCAACACGCCCGAACTCGACAAGTATTCGCGCGACCTCACCAAGATGGCGCGCGATGGCAAGCTCGACCCGGTGATCGGCCGTGCGCAGGAGATCGAGACCACCATCGAGGTGCTAGCCCGGCGCAAGAAGAACAACCCGGTGCTGATCGGCGAGCCGGGCGTGGGCAAGACCGCCATCGTCGAAGGGCTGGCGCAGCGCATGGTAGCGGGCGAAGTGCCGGAAACCTTGCGCGACAAGCGTCTGGTGGAACTCAACATCAACGCCATGGTGGCCGGTGCCAAGTACCGGGGCGAGTTCGAGGAGCGCGTGCAGAAGGTGCTGAAGGAGATCTCCGAGCACCAGGGCGAGCTGATCCTGTTCATCGACGAGGTGCACACCATCGTCGGTGCCGGCCAGGGCGGCGGCGAGGGCGGGCTGGACGTGGCCAACGTCTTCAAGCCGATGATGGCGCGCGGCGAGCTGAACCTGATCGGCGCCACCACGCTCAACGAGTATCAGAAGTACATCGAAAAGGATGCCGCGCTGGAGCGTCGCTTCCAGCCGGTGATGGTGCCCGAGCCGACGGTAGCGC
>CAZMDA010000112.1:0-5108 GCA_964564865.1 uncultured Bordetella sp. | reverse complement strand
TCGATGTCGAAGTCGGGCATGGACACCCGCTCCGGGTTGAGGAAGCGCTCGAACAGCAGGTCGTACTTGAGGGGATCCAGGTCGGTGATGCCCAGCGCGTAGGCCACCAGCGACCCGGCGCCCGAGCCACGCCCCGGCCCCACCGGCACGCCGTTCTGCTTCGCCCAGTTGATGAAGTCGGCGACGATGAGGAAGTAGCCGGCGAAGCCCATCTGCGTGATGGTGCCGATCTCGAAATCGAGGCGCGCCTGGTAGCGCGGCAACTCGGCGGCGCGCTTGCCCGCGTCCGGATACAGGCGCGCCAGGCGCGCGGCCAGCCCCTGCTCTGCCTGCTGCCGGAGGTACTGCTCCAGGGTGACGCCCCTGGGCGTCGGGAACTGCGGCAGCCGGCTCTTGCCCAGCTCGATGACGAGGTTGCAGCGGCGCGCGATCTGCACCGCGTTCTCCAGCGCCTGCGGAACGTCCGCGAACAGCGCCGCCATCTCGTCCTGCGACTTGAAGTACTGCTCCGGCGTGAAGGCGCGCGGCCGGCGCTGGTCGCCCAGCACGTAGCCCTGGGCGATGCACACCCGCGCCTCGTGCGCCTTGAAGTCCTCCGCCGCCAGGAACTGCACCGGATGCGTGGCCACCACCGGCAGCCCGGTCTTCGCGGCGAGCGCCAGCGTGCGCCCGACCAGGGACTCGCCTTGCGGCGCGCCGGCGCGCTGCAGCTCGAGGTAGAAGCGTCCCGGGAACCGCTTCTGCCACTGCTTCGCCAGCTTCCCGGCGCCGGCGTCATTGGCCGCCGCCAGGGCCTGGCCGACGTCGCCGGCGGCGAATCCGGACAGGGCGATCAGGCCGTCCGTGCCCAGCTCGTCGAACCAGCCGGCGTCGAGCTCGGCGCGGCCGCGGTGCTGGTTCTTCAGCCAGGCGCGCGACAGCAGCTCGCACAGCCTGAGGTAGCCCTCGCGCGCGGCGCACAGCAGCAGGATGCGGAACGGCTTGTCGCGGTCGGCGTCGTTGCGCAGCCAGCAGTCGGCGCCGATCAGGGGCTTCACGCCCGCCTCGCGCGCCGCGCTGTAGAACTTCACCATGCCGAACAGGTTGGCGCTGTCGGTGAGCGCCAGCGCCGGCATGCCGTCGGCGGCCGCGCACGCCACCGCCGCGTCGATGCGCACGATGCCGTCGGATACCGAGTATTCGCTGTGCAGCCTGAGGTGGACGAAGCGCGGCGCAGGCATGAAAAAATTTTACCACCGGGGCCGCGCTAGACTGCGCCTGCCATGAACATCGCGCTCGTCGCGCTCTTCGCCGGCGCGACCTGCATCGCGCTTTCGCCGATCTGGGTGCGCCTGGCCGACGTCGGGCCCACGGCGAGCGCGTTCTGGCGCGTCGGCCTCGCGGTGCCGCTGCTGTGGATCCTGCACGCCGCGGCGTCGAGGGCCGCCTCAAAGAGGGCCCCGGCCGTCCCCGCGCCGCGAGCGCACCGGGGTTACCTCGCGGCCGCCGGCGTCGCCTTCGCCGGGGACCTCGCCTTCTGGCACTGGTCCATCCAGTACACCTCGGTGGCCAACTCCACGCTGCTGGCGAACCTGGCGACGATCTTCGTCACCCTGGCCGCCTGGCTGCTCTGGAAGCAGCGCCCGACGCGTCTGTTCCTCGCCGGGCTGGCGGCGGCGCTCGCCGGCGTCGCCATGCTGGTGCAGACCAGCCTTGCCTTCTCGCCCACCGCGCTGCTGGGCGACGCGCTCGGGTTGGTCACCGCGATGTTCTACGCCTGGTACCTGCTGTCGGTGAAGGAGATCCGCGACCGCGGCGCCGCCACCCTGGAACTGATGGCGGTGACCACCACCATCACCGCCGCCCTGCTGCTGCCGGTGGCGCTGGCAACCGCGCACCAGTCCAGGGAGCCGATGCTGCCGCAGGGGCTGGAGGGCTGGCTGGTGCTGCTGGGCCTCGCCTGGGTGTCGCACTCGGCCGGCCAGGGCCTGATCGCCTACGCGCTGGCCCACCTGCCCGCGGCCTTCTCCTCGGTCAGCCTGCTGTTCCAGCCGGTGATGGCGGGGGTATTCGCCTGGCTGCTGCTGGGCGAGCCGCTGGTGGCGCTGCAGGTGGCCGGCGGCGCGGTGGTACTGGCCGGGATCTGGCTCGCCCGGCGCGGTTCGAAACAGGACACCCCGGGCGCCCCCCGTGCACTCGGAAGCCGCGGCGAACCATGAGAGACTAGCGTTCATGAGCGACGAATTGAAGATGGACGAGGTCACCGACCTCATCGCCAGCATCGAGATGCACCGCAAGGAAATCGAACGGGAATCCGGGCTGGACGCCTCGCGCGAGTACGCGCTGCGCCGGCTGCAGCAGGCACTGCAGGAGGAGCAGGAGGCATCGAAGCTGGAAGGCGCGAGCCCGGTGCACGCCACCGCCGCGGAACTGTTCGCCGCCGAGGTGAGGCGGATCAGTTCCCTGTCGCGATCCTCGGCGCAGCGCCCGGCGCAGGGGAAGAACCAGAACCGGCCGCCGCAGCAGCAGCGCAATTTCCGGCCTGGCGGGCAGCGTCCGCCGCGCAAGCCCGGCGGCGGGCGGCGCAATCAAGGGCGCAGCGGCGGGCGCTAGCGCAGCAGCAGCCGCATTTTCCGAATCCTGGAGCGCACGGAAGGCCGCATGGCCCAGACCCTGATCAAGAACGCCTGCATCGTCACCATGGATCCGAAGGTGGCGGACCTGGACGCGGGCGACATCCTGGTCGAGGGCGAGCGCATCGCCGCCATCGGCAGGAACCTTTCGGCCCCGGGCGCCGAGGTGGTGGACGGTAGCGGCCGCATCGCGATGCCCGGGCTGGTGAACGCCCACATCCACACCTGGGAGTACCAGTTGCGCGGCATCGGCTCGGACTGGGTCGGCAGCCGCGACTACCACGGCAACATGCACAAGAAGCTGGCCCTGCACTACCAGCCGCGGGACGTGTACCTCGGCAACCTGCTCGGGGCGCTGAACCAGATCCGCAACGGCACCACCACCATCATGGATTGGTGCCACATCCTGCGCGACGCCGAGATGGCCGACGCGGCGCTGGACGCGCTGGAGGAGTCCGGCATCCGGGCCGTGTTCGGCCGCGGCACGGTAAAGCCGCCCGAGAAGGCGGGCGAAGTGCCCTACTACAAGAAGCCGTTCCCCCGCGACGAGGTGGCGCGCCTGCGCAAGGGCCGGCTCGCCAGCGACGAGCGCCTGGTGACCATGGCCATGGCGATCCTGGGGCCCGACTGGGGCGAGTACGAGGTCGCGGTGCACGACATCCGCCTCGCGCGCGAGTTCGGCCTGATCAATTCGGCGCACACCTACGGCCGCAAGGGCAAGCGCGTGGTCGAGGACGGCTATCCGCGCCTGGCGCGCGAAGGACTGCTCGGGCCCGACCACAACATCGCCCACGGCAACTGCTTCGCCGAAGACGAGCTGAAGCTGGTGCTCGACGCCGGCTGCACCATCACCGCCACCTGCCTCACCGAGGCGCTCAACTACGAGCAGCCGGCGATGCTCGGCCGGATCAAGAAGTTCGGCGCCGCGCCGTCCCTCGGCACCGATTGCGACCCGTACTTCAACAGTTCCATGCTGTGGGTGGCGCGGCACGCGTTCCAGGAGCAGCGCGCGATGGACAACCGCAGCCTGCGCGAAGCCGGCAAGTGGCCCTCGGCGGGGCCGCACGCGACGCGCACCCGCGACGGGCTGGAGTGGGCGACGCTGGGCGGCGCCAAGGCGCTGAAGCTCGACCACAAGGTGGGTTCGCTCGCCCCGGGCAAGCAGGCCGACATCGTCATGGTCGACACCCGCTCGATGAACATTTTCCCGGCGCTGCCCGGCGGCGACCCGGTGCACGCGATCATGATGTACGCCGAGACCTCCGACATCGAGAACGTGATGATCGCCGGCCGCTTCGCCAAGCGCGCCGGCCAGCTGACCTTCCCCGCCAAGCGCCTGCAGAAGCTGCAGGAAGAACTGCTCGCCTCGCGCCTGCGCATGATGGCCGAGGGCAACTTCCACTACCAGCCGGTGCCCGGCGGCCCGCTGCCGGAGCGCTACGTCTTCTGACAGGAGCTTCACCATGACGTTCTGGAAGCGACTCGCCTGCTGCCTCGCCCTCGGTGTCCTCGCCGCGCCCGCGGCCCTCGCCCAGGACTACCCCTCCAGGCCGGTGCGCATCATCCACGGCTTCACCCAGGGCGGCCCGGTGGACATCCTGGCGCGCCTGGTGGCGGCCAGCTTCGGCGAGCGCTTCGGCCAGCAGGCGATCGTAGAGGGCAAGCCCGGCGCCGGCGGCACCGTGGGCGCGAACTTCGTCGCCAAGAGCGAACCCGACGGCTACACCCTGTTCCTGATGGCCTCGGGCCACTCGACCTCGCCCGGACTGGTGAAGGCCCTCGCCTACGACCCGGTGGAGGATTTCACCGTGGTGTCCATGCTGGCGAGCAGCCCGTTCGCGATCATGACCCTGCCTTCGTCGCCCTACGCCTCGATGCAGGACCTGGTGCAGAAGGCGCGCGCGCAGCCCGGGAAGATCGACTTCGGCACCGGCGGCGTCGGCAGCGGCATGCACCTGGTGGCGGTGCTGCTGCAGGCGCGCGCCGGCGTGCAGATGAACCACATCCCCTACAAGGGCGGCAATGCGCCGACGCTGGCGCTGATGTCGGGCGAGGTGCCGGTCCTGTTCAGTTCGGTCGCCGGGATGGCGCCGCAGGTCGAGAGCGGCAAGATCCGCATGCTGGCCGTGACGACGAGGAACCGCTACCCGATGCTGCCCAACGTGCCCACGGTGGCCGAGACGGTGCTGCCGGATTTCGACGCGCGCGCCTGGTACGCCCTGGCCGGGCCGAAGAAGCTGCCGGCGCCGGTGCTGGCGAAGCTGAACGAGGCCACGCTGGCGATCCTGAAGCGGCCGGACGTGGCGGAGCGGATCCGCTCGCTGGGCGCCGAGGTCTGGGGCACGACGCCGCGCGAGGGGCAGGAGTTCCTCGCCAGCGAAGTGGCGCGCTGGACCAAGGTGATCCGCGACGAGAAGATCGTCGCGCCGAACTGAGCGCCTAGACCACCACCGCGTCCGGCTCCCCGTCGTGGCGCTCGATGCGCCCGATGCGGTA
>CAZMDA010000111.1:0-5310 GCA_964564865.1 uncultured Bordetella sp. | reverse complement strand
ATGCGCACGTTGGCGAAGGTGCCGCGCATCATCACCTCGTGGTTGCCGCGGCGCGCGCCGTAGGAGTTGAAGTCGGCCACCGAAACGTCGTTTTCCTGCAGGTACAGGCCCGCGGGGGAAGTGGGCTTGATGGAGCCCGCCGGGCTGATGTGGTCGGTGGTGACCGAGTCGCCGAAGACGCCGAGGATCTTCGCGTTGGCGATGGCGCCGGGCGCCTTGGGCTGCATGGCGAAATCGTTGAAGAAGGGCGGCTCGGCGATGTAGGTCGAGTCCGGCCAGGGATAGACCTGGCCCGAGGGCGCCGAGATCTTCGCGAACATCGGGCTCGCCTCGGCGAGGTTGCCGTACAGCTTGCGGAAGGTGGGCGCGTCCATCGCCAGCTTCATCAGCGCCTGGACCTCGTCCGCGGTGGGCCAGATGTGGCCGATGTAGACGTCCTGGCCGTCCTTGGACTTGCCCAGGGGCTCGGTGCGGAAATCCTTCAGCATGGTCCCGGCGATGGCGTAGGCCACCACCAGCGGCGGCGAGGCGAGGAAGTTGGCGCGGATGTTGGCGTGGATGCGGGCCTCGAAGTTGCGGTTGCCCGAGAGCACCGCGGCGCACACCAGCTCGTTCTTGACGATGGTTTCCTCGATCGGCTGCGCGAGCGGGCCGGCGTTGCCGATGCAGGTGGTGCAGCCGTAGCCGGCGAGGTAGAAGCCCAGCTTCTCCAGGTAGGGCAGCAGCCCTGCCTTGGCGAGGTATTCGGTGACCACGCGCGAGCCGGGCGCGAGCGAGGTCTTGATGTGCGGCTTCACCGTGAGGCCCAGCTCCACCGCCTTCTTCGCCAGCAGTCCCGCGGCGAGCAGCACGCCGGGGTTGGAGGTGTTGGTGCAGGAGGTGATGGCCGCGATCAGCACGTCGCCGTTGCGGATGTCGATGCCGTCATAGGTGCGGTAGGGCTTGTGCAGTTCCTCGGGTTTCTTGGCGAAGCCGCTGTCCTTGACCGGCGCCGAGAACAGGGTGCTGAAGGTGTTCTTGACGTTGTCCAGGTTGATGCGGTCCTGCGGGCGCTTGGGGCCGGCGAGCGACGGCATCACCGTGGCGAGGTCCAGCTCCAGGTTCTGGCTGTAGTCGATCGAGCCGGCCTTCGGCACGCCGAACATCTGCTGAGACTTGTAGTACGCCTCGAAGGCGGAGATCTCCGCGTCGGTGCGGCCGGTTCCTTTGAAGTAGGCCACGGTCTTCTCGTCCACCGGGAAGAAGCCCATGGTCGCGCCGTACTCCGGCGCCATGTTGGCGAGCGTCGCCCGGTCGGTGACCGACAGGGAGGAGCAGCCTTCGCCGTAGTACTCGACGAACTTGCCCACCACCTTGGCCTTCCTCAGCATTTCGGTCACCGTCAGCACGAGGTCGGTGGCGGTGCAGGCCGGGTGCAGCTTGCCCTTCAGGTTCACGCCCACCACGTCGGGCGTCAGGAAGTACACCGGCTGGCCCAGCATGCCGGCCTCGGCCTCGATGCCGCCCACGCCCCAGCCCACCACGCCGATGCCGTTGATCATGGTGGTGTGGCTGTCGGTGCCCACCAGCGTGTCCGGGTAGTAGACGCCCTCGGCGGAACGGTGCACGCCGCGCGCCAGGTACTCCAGGTTCACCTGGTGCACGATGCCGATGCCCGGGGGCACGACCTTGAAGGTGTCGAAGGCCTGCATGCCCCACTTCATGAACTGGTAGCGCTCCTGGTTGCGCTTGAATTCCAGCTTCATGTTGAGGTCGAGCGCGTTCTTGTTGCCGTAGTGGTCGATCTGCACCGAGTGGTCCACCACCAGGTCCACCGGCACGAGGGGCTCGATGACCTTGGGATCTTTCCCCATCCTCTGCGCCACGCCGCGCATTGCCGCGAGGTCGCACAAGAGGGGCACGCCGGTGAAGTCCTGCAGCACGATCCGCGCCAGCACGAACGGGATCTCGTCGGTCCGGGCCGCGTTCGGCTTCCAGTTCGCCAGCTGCTTCACATGCGCCTCGGTGACCTTCTTGCCGTCGCAGTTGCGCAGCACCGACTCCAGCACGATGCGGATCGACACCGGCAGGCGGGACACGTCCACGCCGAGGGCCTTGCCCAGCTGCGGCAGCGAGTAGAACTTGCCGCCCTTCATGGGTTGGAGGGTGTCGTGCAGGTTGTGGGCCATGGTCAGCTTCCTCGTTTGGGCTTGTTCTGCTTGAAGACCGCGAAACTCTCGCTGCGGTAGGCGCCGCCGGCGACGTAGTCGGCCAGCAGCATGAATTCGGCGGGGTCGAAGATGCCCCCGGCGTGGAGGACCAGCCGGGTACCGTCCGGAGCCAGGAACAGGAAGCTCGGCGTGGCGCGGATGCCCAGCGCCCGGGCGAATTCCTTTTCCGGCAGGGTGCGGCCGTCGAACCCCGTGATCGGCAGGTCGCCCCGGGTGTCGATCGCGACGGCGGCGAAATGCTTCTGGAAGTGCCGCTGCACGTCTCGCCGGTGCAGCACCTCGTCCTTCATGCGCTTGCAGAACGGGCAGGCGTCGAAATGGAACATCAGCATCAGGCCCTTGCGGCCGGCGGCCTTCGCATCCGCCGCCTCGGCGCGCAGGTCGCCCAGGGACGGGACGAAGAACTTCTCCCAGCCGTCGTCGGCGGCGGCCGGCAGGCAGGCGAGGGCGACGAGGAGGACGGCGGCGAGGCGCTGGAGGCCGGCGCGCATCTCAGGGCTTGAACACGTTGAGCTTGAGCGGCGTCGCGTCCAGGCCGCGCGCGACGCGGAACTGCTCGAAGGTCTGCTTCGCGTGCGCCCCGGAGGCGACCCAGTCGCCCAGCGCGAGGAAGGTCTTCCAGTCCGGGACTTCGCCGGGGACGCGCGCGACCAGGCGCCCCTGCAGGTCGTAGAAGTCCATGGCCGGCGCGCCGCGCACCAGCGCTTCGCGCGCGTAGCTGCCCTCGGTGGTCCTGCGCCCGGCGAAATCGGTCATCGCCGTGCTGCCGCGGACGTCGATGGAATAGGAAGCGAACCGCTCGCCGTACCACTTCTGCACGTCGGGGCGCGACAGGATGTTCGCCTTCATGCGTTCGCAGTAGGGGCAGGGGTCCTGCTGGTAGATGAAGACGATGCCCTGCTTGCCGGCGCCCCGGGCGTCGGCCAGCTCCTCGCGGAAGTCGCCCAGCCCGCGGGTGAAGAACTTCTCCCAGCCTTCGCCGGCGTGCGCCGAGAGGGCGGCCAGCGACAGGAGCAGGGCGGCGGCGAGGCGCGTCATATCACCATCAGGTCCACGAACTCGTTCACCGGCGTCTTCTCCAGCCGCGCCGGGTCCAGGCACAGCGCCAGGATCGCCTGCTGCTGCTTGGCGGGGAAGCGGCGCGCGAGGTTGACCTTGAACTTCTCCACCAGCACCGGCATGCCTTCCTTGCGGCGGCGCTTGTGGCCGATCGGGTACTCGCACACGATCTCGGGCAGCTTGCTGCCGTCCTTGAACTCCACCGTCAGGGCGTTGGCGATGGAGCGCTTGGCAGGATCGTGGTAGTCCCTGGTGAAGCGCTTGTCCTCGCGGCACACGATCTTGTCGCGCAGGGCGTCGATGCGCTTGTCCTTGGCGATCGCATCCTCGTAGTCCGCCGCGGTGAGGCGGCCGAACAGGATCGGCACCGCCACCATGTACTGGATGCAGTGGTCGCGGTCGGCCGGGTTGTTGAGCGGGCCCTTCTTGTCGATGATGCGGATCGCCGCCTCGTGGGTGCGGATGGTGATGCGCTTGATGTCCTCGGCGGTCTTCTTCAGCTTCTTCAGCTCGGCGTGGATCTGCATCGCGCATTCCACCGCGGTCTGCGAGTGGAACTCGGCCGGGAAGGAGATCTTGAACAGCACGTTCTCCATCACGTAGCTGCCGAAGGGGCGCTGGAACCGGAACGGCTTGCCCTTGAAGAGGACGTCGTAGAAGCCCCAGGTCTTCGCCGTCAGCACCGAGGGGTAGCCCATCTCGCCCGTCTTCGCGATCAGCGCGAGGCGCACCGCGCGCGAGGTGGCGTCGCCCGCCGCCCAGCTCTTGCGGGAGCCGGTATTGGGCGCGTGGCGGTAGGTGCGCAGGCTCTGGCCGTCCACCCAGGCGAGCGACACCGCGTTCACCACCTCGTCGTAGCTGCAGCCGATCATGTGCGCCACCACCGCGGTGGAGGCGACCTTCACCAGCACCACGTGGTCGAGACCCACCTTGTTGAAGCTGTTCTCCAGCGCGAGCACGCCCTGGATCTCGTGCGCCTTGATCATGGCGACGAGCACGTCGCGCATGGTGAGCGGCTTCTTGCCCTCGGCGAGCGCGGTGCGCGACAGCCAGTCGGCCGCGGCGAGGATGCCGCCCAGGTTGTCCGACGGGTGGCCCCACTCGGCGGCGAGCCAGGTGTCGTTGAAGTCCAGCCAGCGGATCATGGCGCCGATGTCGAAGGCGGCCTTGACCGGGTCCATCTGGAACTGGGTGCCCGGCACCCTGGCGCCGTCGGGCACCACCGTGCCGCGCACCACCGGCCCCAGCAGCTTGGTGCAGGCCGGGTACTCGAGCGCCTCGAAGCCGCAGCCCAGCGTGTCCATCAGGCAGTAGCGCGCGGTCTCGAAGGCCTCGGCGCTCTTGACGGTGTAGCCGGTGGCGTAGTCGGCGATCTTCTTCAGGACTTCGTCGGGCTTGGGGCGGACGTTCGAGATGTGCGAGGACATTATTCTTTTTCCTGCTCTTTCTCCGATAGGGGCTTGAAGGTGTACTCGGCGCCGCCGGCCTTCGGCGCGCGGCGGGGCGGGGCGGGCGGGGTGCGCTCGGCGCCGGCCTTGTCCCACCAGATGGCGCGGCCCTTCTTCTGCGATTCCACCTCTTCAGGATGGTTCGACAGGTACTGGCGCATGAACTTCGTCAGGTCGGATTCGTAGGCGTCGGCCATGGTCAGCCCCGGTCCTTGAGCGGGATCCTGCAGTCAGCCGCGCGCTTCAAGCGGCACCCATTTGCGGTTCTCCGGGCCGGTGTAGTTCGCGCCCGGGCGGATGATCTTGCCGTCGATGCGCTGCTCGATGACGTGCGCCGACCAGCCGCTGGTGCGCGAGAGCACGAACAGCGGCGTGAAGTGCAGCGTCGGCACGCCCATCTTGCTGTAGGACACCGCGCTGAACCAGTCCAGGTTGGCGAACATCTTCTTCTCGGCCCACATCACCGATTCGATGCGGTCGGCGATCCTGTACTGGTTCAGGTCGCCGGCTTCCTTCGAGAGCTGCTCGGCGACCGCCTTGATGACCTTGTTGCGCGGGTCGCCGATGGTGTAGACCGGGTGGCCGAAGCCGAT
>CAZMDA010000110.1:0-5350 GCA_964564865.1 uncultured Bordetella sp. | reverse complement strand
GCGCTCGACAAGGAGCTGCTGCAGAGGCAGCCCACGGCGTTTCATGCCGATGTTCAGCAGTGCAATGGATGCCACCTCGAGCACCTGGCCAGCGGGCGCATGCCGACCGTCATGGACCATGCCGTGCTGGCCGCGCTTGCGGCGCGCGCCCTGCCGGCGGGGCACCCGGCAAAGGACCGCGGCGAGCGCGGATTGGACTGCATGGCCTGCCATGGCACGAAGGATCGTCACCGAGGGCGCATGGGCGCGGACTGCGTTCAATGCCACTCCCTTTCGAACTGGACGGTCGCCGGATTCCGCCATCCGTCACCGCGATCGACGGAGTGCGCCCAGTGCCACAAGGAGCCGCCCAGCCACAACATGGGTCATTTCGCGATGATGTCCGCCCGGATCGCCGGTCAGCCCGGGGCGAAGGTAGAACAGTGTTTCCTGTGCCACCAGACGACGTCCTGGAACGATATCAAGGGCGTGGGACTGGTGAAACACCACTGAGATTTGATATCAATCAAACCGATGCCGCAGTCGGCCGATAGGATGTAGAAGTACTGCTTGATCTGGAATACGCCGTTCACGGCGATGCAACCCAACGTACAAGGAGTCTGAACATGAAACGGATGCTGATTGCCGTATGCCTGTCCGCCGCCAGCGCGCTGGCGTTTGCCCAAGCCGCCAAGGATGCGGCGCAGACCATCGAGCTGAAGGACGGAGGCCGCGTGGCGATCATGAAGGATGGCACGATGGTCCACCAGGATGCCGCGGGCAACCGGGTCAAGATGCGCGACGGCCGGGTCATGGAGGCGAAGGACGGCTCGAAGCTGATGATGAAGAACAACGCGATCTGGAGGCAGATCACGGAACACGGGACCCTCAAGCCGGGGCATTGACCCGCGGCGAGGTCCCAACCGGGTTGCCCCGGGACCCGGGATTGATGAAAATGAGACTTCCATGCTGATGCGCCGCCAACTGCGAAGCCTGGCCAGGATGCTCCTGGCGGCGATGCTGTTCGCGCACGCGGCGCTGGCGTTCTCGAACTGCGAGCTGGGCGGCCGGGCACCTGCGCTCGCGGTGGCGAAGGCGATGGCTTGTTGCCCGGATGCCGTGGACGAGCCGTCGGTCGGCAACGCGAACCTGTGCCTCGCGCACTGCATGTCGGACTCGCAGCAAGTGGAAGGCGGAAACGGGAAGCTGCAGGTTTCACTGGCCGCCTGCCCCGTGCTGGCGCTGACCGCCTCGCCACAGCTGGACGCCGCCAGTTCACGGCGTGTCCCAGACGGGCCGCCCGCGCTCGCGGCTCCATCCCGCAACATCCTGTTCAAGAACCTCCGGATCTGATCCCGCCGCCGCGCAAGCGGCAATGCGGGTGATGCGTTCCGTCCGCCGGCACGAGCCGGCGCAATCCGGATTCCGGAGGTTCAAATGGTTCGAGTTTCAGTCGTACTCTTCCTGGGCTGGCTGCTCCTGCTGCCGGCTTCGCAGGCGCACGCGCGGCCCGGCTCCGCGGCGCAGGATACGGTCGTCGTCTTCAAGAGCAAGAGCTGCGGCTGCTGCAACGATTGGGTCCGCCACCTGCGCTCGAACGGATTTCGCGTCGATACGCGCGACGTGGAAGATATTCCCGGACAGCGCGCGAAGCTGGGCGTACCGCAGGACCTGGGTTCCTGCCATACCGCCACCGTCGGGGGCTACGCGATCGAGGGCCACGTCCCGGCCGCCGATATCCGGCGGCTCCTGAAGGAGCGGCCGCGCGCGCGCGGACTCGCGGTGCCGGGAATGCCCCTGGGGTCGCCGGGAATGGAAGGTCCGCGCAAGGATCCCTACGACACGCTGCTGTTCCAGACGGACGGCAGCCACATCGTGTTCGAGCGCCACTGACACGCAAGCCATGCAACGGAGGTCCGCCATGAATCCGCGTCGCGCCGCCGCATCGTTTCTGCTCCTGCTGTCCTGTTCCTGGGCCCTTGCCACCGGCCCGATGCCCGCCGGCGGCGCGGATCCGGGTCTTCGCCGGCTGGTCGCGGAAGCGCTATCCGCCAACCCCGAGATCCTGGCCGCGCGCAGCGAAGTGGAGGCCGCCCGCATGCGCGTCGCGCCGGCGGCCGCTCTCGAAGACCCCATGCTGGAGGTGGGCCTGCTGAACGTTCCAACCGACAGCTGGCGACTGAATCGGGAGGACATGACCATGAAGATGCTCGGCCTGGCGCAGAAGCTGCCTTTCCCGGGCAAGCGCGGCTTGCGGCGGAACGTGGCCGAGAAGGATGTCCTGTCGCTGGAGCACGGCCTGCGCGAGACCGGCAACCGCGTCGCCCGCGAAGTCAAGCTGGCCTACTTCGACCTTGCGCTCGCAAGGGAGACCTCGCGGCAGTTGCGCGAGACCACGCTCGTGCTGGAGCAGTTCCAGCGCATTGCCGACGGCCGGTACACGGTGGGACAGGGCACGCAGGCCGACGCGTTCAAGGCGCGCACGCAGCTCGCGAAGATGTCGGAGGAACTGCTGCGCATGGAACGGGAGATACCCGTGATGGAGGCCGAACTGGCCCGGCTGCTGGGACGCGGGGCGTCGGCGGCGGCATTTGCGGCGTCGTTGCCCGAGCCGCCGGCCGCCGGTCCGGATCTCGCCGCGCTGCGAGAGGCCGCGCAGCGCCAGCGTCCGCAATTCCTCGCCCTGCGCGAAATGGTGGACAAGGCGGACCTGTCGGTCGACCTCGCGCGGCGGGAATACCAGCCCGACTTCGATGTCCGGCTTTCCTATGGCCAGCGGGAGAACATGCTGGATGGCACGCGCCGGCCCGACATGATGAGCCTCACGGTGGCGGTGAATCTGCCGATCTGGGGTCGCGAGAAGGTGGAGCCGCGGATCGCCGAGGCGCGCGCGATGCGCGACCAGGCGCGGAGCATGCTGTTCGCGCAGGAGAACGAGACCTTCGCCAAGCTGCGGCAGCAGACCGCGCTGATCGAGCAGAGCCGCCAATCCGTGCGGCTGTACGATGGCGCGATCCTGCCGCAGGCGGCGCTCGCGGTGGAATCCGCGCTCGCGTCCTACCGCGTCAACCGCGCCGACCTGCTCATGCTGCTGGACAGCCAGATGAGCCTGTTCAACTACCGCATCGGCCGCGCCACCGCGCTGGCCGCGATCCACAAGGCGCAGGCGGAGATCGAGCAGCTGGTCGGCTCGCCGCAGCCGTGATTGACGGAACCGGAGAACATCCATGAAGCGCACTTTGGCCATCATCCCGGTGCTTGCCGCGGTTGCGGCCGCCTCGATCGCCATCGGCTACTGGTGGGGCGCCGCGCAAGCACCCGGCCAGGCTCAACCGGCGGCGGCGGGCGCCGCCGCCGGCAAGAAGATCCTCTACTACCGCAATCCGATGGGGTTGCCGGACATCTCCCAGGTTCCCAAGAAGGACCCGATGGGAATGGATTACCTGCCGGTGTACGAAGGGGAGGAAACCAAAGGCACCGAATTGCGCATCGCGCCGGAGAAGGTCCAGAAGCTGGGCGTGCGCACGGAGGCCGCGGCCATGCGTCCGCTGGCGCGGACCCTGCGGGCGGTGGGCACGATCCAGGTGGACGAGCGCGCGCTGCGCTCGGTCGCGCCGCGCCTCGAGGGCTGGATCCAGCGCTTGCACGTCAATGCCACCGGGCAGTACGTCACGCGCGGCCAGCCGCTGATGGAGGTGTACAGCCCTGAGCTGGTGGCGGCGCAGCAGGAGTATCTGCTGGCCGTGCGGGGCGTCGCGGCCCTCAAGGACGCGGACCCCGGTGTCGCCGAAGGCATGCGCGCGCTGGCGGAGGGCGCCCTGCAGCGCCTGCGCAACCTGGACATCTCCGAGCAGGAACTCGCGCAGCTGCGCTCGGAAGGGCGCGCGAGAGATTCCGTGACGCTCCGCGCGCCGGCGGGGGGCGTGGTTCTGGAGAAGGCCGCGGTGCAGGGCATGCGGTTCATGCCGGGGGAAATGCTGTACCGGATCGCGGACCTGTCGTCGGTCTGGCTGCTGGCGGAAATCTTCGAGCAGGACCTGGGCGGCGTGCGCGCCGGGCAGCGGGCGGTGGTGCGCGTCAGCGCCTATCCCGGCGAGACGTTCGACGGCAAGGTTGCGTTCGTCTATCCGACGGTCGGCCCTGAAACCCGAACCGCGAAGGTTCGGGTGGAACTGCCCAATCGCGGCCTCCGGCTCAAGCCCGACATGTACGCCAACGTCGAACTGACCACCGGCGAACGAACGCCGCGTCTGGCGGTGCCCGAGTCGGCCGTGCTCGACAGCGGCACGCGCCGCATCGTGCTGGTGCAGCGCGGCGAAGGACGGTTCGAACCCCGCGAGGTCAGGACGGGGATGCGGGGAGACGGATATGTCGAAGTGCTAGAGGGCTTGCGGACGGGCGAACCCGTGGTGGTGAGCGCGAATTTCCTGATTGACGCGGAAAGCAATCTCAAGGCGGCGCTGGGCGGGTTCGGTCACTCGGCCCACGGCAGCGCGAAGCCGCCTGTCGCGGCCCCGGCCGGGGCGCCCGCATCGGCGCAGGACGCGCACAAGGGGCACTGACATGCTGAGCCGGATCATCGAATGGTCGGTGCGGCACGTGTTCCTCGTGCTGCTGGGAACGGCGTTCGTCGTCTCCTGGGGCGCGTACTCGGTCATCAACACGCCGGTGGACGCGATTCCCGACCTGTCCGACGTGCAGGTCATCGTCTATACGGAATACCCGGGCCAGGGGCCCCAGGTCGTCGAGGACCAGGTCACCTATCCGCTGACCACGGCGATGCTGAGCGTACCGCGCTCCAAGGTGGTGCGGGGATTCTCGAACTTCGGCGTTTCCTTCGTCTATGTGATCTTCGAAGACGGAACGGACATCTACTGGGCACGTTCGCGGGTGCTGGAGTACCTCAACTTCGCCTCCAGCCGGCTGCCGAAGGGCGTGACGCCGTCGCTCGGACCGGACGCGACCGGCGTCGGCTGGGTCTACCAGTACGTCGTCCTGGCCAAGAACCGCACGCTGGCGGAGTTGCGCGCCATCCAGGACTGGTACCTGCGCTACCAGCTGACCAAGGCCCACGGCGTGGCGGAGGTCGCCGGCGTCGGCGGGTTCGTCAAGACCTACCAGGTGACGGTCGATCCGCAGCGGCTGCAGGCGTACGGCATTCCGCTCAAGAAGGTTTCGGAAGCCATCGCCATGAGCAACCGCGACGTCGGTGGACGGGCGATCGAGATGGCGGAAACCGAGTACGTGGTGCGCGGCCGGGGCTACCTGCGCGGCACCGAGGACATCGGGAATCTGGTGCTCAAGGCGGAAGCCGGCACGCCGGTCAGGATCAGGGACATCGCCCGGGTGGAACTGGTGCCCGACGAGCGCC
>CAZMDA010000109.1:0-5508 GCA_964564865.1 uncultured Bordetella sp. | reverse complement strand
TCATCCAGGCGCCGTCGCCGATCCCGCTCGCGGCGGCGGTGCGCGGGTTCACGAACAGGTAGTTGTGCGTGTGGATCTGCCGCAGCCACGCGTTCTGCGAATCCCAGGAGTGGTACATCGCCATCGGGCGCTGCGTGATCGCGGCGAGCGGGAACTTCGCCTTGTCGGTGAACTGGTCCTCCAGCGGCGCGTAGTAGAACGGCAGCGGGTCGAAATAGGTCTCCACGCGCGCGGCGAGCGCCGGCGGCGGGCGGCGGCCCGGCCACTTGCCCTGGGCGGCGAGGCGGAAGCGCTGCAGCACCTCGGAGTACAGGTGCACCAGGATCGGGTCGCCCCAGCGCCGCAGGCGCGTGCGCTGCGCCCATTCCATGTAGCCCCGGTTCCAGTTGCGCATGTAGCGGTAGGACGGGTCCAGCTCCTGCTTGAAGACGCAATGGTTCTCGGCGTAGCGCCGCCACTGGTCCGGATTGGGCTCGCCGCGCAGCGACTGGCTGCCGTCGGCGCCGCGCCAGCCGGCGAGGAAGCCGATGCCGGAACCCGGCTCGGTCTCGTGGCGCACGATGAAGTCCGGGTAGTCGCGGTACTTGCGCGAACCGTCGGCGTTGGCGAACGCGGGCAGCTTCAACCGGCTGCCGAGCTCGATCAGCACCTCCTGGAACGGCCGGCATTCGCCCGCGGGCGGCACCACCGGCACGCGCACCGAGTCCATCGGGCCGTCGAACTCCGAGATCGGCCGGTCCAGGATCGACATCACGTCGTGGCGCTCCAGGTACGTGGTGTCCGGCAGCACCAGGTCGGCGAAGGCCGTCATCTCCGACTGGAACGCGTCGCACACGACGAGGAACGGGATCTTGTACTCGCCGTCCGCATCCCCTCCCGCCACGCGGTCGTTCAGCATCCGCCGCACCTCGGCCGTGTTCATGGTCGAGTTCCACGCCATGTTGGCCATGAAGATCATGAGCGTGTCGAGGCGGTAGGGATCGCCGCGCGTGGCGTTGGTGATGACGTTGTGCATCAGGCCGTGCACCGACAGCGGGTACTCCCAGGAAAAGCCCTTGTCGATGCGCACCGGCCCGCCGTCGGCATCCACGAACAGGTCCTCGGGCGAGCCCGGCCAGCCGAGCGCGAGGCCCGCCAGCGGCGTGTCCGGCTGCACGCCCTCGGGCCCGGTCGGCGTCTTGGCCGAGGGCGGAATGGCGCGCGGGAACGGCGCCTTGTGGCGGAAGCCCCCGGGCCGGTCGATGGTGCCCAGCAGGCTCATGAGGATGGCCAGCGTGCGCACCGTGTGGAATCCGTTGGAGTGCGCCGCCAGCCCGCGCATGGCGTGGAAGGCGACCGGGTTGCCGGTCACCGTCTGGTGCTCCTGGCCCCAGCAGTCGGTCCAGGCGATCGGCAGCTCGATCTTCTCGTCGCGCGCGGTCACGCCCATCTCGTGCGCGAGGCGCCGGATGGTCGCGGCGGGAACGCCGGTGATGCCCTCGGCCCACTCCGGGGTATGCGGGCGCACGCGCTCGGCCAGCAGCTGGAACGCGGGCCGGACGCGGGTGCCGTCGGCCAGCGTGAACTCGCCGAACAGGGCCGGGTCGGCCCCGGGGGTGTGGCTGAGCACGGCCCGCCCGGCGTGGCGATCCCACCAGAGCTTGTCCTGCGGGTAGAGCGGGTTGACCGGATCCGCGCCCTCGTCGGTGGCGAGCAACCCGTGCCGGGGCGAATCCCGATCGACGATCACCAGCTGGCCGCCGTTGCTGTAGCGGGCGACGAAGTCGCGGTCGTAGAGGCCCTGCTCGATGAGCTCCCGCACCAGCGCGAGCAGCAGCGCGCCGTCGGTGCCGGGCCGGATCGGCACCCACTCGTCGGCGATCGCCGAGTAGCCGGTGCGCACCGGGTTGACCGAGATGAAGCGGCCGCCGTCGCGCTTGAACTTCGAGATCGCGATCTTGAGCGGGTTCGAGTGGTGGTCCTCGGCGGTGCCGAACATGACGAACAGCTTCGCGCGCTCCAGGTCCGGGCCGCCGAACTCCCAGAACGAGCCGCCGATGGTGTAGATCATGCCCGCGGCCATGTTCACGGAGCAGAAGCCGCCGTGCGCGGCGTAGTTGGGGGTGCCGAACTGGCGCGCGAACAGGCCGGTCAGCGCCTGCATCTGGTCGCGTCCGGTGAAGAGGGCGAACTTCTTCGGGTCCGTGCGCCGGATCGCGGCGAGGCGCGCCTCCAGCGTGGCATACGCCTCATCCCAGGAGATGGGCTCGAACTCGCCCGCACCGCGCTCCGCGCCCGCCTTCCTCCGCAGCGGCCGCGTCAGGCGCGCCGGCGAGTTCTGCTTCATGATCCCGCTCGCGCCCTTGGCGCAGATCACGCCCTTGTTGAGCGGGTGCTCCGGATTGCCCTCGATGTAGCGCACCGCGGAACGCCCGTCCCGCTCCTCGACATGCACGCGGATGCCGCAGCGGCAGGCGCACATGTAGCAGGTGGTCGTCTTGACTTCGGTGGCCATCGCAGGGCTCCAGGCCATGGCGGGGGGAACAGCGCATTGTGAGCCGGATCATGCGCCGCAGCAACGCGTGAAACTGATGACGCCATAAGCGCGGGCCGGAAGGCGGCTTGCGGCGCTCGGCTATGATGCGCGCGTGAAAATCTGCATCGTTTCGGACAGCCACGACCGCGCCGACGCGCTGGCGCAGGCGGTGGGCGAGGCGAAGGCCCGGGGGGCGCAGGCCGTGATCCATTGCGGCGACCTGATCGGCGCCCAGACCGTGAAACCCGCGCTCGCGCACGGCCTGCCGGTGCACCTCATCCACGGCAACAACGTCGGCGACACCCAGGCGCTGCACTTCCAGATGGGCAAGAGCGGCGGGCTGCTGCGCTACCACGGCGCCGACGCGCGCCTGGAGCTGGGCGGCCGGCGCATCTTCGCCGTGCACTACCCGGATTACGGCCACGCCATGGCTTGCACCGGCGACTGGGACCTGGTCTGCTGCGGCCACTCCCATGCGGCGGGCATCGAGCAGGTGGCGAACGTGAAGGGCGGCCGCACCTGGCTGGTCAACCCGGGAACGGTGGCGGGCCTCGCGGCGCCGGCGACCTGGGCGCTCGGCGACCTCGCCGGGATGCGGTTCGAAGTTTTTTCTATGGCGGCATAGCCCTTTTTTGCGGCCCCGGGAGGCGTTGCCTCCTACAATCGCGGCCACGAGGAGAACCAGCCCGATGTTCACGAGCAATCCGTTCGCCACCCTGTCCGCCATCGTGCCGTCCGCCGTCCAGCAGGGCTACATCGTCCTGATGGTGGTCCTGGTCGCGGCCGGGACGCTGTTCGACATCCTGCACAAGGGCAGCGCGAAGTACTTCTTCGCCAACTGGCGCCATTCGCGGGGCAAGGGCGCGCCGGTCAGCATTGCGTCGATCGCGGTCAGGACCGCGGTGGTCGACGTCCTCGCCTCGGGCGAGTTCTGCAACACCCGCCGCCGGATCGCGCACCTGCTCGGCATGTACGGCTTCGTGATCCACGCCGCCGCCACCGTCGCGATGGTGTTCGACCCCGCCGCGGGCGCGGGCTGGGCGCAGCTGTGGTGGCTGGGCGGCCTGATGGTCTGCGCCGGCGGCTACTGGTTCTGGTTCTTCATCCGGGTGGACGTCGCCGCCGAGGGCCATTCGCCGTTCCGGCTGGTGCGCGCCGACCTGTTCATCCTGTCGCTGCTGGCCAGCGTGACCCTGGGCCTCGCCTGGGCCTGGCTGCAGGCGCGCGGCGCGCCGGCCGCGATCGTGCTGTTCGGCATGTATGTCATCGCCACCACGGTGCTGTTCGGGGGCGTGCCGTGGTCCAAGTTCGCACACATGTTCTTCAAGCCGGCGGCGGCCTTCGAGAAGCGCGTTGCCGAGGCCAATGGCACGAACGAGAACCTGCCGACGATCTCGCGGGACGACCCGGCGCAGCGGGAACGGCACTCGATGGAACTGCTGAAGAACGCCCCGATGGACATGGGGCTCGGCATCAAGCGCGAAGCGCCGCGCCACTACTAAGAAGAACGGAACCCGGAGCCAGACCATGCCTACCTTCGTCTACATGACGAGGTGCGACGGATGCGGACACTGCGTCGACATCTGCCCCTCGGACATCATGCACATCGACCCCGTCTACCGGCGCGCCTACAACATCGAGCCGAACATGTGCTGGGAGTGCTACTCCTGCGTCAAGGCCTGCCCGCAGCACGCGATCGACGTGCGCGGCTATGCCGACTTCGCCCCCCTGGGCCACAGCGTGCGCGTGCACCGCGACGAGCAGAAGGGCACCATCGCCTGGCGGATCAAGTTCAGGAACGGCACCGAGAAGAACTTCCTCTCGCCCATCACCACCAAGCCCTGGGGCCAGGCGATCCCGAAGCTTGCCGAGGTCCCGGCGCCCACCAAGGAGATGCGCGACGGCGAGCTGCTGTACAACGAGCCGAAATGGATCCGGATGGATGAAGGCAGCCTGCGCACGCTCAAGGACGCGGGCCTCGCGCTGAAGAAGGGCGTCTACTACTGACATGGCCACCGACACGATTATCGAGGAAGGCATCGACATCCTGGTCGTCGGCGCGGGCCTGGGCGGCACCGGCGCCGCCTGGGAGGCGCGCTTCTGGGGGCAGGACAAGAAGATCGTGATCGCCGAGAAGGCGAACATCGACCGCTCCGGCGCGGTCGCGCAGGGCCTGTACGCGATCAACTGCTACATGGGCACCCGCTGGGGCGAGAACCAGCCCGAGGACCACGTCCGCTACGCCCGCATCGACCTGATGGGCATGGTGCGCGAGGACCTGCTGTTCGACATGGCGCGCCATGTCGACTCCACGGTGCACCAGTTCGAGGAATGGGGCCTGCCGATCATGAAGGACCCCAAGACCGGGCGCTACCTGCGCGAGGGGCGCTGGCAGATCATGATCCACGGCGAGTCCTACAAGCCGATCGTGGCCGAGGCGGCGAAGAAGTCGGCCGACAAGGTGTTCAACCGCATCTGCGTCACGCACCTGCTGATGGACGAGGCGAAGGCGAACCGGGTCGCGGGCGCCGTCGGCTTCAACGTGCGCACCGGCAACTACCATGTGTTCAAGTCGAAGACGGTGATCTGCGGCGCGGGGGGCGCCTCCAACATCTTCAAGCCGCGCTCGGTGGGCGAGGGTTCCGGCCGCACCTGGTACGCGCCCTGGTCCTCGGCCTCCGCCTACGGCCTGATGATCAACGCCGGCGCCAAGATGACGCAGATGGAGAACCGCATCGTGCTGGCGCGGTTCAAGGACGGCTACGGCCCGGTCGGCGCCTACTTCCTGCACCTGAAGACCTACACCCAGAACTGCCTCGGCGAGGAGTACGAATCGAAGTGGTTCCCCGAGCTGCAGAAGATGGTCGGCAAGGAGTACCTGGACCCGGAGGCCTCGCACCTGACGCACCGGCCGATCCCGACCTGCCTGCGCAACCATTGCATCATCAGCGAGGTGAACGCCGGCCGCGGCCCGATCCACATGGTGACCATGC
>CAZMDA010000108.1:0-6133 GCA_964564865.1 uncultured Bordetella sp. | reverse complement strand
GGAAGCGCCTTGCCACCAACAGCACCAAGATCGTCAACATCCTGGGCGGCTACGGTTACCAGCCGATGCTCGCCTCTATGGAGCGTTGCGTCGAGGCGGCGGAAACGGGGCGCCTCGGATGATCGAACTGCTGGCGAAGCACGCCATCGGCAGGCCGGTGGCCGGGACGGCGAGGGTGGCGAACGACGGCTTCTCGGCGCGCTACGACCTGGACCGCATCGGCGGCACGTTCTCCCGGCCGACGCACAAGCTGGCCGGACAGTCCTACGTCGGCAAGGTGCTGGTGCTGGATACCGCCAAGGGCGGCGTCGCCAGCGCCTGGATGCTGCGGGAGATGGCCTCCAGGGGCGTCATTCCGCTGGCGCTGGTGTTCAACAGCGTCAACCCGATCCTGGCGCAGGGGGCCGCCTTCGGCGGCGTGACCATGCTCTCGGGCTTCGAGGGCGACGTCACCGCCCGGGTCCCCGATGGCGCCCGGGTGGAGATCGATCCGGCGCGGCGGGTTTTGCGGGTACTGGGAATACAAGGGTAAGCTGTCGGAAAACAAGATAAATCCATGTCCCAGCCCCCGCCGCCCGGCGCGCTCCGCCAGACCTCCCCCAGCATCGAGCAGGAAGAACTGCGCGGCATTTCGCGCACGGTGGCCGAGATCCACTGGCTGCTGCTGATCCTGGTGCTGCTCTACGTGGTCTTCGGCGGCCCGGACAAGGTGGTCGAGACCGCGGTGGTCGCCGCGCTGCTGTTCTACGCCGCGCTGGTGATGTCCTTCCGCTACGCCAACTTCTACAAGGCCGAGACGCGCTGGAAGATCGCGCTCGAGACCTGGGGCATGATCACGTTCATCACCTGGGTGCTGTACTTCACCGGCGGCCTGCAAAGCCCGCTGCTGAACCTGTACATGCTGCCGGTGATCACCGCCGCGCTGACGCTGGGCAAGGCCACGACGCTGATCGAGATCGCGCTGATCGTCGCCTGCCAGGTGTTCCTCGCCGGCAGCTTCGCCACCGAGAAGACGCTGACGCTGGAGTTCCTGGGCGGGTTCGCCGCGCAGGTGGCGCCGATCGTCCTGGTGGCCTACATCGTCACCATGTTCTCCGCCGACATCCGCTTCGGCCTCAACCGCGCCAAGCTGCTCTCGGAGACCGACGAGCTGACCGGGCTGTTCAACACGCGCGGCTTCGCCATCGCCGCCGACCGCCTGTTCGGCCAGGCCATGCGCTACAACCGCCCGGCCAGCATCCTGATGATCGACTCGGACAACCTCAAGGCGGTGAACGACGGCCACGGCCACGACGCCGGCAACCGCCTGCTGCGCCAGCTCACCAAGACCATCCAGGCGGAACTGCGCTACACGGACGTGCCGGCGCGCTACGGCGGGGACGAGTTCGTGGTGTTCCTGCCGGAAACGCCGGTCAAGGGCGCGATCGAGGTGGCCGAACGGATCCGGGACGCGGTGGCGGGCACGCCGCTGGACGTGGACGGCAAGCGCATCGCCTGCACGGTGAGCATCGGCATCGCCTCGTTCCCGGGCGACGGCCAGAGCATGGATGCGCTGGTGGCGCGGGCCGACCGCGCCATGTACCAGGCCAAGCAGCTGGGGCGCAACCGCGTGGTGAAGTTCCAGGTGGCGCCCGCGCCCTAGGCGCGGAGCGCTTCCAGCAGCGGCGGGAGCACCTTCGGCGTGCCGGCGGCGATGTCGCCGCTGTCCAGCCAGCCTTGACCGCCCGCCAGGTCCGCCACCAGGCCTCCGGCTTCCTGGATCATCAGGGCGCCCGCGGCCATGTCCCACGGGGCAAGTCCCATCTCCCAGAACGCGTCCAGCCGCCCGCAGGCGACGTAGGCGAGGTCCAGCGCAGCGGCGCCGGCGCGCCGCACCCCCGAGCTGTTCGTCATCAGCGTGCGCAGCTGGCGCGAGTACAGGTCCAGGCGCCCGAGTTCCTTGAACGGGAACCCGGTGCCGACCAGCGCGTCCTTCAGCTGGGCGCACTTGGTGACGCGGATCCGGCGGTCGTCCAGGTAGGCGCCGCGGCCCTTGGAGGCGGTGAACAACTCGTTCCGGGCCGGGTCGTAGACCACGCCGTGCGCGGTGACGCCCCGGTGCTGCAGGGCGATCGAGACGCAATACTGCGGGAAGCCGTGGATGAAGTTGGTGGTGCCGTCCAGCGGGTCGATGATCCACCGGTACTCGGACTTCGCGCCCTGGGAATCGCCGGATTCCTCGGCGAGCACCGCATGGTCCGGGTATGCCTGGCGGAGGATGGCGAGGATCGCGTCCTCCGCGGCCTTGTCGACCTGGGTGACGAAGTCGTTGCGGTGCTTGGCGCGCACCTCCAGGCCTTCGCGGTTGAGCGCGGCGCGGTTGATGATCGAGCCGGCGCGGCGCGCCGCCTTGATCGCGGTGTTGAGCATCGGGTGCATGGGGCGCGTATTCTATTATGCGAGGGTGTCGACACCGTCCCTGACTTCGATCCGGATCGTCCTGGTCCGCCCCAGCCACCCGGGCAACATCGGCTCGGCGGCGCGCGCCATGAAGGCGATGGGCCTCGCCGACCTGCGGCTGGTCGCGCCCGAGCGCTATCCGGCCCCGGAGGCGCGCTGGCTGGCGGCGCACGCGCTGGACGTGCTGGAGGCCGCGCAGGTCCACGCCACGCTGAAGGACGCACTGGACGGATGCGAGGTCGCGCTCGCGCTCAGCGCGCGTCCGCGCGAATGGTCGCCGCAGGTGCTGGCCGTTCGCGAGGCCGCGCTTGCCGCCGTCGCGCGGGCCGCGGCCGGGCCGGTCGCGTTCGTGTTCGGTCCCGAGGACGCGGGGCTGGCCCAGGACGAGGTCTTCGCCTGCCAGTACCTGGTCCACATACCGACGGCGCAGCGGCCCGGCGCCATCAACCTCGGATCGCTCAACCTCGCGCAAGCGGTGCAGGTGGTGGCCTACGAGTTGTGCGTCGCCGCGGGCACGCCGGTGCCGGTGCCGCATCGCTCGGGGAAACTGGCCACGATCCAGGACCTCGAAGGCCTCTACGGCCACCTCGAGCGGGCGGCGATCGAGAGCCGGTTCCTCGACCCGGCTGCCAACTCCCGGCTGCGCGAGCGCTGGAAGCGGCTGTTCTCGCGCCTCGACATCGAGCGCGAGGAAGTCAACATCCTGCGCGGCCTGCTCAACGCGCTGCAAAAGCCCAAGGACCGGTAGCCGGGCGCCGGCAGAGTCGGCAGGGTCGGCAGAGTCGGCATAGTAAGATGCGGCGCATGCTCAGCCAGATGCGCGAAGACATCGCCAGCGTGTTCGCGCGCGATCCCGCGGCGCGTTCCACCTGGGAAGTGCTCACCTGCTACCCCGGCCTGCACGCGGTCTGGCTGCACCGGGTCGCGCACTGGTTCTGGGGCATCGGCCTGAAATGGGCCGGGCGCCTGGTGTCGCACCTGTCGCGCTGGTTCACCGGCATCGAGATCCACCCGGCGGTGGTCGTGGGCCGGCGCGTGTTCATCGACCACGGCATGGGCGTGGTGATCGGCGAGACCGCCGAGATCGGCGACGACTGCACCATCTACCAGGGCGTCACGCTGGGCGGGACCTCGCTCTACCGCGGCGCCAAGCGCCACCCGACGCTGGGCAAGCGGGTGGTGGTGAGCGCCGGCGCCAAGGTGCTGGGCGGCTTCACCGTCGGCGACGACGCGAAGGTCGGCTCCAATGCGGTGGTGCTCAAGGAAGTGCCCCCGGGCGCCACCGTGGTGGGGGTGCCGGGACGGATCGTGGAGGGCAGCGAGAAGACGCGCGACCAGCCGCAGTTCGCCGCCTACGGCGTGGTGCCGAACCAGGAGGACCCCTACCTGAAGACGCTGCAGTCGCTGGTGGACCACGCGCAGGAGCTGGAGCAGACCGTATCGGCGCTCACCGAGAAGATGCGCCGCCTGGAGCAAAAGCTGGCGGAACGTCCCCAGGACACCAAGGAAGATCCCCTCCGGGCGATCAAGTAGTTGATCCGGAAGCCCATTTATACTTGACCGGTTCGGTCGGGATTGGGTATACTTGAGCGACTTTATCGGGTATAGGCGAGCACATCCATGAGACTCACGACCAAGGGCCGCTTCGCGGTCACCGCGATGGTGGACCTGTCCATGCGGCAGACGCGGGGCCCGGTGACGCTGGCGGCGATCAGCGAGCGCCAGCGCATCTCGCTGTCCTACCTCGAGCAGCTGTTCGGCAAGCTGCGCCGCGCGCGCCTGGTCAACAGCGTGCGCGGGCCGGGCGGGGGCTACAACCTCGCCAAGCCCGCGGCCAGCATCTCCATGGCCGACATCATCGTCGCGGTCGACGAGCCGATCGACGCCACGCAGTGCGGCGGCAAGGAGAACTGCGGCGACGACGACAAGCGCTGCATGACCCACGACCTGTGGGCGACGCTGAACGCGAAGATGCACGACTACCTGTCCTCGGTGTCGCTGGCCGACGTGGTCGCGCACCAGCAGGGCAAGCCCACCGCGGTGATCAAGGACTGCCGGCCGGGCGAGAAGAACGCGGACAAGGCCGCGGAGTCGAACCCGGAGAAGGTCGCCGCGTGAACAGTTCCCTCAAGCTGCCGATCTACCTCGACTACTCGGCCACCACGCCGGTGGACCCGCGCGTGGCGCAGAAGATGATCCCGTACCTCACCGAGCACTTCGGCAACCCGGCCAGCCGCTCGCACGCCTTCGGCTGGAAGGCGGAGGAGGCCGTGGAGCAGGCGCGCGAGGACGTCGCGGCGCTGGTGCGCTGCGACGCCAAGGACCTGGTCTGGACCTCGGGCGCCACCGAGTCGATCAACCTCGCGCTCAAGGGCGCGGCGGAGTTCTACAAGTCCAAGGGCAGGCACCTGGTCACCGTCAAGACCGAGCACAAGGCGACGCTGGACACCATGCGCGAGCTGGAGCGCCGCGGCTTCGAGGTGACCTACCTCGACGTCGACGCCGAGGGCATGGTGGACCTCGCCGCGCTGGAGGCCGCGCTGCGCAAGGACACCATCCTGGTCTCGGTGATGTTCGTCAACAACGAGATCGGCGTCATCCAGGACATCCCGGCGATCGGCGAGCTGTGCCGCAGCCGCGGCATCCTGTTCCACGTCGACGCGGCGCAGGCCACCGGCAAGTGCGACATCGACCTGTCGGCGCTCAAGGTGGACCTGATGTCGTTCTCGGCGCACAAGACCTACGGTCCCAAGGGCGTGGGCGCGCTGTACGTGCGCCGCAAGCCCCGCGTGCGGCTCGAGGCCCAGATCCACGGCGGCGGCCACGAGCGCGGGTTCCGCTCCGGCACGCTGGCCACCCACCAGATCGTCGGCATGGGCGAGGCCTTCCGCCTGGCGCGCCTGGAGATGGCCGCCGAGCGCGAGCGCGTCCGCGCGCTGCGCGACAAGCTGCTCGCCGGCATGCGGCAGATGGAGGAGGTGTTCCTCAACGGCCACCTCGAGCGCCGCGTGCCGCACAACCTGAACGTGAGCATCAACTTCGTCGAGGGCGAGTCGCTGATCATGGCGGTCAAGGACATCGCGGTGTCCTCGGGCTCGGCCTGCACCTCGGCCTCGCTCGAGCCGTCCTACGTGCTGCGGGCGCTGGGGCGCTCGGACGAGCTGGCGCACTCCTCCATGCGCTTCACCCTCGGGCGCTTCACCACCGAGGAGGAAGTGGACTACACCGTCGCCCACCTGAAGTCCAAGGTCGCCAAGCTGCGCGCGATGTCGCCGCTGTGGGAGATGCACCAGGACGGGATCGACCTCAGCACCGTGCAGTGGGCGGCGCACTAGGCGCAACAGCAACAGGCAACCGGAGCACACCATGGCTTACAGCGAGAAACTGATCGATCATTACGAGAACCCGCGCAACGTCGGCTCGTTCGAGAAGGGCGACGCCTCGGTCGGCACCGGCATGGTCGGCGCGCCGGCCTGCGGCGACGTCATGAAGCTGCAGATCAAGGTCAACGACGACGGCATCATCGTCGATGCGCGCTTCAAGACCTACGGCTGCGGCTCGGCGATCGCCTCCAGCTCGCTCGCCACCGAGTGGATGAAGGGCAAGACCCTCGACCAGGCCGAGCAGATCCGCAACACCCAGATCGCCGAGGAGCTGGCGCTGCCGCCGGTGAAGATCCACTGCTCGATCCTCG
>CAZMDA010000107.1:0-6262 GCA_964564865.1 uncultured Bordetella sp. | reverse complement strand
GGGAGGGCGCAAGTTTACAATGCCCCGCTCGGCAAGCTGCCGAACAAGGGGAGACCAACATGAAACGCTTCGCATCCGCCGCCGCGGTCCTGGCGGCCAGCCTCGCCGCCGCCTTCTCCGTGCAGGCCCAGCAGTACCCGACCAAGCCGATCCGCATCACCGTGCCCTACGCCGCGGGCGGCACCTCCGACATCCTCGCGCGCCAGATCGGGCCCAAGCTCACCGAGGCCTGGGGCCAGCCGGTGGTGGTCGAGAACCGCCCGGGCGCCAACGGCAACGTAGGCGCCGATTACGTCGCCAAGTCCGCGCCCGACGGCTACACGCTGCTGCTGACCGACCTCGGGGGCCTGGTGATCAGCGCCAGCGTCTACCCGAAGCTGCCGTTCAACCCGTCGAAGGACTTCTCGCCGGTGGTGATGGTGTCCTACTCGCCGCACGTGCTCGCGGTGCACCCGGACGTGCAGGTGAAGAACGTCGCCGAGCTGGTGGCGATGGCCAAGGCCCATCCGGGCAAGCTCAACTTCGCGGTCTCCGGCATCGGCGGCGCGCCGCAGCTGGCGGGCATCGAGTTCGCCCAGCGCATGGGCGTGAACTGGACCTACATCCCGTACAAGGGCGGCTCGGACGCGGTCACCGCCGTCGCGGGCGGCCAGGCGCACGTGCTGTTCAACGGCATGCTCGCCACCTGGCCCTCGGTCACCGGCGGCCGGCTGCGCGCGCTCGGCATCTCGAGCTCGCAGCGCGTGCCCTCCGCGCCGACCACGCCGACGGTCGCCGAGCAGGGGCTGCCGGGCTTCGAGACCGGCTCCTTCCAGGGCATCGTCGGCGCCGCCGGCATGCCGCGCGAGATCGTGGCCAAGCTGAACGCCGAGCTGATCAAGGTCCTGAACGCGCCGGACATGAAGGCGCGCTTCGCCAAGCTGGGCACCGACGTGCGCACCGGCACCCCGGAGTCCCTCGGCACGTGGATGCAGGCCGAGCAGGCGAAGTGGGCCAAGCTGGTGAAGGACTCGGGCGTGAAGTTCGACCTGTGACGACGATGGAACTGCCGAAGAACGCGTTCAAGCGCGCGCTGAAGGAAGGGCGCTCGCAGATCGGGCTGTGGTCCAGCCTGTCGTCCAACTACACCGTGGAGGTGATCGCCGGGGCGGGCTACGACTGGATCCTGCTCGACCAGGAGCACTCGCCCAACGACCTGGAGTCGCTGCTCGCGCAGCTCCAGGCCGCGGCGCCCTACCCGACATCGGCGGTGGTGCGCGTGCCGTGGAACGACGCGGTGCACATCAAGCGCGTGCTGGACGTGGGCGCGCAGTCGCTCCTCATTCCCTATGTGTGCTCGGTGGAGGAGGCGAAGGCCGCGGTCGCGGCCACGCGCTACCCGCCGGCGGGGGTGCGCGGCGTGGCCGGCACCACGCGCGCCACGCGCTTCGGCCGCGTCAAGGACTACGCCAGGCGCGCGCACGAGGAACTGTGCGTGCTGGTGCAGGTGGAAACCAAGCCGGCGCTGGACCAGCTGGAGGCCATCTGCGCGGTGGAGGGCGTCGATGGCGTGTTCATCGGCCCGGCCGACCTGCATGCCTCGATGGGCTACACCGGCGAGACCTCCAACCCGGCGGTGCTGCCCCTCATCGAGGAGGCGATGCGCCGCATCCGCAAGGCGGGCAAGGCCGCCGGCTACCTGTCGCCGGTGGAGGCCGACGCCAAGCGCATGATCGCGGCCGGCTGCACCTTCTGCGCCGTCGGCGCGGACGTGGGCCTGCTCGCGCGCGGCGCCGAGGCCTTGCGCGCCAAGTTCAACACCTGACGAGGACGCACATGAAGCCGGAGATCATCGTCACCGGGAAGATCTTCCAGCGCACGCAGGACGCGCTGGACCAGTCCTTCACCTGCCACAAGCTGTACGAGGCGGCCGACCGCGCGGCGTTCCTGCGCCAGCATGCGCCGAAGGTGCGCGCGCTCGCCACCTTCGGCCCCGCCGGGGCGGACGCCGCCCTGATGGACCAGCTGCCCAGGCTGGAGATCATCTCCAACTTCGGCGTCGGCGTGGACGCCATCGACCTCGCCGCGGCGGCCAAGCGCAGGATCATCGTCACCAACACGCCCGACGTGCTGAACGACTGCGTCGCCGACACCGCGATGGCGCTGGTGCTCGCCACGCTGCGGCGCTTCCCGCAGGCGGAGAACTACCTGCGCGCCGGCCAGTGGGGCACGCGCGGCGCCTACCCGCTCACCACGTCGCTGGGCGGCAAGACGCTGGGCGTGCTGGGCCTGGGGCGCATCGGCGAGGCGATTGCCCGGCGCGCCGAGGCCTTCGGCATGAAGATCCGCTACCACAACCGCAGCCGCAAGAAGCTCGCCTGGCCCTACGACGAGAGCGTGCTCGCGCTGGCGGCGAACTCCGACGTGCTGCTGGTCGCGGCGCCCGGCGGCCCGGAAACCGCCCGCATCGTGAACGCGAAGGTGCTGGACGCGCTGGGGCCGAAGGGCTACGTGGTCAACATCGCGCGCGGCTCGCTCATCGACGAGCCGGTGCTGCTGCGCTACCTGCGCGAGGGCAGGATCGCCGGGGCCGGGCTGGACGTGTTCGACAACGAGCCGAAGATCGACCCGGCCTGGTTTGCGGTCGAGAACGCGGTGCTGGTGCCGCACGTGGGCAGCGCCACCGTCGAGACGCGCACCGCCATGGGCGAACTCCAGGTCGAGAACCTCCGGCTGCACTTCGCCGGCAAGCCGGTCAAGACGCCGGTCACGTGACCTCCCGGCGCGGGGCGCTTGCCGCCCTCGCGGCCGGCGCGCTGCTCGTCTCCGGCTGCGCCACCGCCCCGCCCGCGGCGCTCGAAGGGCGCATCTGGGATGTCCGCGCCGGGCAGTTCATTGACGAAGGCACCCTGCTCGCGCGGCTGAGCGCGGCGCGCTACCGGCTGCTGGGCGAGGTGCACGACCATCCGCAGCACCATGCCCTCCGCGCGCGGCTCATCGCCCGGCTCGCGCCCGCCGAGGTCTTCCTCGAGCAGTTCGACCGCGAGCACGATGCCGCGCTGCGCGCGGCGCAGGCGGCCGGCGCGGACACCGATGCACTTGCGCGCGCAGGTAAGCTCGACGAGAAGGCCTGGCGCTGGCCCCTGCACCGGCCGATCGTGGCGGCGGCGCTGCGCGCCGGGCACGCGGTACGGGCGGCGAACCTCTCGCGCGCCGATGCGCGCCGCATCGTCCAGGCCGGGCAGGCCGAGGGCGTGGCGCTGCCCGCCTGGCCGGCTGAAGCCGAGGCCCGGATGCGGCGCGAGATCGAGGACTCGCACTGCGGCGCGCTGCCGGCGAAGCTGGTGCCGGCGATGGCGCTGGCGCAACGCGCGCGGGACGCCGTCCTCGCCGCGGCGCTCGCCGGCGCGCCGGGCGGCGCGGTGCTCATCGCGGGCAACGGGCACGTGCGGCGGGACCTGGGCGTGCCCCACTACCTGCCGCCGGGCGCGTCGGTGCTGAGCCTCGGCCTGGTGGAAACGCGCGCCGGCGAGACCGATCCGCGCGCCTACGACCCGGGGGCCTACGACTATGTCTGGTTCACCGCGCCGCAGCCGCGGCCGGATCCCTGCGAGGCGTTCCGGAGGCGTTGATCAGCTTTATATGTGAGTGGTCGCTTTCTTAAAGAATAAGAAATTACCTTGCCTGTCGGAATTGACACTGATAATGAGAACAGTTATCGTTTGTCCATGACGACACCCGAACCCGAATCGAGCCGCCCGGAAATGGTGGCCGCGGCCTTGCTCTACCTGATGACGCATTACGCGCGCAGCGCTTGCCCGCGACTGGCCTTGTGCATCGCGCGCCACATGCAATGCCTGGCGACCCATCCGGAAGCCGCGCCGGTGCTGCGCGACATCTGCTGCGCGCTGCATGGCGCATGGAGCACCGCAGCAATCCCGGGCGCGCCGCCTTCGAGCGTCCATTGACCGGGCCCGCCTGCACCCTACGGTATGATGCCCCTCCGCACGGATTTCCCAATCTCTTGGAGGAGAACGGAATGAAACTCAAGACACTCGCGCTCGCCATTGGCGCCATCGGCGCGCTCAGCGCCTTTCCCGTCGCCGCGCAGCAAGTGACCTTCATGACCGGCCCGCAGGGCGGGGTCTGGGTGCCCCTGGGGGGCGCGCTGAAGGGCATGTGGGAGAAGGCTATTCCCGGGCTCGCCGTGACCGCCACCCCCGGCGCCGGCATCGCCAACGTGCGCGGCGTGGACGAGGGCAAGGCGCACCTCGGCTTCGGCAACTCCAGCACCACGGTGGACGGCATCGCCGGCCGCGCGCCCTACCCGAAGAAGGTCACCAACGTGTGCCAGGTGGCCAACATCTACCCGCAGTACTTCCAGGTGGTGGCGCTCGCCAGCGCCAACGTGAAGTCGCTCGCCGACCTGAAGGGCAAGTCGCTCGTCACCCAGCCCAAGGGCAACACCGGGGAGCTGCTCACCGAGGTGGCCCTCAAGCTGAACGGCCTGTCCTACCAGTCGCTGTCCAAGGCCAACTTCCAGGCCTCGTACACCGACGCGGTGTCGATGATGAAGGACGGCCATGCCCAGGTGTTCACCCTCGGCACCACGGCGCCGGCCTCGTCGGTGATGGACCTCGCCAGCGCGCGCGACATCAACCTGGTGCCGGTGGACGACAAGACCATGAACGCGCTGAAGAAGGAGAACGCCGGCTACAACAAGCTCATCATCAAGGCCGGCACCTACCCGAAGCAGACGCAGGACGTGCCGGTGATCGGCTACTCGACCCACATCATCGCCGCCTGCGACCTGCCCGAGCAGGTGGTCTACAGCATGGTGAAGACCATGGCCTCGAACGTGGACTCGATGTCCGCGGTCAACAAGGCCATCGCCGGCATCACGCCCAAGGACATGGCGATCGACATCGGCGTGCCCTTCCACAAGGGCGCGGCGAAGTTCTACAAGGAAGCGGGGGCGATGTAATCCCGCCGCGCGGCTGATCGAGGAAACGGGGCGGCGCGGCCGCCCTGTTTTTTTGCAGGAGGAGGGGGCCTTGGCAGCAGAGATCGCGATTCCGTCCGCACCCATCAAGTCCGACGAGAAGCAGGCCGTCGCGCCGTCGCGCGGCCCGCTGAAATGGCTGGTCACCGCGATCGCGGTGGCGATGTCGCTCTACCACATGTACGTCGCCGGCTTCGGCCCGCCCGAGGCCGTGATCTTCCGCGGCACCCACCTGATGTTCGCCTTCGCGCTGGTGTTCCTGCTCTACCCCACGCGCCCGGGGGGCGGCGCCGCCTGGCGCGCGTTCGACCTGGTGCTGCTCGGGCTGAGCCTCGCCTTCGTGCTGCACATCTTCATCAACTACCAGGCCTTCACCAACCGCATCATCTACATCGACGAGCTGACCGCGGCCGACAAGTTCTTCGCCGTGGTCTCGGTGGTGATGGTGCTGGAGGGCACGCGCCGCGTCATCGGCTGGGCGCTGCCGCTCACCGCGGTGGTGTTCCTGGTCTACGCCGCCGCCTTCACCCAGGTGAAGATGCCGGTGCTGATGGAGCAGGTCTACATGTCCACCGAGGGCATCTTCGGCTCCACCCTCGGGGTCTCGGCCTCCTACGTCATGCTGTTCGTCATCTTCGGCGCCTTCATGGAACGCAGCGGCACCGGGCAGCTGTTCATGGACTTCGCCATGTCCATCACCGGCCACAGCGCCGGCGGCCCGGGCAAGGTGGCGGTGGTGAGCAGCTCGCTCTTCGGCACCGTCTCGGGCAGCGCGGTGGCCAACGTCATGGTGGACGGCCCGATCACCATCCCGCTCATGAAGCGCACCGGCTTCCGCCCGCCCTTCGCCGCGGCGGTGGAGTCGGTGGCCTCCACCGGCGGCCAGATCATGCCGCCGGTGATGGGCGCCGCGGCCTTCGTCATGGCCGAGTTCCTCTCGGTGCCCTACGCCCAGGTGGCGCTGTGGGCGCTGGTGCCGGCGCTGCTGTACTACGCCGCGGTGTTCTTCGCGGTGCACTTCGAGGCCAAGCGCTACAAGCTGGCCGGGGTGCCCAAGGACCAGCTGCCGCGCTTCACCCTGGTGATGGCCGAGCGCGGCCACCTGTTCACGCCGATCCTGATCGTGCTGGTGGGCCTGTTCATGGGCTACTCGGCGCCGCTGTGCGCCCTGGTGGCGGCGATCAGCTGCCTGCCGGTGGCGGCGATGCGCCGCACCACGCGCCAGGGCCTGCGCTGGCGCAGCATCCTCGAGGCGCTGGAGGAAGGCGCGAAGAACGCGCT
>CAZMDA010000106.1:0-7479 GCA_964564865.1 uncultured Bordetella sp. | reverse complement strand
ATCGAGCACGACATGGGCGTGGTGATGGACATCTCCGACCGCGTCGTGGTGCTCGACTACGGCAAGAAGATCGGCGACGGCACGCCGGACGAGGTGCGCGCCAGCCAGGCGGTGATCGACGCCTACCTCGGGGTGAGCCACTAGACATGGCGAAGAACTGGCCCGTCGTCCTGCTGTGCGCGGCGCTGCTGGTGGGCCTCGCGCTGCCCCTCGCCACCGGCGCCTCGCCGCCGGGGTTCTACGTCGAGGTGCTGCTGGGCGGCCTGATGACCGGGGTGCTGTACTCGCTGGTGGCGATGGGCTTCGCGCTCATCTTCAAGGCCTCGGGGGTGTTCAACTTCGCCCAGGGCGCGATGGTGCTGTTCGCCGCGCTGGCGGTGGCGCGCCTGGCCGAGCGCATGCCGCTGTGGGCGGCGATTCTGCTCGGGATCGTGATCATGATCGCGCTCGCCTTCGTCATCGAGCGGGTGGTGCTGCGCCCGCTGGTGAACCAGGAGGGGATTGCGCTGTTCATGGCGACGCTCGGGGTCACCTTCTTCCTCGACGGCTTCGGCCAGACGGTCTGGGGCAGCGACATCTACAAGATCGACCTGGGCATCGCCAAGGAGCCGGTGATGGTGCTGGAGAACCTGTTCCAGGGCGGCATCCTGATCAACAAGGAGGACGTGGTCGCCGCCCTGGTGGCGGTGGCGCTGGTGGCGGTGCTGGCCCTCTTCTTCCAGAAGACCGCGACCGGGCGCGCGCTGCGCGCGGTGGCCGACGACCATCAGGCGGCGCAGTCGATCGGCATCCCGCTCAACCGAATGTGGGTGATCGTGTGGTCGGTGGCGGGCATCGTCGCGCTGGTGGCCGGCGTCATCTGGGGCTCCCGCCTGGGCGTGCAGTTCTCCGTGTCACTGGTGGCGCTGAAGGCGCTGCCGGTGGTGATCCTGGGCGGCCTCACCTCGGTCACCGGCGCCATCGTGGGCGGCCTGATCATCGGCGTCGGCGAGAAGATGGCCGAGGTGTTCCTGGGCCCAGTGCTGGTCAAGGCCTTCGACCTCGCCGGCGGCGGGATCGAGAACTGGTTCGCCTACGTCCTCGCGCTCCTCTTCCTGCTGGTGCGGCCGCAGGGCCTCTTCGGCGAGAAGCACATCGACCGCGTCTAGGCCGGGAATCCATCCATGTTCTATCGCGAAAACGGGCAGTTCAAGTCGAGCTACGCGGCCGACCAGCAGCTGCTGCCGATCCTGCAGGACCGCGTCTTCATGTTCGCGCTGGTGGCCTTCGCCTTCGTGGTGGTGCCGCTGGTGGTGAGCGACTACCTGTTCCTGTCGCTGCTCATTCCGTTCCTGATCCTGGCGCTGGCCGCGATCGGGCTCAACCTGGTGGTGGGCTACTGCGGCCAGATCTCCATCGGCCACGCGGCGTTCATGGCGGTGGGCGCCTATGCCGCCTACAACCTCGTGCTGCGCGTGCCGCAGTTGAATTTCCTGGTGGTGCTGGTGCTCGCCGGGCTGGTGGCGGCGGCGGTGGGCATGCTGTTCGGCATCCCCAGCCTGCGCATCAAGGGCCTGTACCTGGCGGTGGCGACCCTGGGCGCGCAGTTCTTCATGGACTGGCTGTTCGCGCGCGTGAAGTGGTTCACCAACTACGCCCACTCCGGCTCGGTGCAGACCGCGCCGGTGGAGCTGTTCGGCTGGACCATCGACGAGCCGGCGGAGAAATACGTGTTCCTGCTCGCGGTGCTGATCCTGTTCACCATCATCGCGCGCAACCTGGTGCGCGGCCACATCGGCCGCGCCTGGATGGCGATGCGCGACATGGACGTGGCCGCGGAGGTGATCGGCATCCGCCCGGTCTACGCCAAGCTCTCGGCCTTCGCGGTGAGCTCGTTCTACGTCGGGGTCGCGGGCGCCCTGTGGGGCTTCGTGCACCTGGGGTCCTGGGAGCCGCTGGCGTTCAACCTGACCCTGTCGCTCAACCTGCTGTTCATGATCATCATCGGCGGCATGGGCTCGATCCTGGGCAGCTTCTTCGGCGCCGCCTTCATCGTGGTGCTGCCGATCCTGCTCAACCAGCTGCCCACGCTGCTCGGCATCTCGATGTCCACGGCGATGATCTCGCACCTGGAGTTCATGATCTTCGGTGCCCTGATCGTGTTCTTCCTGATCGTGGAGCCCCACGGCCTCGCCCGGCTGTGGGCGATCGGCAAGGAGAAGCTGCGGCTCTGGCCGTTCCCCCACTGAGGGCGCCGGGGGGTATCATTCGGCGCATGGCTGCGTCCAAGCGCAGCTTCCAAAACCTGGAGGAGGTTGAAATGATGCATAAAGCGAAGTTCGTGGGCCTGGCCGCAGGCCTGGCGGTGGCCGTTGCCTTCGGCACCGGTTCCGCGCTGGCGCAGGACAAGAAGGCGGCCCCGGCCAAGAAGGCCGCGGCGGCGGCCGGCGGCGGCGAGCAGTTCTTCCCGGTGCTGTCCTACCGCACCGGACCCTACGCCCCCAACGGGGTGCCGTTCGCCAACGGCTACATCGACTACCTGAAGCTGGTGAACGCGCGCGACGGCGGCATCAACGGCGTCAAGATCATCTACGAGGAGTGCGAGACCGGCTACGCCACCGACCGCGGCGTGGAGTGCTACGAGCGCCTGAAGGGCAAGGGCCCCACCGGCGCGGCGGCGTTCCATCCGCTGTCGACCGGGATCACCTTCGCGGTGACGGACAAGTCCTTCAACGACAAGATCCCGATCATCACCGGCGGCTACGGCCGCGCGGACTCCGTGGACGGCACCGTGTTCGGCTGGAACTTCCCGCTGGGCGGCACCTACTGGGACGCGGCGGACATCCTGGTGCAGCACGTCGGCAAGCTGAACGGGGGCCTGGACAAGCTCAAGGGCAAGAAGATCGCCCTCGTCTACCACGACTCGCCCTACGGCAAGGAGCCGATCGCGCTGCTCGAGGAGCGGGCGAAGATGCACGGCTACCAGCTGCTCCTGCTGCCGGTGACCCATCCGGGGGTGGAGCAGAAGGCCACCTGGCTGCAGATCCGCCAGCAGCGCCCGGACTACGTGTTCCTGTGGGGCTGGGGGGTGATGAACTCGACCTCCATCAAGGAAGCCGTGGCGACGGGCTATCCGCGCAACCAGATGTACGGCGTGTGGTGGTCGGGCGCGGAACCCGACGTCGTTCCGGCCGGCGACGGCGCGAGGGGCTACCACGCGCTGGTGTTCCTCGCCCCGGCGGGCCAGGGCGCGGTCCACAAGGACATCATCCGCTACGTGCATGACAAGGGGCAGGGCACCGGCAAGAAGGAGGAGATCGGCGAGGTGCTCTACAACCGCGGCATGACCTTTGCCATGATGACGGTGGAGGCCGTGAAGCGCGCGCAGGTGCGCTACGGCAGGAAGCCGCTGAAGGGCGAGGAAGTGCGCTGGGGCCTGGAGAACATGGCGCTCGACGCCGCGGCGATCAAGCGCCTCGGCTTCGAGGGCTTCATGACGCCCATCAGCACCTCCTGCGTGGACCACGCCGGCGGCCGCTCCGCGCGCCTGCACACCTGGGACGGCAAGAAGTGGGACGTGCAGCCCGGCGTCTACGAGGCCGACCAGGCCATCATCAAACCGATGATCCGCGCCTCCGCCGAGAAGTACGCGGCGGAGAAGAAGATCGTCAAGCGCGATTGCGCCAAGGAAAGCCAGCAGTAAGCTGAACGCCGCCGGCGCCGGGACGCGGAGGTCCCCGGCGCCGGCGTCTTCATTTGGAAGGAACGCCGCAGATGTCCGCACCGCCCACACCGGCCGCCGCACCCGTGATGCTGTCCGTGAACGGCATCGAGGTCATCTACAACCACGTCATCCTGGTGCTGAAGGGCGTGTCGCTCACGGTGCCCGAGGGCGGCATCGTCGCGCTGCTGGGCGCCAACGGCGCGGGCAAGACCACCACGCTGCGCGCGGTCTCCAACCTGCTGAAGGGCGAGCGCGGCGAAGTCACCAAGGGTTACATCGAGTACCTCGGCCAGCGCATCGAGGGCCTCACCCCGTCGGACCTGGTCAAGCGCGGCGTGGTGCAGGTGATGGAGGGCCGCCATTGCTTCCCGCACCTGACGGTGGAGGAGAACCTGCTCACCGGCGCCTACACCCGCAGCGGGGCGGAGACGCGCGACGGCCTGGACAAGGTCTACACCTATTTCCCGCGCCTGAAGGAGCGCCGGAGCTCGCTCTCGGGCTACACCTCCGGCGGCGAGCAGCAGATGACCGCCATCGGCCGCGCGCTGATGGCCAGGCCGAGGATGATCCTGCTGGACGAGCCCTCGATGGGCCTCGCGCCGCAGCTGGTCACCGAGATCTTCGAGATCGTGAAGGAACTGAACCAGAAGGAGCGGGTGAGTTTCCTGCTCGCGGAGCAGAACACCAACATCGCGCTCAAGTACGCCGGCTACGGCTACATCCTGGAGAACGGCCGCGTCGTCATGGACGGCGAGGGCCGGGCCCTGGCGGAGAACGAGGACGTGAAGGAGTTCTACCTCGGCTTCTCCACCGGCGGCAGGAAGAGCTTCCGCGACGTGAAGTCCTACCGCCGCCGCAAGCGGTGGCTTTGACTGCGCTGGCTTTGAAGAAGTCCCGCACCGAGCACTACGACCGGCTGGAGACGCGCCCGCCCAGGCAGCGCGAGGCGGCGCTGCTGGCGGCGCTGCCGCGCCAGGTGGCGCACGCCATGCGCCGGGCGCCGGGCTTCGCGCGCATCCTCGCCGGGGTCGAGCCCGCCAAGATCCGCAGCCGCAAGGCGCTCGCCGCGCTGCCGGTGACGCGCAAGTCGGACCTGGTGGAGCTGCAGGCGAAGGACCGGCCGCTGGGCGGGCTTAACGCCACGCCGGTGGCGAAGATGGCCAAGCTCTTCATGTCGCCCGGGCCGATCTACGAGCCCGAGGGCCGCGGCCGCAACTGGTGGCGCACCGCGCGCGCCCTGTTCGCCGGGGGCTTCCGCGCCGGCGACCTCGTCACCAACACCTTCGCCTACCACTTCACCCCGGCGGGCTCGATGCTGGAATCCGGGGCGCTGGCGCTGGGCTGCACCGTGCTGCCGGCGGGCGTCGGCCAGACCGAATTGCAGGTGGCGGCGATCCGCGACCTCGGCGTCCATGGCTACATCGGCACGCCCTCGTTCCTGAAGCTGATCGTCGAGAAGGCAGCCGAGTCCGGCGTGGACATCTCGACGCTCACGAAGGCGCACGTCGGCGCAGAGTACTTGCCGCCCGCGCTGCGCGAGGCGATGCGCGCGCGCGGCATCGCGGTGTCTCAGAGCTACGGCTCGGCCGACCTGGGGTCCATCGCGTACGAATCGCTCGCGCCCGACGGCAGCCCGCACCCGGGCATGATCCTGGACGAAGGGCTGCTGCTGGAGATCGTGCGCCCGGGCACCGGCGACCCGGTGGCGCCGGGCGAGGTGGGCGAAGTGGTCGTCACCACCTTCAACCGCGATTACCCGCTGGTGCGCTTCGGCACCGGCGACCTGTCCGCGGTGCTGCCCGGGACCAGCCCCTGCGGGCGCACCAACGTGCGCATCCGCGGCTGGATGGGGCGCGCCGACCAGACCACCAAGGTGCGGGCGATGTTCGTGACCCCGAAGCAGGTGGCGGAGATCGTGCGAAGGCACACGGAGGTGTCGAAGGCCCGGCTGGTGGTGGAGGGCGAGGTGGGCAGCGACCGGATGACGCTCAAGTGCGAGGTCAAGGCGCGTCCCGACGGGCTGGCCGAGGCGCTGGTGGCCTCGATCCGCGACGTGACCAAGCTGCGCGGCGAGGTGGAGCTGGTGGCGCCGGGCAGCCTGCCCAACGACGGCAAGGTGATCGAGGACCGGCGCCAGTACGGATAGATGTAACCGATCGGTTACATCGGGCGCCGCCCCGCCCCCGCTAGGAACCCTTGCGCGCCGCCGCGAGCGGCAGTCCGTCCAGCCGTTCGACCTCCGCGTTCCTCACGAACGCCGGATCGGCAAGGAAGGCCTTCAGGTAGCCGATCGAATCCGAGCCCCAGAAGAGTTCCCCGTCCACGGCGAAGGTCGGCACGCCGAACACGCCGCGCGCGGCGGCTTCCTCGGTGCTCCGGCGCAGGGCGTCCTTCACCTCCGGGGCCGACAGGCGGGATTCGTCCACGCCCAGCTCTTTCGCCAGTGCGGCGAATGCCACGGGATCCGTCGCATCGCCGCCGCCGGTCCACACCGCTCCGAAGATCCGCCGCACCGCCTCGGGCGTGTTGCCGGCCGCGATCGAGAGCCGCAGGTGCGGCAGCGGGTTGAACGGATGCGCCGCCGGATAGCGGAACGGCACGCCCTGCAGCTTCGCCTGCCAGTGGGTGGAGCGGTAGGTGTAGCGGCGCTTGGGCACGATCTCCGCCGGCCCCTTCTGGCCCCAGTGCGACAACAGCCCGGCGAACAAGACGGGCCGGAAGTTGATCCCGATGTCCGACGGCAACTCGCCCAGCCGGTGCAGGCACAGGTACGCGTACGGCGAAACAAAGTCGAAGTACCAGTCCACGCGGCGCATGGTTGCTATCCTAGCGCGCAGGAGGCGCCATGACGAAAGCACCGAAGTTCCGAACGCTGAAGTACGCCGTCGCGGGCCGCATCGCCCGCATCACTCTCAACCGCCCGGCGCGCCTGAACGCGATCGACGACCGCATGCCGCGCGAGATCCGCCGCGCCGTGGAGGCCGCCAACGACGACGACCGGGTGCACGTGATCGTGCTCGCCGAGGCCGGCAAGGCGTTCTGCGCCGGCTACGACCTGAAGCAGTTCGCCGAGGGCGACCAGGCCAACCGCTGGACGCAGAAGATGCCCTGGGACCCGATGCGGGACTACAAGGGCATGAAGACGAACACCGACGACTTCTTCTCCATCTGGCGCAGCTACAAGCCGGTGATCTGCAAGGTGCACGGCTACGCGGTGGCCGGCGGCAGCGACATCGCGCTGTGCGCGGACATCGTCGTCATGGCCGAGGACGCGAAGATCGGCTACATGCCGGCGCGGGTCTGGGGCTGCCCCACCACCGCGATGTGGGTGTACCGGCTCGGGGCGGAGAAGGCGAAGCGCATGCTGCTGACCGGCGACACCATCGACGGCCGGACGGCGAAGCAATGGGGCCTGGTGTACGACGCGGTGCCGGCGGCGAAGCTGGACGCGGCGGTGGAGGCGCTGGCCAAGCGCATGGCGGGCGTGCCGAAGAACCAGCTCATGATGCAGAAGCTGATGATCAACCAGGCCTACGACAACATGGGCCTGGCCGGCACGCAGATGATCGCGACGCTCTTCGACGGCATCACGCGCCACTCGCCCGAGGGCACCTGGTTCAAGCAGTACGCCGAGCGGCATGGCTTCCACAAGGCCGTGCAATGGCGCGACAGCGGCAAGGCGATCCCATGACGGTGCGCATCGAGAGGTCGGGCGCGGTTTGGACCGTGATCCATTCGCGCCCGGAGGCAAGGAACGCCATGGACCCGGCGAGCGC
>CAZMDA010000105.1:0-7693 GCA_964564865.1 uncultured Bordetella sp. | reverse complement strand
AGGCTGGTCGCGATCCGCTGGGGGCTGCACCTGCCCGTCGTGCGAAAGTTCTAGGCGCGAAAGGAGAACGGACCATGACGACGTCCACGGCCAGCCGCCGGCGGCGGCAATGCCGGGCCCCGGGTAGCCGGCGGATGTTACCGATCGGTAACATTTTGCGGCGGGCCGCGCTCCTCCTGCTCGCGCTCGCCGCCGGCGCGGCGTTGGCGCAATCCCCGCGCGACTTCATCGACGGCGCCGTGCGCGAGATGCGCGCGAAAACCGACGCGCACGCAAAGCAATGGCGCCTGGGCAGGGAGACCGGCTGGGACGTGGACCAGGACAAGGGCGAGATCGAGTTCACGTTCGCCGACGGCGCCAGGGTGCGCGCGCCGGTGCAGATCGTGGGCACCTACAACCGCGAGGACCGGGTGTTCCAGTGGGCCTGGGGCCATGCCTCGGTCGTGGCCGGCATGCGCCGGCATGCGGAAGCTGCGCGGCAGTGGGGCGAGAGGAACCGCCAGGCGAAGTACGCCAGCCGCGCCGTTCCCGCGACGCAGGAGGAAGCGTTCCAGTTCACCGCGGTGGCGGCGTCGCTGTCGGGCGCGAAGGGCGTCTACCGCGGCCAGACCGGCACCGCCTGGGTCTACATGACCTTCGGCGACGTGCGGCAATCGAAGCCCGGCAACTGAGCAGGGCATGGGCGCGTTCCTGGTCACCTTCTCGCTGCTGGGCCTGCTGGTCGGCACGCTGGGCGGGATCATCTCGCGCCTGATCCACTGGCACCCGGCGAAGACCTTCCTGGTATCGCTGGCGGTGTTCCTGGTCGCGCTGTCGGTGCCGGAGACCTCCAGCCTGCTCGGCTTCGGCGATTCGCTGGCGGCGATCGTGCTCGCGCCCCTGCTCGTGTTCGTGCCCACCATGGCCGGCTTCGTCGCCGGCCGCAAGCTGGCGACGCTGTTCTTCAGGAACCGGGACTAGGCCGCGCCTGCTTCGGGAAAGACGGCCTGCCACAGTTCGCGCACCGCGTCCGCGTGCGGCTGCGCCCGCGCGGGCGGCACGCGCGCGTATTTCTCCCCCTGCAGCCGCAGGCCGTGCTGCAGGCGCCGGAACTCCCGGTAGGCGGCCTGGCAGCGCGCGGCGACGTCCCGGCCCACCAGGCCCAGTTCGCCGGCGATGCCCAGCAGCGCGATGTTGCCCAGGTTCCCGGTGAGGGCGGGGTGGCGGCAGGCGTGGGCGAGCACCAGCGCCTGCACCGCGAACTCGATGTCGATCATGCCGCCGCGGTCGTGCTTGAGGTCAAAGAGGCCCGAGCGGTTCGGGTGCGCCGCGTGCAGGCGTTCGCGCATGGCGAGCACTTCCTTCGCCAGCGCGGCCCGGTCGCGCTCGCGGGTGAGGATCTTCACGCGGATCGCCTCGAAGCGCTCGCCGATGGCGCGGTCCCCGGCGCAATGGCGCGCGCGCGTCAGCGCCTGGTGCTCCCAGACCCAGGCCGAGTGCTCCTGGTAGTCCTCGAAGCCGGCCAGGGACGACACCAGCAGCCCCTTGGAGCCCGAGGGCCGCAGCGCGAGGTCGGTCTCGAACAGCGGCCCCGACGAGGTGTTGGCCGAGAGCCAGTTGTTGTAGCGCTGCGCGAGGCGGATGTAGTTCTCCTCGGCGCGCGGGTCCGGGTCCTCGAACAGGAACACCATGTCCAGGTCCGAGGCGTAGCCCAGTTCCTTGCCGCCCAGCTTGCCGTAGCCGATGACGGCGAAGCGCGGCACCTCGCAGTGGCGGTTGCGCACGTCGCGCCAGGCGGCCTCGAGCGCCACGCCGAGCACGCGGTCGGCCAGTTCCGAGAGGTGGTCGGCGAGCTTCTCCACCGTGAGGAGATTCGCCAGGTCCTGCGCCAGCAGGCGGAACACCTGCGACTGGTGGTGCTCGCGCAGCAGGTTCATCTGCCGCTCGGTGTCCTCGCCCGCCGCGGCAAGCGCGGCGCGCAGCGGCTGCTCGAACGCCGCCCAGTCCGGCGGCGCGTAGAGCATGCGGTCGTCCAGCAGCTCGTCCATCAGCAGCGGGTGCCGCGTGACGTAGTCGGCCGCCCAGGGCGAGGCGCCGATGATGCGCGCCACGCGCTCCAGCGCCTGCGGGTTCTCCGCCAGCAGCGCGAGGTAGGCGGCGCGGCGCGCCACCGCCTCGATGAGGTCGATGCCGCGCGCGAGCGTGGCCTCCGGGTCGGGCGTGGCCTTGGCCGCCTTCGCGAGCAGCGGCACCACGCGGTCGACGCGGCGGCGCGAATCCTCGGGCAGCTGCGCGTAGCGCTGGCTGTTGCGCAGCTGCTCGGCGCGCGGATGCTCCGGCCAGGGCAGCTCGGCCTCGCCGGCGGACTCCGCGAACACGGCGCGGAACTGGCGCGTCACCGCCTCGCGGTGCGCGTCCAGCGCAGCGCGGAACGCGTCCCAGTCCGGACAATCCATCATTCGCGCGACGCGGCGCCGGTCGTCTTCGTCGGTGGGCAGGAGGTGCGTCTGCGCGTCGTCCAGGTACTGCAGCCGGTGCTCCAGGTTGCGCAGGAACACGTAGGCGGCGGACAGGTCGCGCACCGCGTCCGCGGGCAGCATGCGCCGCTCGGCGAGCAGCCCCAGCACCTCCAGGGTCGGGCGCACCGTGAGCGCCGGGTCGCGCCCGCCGCGGATCAACTGCAGCGCCTGGGCGACGAACTCGATCTCGCGGATCCCGCCGGGCCCGAGCTTGACGTCGTCGGCGCGCTCGCGCCGCTCGACGTCCTTGCGCACCTCGGCGTGCAGGCGCCGCATCGCCGCCAGCGTGGCGTAGTCCAGGTACTTGCGGAACACGAACGGCCGCGTGATCGCCTCAAGCGAAGAATGATCGGACCCGCCAGCACCCGAGGGTGCTCCTGTCAATGCCCGGGCCTTGATCCAGGCGTAGCGCTCCCACTCGCGGCCCTGGCTGACGAAGTAGTTCTCCAGCGCGTCGTAGCTCGCCACCAGGGGGCCCGAGGCGCCGTAGGGCCGCAGGCGCATGTCGACGCGGAAGACGTAGCCGTCCGCGTCGATGTCCTGCAGCAGCGAGATGAGCTTCCGGCCGGCGCGCTCCAGCTTCTCCTGGTCGCCGTCCTCGGGGTGGAGGAAGACGAGATCGATGTCCGAGGACACGTTGAGCTCGCGCCCGCCCAGCTTGCCCATCGCCACCACCACCAGGTCCGGCCGCCCGGTCCAGGCGAGCGCGCAGCGGATCGCCTGGTCGGCCAGTTCGCTCATCGCGCCGCAGACCTCCGCCAGGTCCGCGCGGCCCTCCAGGTCCCGCGCCATGGTGCGCAGGAGCACGCGCTGGCGCAGCCGGCGCAGGCGCCGCCTGAGCGCGGCCTCGTCGTCGCCGGCGGCGCCCGCCAGCGCCTGCGCGATCTCGGCGGCGGAGAACGGCTGCGCCGATTCGAGCTCGGCGGCGAGCTCCGGGCGCGCGGCGAGCAGCCGCGCCGCGGCCCGGGAAAGGTCAATTTTCCGAATCGGATCCGGCATTTACGGATAAAATGACAGGCAGGCCCGCGGCATCGGCTGGGGAACGTTCATGGATCTCGGATGCCTCAAGGATAGTGGGAACGCGTAGGCCCGGATGCGAATCCTTTTGAAACGACTGCTGCTGGCGCTCGAAGTGCTCGCGTGGACGGCGTTCTTCGCCTTCGCGCTGACCTTCCTCGCGCTGCGCTACTGGGTGCTGCCCAACGTCGAGCAGCGGCGCGAGGACATCGTCGCCGCGATCTCGCAGGCGGTGGGCCTGCCGGTGACCATCGGCGCCCTGGAGACCGATTGGGCGGGCCTGCGGCCGCGGCTGTCGATCTCGGAGGTGCGCGTCTACGACCGCGGCGGGCGCGAGGCGCTGGTGCTGCCGCTGGTGGAGAACGTGGTGTCCTGGCGGTCCCTGCTGTTCCTCGACCTGCGGCTGCATTCGTTCCTCATCGACGGGCCCAAGCTCGAGGTGCGCCGCGACGTGAAGGGCAACGTCACCGTCGGCGGGATCCGCGTCGGCGGCGGCGCCGAGGACGACCCGGGCCGGCTCTCGGACTGGGTGCTGGCGCAGAGCGAGATCATCATCCGCGGCGCCGAGGTGACCTGGACCGACGAGCTGCGCGGCGCGCCGCCGCTCGCGTTGAGCGCGCTCCACTTCCGCCTCGCCAACGACGGCGACCGGCACGCCATCGGCCTGTCGGCGCGGCCGCCGCGCGAGCTGGGCCCGGGCGTGGAGCTGCGCGCCGAGCTGACCGGGCGCAGCGTGAAGCAGCTCGCGCAGTGGAACGGGCGCGTCTACGCCGAGCTGGGCGCCACCGACCTCGCCGGCTGGCGCGCCTGGGTGGACTACCCGCTCGACGTGCAGGCCGGCCGGGGCGCGCTGCGGGTCTGGGCGACGCTGGGCGAGGGCGCGGTGCGCCGCGCGACCGCGGACGTGGCGCTCTCGGGCGTGGTGGCGCGCATGGGCAAGGACCTGCCGCCGCTGGAGATCACCAGCGTGCGCGGCCGGCTGCAGGGCCGCGCCATCGGCCGGGGCTACGAGTTCGGCGCGCGCAACCTCGCGCTCGCCTCGCCGCGCTCGGCGCCGATGAACGCCACCGGCTTTCGCGTGCTGTGGGAGCCGGCCGAGGGCGCGCGGCCGCAGAAGGGGTCGCTGGACGCGAACCTGGTGGAGCTGGGCCCGCTGGTGCAGCTGGCGGAGTACCTGCCCCTGCCGGCCGACCTGCGCCAGGTGCTGGCCGAGCTCGCGCCGCAGGGCAACCTGCTCGACGCCAAGCTGGACTGGACCGGCGAGCTGCCGGACAAGGCCGCCTACAGCGCGCGGATGCGCTTCGCCGGGCTGGGGGTGAAGGCCTGGCGCAGCCTCCCGGGCTTCGCGGGCCTCTCGGGCAGCCTGGAGGCGAGCGAGAAGAAGGGCACGCTGTACCTCGCCTCGCAGAAGTCCGAGCTCGACCTGCCGGCGATCTTCCCCGAGCCGCGCATGCAGCTCGATTCGCTCAACGGCGAGGTGGGCTGGGAGCGCGACCCCGGCGGCGGGTTCCTGGTGCGCCTGGCGAGCCTGAGCTTCGCCAACCCGGACCTCGCCGGCTCGGCCTTCGGCGCCTACCGCTGGACGGGCGAAGGCCCGGGCGTGCTCGATCTCTCGGCGCAGCTGTCGCGCGCCGACGGCCGCCGCACCGCGAAGTACCTGCCGCTGTCCTCGATCATGGGGCCGGCGACGCGCGGCTGGCTCTCGGGCGCGGTGGTCGCCGGCAACGTGAAGGACGCGCGGCTGCGCGTCAAGGGCGACCTGCGCGACTTTCCCTTCACCGACCCCGCCAAGGGCCAGTTCCAGGTCGCCGCGAAGGTCGGCGCGGGCGTGCTCGACTACGTCGAGGGCTGGCCGCGCATCGACAACATCGAGGCCGACCTGCTGTTCGAGCGCGGGCGCATGGAGATCGTGGGGCGCAGCGGGACCATCTACGGCACCCGCATCTCCGCGACGCGCGTCGGCATCGCCGACCTCCTTGCCGCGGATCCGCGCATGACGCTGGACGGATCGGCCGAGGGGCCGACCGCGGACTTCCTGCGCTACGTGCTGGGCAGCGGCCTGCGGCGCATCACCGGCGGGGTGACCGAGGGCATGGCCGCCCAGGGCCGCGGCCGCCTGCGGCTCAAGCTGGACCTGCCGCTGAACGACACCTCGCGCACGCGCACCTCGGGCGAGTTCCAGTTCGCCAACAACACCCTGGTACTGGACGCGCGCGTGCCGCCGATCACGGCCGCGACCGGCCGCATCGCCTTCACCGAGGATTCGCTCAGCATCGCGGAGCTGCGCGGCTTCCTGTTCGGCGGGCCGGTGGCGGTCTCCGGCGGCAGCCGGGCCGGGGTGCCGCTCAACGTCACAGCGCGCGGCCGCGGCACGGTGGACGGGTTCGGCGCCCTGTTCGACCACCCGTGGCGCAAGCGCCTGTCCGGCGGCGCGGCCTACGTCGCCACCGTCAGCTCGCTGGAGGGGCGCATCCGCACCACGTTCGAGAGCACGCTGGAGGGCGTGGCGAGCGCGCTGCCCGAGCCGCTGGCGAAGCTGCCGGCGGTCGCGCTGCCGCTGCGCGTGGACGTCGTGCCGGGCGAGGGCCGCGAGCGCGTCATGGTGATGCTGGGCCCGCAGACCGGGCGTGTCGTGGCCGCGGAGTTCCTGCGCACCGCCGCGCCCGGCGGCGCGCTGCAGACGCAGCGCGCGCTGGTGATGCTCAACCCGGAGCCGGGCGAGCCGCCGCGCGTGCCGGAGCGGCGCGGCTACACCGTGCGCGGCGCGCTGCCCGCGCTCGACCTGGACCGGTGGCTGCCGCTGCTGCGCGAGGGTGGCGGCGACGGCCCGGGGGGCGCGAGCTTCGAGCTGAAGGTCGGCATCCTGGATGCGCTGGGCAGGCGCATGCGCAACGTGACGATGCAGGGCACCACCGAGGGCGAAGGCTGGGCGGCGAGCATGAGCACCGCCGAGTTCGCCGGCGACCTGCTGTACCGCGCCGAGGCCGGCGGGCGGCTGGTGGCGCGCTTCAAGCAGTTCAGCCTCCCGGAGACCTCGCCCGGGGCGAAGGAGGCCGAGGGCGCGCGCGAGCTGCCGGCGGTGGACCTGGTGGCCGAGAACTTCACCCACCGCGGCCGCCGCATGGGGCGGGTCGAGATCCTGGCGCGGCACGAGGGCCGCGACTGGCGCATCGAGAAGCTGGCCATGTCCACCCCGGACTCGACGCTCGCGGGCAAGGGCTTGTGGCGCACCGGCCCGGCGCTGCGGACCACGCTCGCCGACAGCGCGGCCTCGCGCACCGCGCTCGAGTTCAAGCTCGACGTCACCGACGTCGGGGCCTTCCTCGCGCGCATGGGCTACCCGGACCACGTCAAGGGCGGCCGCGGCCGCCTGCAGGGCAGCCTGGACTGGGCCGGCGACCCGGTGTCGCTCGACTACGCCACGCTGGGCGGCAAGCTGGACATGCAGGTGGACGACGGCCAGTTCCTCGAGATCGAGCCCGGCATCGGAAAGCTCGTTTCCCTCATGAGCCTGCAGATGCTGCCGCGGCGGATCACGATGGACTTCCGCGACGTGTTCTCCAAGGGCTTCCAGTTCGACCGCATCTCCTCCAGCCTCGCCATCGAGCGCGGGGTGATGACCACCAAGGACTTCCGCATGCGCGGGCCGGCGGCGGAGGTCTCCATGAGCGGGCTGGTGGACCTCAACCTGGAGGCGCAGAACCTGCAGGTGCGCGTGATCCCGCGCGTGGACGGCGTCGCCTCCACCGTCGTCGGCCTGATCAACCCGGTGGCGGGCGTGGCCACCATGATCGCGCAGAAGCTGATGAAGGACCCGCTGGGCCAGCTCGCCGCCTACGAGTACAACATCACCGGCACCTGGACCGACCCGAAGGTGGACAAGTCGGAAGCGGCGGCGACACAGGCTCCCGTCGACCGCCAGGCCACCGTGCCGGGCAACTGAAAGGTAAACTGCCGCGCATGGATACCGACGTCCTCCTCGCCACCGCCGACGCCTGCCTGCTGGCGCCCTACGACCTGCAGCCGGGCAAGCTGGAGGCGGTGTTCGGCGCGCTCGCCACCCGCAAGCTCGACTACGCGGACCTGTACTTCCAGTACACCCGCTCCGAGGGCTGGAGCCTGGAGGAGGGCATCGTCAAGTCGGGCAGCTTCAGCATCGACCAGGGCGTGGGCGTGCG
>CAZMDA010000104.1:0-8242 GCA_964564865.1 uncultured Bordetella sp. | reverse complement strand
GCCGCCGTGGCGGATGTCGCCCTCCAGACCGTGCACGGCGAGGTTCATGCGGGCGAGGCGCCCGGTTTCGTCGGTCTTTTCGACGCCGAAGATGGAGAGTTCGGACGAGGGGTTTTTCTTGTGCTCGGCGACGAAGCGCGCAGACTGGACGAACATGCCGCCTGAGCCGCAGGCGGGGTCGAGGATCTTGCCGTGGAAGGGCTCGAGGATCTCGACCATGAGGCGCACGATGGGCGCCGGGGTGTAGAACTCGCCGCCCTTCTGCCCCTCGGTACGGGCGAACTGGCCGAGGAAGTATTCGTAGATGCGCCCGAAGGCGTCGTAGTCGAGGCTGACGGGGATCTCGGAGACTTTCTTCAGCAGCTCCTTGAGCAGGGTGCCGTTGAAGATCTGGTAGTTGCGCGGCAGCACGCCCGCGAGCTGCGGGTTGTGCTTCTCGATGTCGGCCATCGCCTCGTTGACGGCCTTGCCGACGTTGCTGCCTTCGGGCCGCGCGAGCAGATAGTCGAAGCGGGAGTTCGGCGTGAGGAAGAGGACGCCTTCGGCCTGGTAGGCCTTGGGGTCGTCGATGCGTGAGGTGCCGCGGCGCGCCGAGGTGCCTGCTTTCTCCAGCTGCGCGCGGCGCTGCGCGAAGCGCGCCTCGGCAAAGCGCAGGAAGATCAGGCCGAGGACCGGCCCTGAGTATTCGCCCGCCTTGAGGCCGGAATTGGCGCGGAACTGGTCGGCGGCGTCCCACAGGCGCTTCTCCAGGACGTGATTGGCTTCGTCCTTCTCAGTAGGTGCGACCCATCGCATACCGACACTACCCTCCCCTCTCTTGGCTTGATTTCCTGGTTGGTATCAATACCGCGAGAACCAACTGCAACCAAACTTGTTCCCGTACGCTATTGTGACGCTGGTTACAACCCAAATCGCATGGAACTAGTTTGAGCTTTGCGCGGTCTCAAAATCACCATCCATGCTCAAGAACCGCCATGCCCTCAATTGATCGAATCGGTTGGTATCACCTTCTCTACACCGGATCCAATCACCTGCTTGTGCGCCTGAGCAATGGGAGAATCGCACCAGCCTGCAACCACCCTCTTGTCGCTGGATTTGCCGAATCGTTCTGGACTGAGAGCAATCCGAACGCGTCCTACTGCAACAAGTGCCAAGCAAGCTCAAACAGGGTCAGCAAGAATATCCGACTACGTGCCGCATAGTTCAGGGCCGAACCGCTGCAACGAGCAGAGGGAGGCTTAAATCCATTCTGTAATCCACATCCGAATGGTCATCCCCAAACTCCTCATACCGATGCCTCACCCCCGCCTCCCCCAACCTCCGCGACAAGATACGCGACCCGAACTGGATGTGGTACTGGTCCTTCCACCCGCAATCGATGTAGATCCCGCGTAGCGTCTTCAACTCCTTCCGATATCTCATTACGAGATTGATCGGATCATTCCGCCGCCAATTCCGCCAGCGCTCCTCGATCACCTCCCCGGTCTCGGCGTTGAACGGAATGCGGAAGCCATTGGGCGCCTTCGGATCCGGGTCGTAGGTCGCAGCCATGCACAGGTTCATGATGGCGTGCCCCTCCTTCGAGGAAAGCTTCTCCCGAGACCAGACGGACTTGAGGAAGCGCCGGATCCGCCCGTCGTGCAGTCCCTGGTCCAGGCCCTTGCGCGAAGCGAGCTTGCGCGCGTCGTAGACGCCCTCCCGAAGCTTGGGAACCCGGTACTTGGCGAGTTCGGACAGGGTGTTGGGCCAGTCGTGCCAGTAGACGAAGTCGAAGTAGGCGTCGCCGGAATGGTTGCCGATGGCGCCCCAGTACTTGGAGTACTTCATGCCGTGGATCATGGCGCCGTAGCCGCCGGAGGACTTGCCGAAGCAGCCGCGGTGATCCCGTGAAGGCAAGGTGCGGAATTCCCGGTCGACGAAGGGAATGATTTCCCGGGTGAGGTAGTCGGCGTAGTTGCCCAGGGCCGAGGAGTTGATGTACTGGTTCCCGCCCAGCGCGGTGAAGCAGTCGGGGAAGACGAGGATCACCGGCCCCATCTTCTTCTCGTGGATGAGCCGCGCCGCGCGCTCGGGCACGTTGTCGCCGAAAGGCTTCCAGTTGGTGTGCGCCAATCCGGAGCCGGTGAAGCCGACGAAGTCGTACAGCACCGGAAAGCGACGGTTGGGCGAGTCGTCGTACTGCGGCGGCAGCCACACGCCCAGCTTGCGCACATGCGGATCGCCGAGCGGGTTGTCCTTGAGGATGGACGAGACGTGCTCGAGGACGACGAGGGTGCCGGAGCGGCCCCGGAAGCGCTTCAGTGCCATCTAGCTCTCCTTGTCAGGACCCAAGCGCCGCCGCAGCACGACGACCACCGCCACCACCAGCGGTGCCGCCAGCGCGGCGAGGAACAGGTACGCGAGCGGATGCCGCACCACCGCCTCCACCCACCGGCTGCCGCGCGCCATGCCGTGGAACAGCACCCCCTGCGCCACCCCCGCCGCGAGCGGCAGCGCCAGGCCGGCCAGGAACGCCCGGAAGTGCCCGCGCCAGCGGAACGCGAGCACCCACAGGTTGAGCACCGCGACCGCGGGCACGATGGCGAAGGCCGCGAGGAACGCCACCATGCCGCCGAACCCGCCCAGGCTGCCGATGTAGGGCAGCAGCAGGAACTGCCAGGCCACGAACATCGCCAGCGGCAGCGCCCAGCCGTTGCCGAGGCGGGCCTTCATGGAAATGACCGGGAGGGGCGGCGCCATGCTAGTCGAGCGGCTTGTACCCGACCGACTCCAGGAACTCGCGCACGCGCGGCTGCCACAGCTGCGACCCGCGCGAGAACAGCCGGTGGCCGTCGTCGCTCACCGGCGGGAACATCTGGAACGCCCCCTGCCCGCCCGCGGCCCTGAACGCCTCGAACCAGGCCCGCGGCAGCTCCGGCCCCCAGTACTCGTCGTTCTCCGAGTACAGCCACAGCGTCGGCACGCGCGCGGTCTTGCCGTAGCCCGCGAACAGCTGGCGCAACGCCTTCGCGCTGCAGGGCTGGCGCGGATGCTTCTCCGGGCTGCCCCCGCCGCCGCCGGCGAAGTTGATCGCCGCCTGCACGCCCTCCGGGTTCAGCGAGGCGAGCGTGATCGCGGTGGTGCCGCCGAAGGACTGCCCCGCCACCACCGCGCGGTCCTTCGAAGCATCCGGGCGCTGGCGCAGGTGCGACAGCACCGCCAGCGTCTGCACCGCGCCGGCGTGGTAGACGGGCGCGTAGTCGCGGTTCCGGCAGCTGCCGGAGTGCTCGATGTCCGGCCCGCCGCTCGCGCCGTAGCCGACGCGGATGGGCACCGCCACCAGGAAGCCGAAGCGCGCCAGCCAGCGCGCGGCGGCGTCGAACTCGGCGACGCGCACGCGCGCGAAGCCCGCCGGCGTGGTGGCGCGGCCGTGGTTGAGGACCAGCAGCGGATAGGGCCTGGGCGCGGAGGATTCCCGGAACAGGCCGACCACGATCTCCTGCTCCACCTCCTTGCCGTAGCGGTCGGCGACCTTCACCGGGACGCGGACCTCCTCCAGGACCACGATCGCCCGCGCGGCGCCGGCGCCCAGGAGCAGCGCCAGCGCGGCGAGCCAGGCGACCGCCCCGGTCATGCCAGCCCCGCCTCCCGCGCCTTCAGCTGCATCGCCAGGTACTTCGAGTAGATCCGGCACTGCGCGAAGCTGCCGGCGATGAACCACAGCCCCGGCTGCCCGGTGGGCATCCACATGTTGCGCAGCTCCTGGGTGCCCTCGTCGTAGCCCCAGATCGGCCCGACGCGGTCGGCCACCGCGTCGCCGAACAGCCGCCGCACCAGGTGCTCCTGCCCCAGGTACCCGGTGGCGAGGATCACCAGGTCGGCGGGAATGGTCTCGCCCGCGCGCGTCCTCGCGCCGTCGGCGACGAATCCCTCCAGGTCCGCGTTCTGCACCAGCCGGATCTTCTTCTCCACGATCAGGTCCGAGCAGCCGACGTTGAAGTAGTAGCCCCCGCCGCGGTCGAGGTACTTGAACTGCCACCCGTTCCGGTCCTCGGTGTCGATCCTGAAGCCGACGCGCGTGAGCGCATCGCTCAAGGGCTGGTCAAGCTCGCGGCTCTTCGCCGCGGTCTGGCGGTGGAACTGCCGCAGCAGCGCCAGAGGATTGGCGGTGGTGATGAGGTCGCAGTCCTCGGTCGGGATGCCCTCGGCGTAGAGCGAATACACCAGCTGCGCGCTGGGCTCGATGTTGAGGATCAGCGTCGCGCTGCGCTGCACGAGGGTCACGCGCGCGCCGTTGGAATGCAGGTCCTGCGCGATGTCGTGCCCGCTGTTGCCGGTGCCCACCACGATGGCGTCGCGCCCGGCCCAGGAGCCGGCCTCGTCGTATTCGTGCGAGTGCAGCACCGTGCCGCGGAAATCCTTCAGGCCCGGCAGGTCGGGCTTCCTCGGGATGGTGCTGACGCCGGTGGCGAGGATGACGTGCTTCGGGCGCAGGGTGCGCGCAGCGCCGTCGCGCTTCACCTCCACCGTCCAGCGCCCCGCTTTCCCGTCGTAGTTGCCGCCGAGAAACTCGGTGCCGGTCCAGTAGTCCAGCTCCATGATCTCGGCGTAGGCCTCGAACCAGCCCGCCAGCTTGTCCTTGGGGATGTACACCGGCCAGTTGGGCGGGAACGGCAGGTAAGGCAGGTGGTTGACGTGCACCTGGTTGTGCAGCGTGAGCGCGTGGTAGCGCCGGCGCCAGTTGTCGCCCACGCGCGGATGGCGGTCCACGATGAGCGCATCCACATCCAGCTGCTTCAGCCGCGCCGCGATGGACAGGCCCGCGTGCCCGCCGCCCACGATGAGCGCCACCGGATCGCGGTCCGCGTAGGCGGACGCGGCCTTCCTCTTGTCCAGCCAGTTCGGGCCGCGGAAGTCGCGCGAGTAGGCCTCGCCGTGCGGCCGGCGGCTGCCGGTGCGCTCCTCGTGGCCCTTGATTTCATCGAGCGCGGTGAGCAGCGTCCAGGCCCGGCCGTCGTCCATGAGCCGCAGCACGCCCTGCCCGCGCCCCAGCGCGGTCTCGAAGCGGAAGATGGCCTCGGTGAGCTCCACCCCGGCGCGCACCACGCGCCGCGGCGGCGTGCGCCGCGGCTCGAGCTGGAAACCGGAGGCGCCGGCCGCGCTGCGCGCGAGCGCGTCCACGACCCGGTCCGCGCCGCTGACGGTGCGGATCTCCCAGCCGAAGGCGAGCAGGTCGCGCCAGTGGGCGTCGGCGCGCAGCAGCCCGCCCAGGGCGGCCGCGTCCCGCGCGCCCAGGGCGGCCTCGAAAGCCGCCAGCCAGCGGCTCGCCGCTCCCGACAGGATGTCCTGCGCTGCACCCGGCATCGCGGGGCAGGCTAGCAGCCCCGGGCGCCCGCGGGCAAATGCAGGCATTCCCGCCCCGGCGTGACTTTGGTCACGCGCCGGCGGCCCCGGAATGCTTACATTCCCTGACATATGGGTGCGGCGGGCCTGGCCACGGCGATGCAAGGGACTTCGGCGTTCGATGCGCTTTTGGCGAAGTGCCGGGACCTCGCGTCCGCCGGCCTGGACGAGGCCTTCGCCGCGATGCTCGCGGCGGCCGACGCCGACCTCGCCGAGCAGGCGGCGAAGTCCCAGGACCGCGGCGAGCAGCAGCGCCTGCAGGCGGCGCGCGACGCGGTGCGCCGCAAGGGCGACGAGCTCGCGAAGCAGTTCCACGCCCAGTTCCTGGCCGAGTTCCAGAAGCGCGGCGCCAGCGCGCGCCAGCTGGGCGGCCGCTTCGCCGACGCGGACCTGTCGGCGGTGGAGCTGTCGCTGGTGGCCGACGACGACCTGGCGGAGACGCTGCGCTTCAACGAGCTCGCCGCGCGGCTGCGGCGCGCCTGCGACGAAGAGGTGAACGCGCTCGACCAGCGCGTGGGCGTGCTGGTGGGCGACGCGGACCTGGAGTCGGAGGCGAGCCCGCTGAGCCCGCAGGCGATCGGCACCGCCTTCCTGCACGCCTGCAAGCAGGTGATCGAGGGCCCGGAGGTGCGCGCGGTGTTCCTGCGCCTGTTCGAGACCCACGTGCTGCCGGCGGTGCTGCCGGTGTACGAGGGGCTGAACGACCTGCTGGTGCAGAACGCGATCCTGCCCAAGATCCGCTACGGCGGGCCGAAGAAGAGCGCGGAGAAGGCGCGCCGCAAGGAAGGCGGCGGCGCCGGGGACGAGGAGCAGGACCTGGTGGGCCTGCTGCAGAAGCTGGCGGCGAACCAGGGCGCGGGCGGCGCCGGCGCCGCCGGCGGCGGCAGCGGCGTCGGCGGCGCGCCGCTGGTGCAGGGCGTGGAGCTGCTGAACTCGCTCACGCAGCTGCAGCTGGACGGCCTGGCCGCCTTCGCCGCCGGCGGCGGGGTGCTGCCTTCGGGGGCGCCGGCCGCCGCCACCACCAACGTGCTGCACGAGCTGAAGGCCTCGCCGGTGGGCGCGGCCATGGGCCAGGTGGACGCCATGACGCTGGATGTCGTGGCGATGCTGTTCGACCAGCTGTTCGACGACCCGAAGATCCCGCTGGGCGCCAAGGGCCTCATCGGCCGGCTGCAGATCCCGGTGCTGAAGGTGGCGATCGCCGACAAGACGGTGTTCCAGCGGAAGGACCACCCGGCGCGGCTGCTGCTGGACACGCTGGGGGAGATCGCCATCCGCCTGCCGGCGGACTTCAACACCGGCAGCGCGCTGTTCGGGCACCTGGAGACCATCGTCCAGGGACTGGTGAGCGAGTACAAGGACGACGTCGAGGTGTTCGCCATCGTGCGCGACCAGCTGGTGGCGCTGATGGCGCGCGAGGACCGGCGCATCGAGGAGGAGGCGCGCGCCGCGGCCGAGCGCGTGCTGCAGGAAGAGGCGCTCGCGGTGGCCAAGAGCGCGGCCCAGGCCGAGATGAGCGCGCGGCTGCAGGCCGCGGCCAGCCTGCCCGGCACCGTGATCGAGTTCCTGGCCGAGCACTGGCTGCGCCTGATGATGCTGATCCACGTCCGGCGCGGCCCCGACAGCGAGCCATGGCAGCGCGCGCTGGAGGTGATGGATAAGCTCATCTGGAGCGTGCAGCCCAGGGAAGGCGTCGAGGAGCGGCGCCAGCTCGCGGTGGGCGTGCCGCCGCTGCTGAAGGGCCTTGCCGCCGGCCTGCAGGCCGCGGGCGTCGAGGACGAGGTGAAGCAGCGCTTCTTCGCCGACCTGATGCGCCTGCACACCGCGATCCTGGCCGGGCCGACCAAGGGCGCGGCGCAGCCGGCCTACGTGCCCGTGGCCCCGGCGCGCCCGCTCGACCTCGCCGCGCCGATCACGATGCGCAACCCGTTCGGCCAGGGCGAGGTGCGGGTGAGCGGCGTCGAGGCCGACACCGCCGCGGAGGGCCAGGCCGGGCGCCGGCGCTGGGACCCGTCCAACCCCGAGAACCTCAAGGTGGGCGACTGGCTCGCCTTCAAGCTGCCCGCCGCCGAGGGCGAGGAAGCCCGGCCGCCCCACCCGGCCCGCCTCATCTTCGTCACCCCGCGCAAGACGCGCTACATCTTCTGCGACCGCGGCGAGAAGGACTACATCGAGTGCACGCGGGCCGAGATCGCCCGGCGCCTGCGCGCCGGCGAAGCGGAGCTGATGGAGGAGGAACCGGAGGTGCCGCTCTTCGAGCGCATCCTGGGCGGGGTGATGGGCAAGCTGAAGAAGAAGGCGGCCTGAGCGGCCTCCTCCGGGCTACCAGGCGCGCCAGCCCCTGAGCAGCGGGAAGTAGAGCCCGCGCCGGATCGTTCCCGGCGCGCCGCCCAGCGCCGCCGCGTACGCCTCCAGCTGCGCCGCATAGCGCTCGCGCTGCGCATCCAGGAACGCCTCCACGCCGCCGCCCTTGTGGCCGGAGGTCTTGTAGTCCACCACCCACTTTGCGCCCTCCGCGTCCTCGAGGTACCGGTCGATGCGCAGGTTGCGCGCGGGCGTGGTGAGCCGGAACTCGCTCACCGCCTTCGGGTGCGGCCCCAGCAGCCAGCGCCCGCGCTCGTCCGCGAGCGCGTTGGCGAGCGCCTCGGCCACCAGCGCCGCCGCCGCGCCGGGATCCTGCACGCCGCGGCGCGCGAGCTCGCGCGCGAAGCGCGGGCGCAGCGCCGCGACCCGCTGCGCGTCCCAGCCCCGCAACGCGTCCGCGGCGATGCGCTGCAGCCAGGCGTGCACCACGGTGCCGACGTGGCGCGCGTCCTCGCCCACCCAGGAGAACTCGACCGCTTCGGCGGCGCGCGCCGGG
>CAZMDA010000103.1:0-8261 GCA_964564865.1 uncultured Bordetella sp. | reverse complement strand
GCTGGAGGTGGTGATGCGGGTGTACTTCGAGAAGCCGCGCACCACGGTGGGCTGGAAGGGGCTGATCAACGACCCCTACCTGAACGGCAGCTTCCGCATCAACGAGGGCCTGCGCATCGCGCGCGACGTGCTGGTGCGGATCAACCAGGCCGGGCTGCCCGCGGGCTGCGAGTTCCTCGACGTCATCTCGCCGCAGTACATCGGCGACCTGGTGTCCTGGGGCGCGATCGGCGCGCGCACCACCGAGTCGCAGGTGCACCGGGAGCTCGCCTCGGGCCTGTCGGCGCCGGTCGGGTTCAAGAACGGCACCGACGGCAACGTGCGCATCGCGGTGGACGCGATCCTGGCCGCGCGCCAGAAGCACCACTTCCTGTCGGTGCACAAGAGCGGGCAGGTGTCCATCGTCGAGACGCGCGGCAACGAGGACTGCCACATCATCCTGCGCGGCGGCAAGGCGCCCAACTACGACGAGGCGAGCGTCAAGGCGGCCTGCGAGGAGCTGGCCAGGTCGAAGCTGGAATGCCGCCTGATGATCGACCTGTCGCACGCCAACGCCGCCAAGCAGTTCAAGCGCCAGCTGGAGGTGGCGCGCGCGGTCGGGGCGCAGGTCGCCTCCGGCTCGCGCTGCATCATCGGCGCCATGGTCGAGTCGCACCTGGTGGAGGGCCGCCAGGACCTGGTGCCCGGCAAGGCGCCCGGCGAGCTCACCTTCGGCCAGAGCATCACCGATCCGTGCCTCGGCTGGGACGACTCGGTCGAGGCGCTGCAGATCCTGGCCGACGCGGTGAAGGCGCGACGGCGCGGTTCTTCCGCCAAGGGCAGGCGCTGAGCCTGCCGTTCGAAACCCTGGCCCTGGCGGCGCTGATCGTCGCCGCGGCCTACTGCGTGTTCGGGCTCACCGGGTTCGGCTCGACCGTGATCGCGCTGCCGCTGCTGGTGTACCTGTTCCCGCTCAAGTTCGCGGTGTCGCTGCTGATGCTGCTCGACCTGGCGGTGGCCGCGTTCTTCGGCTCGCGCATGCGCCGGGAGGTGCGCGTGGACGAGATCCGCTGGCTGCTGCCGTTCATGCTGGGCGGGATGTTCCTCGGCCTCACCGCGCTCATCCGTGCCCCCGAGGAGCCGCTGCTGCTGACGCTGGGCAGCTTCGTGCTCGCCTATGCCGCCTGGGGGCTGCTCCGGCGCGGCGGCCCGCCGCGCCTGGCGCGCGCCTGGTGCGCGCCGATCGGCTTCGCGGGCGGGGTGTTCTCCGCGCTGTTCGGCACCGGCGGGGTGCTGTTCGCGATCTACAACGCGGGCCGGATCCACGCCGCCGCGGAGCTGCGCGCCACCAACGCGGCGATGATCCTGCTCTCCTCGCTGCTGCGCCTGGCGCTGTTCGGCCTCGCCGGCCTGCTGACGCAGGAGGGATTGCTGACGGCGGCGCTCGCGCTGTTGCCGGCACTGGTCCTGGGCTTCTGGGCCGGCAGCCGCCTGAACGACCGGGTTCCGGCGGGGATGGTGGTGCGCTCGGTGTACGCTTTGCTGGTGATCGCCGGACTCTCGCTCATCGCCCGCGCCGCCTGACATGGCCTGGCTCGCCTCGCGCCAAGGGTTCGCGCTCGCCCTCGCGGCGACGCTGCTGTTCCGCCTCTGGCTGTCGGCGGCGCTGCCGGTCACCGCCGACGAGGCGTACTTCGTGCTCTGGGGCCGCTACCCGGACCTGGGCTACTACGACCATCCGCCGATGATCGGCTGGTTGCTCGCGCCGCTCGCGGCGCTGTCCGATGCGGACTGGGTGGCGCGGTTGCCCGCCACGCTGGCGCCGGCGCTCGCGGCGCTGCTGCTGCGCTCGGCGCTGCTGCGCTGGTTCTCCCAGGACGAGGCGACGGCCAATCTCGCGGCGCTGTGCGTGCTGCTCGCGCCGATGAACGTCTGGAACGTGCTGGTGACCACCGACGCGCCGCTGATGGTGTTCTCCGCCGCCGCACTGCTGGTGTTCGCGCGCGCCGCCGCGCGCGATTCGAGCGCGGGATTCCTCGCCGCCGGCGTCCTGCTCGGCTTCGCGTTCACGTCGAAGTACTTCGCGGTGCTGCTGGCGCTCGGCTTCTTCGCCTGGGCGATCGCCTCCCGCCACCCGCGGTCCTTCGCGCTCGTGTTCCTCGGCGCGCTGCCCGCGGGCCTGCTCAACCTGTGGTGGAACCTGAACGCCTGCTGGTGCAACGTCATGTTCAACGCCATCAACCGCCACCAGGACGACGGCGGCTGGTCGCTGCAGACGCCGGCGCTCTATGCCGTCTCGCTCGCGTACCTTGCCGCGCCGCTGCTCTGGTTCGCCTGGCGCGGGCGCGGCGAGCTGCGCCGGGCCTGGGCGCGGCCGGCGGAGCGCGCGCTGCTGCTGGCGTGGCTGGTGCCCCTGGCCGTGTTCGCGCTGCTCTCGCCGGTGAAGCGCATCGGCCTGCACTGGCTGCTGTCGTTCCTGCCGGCCCTCGTGGCGACGCTGGCGCTCGCCCTGGAGCGGCCGAGGCTGGATGCGGCGCTGCGCTTCTTCGCCGCCTTCGCCCTCGTCCACGTCGCGGCGGTGATCGTGCTCGCCGCGCTGCCGCTGCAAACCTGGAAGGACTCGAGGCTGTACTCGCGCCTGGTGTTCCTGGCGCACACGGACGAACTGATCGCGGCCGCCGCGCCGGGCGGGGCCGCGCTCGCTTCGGACAGCTATTCCAGCGCCGCCGTCCTCGCCTATCACGCACGGCGCAAGGTGCCGGTGTTCGGCGCCGGATCCTCCCACGCGCGCCACGACGACATCCTCACCGACTGGCGGCAGTACCAGGGGCGCGACCTGCTCATCCTGCGCCGCGAGCCGCCGCCCGAATCCGCCTACCGGCCCTACTTCAGGGAAGTGGAGGCGCGGCGCATAGAGCTTCGCGGAGCGACGTTCCATGCCGTCCTCGGGCGCGGCTTCGACTACGAGGCCTACCGCGGCGGCGTGCTGGCGCCGGTGCGCGAGCGCTACTACCGCATCCCGGCCTGGCTGCCGCAGGGGCGGTGCTACTTCTTCGAGCGCTATTCGCTTCCATGAGGCGCGCGCTCGCGTACCTGGAGTTGCTGCGCCCGCAGCAGTGGGTGAAGAACGGCTTCGTCCTGGCAGGGTTGCTGTTCGGGCACGGCTGGCGCGATCCGGAGCTGGCCGCCGCCGCCGCGATCGCGACCGCGGCGTTCTGCCTTGGGTCAGGCGCGGTCTACGCATTCAACGACAGCCGCGACGCGGCGGTGGATCGCGGGCATCCGGACAAGCGCGAGCGGCCGGTCGCCAGGGGCGCGGTATCGCAGCGCGAGGCGTTCGTGCTCGCTGCCGCCAGCGCTGCCGGGGGGCTTGCGCTGGCCGCATGGGCGGGCTGGGCGGTGGCGGCGATCCTCGGCGCGTACCTGGTGCTCAACCTGGCGTACACAATGAGCCTGAAGCGCGTGCCGGTACTGGACGTGATGCTGATCGCCTCCGGCTTCATGCTGCGCCTGCTCGCGGGCACCGCGGGCATCGGGATCGAGCCTTCGAGGTGGCTGCTTGCCTGCGGGTTCCTGCTGACCCTGTTCCTGGGATTCGCGAAGCGCCGCGCCGAGCTGTCGAAGCTGGCGCACGACGCGGCGCAGCACCGGGCGGTGCTCGGGCGCTATACGATCTCGTTCCTTGATCGCGCCATCGGCGCCTGCGCCGCCGGCATGGCCCTGACCTACGCGCTGTACACGCTGTCGGCCGAGACGGCCGCCCTGCACGGCACCGGCGACCTGGTCCTGACCCTGCCCTGGGTGCTGCTGGGCACCGCGCGCTACCTGTACCGTCTGCATTTCCGGGGCGGCGGCGGCGACCCGACCGAGGAGCTGCTGCGCGACCCGCTGCTCGGCGCCGCGGTGCTGGGCTGGGTGGCGACCGTGCTCTGGGTGATCGGCTAGAATTCCCTCGGCATGAGCGAGCGACCCAAGCACCTGACCCAGCTGGAGCACCTCGGGGACGCGACCAAGTTCTCGGCGCAGATCCACGCCCTGATCCCGCGCTGCGACCTGCTGGAGAACTTCTCCACCGCCGAGGTGCGGCTGCTCGCGCACTTCATGGACGTGTACCGCGCGCCCGCCGGGGTGGAGATCATCCGCGAGGGCGAGGGCGGCGACTTCATGCTGATGCTGATCGAGGGCAAGGTCGAGGTGCAGAAGCAGGACCGCTGGAACACGCCGCAGCTGATCGCGGTGGTGGAGGCCGGCAAGACCCTGGGCGAGATGTCCATGATCGACGGCGAGCCGCGCTTCGCCACCTGCATCGCGGCGGAGCCCACCCTGGTGGCGGTGCTCGACCGCGAGAACCTGGCGCGGATCATCGTCGAGCAGCCGATGCTGGGCGCGAAGATCCTGATGGAGCTGGTGCTGATGCTGTCGCAGCGCCTGCGCGCCACCAGCGGCCGCCTGCTGACGCTGATGGACGAGCAATCGCACCGCGCCGCCAACCTGCTGTAAGGCCCGGGCCGCCGGCGGCGACCAAGGCGGCCTGCGCACCATGACCCGTTCGCGCCTCCTCGTCCTTGCCGCGCTCGCCGTCCTCGCCGCGGCCTTCTTCGCGCTGGGCGGGCACCGCTACCTCACCTTCCAGAACGTCAAGGCGCAGCAGGACGCGATCCTCGCCTTCTACCAGGGCCATCCCTGGCAGGCCGCGCTGGCCTACTTCGCGCTGTACGTCGCCGTGACCGGCCTGTCGCTGCCGGGCGCCGCGGTGATGACGCTCGTGGGTGGCGCGGTGTTCGGCCTCCTGTGGGGCACGGTGCTGGTGTCGTTCGCCTCGGCCATCGGCGCCACGCTCGCCTTCCTCGCCTCGCGCTTCCTGCTGCGCGACTGGGTGCAGGGACGCTTCGGCCGGCAGCTGGGCGCGCTCAATGCCGGCGTGGCGAAGGAGGGCGGCCTGTACCTGTTCACGCTGCGGCTCATTCCCGCGGTGCCCTTCTTCGTCGTCAACCTCGCCATGGGCCTGACGCCGATCCGGACCTGGACGTTCTACTGGGTGAGCCAGGTGGGCATGCTGGCCGGCACGGTGGTCTACGTGAACGCGGGCACGCAGCTGGCCGCGATCCAGTCGCCCTCGGGCATCCTCTCCCCGGGACTGATCGGGGCCTTCGTGCTGCTCGGGCTGTTCCCGCTCGCCGCCATGCGCCTCGTGGACGCGGCCAGGGCACGGCGCGTCTACGCGCCCTGGAAGGCGCGGCGGCCGGCCCGCTTCGAGCGCAACCTGGTGGTGATCGGCGCCGGCTCGGCGGGACTGGTGAGCGCCTACATCGCCGCGGCGGTGAAGGCGAAGGTGACGCTGGTGGAGAAGCACCGCATGGGCGGGGATTGCCTGTACACCGGCTGCGTGCCCTCGAAGGCGCTGATCCGCACCGCGAAGTTCGTGGCGCAGGCGCGCGAGGCGCGCTCGCTGGGGCTGAAGTCGGCGACGGTCGATTTCGACTTCGCCGAGGTCATGGAGCGCGTGCAGCGCGTCATCCGGACCATCGAGCCGCACGACTCCGTGGCGCGCTACAGCGGCCTGGGCGTCGAATGCCTGCAGGGCGAGGCGCGCATCGTGACGCCCTGGGAGGTCGAGGTGAAGACCGCCGCCGGCGCGACGCAGCGCCTCACCACGCGCTCGATCGTGATCGCGGCCGGCGCGCGGCCGTTCGTGCCGCCGATCCCCGGGCTGGCGGAGATCGGCTGCCTGACCTCGGACTCCGTGTGGGACCTGCGCACCCTGCCGCCGCGGCTGGTGGTGCTGGGCGGCGGCCCGATCGGCTGCGAGCTGGCGCAGGCGTTCGCGCGCCTGGGCTCGAAGGTGACGCAGGTCGAGATGCTGCCGCGGCTGCTCGCGCGCGAGGACCCCGAGATCTCGGACCTGGTGCTGAAGAAGTTCGCCGCCGAGGGCGTGGACGTGCGCCTCGGGCACCAGGCAAAGGCATTCCTGCGCGAGGGCGGCGAGAAGGTGCTCGTCTGCGAGCACGCGGGCGCGGAAGTGCGCTTCGCCTTCGACGAGGTGCTGTGCGCCGTGGGCCGCGTCGCCAACACCGCCGGCTACGGGCTGGAGGAACTGGGCATCGCCACCACCAGGGCGCGCACGGTCGAGACCAACGAGTTCCTGCAGACGGTCTACCCGAACATCTACGCCTGCGGCGATGTCGCCGGGCCGTTCCAGTTCACCCACGCCGCGTCGCACCAGGCCTGGTATGCCGCGGTCAACGCGCTGTTCGGTGGCCTGCGGAAGTTCCGCGCCGACTACTCGGTGATTCCCTGGGCGACCTTCACCGACCCCGAGGTGGCCCGGGTGGGCCTGAACGAGACCGAGGCGGGGGAAAAGGGCATCCCGTACGAGGTGTCGGTGTACGGCATCGACGAGCTCGACCGCGCCATCGCCGACGAAGCGGCGCACGGGCTGGTGAAGGTGCTCACGGTGCCGGGCAAGGACCGCATCCTCGGGGTGACGATCGCGGGGGAGCACGCGGGCGACCTGATCGCCGAGTTCGTCGCCGCCATGCGCCACGGCTTCGGCCTCAACAAGATCCTCGGCACCATCCACATCTACCCGACGCTGTCCGAGGCCAACAAGTACGCCGCGGGCGTGTGGAAGAAGGCGCATGCCCCGCAGGGCCTGCTGCGCCGGGTCGAGCGGTTCCACGCCTGGAGGCGGGGAGGCGGATGAGGCTGCTTGCCGCGCTGCTAGCGTTCTGCGCCGGCACCGCGCTCGCGCAGGGATTCGACCATTCGCACCAGGCCTGGGATGCGCTGCTGAAGAAGCACGTCGTCCTGCTGCCGGGCAAGAGCGCGTCGCAGGTCCGCTATGCCGAGTTCGCGAAGGACCGCGCCGCGCTGAAGGCCTACCTCGCCTCGCTTTCCGCAGTGGCCGAGGCCGAGTTCCAGCGCTGGCCGAAACCGCAGCAGATGGCGTTCCTGATCAACGCCTACAACGCGTTCACCGTCGAGTTGATCCTGGAGCACTACCCGGTGAAGTCCATCAAGGACATCGGCAGCGACCTGTTCAGCAACCGCTGGAAGCGCAGGTTCTTCCGCCTGCTCGGGCGCGAATCCTACCTGGACCAGATCGAGCACGAGATCCTGAGGAAGCCCGGGGCCTACGACGAGCCGCGCGTGCACTTCGCGGTCAACTGCGCCTCGGTCGGCTGCCCGATGCTGCGCGAGGAGGCCTTCGTCGCCGAGCGCCTGGAGGCGCAGCTGGAGGAGCAGGCGGTGCGGTTCCTGTCCGACCGCTCGCGCAACCGCGTCGGCGCCGGGGGCCGGCTGGAGGTGTCCAGGATCTTCGACTGGTTCAAGGAGGACTGGACCAGCGGCTACCAGGGCATTCAGTCCCGGGAGCAGTACTTCGCGAAGTACGCCAGGCTGCTCAGCGACGACCCGGCGCAGCAGCGGCGGGTGGCCGAGGGCAAGGCGCCGATCGCGTTCCTTGACTACGACTGGTCGCTGAACGACCTGCGCCGGTGAAGCTCTCCATCATCGTGCCGGCGCTGGAGGAGGCCGCGGGCATCGCCGCCACGCTCGCGGCGCTCGCGCCGCTGCGCGCGCGCGGGCACGAGGTGATCGTGGCCGACGGCGGCAGCGCCGACGGCACCGCGGCGCTCGCCGCGCCGTTCGCGGACCGGGTGCTCGAGGCGCCGCGCGGGCGAGCGCGGCAGATGAACGCCGGCGCGGCGGCCGCCTCGGGCGAGGCGCTGCTGTTCCTGCATGCCGATACCCGCCTGCCCCCGGAGGCGGACCGGCAGGTCGCCGCGGCGCTCGCGGCGCATCGCTGGGGCCGCTTCGACGTGCGCATCGCCGGCCGCTCGCCGCTGCTCGGGATGGTCGCTTTCTTCATGAACTGGCGCTCGCGCCTCACCGGGATCGCCACCGGCGACCAGGCGATCTTCGTGCGGCGCGGCGATTTTGGCGGCTTTCCCGAGATCGCGCTGATGGAGGACATCGCTTTCAGCAAGGCGATGAAGCGCCTTGGCCGGCCCGCCTGCCTGCGCGCGCACGCGGTGACCTCCGGCCGGCGCTGGGACGAGCGGGGCGCGCTGTGCACGATCGTGCACATGTGGCGGCTGCGGCTCGCCTATGCGCTGGGCGCGGACCCGGACGAGCTGGCGCGCCGCTACTCGCGCGCGGCCTGAGGCGGTGCTGATCGTCTTCTCCCGGGCGCCGCGGCCCGGCCGCGTCAAGTCCCGGCTGCGCTCCGCGCTGGGCGCCGCGGGCGCGGCCCGCCTGCACGCGCGACTGCTGGCGCGCTG
>CAZMDA010000102.1:0-8586 GCA_964564865.1 uncultured Bordetella sp. | reverse complement strand
CCTGCGCCCCGCTCGCCTTGAAATGCGCCGCCCGCGCGGCGCAGGCGAAGCGCTCCGCGAGCAGCGGCACCAGTACGCGGTCGATCCGGTCGATGCGCGCGCGCACCGCCGCCAGGCTGGGCAGGCGCGACGGCGGGACGCGCCTGGCCATCAGTCGGGCTTGGCGCCGGTGGCGCGGATCACCTTGCCCCACTTCGCGATCTCGGCCTGCTGCCAGGCGCGGAACTGCGCCGGCGTGCTGCCGGCGACGTCGAAGCCGGCGTTGGTGAGGATGCGGCGCGCCTCCGGGTCGGCCAGCGCCTTCTGCGCCTCGGCCGAGAGCCGCTCGACGACCGCCGCCGGCGCCTTGGCCGGGGCGAGCAGGCCGATCCACGCCAGCGATTCCAGCTGCGGATAGCCCAGTTCCTGCACGCTCGGCACCTCCGGCAGCAGGCCGCTGCGCTTGAGCCCGGTCACCGCGAGCGGGTTCAGCTTGCCCGCCTTGATGTGCGGCAGCACGCCCGGGATGATCGCGAACATGGTCTGGATGTTCCCCGCCAGCGTGTCGGTGACCGCCTGCGGGAAACCGCGGTACGGGATGTGCACGATGAAGAGCCTTGCATCGGCCTTGAGCAGTTCCATCGTCAGGTGCGCCGCGCTGCCGCTGCCCGTGGTCCCGTAGGACATGCGGCCCGGATTGCTCCTGGCGTAGTCGAGGAATTCCTTGAAGCTCTTCACCGGGACGCTGGCGTGGGTCACCAGCGCCTGCGGCGCGGTGGCGAGCAGCGAGATCGGCGCCAGGTCCCGCTCCGGGTCGTAGGGCAGGTTGTCGTAGAGCACCTTGTTGGTGGCGACCGCCGCATTGGTGCTGACGAGCAGCGTGTAGCCGTCGGGCTCGCTCTTGGCGACCGCGTCGGCGGCGACGTTGCCGCCGGCGCCGGCACGGTTCTCCACCACCACCGGCTGGCCGAGGGCGGCCTGCATCCGCGGCGCCACCACGCGAGCCACCGTGTCGGGCGTGGTGCCCGGCGGGAACGACACCACGATCTTCAGCGGGCGCGAGGGCCAGGCCTGGGCGTGCGCGGCGGCAGCTGCCGCGAACAGGGCGACGAACAAGAGCGATTTTCTGATCATGGAACTCCTCCGTGCGGTGTCCGGGCGAACATACCACGCTCGAGCCACGCCAACGCCGCCGCGAGCGCGCGCGTGCCCGCGGCCTCGCGCTGCGACAGCACGGAATCGGGGCGGAACAGGAGCGCGCAGGCGCCGCCGCCATCGTGCTCGGCGGCCAGCACCCAGCCTTCCGCGCTCAGCGCGCTCGCGCGCCATCCCTGCGGCAGCCCGTCCGCGCGCAGGGCGCGGCTGGCATACCAACCGGCCTCGAACGCGCCGAGTTCGGCGAGGAACCCTCCCGCCACCGCCGTCCCGGCGATGCGGCGCGCGAACTCCGGCCGCGCCAGCGCCTCGCTTCGCGCCCCGGCCCGCTCCAGCAGCCACAGCGCGCCGCCAGCCACCGCGAGCAGCGGCGCGGCCGGCGCCTGCCCGTCCGCGGGCACGCCCGAGAGCACCGCGATGCCCTCGTCCGCCGCGCCGCGGCGCGGATCCGCCCGCGCGCCCGCCTTCGCCAACGCGTTGACCAGGCCCGGCGCGAACGGGTCATCGCCAGCCGGCTCCCGCACCCGCCAGCGCGGCTCGCCGGCATCGGGGCCGGCCGCGGCCGCGGCGGGCGCTGCGCCTTCCAGCACCCGGAACAGCGTCAGCGCCTTCAGCCGCGATTCCGCTTCCTCGCTCGCCGGATCCGAGTCCACCAGGATGTTGCCCCCGGTCCGGATCTCCGCGACGCCGCCTGCGACGCGCGACGCGCGCAGCACCGTGTAGGCCTGCGCGCTGCCGTCGGTCCCCAGGCGCGCAACGGCCCCCGCGTACCAGCCGCGCCAGTCCGCCTCCAGCTCCTCGATGGCGCGCACGGCGGCCGCCTTGGGCAGCCCGGTCACGGTGGCCGGCGTCGAATGCGCGAGCAGCAGGTCCACCGCGTCCAGCCCCGCCCTGCGCCGCCCGCGCAGGTGGTCGATCGCATGCACGATGGTGCTGAAGAAATGCGCGCGCCGGTGCGACAGCACCTGGACGCTGCCCGGCTCGCACACCGAGGCATGCTCGCTCGCGGCCGCGTCCGCGCACAGCGCGATCGCGGCGCCTTCCTTGTCCGAGGACAGCAGCTCGAGGGCCTGGTCGGCGTCCTCCAGCGCCTCCGCCCCCCGGCGCAGCGTGCCGCACACCGGGGCGGACTCGACCCAGTTGGCGTCGGCGCGGAACTGCAGGTCGGGCGAGGCGCCGAACAGCACCTCGCCGCCGCCGAGGTTGCAGAAGAACATGGCCGGGTACGGATTGCGCCGGCGCAGCGCGGCGAAGGCGCGCGCCGGCGCGACGGCGGTGCGCCGGCGGAATGTCTGGGAGAGCACCAGCGAATACAGCTCGCCGCGGCGCAACCGCTCGATGCCGCCCGCGACGCGCAGCGCGTGGCCGCCGGGCGCGAGCTCGTCGGCATCGCCCGCGATGCGCACCGCCTCGATCCGGTCCGCGCCCCCGGCAAGGCGCGCCGCAGGCAGGTCGAACGCGAAGTCGATGCGGCGCGCGCCCGAGGCATCGGCGAGGACGACCTGCTCCGGGAAGACCAGCACCATGCGCCGCCTGCCGTCGTCGGGCAGCGGCGCCTGCCCGGCGAGGCGGAAGTAGTCGAAGCTGAACGCGCCATACAGGCCGAGCTCAGGCGATGGCGGACCGAAAGCCGCGAGGATGCGCTTGAGGATCCCGGCCACCTCGAGGCCGGAGGCGACCCGCTCCGGGAACGGGCCGAGCGCGGCGACGAGCGCCGCGCCCGCGTCGCTCAGCGGCGTCGCCGCGAGGCGGTTGCCGTCCAGGCACAGGCGCCAGGCCGCGCGAGAGCAACAGATTGATTCTTTTGAATAAAGTCCTTCCGAGCTGACGTCGCAACCCAGCCAGATGCCCGGCTGCGCGGCGAGCGCTTCCAGCGCCGCATCCGCCTCGCCGGCCGGAATTGCCGCCTCGGTCCGCAGGACCCGGATCAAGCCTCGCCCCATCCGCTAGATCCGCTCGGTTTCCCCGCTGCGCGGCTGCCAGACCATGAGCCGCTTCTCGACCAGGGTGACGACCCAGTCGAGCGCCAGCGCGAACGCGGTAAGCACCATGATGCCGGCGAACACGGTGTTGATGTCGAACACGCCCTCGGCCTGCAGGATGAGGTAGCCGACGCCTTCCGAGGAGCCGAGGTACTCCCCCACCACCGCGCCGACGAACGCGAGGCCGACGGAATTGTGCAGGCTCGCGAACACCCAGCTCATCGCCGAGGGCAGGTAGACGTGGCGCAGCAGCTGGCGCTTCGAGGCGCCCAGCATGCGCGCGTTGGCCAGCACCACCGGGCTCACCTCGCGCACGCCCTGGAAGACGTTGAAGAACACGATGAAGAACACCAGCGTGACGCCCAGCGCCACCTTGGAGAGCATGCCGAGGCCGAACCAGACCATGAAGATCGGCGCCAGGATCACGCGCGGCATGGCGTTGAGCGCCTTGATGTAGGGGTCGAAGATGGCGGCCGCCGTGGGCGCCAGCGCGAGCCAGATGCCGACCACCAGCCCCAGCACGGTGCCGGTGAAGAACGCCAGCATGGTCTCCATCAGCGTCACCCACAGGTGGCGGTAGATGTCGCCGCCCACGAACCAGTTCCAGATCCGCCCCAGCACCTTGAGCGGCTCGCCGAAGAAGAAGGCCGCCTTGTTCGGGTCGCCGAAGTAGAACGGCGGCAGGATGCCGGGCACCGTCAGCACATGCCAGGCGACGAACAGCCCGGCGAGCACGCCCAGCTGCCACAGGCGCAGGGCGAGCTTACTGTCGCTGCTGCGCATAGCCCTTCAGCACCTCGTCCTTCATGGCGTGCCAGATCTCGGCGTGGATCTCGACGAAGCGCGGCGAGAGCCGGATCTCGGACACGTCGCGCGGCCGCGGCAGGTCGATGCGGTACTCGCCGATCGGATGCGAGGCCGGCCCGGCCGAGAGCACCACCACCCGGTCCGACAACGCGATCGCCTCCTCCAGGTCGTGGGTGATGAACACCACCGACTTGCGGTCCGCCGACCACAGCTCGAGCAGCTCGTTCTCCATCAGCTGGCGCGTCTGCACGTCGAGCGCCGAGAACGGCTCGTCCATCAGCAGGATCTGCGGGTTGAGGATCAGCGTCTGCGCCAGGGCGACGCGCTTCCTCATGCCGCCGGAGAGCTGGTGCGGGTAGCGGTCGCCGAACCCGCCCAGCCCGACGCGCCGCAGCCAGTCCTCGCCCTGCGCCTTCGCCGCGCCGGGCTCGACGCCGCGGAACTCGAGGCCGGCGACGACGTTCTGCAGCGCATTGCGCCAGGGCATCAGGGCCTCGGACTGGAACAGGTACCCGGCCCGGCCATTGATGCCCGCCAGCGGTTCGCCGAACACCCGCACGGCGCCGGATGAGGGCGCGAGCAGGCCGGCGGCGAGGTTGAGCAGCGTCGACTTGCCGCAGCCGGTCGGGCCGACCACGGAGACGAACTCGCCCGGCGCCACCGCGAGCGAGGCGTCCTGCACCGCGGTGTAGCGCTGGGCGCGGTCCTCGCGCGAGACGAACGTGCAGGTGATCCGCTCGAGCTCGAGCGCGGGGGTCACTTGTGCTTCGCGTTCGCCTTCTTCGCGAACTCGTTGGTGTAGGTTCGCGCCAGGTCGATCTGCGCCGCCCGGACGTCCTTGTCGAAGGCCCTGAGCGCGTCCAGCGTCGCCTTGGCGCCGGCATCCGAGATGATGCCGTCGGGCGAGATCGCCTCCTTCACCTTGTCGAAGGAGAACAGGTACAGCGCGCGGTCGCCCAGCAGGTAGCTCTCGGGCACCACCTTGGCGACGTCGGTGGCGCTCGCCTTCGCGATCCACTTGTCGGCGCGCACGATGGCGTTCGCCAGGGCCTGGGCGACGTTGGGATGCTTCTGCACCCAGGCCTCGGGCGCGTACAGGCAGCCGGCGGGCAGCGGCGCGCCCCAGATCGCCTGCGTGCCCTTCGCGCTGCGGGTATCGGCGACGATGCGCACGTCCCCGTCCAGTTCCAGCTTGGTCATCACCGGGTCGACGTTGGAGATGGCGTCGAGCTGCCCGCTCTTCATGGCCGCGATGGCGCCCGAGCCGATGCCCGCGCCGACGATCGAGACGTCCTTCTCCGGATCGAGCCCCGCCTTCGCCAGCAGCTGCTTCACCAGGTTGTGCGTGCTGGAGCCGGGCGCCGAGACCCCGATCTTCATGCCCTTCAGGTCCTTGGGCGACTGGTAGGCGCCGGCTTTCGCCTTGCTCACCCCCAGCGCGATCTGCGGCAGGCGGCCCTGGAGCACGAACGCCTTCATGTACTGCTTGCGGCCCTGCATGCTGATGGTGTGCTCGTACGCGCCCGAGACCACGTCGGCGCTGCCGCCCACCACCGCGCGCAGCGCGGCCGAGCCGCCCGCGAAATCGCTGATCTTGACCTCGAGCCCCTCGTCCTTGAAGTAGCCCAGCTGCTCGGCCACCGTCAGCGGCAGGTAGTAGAAGGCGTTCTTGCCCCCGACCGCGATATGGACGTCCTTGCGCTCGAGCTGGGCGGACGCGGGTCCGGCGGCCAGGGCGGCCGCCAGCGCGGCCAGGGCGATGAGTTTCATGATGGATCCTCCCGGTGTGGCTGAACTATAACCCGCGCCGCTCGCGCAGCGCCTGAGAAACCGTGCCGATGTCCACGTACTCCAGCTCCCCCCCCACCGGCACCCCGCGCGCGATGCGCGATGCCCTCACGCCCCTCGCCCGCAGCATCTCGGCGATGTAGTGCGCCGTCGCCTCGCCCTCGTTGGTGAAATTGGTGGCCAGGATCACCTCCTGCACCACGCCGTCGGTGGCGCGCGCGAGCAGCCGGTCCAGGCCGATGTCCCTCGGGCCGACGCCGTCCAGCGGCGACAGCCGCCCCATGAGCACGAAGTAGAGCCCCGAGTAGCTCATGGTCTGCTCCACGACCGCGAGGTCGGCCGGGGTCTCGACGATGCACAGCAGCGACGCGTCCCGCCGCGGCGAGCGGCACAGGACGCACAGCTCCTCCTCGGTGAAGCTGTTGCAGCGGGCGCAGTGGCGCACCGAGCTGAGGGCGGCGCCCAGCGCGCCGGCCAGCTGCTCGGCGCCGGGCCGGTCGTGCTGCAGCAGGTGGTAGGCCATGCGCTGCGCCGAGCGCGGGCCGACGCCGGGCAGCACCCGCAGCGCCTCGATCAGGCGCTCCAGGCCCTGCGCGCTCGGCACCGGATCGCGGTTCAAGCCCGGGTCCCCGCGCTCAGAACGGCAGCTTCATGCCCGGCGGCAGGCCCATCCCCGCCGTGACGCTGCCCATCTTCTCGGCCACCGTCTGCTCGACGCGGCGCGCGGCGTCGTTGAAGGCGGCCGCGACCAGGTCCTCCAGCATCTCCTTGTCGTCGCCCACCAGCGAGGGATCGATGCTGATCCGCTTCACGTCGTGCTTGCAGGTCATGGTGACCTTCACCAGGCCGGCGCCGGACTGGCCCTCGACCTCGAGGGTCGCCAGCTGCTCCTGCACGCGGCGCATGTTCTCCTGCATCATCTGGGCCTGCTTCATCAGCTGGCCGATGTTTCCCTTCATGCGGTCCTCCTATTCGCTGTTGGACGGTCGCCCCGGCGACGGCGGCGCCGGCCGCACGCTGGGCTCGATCACCTTGCCGTCGAACATGTTCACCAGGTCCTGCACGAAGCGGTCGCCCTTCATCGTCTGCGCCGCCGCCGACTGCCGCGCCGCGCGCTCGCCCGCGTCCTTTGCCGCCGCCGAGGCGCCGCGGGTCTCGCCGACGCTCACCTTGACGCGCAGCGGCCGGCCGAGGTGCTGCTCCAGCGCGGCCTGCAGCTTGTCGCGGTAGGCGTTGCCCGCGAGGTAGGCCATGCCCTTGGGGATCACCAGGTCGATCGTGCCCTCGCCGTAGGACTGCAGCTCGGCGTTGTGGGCCAGCTGCTTCGGCGCGCCGCTGAGCGGCAGCGCGCGAGCCAGCGCGGCCCAATCCCCGCCGAAGGCCTGCGGGGCGGACGGCCCGGACGGCGGCGCGGCCGCCGGAGCAGAGGCGGAAGCGGGCGCGGCGGCCCGCGGCGCGGCCGGCGCCGCCTTCGCCGGCGCGCCATCGGGCCGGAACGCCAGCATCCGCAGCACGGTCATGGCGAAGCCGGCGTGCTCATCGGGCGCGAGCGGCAGGTCGCTGCGCCCCTGGACCGCGATCTGGTAGAGCAGCTGCGTCAGCTCCGGATCGAAGCGCCCGGCGAGCGCCACCACGCGCTCGCGGTCCGGGTAGTCCGCCTCCAGGGCCTCGGGCACCAGTTGCGCCAGCGACACCCGCAGCAGCAGCGCGGCCAGGTCCTGCAGCGCGGCATCGAACGACAGGCTCCGCGCCTGCATCTCGTCGGCCACCGCCATCACCGCGGCGCCGTCGCCCGCGGCGACCGCCTCCAGCAGCCGCAGCAGGTAGCTCTCGTCGATCGTGCCCAGCATCGCGCGCACGCCCTCGGCGGCGACCTTGCCGGCGCCGTGGGCGATCGCCTGGTCGAGCAGCGACAGCGCGTCGCGCATGCTGCCGGCGGCGGCCTGTGCCACCAGGGGCAGCGCCTCGGGCTCGAAGGCGATCTTCTCGGCCTCCAGCACGCGCGCGAGGTGCCCGGCGATCGCGCCGCGCGGCATCTGCTTCAGGTTGAACTGCAGGCAGCGCGACAGCACCGTGACCGGGATCTTCTGCGGGTCGGTGGTGGCGAGGATGAACTTCAGGTGCTCCGGCGGCTCTTCCAGCGTCTTCAGCATGGCGTTGAAGGCGTGGCCGGAGAGCTGGTGCACCTCGTCGATGACGTAGACCTTGTAGCGGCCGCGGGTCGGCGCGTACTGGGCGGTGTCCAGCAGCTGGCGCATCTCGTCGACGCGGGTGTTGGTGGCCGCGTCCACCTCCAGCAGGTCGACGAAGCGGCCGCCGTCGATCTCCAGGCAGGCGCCGCACTTGCCGCAGGGAACCGGCGACACGCCCTGCTCGCAGTTCAGGCACTTGGCGAGGATCCGCGCCAGCGTGGTCTTGCCCACGCCGCGCGTGCCGGTGAACAGGTACGCGTGGTGCAGCCGGTTCTCGGTCAGCGCGTGCTGCAGCGCCTTCACCACGTGCTCCTGCCCGACCAGGCTGGCGAAATCGCGCGGCCGCCACTTGCGTGCGAGAACCTGGTAGCTCATGGCGTGATTCTAGCGGCCGGGGTGGATGGATTGGCGAGCCTGACCCCGGCACTTGCAGTGTCCAGCTGTGGCTGCTTCCTTCCGGACCTGACCAGGTTCACCAGGCTGCAATGCGGGGGGGCCCGCCGCGGCCATTGTATGCCATCCGCGGCGCGCCGCCGGGGCGGGCCCGATGTAACCGATCGGTTACATCCGGCGCCGGGCGGTGCGGGAGGCTGGCGGAGAGAGTGGGATTCGAACCCACGGTACGGGATTAGCGTACACACGCTTTCCAAGCGTGCGCCTTAAGCCGCTCGGCCATCTCTCCG
>CAZMDA010000101.1:0-9045 GCA_964564865.1 uncultured Bordetella sp. | reverse complement strand
CACTACAACTTCAACGCCTACGCCGACCAGCGCGCGGTGTTCCGCTACGACATGCATACCCTGCCCACCGAGGTGTCGGCGAGCATCGGCACCTCGACGCTGTTCGCCGCCTGGAACGCGGCGGTCTACGTGGCGCAGATCGACGACGAGCGCCTGGCCAAGGTGATCGGCGAGCGCAAGTACCTGGACGCCACCCGCGAGGTGCTGCAGGCGCACGGCGGGCTGTGGTTCCTCGACGAATCCTATGTCGTCTCCCGCAAGCGTGACTGAGGCCCTCGCCGCCTCGCCGCTCGCGGCGGTTGCCGCCGAGCTGGTCTCCGGGGGATCGCTCGAGATGGGCGCGCACCGGCCGCAGGACGCGCGCGCCATCGCCGCTCAGCTGCCGGCGGGCACGCCGGTCTACGTCAACCACCTGCCGCGCCATCGCCTGCTGGACACGATTCCGACCCTGGTGGCGGTGCGCGAGGCGGGGCTCGAGCCCATTCCCCACATCGCGGCGCGCCGCATCACGGACCGCGCCGAGCTCCAGGCGTTCCTGGACCGCGCGGTCGGCGAAGCAGGGGTGCGCAAGGCGCTCATCCTGGGCGGCGACGAGCCGGCCGCGCTCGGCGCCTACGCCGACGGGGCGGCGCTGATCCGGGAGGGGCTGCTGGCGGCGTCGGGCCTGCGGGAAATCGGCCTGCCGGGCTATCCGGAAGGCCATCCGCGGATTCCCGCCAGCGCGCTGGAGGACGCCTTCGCGGAGAAGCGGGCCCTGGCCGCGGCGCAGGGCCTGGGCGTCTACCTCGTCACCCAGTTCTCCTTCGCCCCGGCGCGCGTGATCGAGTTCTGCGCCGGCCTGGCACGCACCGCGCCCGAGGTTCCCGTTTACGTCGGACTGGCCGGCCCGACCAGTCCAGTGGCGCTGCTGCGCTTCGCGCAGCGCTGCGGCGTCAGCGCAAGCTTGCGCGCGCTGCGCACCCAGGGCATGGACGCGGTGCGCCTGGTGACGCATACCGATCCGGGCGAGCAACTGGCCGCGATCGCGCGCTACTGCGCGTCGCACGCCAGCTGCAACGTGGTCGGGGTGCACCTGTTCACCTTCGGCGGCGTGACCGCGGCTGCCGACTGGATGAACCGCAGTATTGCCGCCTCAGCGGACCGCTAGGGGATCGACGACGCGGTTGACCCCGGTGGTGATCCGGGCCGCCGCCACGCCGTAGACATGCAGGGAAATCGCCTCCTGCGCGCCGCCGTTGCCGAGGCGGTGGACGCGGGTGGAGCCGGCGAGCGCGAAACTGGCCTCGCCTGCCCGGCGCTCGCGCCGCATCGACGCCGTGGCGCAACCGCGTGCCTCGTCCCAGTCGTAGCCGGTTTCCTGCAGCACGCCGGACACCACCGCATACGCGCACCAGCTGTGGTGCCAGTGCACAGGGCTGAACTGACCGGGACGCCAGACCAGCGCCAGCACCGTGAACCGGTCCAGCGGGTCCGCGTGCACCACGTGCCGGGCGTATCCCGCGTCCGAGCCGGCGCGGTGAGCCCGGTCCAGCAGGTCCGGGACGCGCAGGGCGTCGCGCAGGGCCGCGAGCAGGGCCTCCCCGTGCGGTACGCCGCCCCGCCCACAGGCATGGCCGATGGCCTGGGCGAGCGCCTGCAGGGCGGTCGGGGTGGCGAGGACGGGGGCGGGCATGGGCGGGAATGCTAGCCTACCCATGGAAGAAAATTGTTCCTTTCGTACCCCGATTGAGGCTTAATTGGAGAAGTTTGTTCTCCACGGAACCAAGGCTCATGGACCGCACGGACCGCAGGATCCTCGCCCTGCTGCAGGAGGACGCCACCCTTCCGGTGGCGGAGCTCGCGCGCCGGGTGCAGCTGTCGCAGACGCCGTGCTGGAAGCGGCTGCAGAAGCTGAAGGCCGCGGGCGTGATCCGCAAGCAGGTGGCGCTGTGCGACCCGGCCAAGCTGGGCCTGGGCACCACGGTGTTCGTCGCGGTGCGCACCAGCCAGCACAACGACGCCTGGCTGCGCAAGTTCGACGCCGCGGTGAAGACCATCCCGGAGATCGTCGAGGTCTACAGGATGAGCGGCGAAGTGGACTACCTGCTGCGCGTGGTGGTGGCGGACATCGCCGGCTACGACGCCGTCTACCGGCGGCTGATCAAGGCGGTGGAGCTCTCCGACGTCAGCTCCAGCTTCGCCATGGAAACCATCAAGTCCACCACGGCGCTGCCGCTCGGGTAGCGGATTAGAATCCGTCCCGGGAGGAACCGCACCTTGCGCCTGCACACGCGCCTGCGCTACGCGCCGGCCGAAGTCCGAGTCGAGAAGCGCGCCGACGGCGCCACGATCCTGCGCTCGCCGCAGCCGCTCAGGCCCTACGCGCGCGCCGTGGGCGACTGGCTGGTGCAGTGGCACGAGCGGGCGCCCGAGCGCACCTTCATCGCCGAGCGCAAGGGCGAAGGCTGGCGCCGGGTCAGCTACCGCGATGCGCTGTCGGACGCGCGCCGCATCGGCCAGGCGCTGCTCGACCGGGGCCTGGGACCGGACAAGCCGGTCGCGATCCTGTCGGACAACGGCGTGGACCACGCGCTGCTCGCGCTGGGGGCGATGCACGCCGGCGTGCCGGTGGCGCCGATCTCGCCCGCCTACTCGCTGATGTCGCGGGACTTCGCCAAGCTGAAGCAGATCTTCGCGCTGCTCAAGCCGGGCCTCGCGTTCGCCTCCGACCCGGAGAAGTTCGCGCCCGCCCTGGCAGCGGTCGGCGCGACCTCGACCCCGGTTGCGGAACTGCTCCAGACCCATCCCGGCGCCACGCTGGAAGCGGCGTTCGCGCGCATCAAGCCGGACACGGTGGCGAAGATCCTGTTCACCTCGGGTTCCACCGGGACCCCGAAGGGCGTGATCAACACGCACCGGATGCTCACCTCCAACCAGGAAAGCTGGGCGCAGCTGTGGCCCTTCCTCGAGGAGCGGCCGCCGGTGCTGGTGGACTGGCTGCCCTGGAACCATACCTTCGGCGGCAACGCCTGCTTCAACATGGCGCTGCGCAACGGCGGCACGCTCTACATCGACGGCGGCAAGCCCGCGCCCGGCCTGGTCGAGATCACCGCCCGCAACCTGCGCGAGATCTCGCCGACGATGTACTTCAACGTGCCGCGGGGCTTCGACCTGCTGATGCCGATGCTGGAGCAGGACGCCGGCCTGCGCGCGTCCTTCTTCCGCGACCTGGACCTGGTCTTCTACGCCGGCGCGGCGCTGCCGCAAAACCTGTGGGAACGGCTGGAGAAGCTGGCCCTCGCCGAGAAGGACGGCCGCCTGGCCATGCTCTCGGCCTGGGGCTCCACCGAGACCGCGCCCATGGCCTCCTGCGTGCACTACCCGATCGAGCGCGCCGGCGTGGTGGGCAACCCCGCGCCCGGCTGCGAGCTGAAGCTGGTGCCCTCGGGCGGCAAGCTGGAAGTGCGCGTGAAGGGTCCCAACGTCACCCCGGGCTACTTCCGGCGCGACGACCTGACGCGCGCAGCCTTCGACGAGGAGGGCTACTACCGGATCGGCGACGCGATGAAGTTCGCCGACCCGGCGGCGCCCGGGAAGGGCCTGGTGTTCGACGGCCGGGTGGCCGAGGACTTCAAGCTCTCCACCGGCACCTGGGTGCATGTGGGCGCGGTGCGCGTGAAGCTGATCGCCGCCTGCGATCCGCTGGTGCAGGACGCGGTGATCACCGGGCACGACCGCGACGAGATGGGGGCGCTGGTGTTCCTCAGCCCGGCGGCGGCGAAGCTCGCGCCGGAAGCGGTGCGCGCGCGGCTCTCGGCGGCGCTGGCGGCGCTCAGGACCGAGGGCGGCAGCTCGACCCACCCGGCGCGCCTGCTGGTCATGGACGAGCCGCCGTCGATCGACGCCGGGGAGATCACCGACAAGGGCTACCTCAATCAGCGCGCGGTGCTGGAGCGGCGCGCGGCGCTGGTGGAGGCGCTGTACGCCGCGCCGCCCGGCGCCGCGGTGGTGACCGCGGCCGGCTGAGCGGCGCGCGGTTACACGCCGGTTACCCGGCGTTAACCAAATCGGTCTGGAACGGCGCGGCCCGGAGGTCTAGCATCGGCGCCCTCATCGACATCCATGCAGGGACCGCCGCCATGCTCAAGGACGCACGAGGCCAGACCGTCGCCACCACCCAAGCCGCCGCGCTCGAGGAATACGAGCGCGCGCTGCGCGCCTTCCAGACCTTCCGCGGCGACCCGCTTGCGCACCTGGAGCGGGCGCTCGAGCACGACGCGGGCTTTGCTGGCGCCTATGTCGCGCGCGCCCTGATGCTGGCCACCTTCTTCGAGCGGCGCTTCATGCGCGAGGCGCAGGACGCGCTGGCGCGCGGCCGCGAGGCGCTCGCGCACGCCGGAGCGCGCGAACGGGCGCTCGCCGACGCGGCGCAGGTGATCGCCGCCGGCGACTGGGAAGGCGGCGCGCGCGCGCTCGACCGCGTCCTGGTGGACTGGCCGCGCGAGGTGCTGGCGCTGCAGGTGGCGCACGCGCTCGACTTCTACCGCGGCGACGCGCTCAACCTGCGCAATCGCGTCACGCGCGTGCTGCCCGCCTGGTCGGCGTCGGTGCCGGGCTACGCCTACGTCCTCGGCATGCGCGCCTTCGGCCTGGAGGAGTGCAACCAGTACGACGAGGCCGAGCGCGCCGGCCGGCAGGCGGTGGCGCTGTCCGGGGACGATTGCTGGGGGGTGCACGCGGTGGCGCACGTGCTGGAGATGCAGGGCCGGGTGGCCGAGGGCCTCGCCTGGTACGGCGAGACGCGCGCCGCCTGGGCGGGCGCGGACAACGGCTTCGCCTACCACAACCACTGGCACGTGGCGCTGTTCCACCTGGACGGCGGTGACCTCGGCAAGGTGCTGGAGATCTACGACGCCCGCTTCGGCGCCGGCGCCGAGACCGCGCTGATGCGCGTGGACGCAACCGCCCTGCTCTGGCGCCTGAAGCTGGAGGGCGCCAACGTCGCGGCGCGCTTCGCCCCCGTGGCCGACGCCTGGGAGGCGGCGCTGGCGGGCGAGGCCGGGTTCTACGCCTTCAACGACTTCCACGCCGCCCTCGCGCTCGCCGCCGCGGGTCGGCGCGACGCGCTCCGGCAGCTGCGCGAGAACCTGGCCCAGGCAAGCGGCGAGCGCGGCGGCAACGCCGAGATGACCCGCGCGGTCGGCAGCGGCGCCTGCGAGGCGGCGATCGCCTACTGCGAGGGCCGCCACGCCGACGCCGTGCACCACCTGCTCGAGGTGCGCGACCGCGCCCAGCGCTTCGGCGGCAGCCACGCGCAGCGCGACCTGCTCAGCCTGACGCTGATCGACGCCGCCTGGCGCGCCGGCGAGGCGCGGCTGGCGCAGCACGTGCTCGCCGAGCGGCTGGCGCAGAAGCCCGGCGGGCGCTGGGGCGCGCGGCTGCAGGCGCGCATCGCCGGCGGCGCGCTGCCGCGGGCGGCCTGAGGCGGCGCGGGGGCTGGGTAGAATAGGCGCCCCATCCCGGAGGAGGACCGCATGAAGCGTCTTGCACTCGTACTGGCGGCCCCGGCCGCCCTCGGCCTGGCCGCCGCCCCCGTTCCAGCCAAGGCGCAGGAGGTGACGCTGCGCGTCGTCAGCTCCTTCGCGGAGAACACGCAGTACGTGCGCAACTTCGACGGCTTCATGAAGAAGCTCAATGCCGAAGGCAAGGGCAACGTGCAGCTCAACTTCATCGGCGGCCCGAAGGCGATGCCGCCGTTCGAGGTGGGCAACGCGGTGCGCACCGGCGTGGTCGACATCGGCCTCACCACCGGCGCCTTCTACACCAACATCATGCCCGAGGCCGACGCGCTCAAGCTGACCCAGCTGCCGGCCACCGAGCTGCGCAAGAACGGCGGCCACGACCTCATCAACCGGATCTGGAACGAGAAGGCCAACATGGTGTACCTGGCCCGCATCGTCGACTACTCGCCGTTCCATGCCTACCTCACCAAGCCGGTCGCGAAGCCCGACTTCGCGGGCCTCAAGCTGCGCATCACGCCGGTGTACCGCGACTTCTTCCAGGCCCTGGGCGCCACCGTGGTGCAGACCGCGCCGGGCGAGGTCTACACCGCGCTCGAGCGCGGCGTGGTCGACGGCTACGGCTGGCCGATCCACGGCATCTTCGACTTCAACTGGCACGAGAAGACGCGCCACCGCGTCGAGCCCGGCTTCTACAATGCCGAGGTGTCGCTGGTGATGAACCTGGACAAGTGGAAGGGCCTGACGGCGGCGCAGCGCGACTTCCTGTCGCGCCAGGTGATCGCGTTCGAGGCGCAGAACGACTTCTGGCGGAAGTACAACGAGGACGAGACCCGGCGCCAGCAGGCCGCCGGCATCCAGGTGATCAGCTTCGATGCAGCGACCGCCAAGCAGTACTACGACCGGGCCTACGAGGTCGCCTGGGCCGGCATGATCAAGGCGAGCCCGGTCTACGGCCCGCAGATGAGGAAGCTCTTCAGCCGCTGATGGACCGGCTGTCGCGGCTCTACGGCCGCCTGCTGGCGGGGCTTGCCCTCGCCGGCTGCGCGGTGCTGTTCCTGATGATGGCGGTGATCTGCGTCGACGTGCTGCTACGCAACGTCCGCATCGTCCCGGGCATGCTGGGCCTGCCCTGGGCGAACGAGGTCACCGAGTACGCGCTCTACCTCATCACCCTGCTGACCGCGCCCTGGCTGCTGCGCCAGGGCATGCACATCCGGGTGGACGTGCTGCTGCGCGTCATGCCGGCGCGCCTCGCCTGGGCCTGCGAGTGGGCGGTGGACCTGATCGCGCTCGCCTGCTGCGGCGTCATCGCGTGGTACGGATTGAAGGCGGCGCTCTCCAGCCAGGCCATCGGCAGCATGGTGGTCAAGGTGATCGCGATCCCGGAGTGGTGGCTGCTCGCGCCGCTGCCGGCGACCTTCCTCCTGCTCGCGATCGAAGTCCTGTTCCGCATGCACCGCCTCTGGCATGGCGAACGCGGTCCGCGCGCGGACGCGGTGAGCGCGGCCTAGCACGCCGTGTCCTGGGAGGCCGCAGCCTGGCTCCTGCTCGGGGGCTCCACCGCCCTGATGTTCCTCGGGCTGCCGGTCGCCTTCGCCTTCCTCGCCATCAACCTCGCCGGCGCGGCCATCTTCCTGGGCGGCGAGGCCGGCATGATGCAGCTCGCGCGCAACAGCGTGCAGTCGGTGACCAGCTTCGCGCTGACACCCATACCGCTCTTCATCCTCATGGGCGAAGTGCTGTTCCATACCGGGCTGGCGGTGAAGGTGATCGACGGCGTCGAGCGCCTGATCCGGCAGGTGCCGGGGCGCCTGGCGGTGATTGCGGTCGTCGCCGGCACCGTGTTCTCGGCGATCTCCGGCTCCACCATCGCCACCACCGCGATGCTGGGCAGCCTGATGCTGCCGGTGATGCTGGCGCGCGGCTACCACCCCACGCTCGCCACCGGCCCGATCATGGCCATCGGCGCGGTGGACATGCTCATCCCGCCCTCGGCGCTGACGGTCCTGCTGGGCAGCCTCTCGGGCATCTCGATCTCGAAGCTGCTGGTGGGCGGCATCGTCCCCGGCCTGATCCTGTCGGCGGTCTTCGTCGGCTACATCGTGCTGCGCGTGAAGCTGGACCCCGCACTGGCGCCGAGGTCCGCCATCGAGGTGCACCACGGCTGGCGGCGCTTCCAGCCCTTCCTGCAGTACGTGCTGCCGCTGGTGTCCATCTTCGTGGTCGTGGTCGGGGCCATGATCGCCGGCTGGGCGACGCCGACCGAATGCGCGGCGCTGGGCGCCTTTGCCACCCTGTTCCTCGCCCTGCTCTACCGCGCCCTCACGTTCGACAACCTGGTGAAAGCCCTGCGCGGCACCGCGGGTATTTCCGGGATGATCCTGTTCATCATCGTCGGCGCCACCACCTTCTCCCAGATCCTGTCGTTCTCCGGGGCGAGCAACGGCCTGGCGCAGGCCATCACCGGCTTCGGGCTGCCGCCGCTGGCGGTGGTCGCAGGTATGATGCTGTTCCTGATTTTCCTCGGGATCTTCGTCGAGCAGGTGAGCATGATGATGATTACCCTGCCGATCTTCATGCCGATCGTGCAGCAGATGGGCGTGGACCCGGTCTGGTTCGGGGTCATGTTCCTCATCTGCATGCAGCTTGGCCTGCTGATGCCGCCGCACGGGCTGCTGCTGATGACCATGAAGGGCGTCGCGCCGCCCCAGGTGACGATGATGCACATCTTCCGCGCCGTGACGCCGTTCCTGCTGATCAGCCTCGCGGTGCTGGCGCTGGTGTTCTTCGCCCCGCCGGTGGCCACCTGGCTGCCGAACCTGGTGGGCTGAGGGAACGGGAACGCCCGTGGAGCGATCGTTCAAGCAGGAAGTGGAGCTGCTCAAGCTGGGCGAAGGCGACACCTTCCGCGGCGAGGGCATCCTCGCGGTCACCAAGGCGCTGCTGCAGTCGGGCGTGTCCTACGTCGGCGGCTACCAGGGCGCGCCGGTGTCGCACGTCATGGACGTGCTGAACGACGCGCGCGGCATCCTGGACGAGCTGGGCGTGCACGTCGAGACCAACGCCAACGAGGCCGGCGCCGCGGCGATGCTGGGCGCCTCGATCAACTACCCGATGCGCGGCGCGGTGGCCTTCAAGTCCACCGTCGGCACCAACGTCGCCTCGGACGCCCTGTCCAACCTCGCCTCCGCGGGGGTCAGGGGCGGCGCGCTGCTGGTGCTGGGCGAGGACTATGGCGAGGGCTCCTCCATCATCCAGGAGCGCACGCACGCCTTCGCCATGAAGTCGCAGATGTGGCTGCTCGACCCGCGCCCCAACCTGCCGAAGATCGTCGAGGCCGTCGAGAAGGGCTTCGAGCTCTCGGAGGCCTCGAGCACGCCGGTGATGCTGCAGCTGCGCATCCGCGCCTGCCACGTCACCGGCAGCTTCCGCACCAGGGCCAACCGCGCGCCCGCCATCTCGCGCCGGCAGGTCCTGGCGAACCCGGATTTCGACTACGGCCGCATCTGCCTGCCGCCCGCCACCTACGCCCAGGAGAAGCACA
>CAZMDA010000100.1:0-9101 GCA_964564865.1 uncultured Bordetella sp. | reverse complement strand
GAGGTCGGCAAGCAGTTCGACGTCACGCGCGAGCGCATCCGCCAGATCGAGGCCAAGGCGCTGCGCAAGCTCCGCCACCCCTCGCGCTCGGAGCGGCTGAAGAGCTTCCTCGACCAGGAGGGCTAGCGCGTTTTCCCATTTCCCCGGAGGGGTTGGGAGAGGTAGGAGGGTTTTGGAGGGCCGCCACGCAATGGCGGCCCTCTGATTTTGAGGAGACGGAAATGGCCAAGACGGTCGACTACTACATGACGCCCAGCTCGCCGTGGACCTACCTCGGCCACGCCCGCTTCGCGGCCGTGGCAAAAAGGCATGGCGCCGCGGTGAACGTGAAGCCGGTGGACTACGGCGTCATCTTCCCGCAGTCGGGCGGGCTGCCCCTCGCCAAGCGCGCGCCGCAGCGGCAGGCCTACCGGCTGGTGGAGCTGAGGCGCTGGAGCGAGTTCCTCGGCGTGCCGATCGTGATCCAGCCGAAGTTCTTCCCGGTCAACGCGACGCCCGCGGCGGAACTCATCTGCGGCGCGCCGGCGGCGAATCGGATGGCGCTGGCGGGCGAACTGCTCTCGGCGCTGTGGCGTGATGACCGCGACCTCGCCGATCCGGCGCTGCTTGCGGAACTGGGTGCGAAGCATGGCGCCCGCGCCGGCGACCAGTCCGCGTTCGCGGCCTACACCCAGGAGGCGCTGGGGCGGCAGGTGTTCGGCGCGCCGAGCTACGTCTACCGCGACGAGATATTCTGGGGACAGGACCGACTGGAGCTGCTCGAGCGCGCGCTCGCCAAGTCGCAGTAAGCTTGCGCCACATGGGCCGGTAGCTCAGCCGGTCAGAGCAGGGGACTCATAATCCCTTGGTCCTTGGTTCGAATCCAAGCCGGCCCACCATGACCCGCCCCCTGGCCGGATTGACCGGTTTCCCGGCCGTCGCTATCATGTATCTACATGGCTACACAAGGGATGTGCACATGAAGGCGGAGAAGGGGGGCGAGCGCGTGGATCTGGTGGTGTCGAAGTGGGGCAACAGCCTCGCGGTCCGCCTGCCGGCGGAGTCGGCCAGGCGGCTGGGCGTCGGCGAAGGCGATACGCTGGTGGGCGAGATGGGACCGGACGGACGGCTGATCCTGAGCGCCGAGGCTCGCGTGATCGGGCCAACCGATGTTCGCCGGCTGCGCGCGTTCCTGGCGCGCCAGAAGGTGACTGCGCCGGTGGTGGCCGATTTGCGCCGAAGCGCACGGTACTGATGATCTACGTCGACACCAGCGCGCTCGTTCCGGCCTTCATTCGCGAGCCCGCGAGCGAAGCGGTGGTGTCGTGGATCGAGACTTCCGGCGCAGGTCTGCTCGTCAGTGAATGGGCGATCACGGAGTTCTCCAGCGCGGCCGCCATCAAGGTCAGGACGGGCGAGCTTGCGTCGGCGCTGGCGAAGCAGGCACGGTCACGCTTCCTGGAGTTCGTGCAGGTCCATTGCGCGGTCGCCATCCCTCAGCGGGCGGAGTTCCGCCGCGCGGCGGACCTTGCGGGCGACGCCGGATTGAAGCTTCGCGCGGGCGACGCGCTTCACCTTGCGATCGCGGAGGCGGGCAAGGTGCAGGGAATCCTGTGCCTCGATGAAGCGATGGCCGCCGGCGCGAGGAGAATCGGGCTGGACGTCGTCGCGATCTGACGCGGGCTCGACCGCATTATCTCGAATCGAGATGAATTGACGCCTCCCCGGCGCCGGCGCATTCTTTTCTCCACAACAAGCAGAACCCGCCAACCGCAGCGCCGAGGCAAACGCAGGGAGGCATTTCCTTGCCCACGCCTGTTGTGCCGCTGGACGCGCCGATCGAGGCCGCGGACCTGGTCTGGGCGCTTGCCGCGCTCGCCGGCGCGCACCGCGTCGCCTTCGATGCGCGCGCGACGCTGCAGCAGTTCCCGCCGCCGCTCGACCTCGCGACGCTGAGCCACGCCGCTGCCGACCTCGGCCTGCGGCTTACCCGTCGCAGGGTGCCGCCGCGCGACCTCTGGGAGCTGAGCTTCCCGGTCGTGGCGATGCGGATGGATGGCAATGTCGCGCGACCGGCGATCGTGATGACCGCCGACCGCGGGACGGTGCTGCTCGCAGAGCGGGAGAAGCAGCCGCACGAGGTGCTGCTGGCCGATTTCGCGCAACGCTACGGCCTGGAGGTTCTCGCCGTGGCGGTGATGCCGGCGCAGGAGGAGCCGGACCCGGCGCTCACCGACCGGCCCTTCGGCCTCGGCTGGTTCGTGCCCGAGCTGCTGCGCCACAAGGCGGTCTGGCGCGACGTGCTGACGGCGTCGCTGGTGCTGCAGTTGATCGCGCTCGCGGTGCCCTTGTGCACCCAGGTCATCATCGACAAGGTCGTGGTGCACCACACCCAGAGCACGCTCGCCGTGGTGATGGCGGCGCTCGCCATGTTCGTCGTGTTCAGCGCCGCGCTCGGCTACGTGCGGCAGTACCTGCTGCTGCACACCGGCAACCGCATCGACGCGGTGCTCGGCATGCGGGTGTTCGAGCAGCTGCTGCGCCTGCCGCCGCGCTACTTCGAGTCCCGGCCGACCGGCACGCTGGTGGCGCGGCTGCAGGGCGTGGAGACGATCCGCGAGTTCCTCACCGGCGCCGCCGCCAGCGTGGCGCTCGACCTGCCGTTCCTGTTCGTGTTCCTCGGCATCATGCTCTGGTACAGCGTGCCGCTGACGCTGATCGCGCTCGCGGCGATCGTGCTGCTCGCGGGCCTCAGCCTCGCCGTGACGCCGCTGCTGCGGCGCCGGATCAACGAGCAGTTCCTGCTGGGCGCCCGCAACCAGGCCTTCCTCACCGAGCACGTGGCGGCGATGGAGACGGTGAAGGCGCTGCAGATGGAGCCGCAGGCGGCGGCGCAGTTCGGGCGCAACCTCGCCGCCTACCTGCGCGCGAGCTTCGCCACGAGGCAGCTGTCCAACGCCTACGGGGTGCTGGCGGGTGCCCTGGAGCAGACGCTGTCGGCCGCGGTGCTGGGGGCGGGCGCCTGGCTGGTGATGACCGAGCCGGGTTTCACCATCGGCATGCTGGTCGCGTTCCAGATGTTCGCGGGCAGGCTCGCGCAGCCCGCGCTGCGCCTGTCCGGCCTGTGGCAGGAGTTCCAGCAGGCCGCGATCGCGGTGCAGCGGCTGGGCGACCTGATGGACGCGCCGGCCGAGATCCACGCCACGCGCGCCGAGCGCGGCCCGGGCGGCGCCGCGGGCATCGAGATCGAGCGGTTGAGCTTTCGCTACCGCGACGACCAGCCGCCGGTGCTGGCCGACTTCAGCCTGCGCATCGAGCCCGGCGCCTGCGTCGCGCTCACCGGGCCCTCAGGCAGCGGCAAGAGCACCCTGGCGCGGCTGCTTCTGGGCTTCTACCCCTACGCCTCGGGCAGCATCCGGATCGACGGGCGCGACATCCGGGCCCTCGCGGCGAACGAACTGCGCCGCAACTTCGGCGTCGTGCCGCAGGAGACGCGCCTGTTCTCGGGCACGCTCCAGGACAACATCGCGGCGGCGCAGCCGCACGCCTCGCTGAGCGAGATCGTGGAGGCCTGCCGGCAGGCGGAGATCCACGACTTCATCTCGGGCCTGCCGCAGGGTTACCGCAGCACGGTGGGCGAGAACGGCGTCGGCCTGTCCGGCGGGCAGAAGCAGCGCATCGCCATCGCCCGCGCGCTGCTGCGGCGGCCGAAGGTCCTGATCTTCGACGAGGCGACGGCGAACCTGGACCGCGACACCGCGGAGGCGTTTGCGCGCACGGTGAGCCGGCTGCGCGGCAGCGCGACGGTGCTGTTCATCGCGCACCACCTGCCCGAAGGGCTCGCCGCGGACGCGGTGGCGCGCATCGAGCCGCAGCGGCCGGCCGCCGGGTACGCCCCGGTGCGCGCCGCCGGGACCGCGCCGTCGTGACGCTGCCCGCGGCATCGGGCGCCGCTGGTCGGCCCGTGCGGCGCGGGCCGGCCGACTTCCACCCCTCGATCCTGCAGTTGCAGGAACAGGCGCCCTCGCCGCTGCCGCGCCTGGTGCTGTGGATCGTGCTCGCGCTGGCCGCTGCGCTGGCGCTGTGGGCCGCGCTGGGCCGGGTCGACGTCATTGCCGTGGCGGAGGGCCGCCTGGTTCCGCGCTCCCAGCTGCGGATCGTGCAGCCGGCGGAGGGCGGAGTGATGCGCGAGCTGCTCGTGCGCGAGGGCGAGCGCGTGCGCGCCGGGCAGGTGCTGGCGCGCATGGACACGCGCGCCGCGGACGCAGATGCGGCGACGCTGCGCAACGAGGTGGCGCTGCGCCGCCTGCAGCTGCGGCGCATCGACGCCGAGCTGCGCGGGACGCCGCTCGCCGCGAGCCCCGAGGATCCGCCGCAGCTCCATGCGCAGGTGGAGGCGCAGCGCGAGGCGCGGGTGCGCGCGCACGAGGCAAGCCTCGCGGAGGAGCGCAGCGTGATTGCGCGCGCGCGGCGCGAGATGCAGGCGGCGCAGGAAACGCGCGCCAAGCTGGCCGGCGCGCTGCCGATGCTGCTGGAGCAGGAGCAGGCCTTCGCCAAGCTGGCCCGCGAGGGCTACGCCGGCAAGCTGATGCTCGCGCAGCGCAGCCGCGAGCGGCTGGAGGCCGAGCAGGACCTCAGGGCGCAGGAGCACCGCGTCGAGAGCGCGCGCGCGACATTGGAGCAGGGCGAGCGGCGCTCGGCGCAGATCGCGGCGGCCTGGCGCGCGCAACTGCAGGCCGAGCGCGTCGAGGCCGAGGCGCAGCTCGCGCGCCAGACGCAGGAACTGGACAAATTGCGCCACCGTCAGGCGCTCGCCGAGCTGCGCGCGCCCGCGGACGGCATCGTCAAGGACCTCGCCACCCATACGCCGGGCGCGGTGCTTGCTCCGGGGGCCGTGCTGATGACGCTGGTTCCGGAGCGCGAGGCGCTGGTGGCGGAGGTCTGGCTGGCGAACCACGACGCCGGCTTCATCGTCGCCGGCCAGCCGGCGCGGCTGAAGCTGGCCAGCTTTCCGTTCCAGAAGTACGGCATGGTCGAGGCACGGGTGCTGCGCGTATCGGCGGATTCCACCGACCGCGGCGCCGACAGGGGCGCCGAGGCGCCCAGGCCATCGGGCGCCTTCGCCTACCGCGCGCAGCTCGAGCCGCTGGCCGGGGAACTGCGCGTGGGCGAGGCGCGCCACGCATTGCTGCCGGGGATGCAGCTGACCGCGGAGATCAAGCTCGAGGACCGTACGGTGCTGGAGTACCTGCTCTCGCCCCTGCGCAAGGTGGCGCACGAGGCGGGCCGGGAGCGCTAGCCGGGACGGCGGCTACGCGGCCAGCGCCGCCTTGCGGTCCAGCAGCCGGGCGAAGTTGTCCAGCGACAGCAGGTGGGCGTAGATGCGCCCGAGCACGCCCTTCCTGGCGAGGTTCTTGATCTGGCTCGCGTTCAGGTGCTCGATCTTCGCCTCGGCGACGCGGTGCATGCCGGTCAGCTGCGCCGCGCCGCCCTTGGCGAACTTGGCTTGCGCGGCGAACGGTTCCAGCAGGCCGTAGTCCGACAGGATCGAGCACAGCTCGCGGCTGCGCTCCAGGTCCATCTCGTACTCGGTGAGCAGGCGCTCGATTTCCTTCCACTTGGGCGTGGCCTCGCCCTGGTCGTCGAACATCGCCTCGCCGTCCCTGTCGTCCAGGTGCGCCTTCTCGACGCAGATCAGGCGGTTCTGCTGCTCGACCTCGTTCATCTTCACCCTGGCCATGCAGAACGGGAAGCGCCGCGCGTAGGCCGGGATGTAGAGCCCCTGCGCCCAGCCGCCGGCGCCGTAGAACAGGTTCTCGCCGGCGGCGAGGCCGAGCACCGCCACCGGCGAGTAGCTCGCGCCCTGGTCGCCGGAGGTGAACACGATCGGGTAGTCGCGGGAGACGGGCCCGAACTCGGTGTAGCTGATCGGGATCGCGTTCAGCGTGCGCGCGAACCCGGGGATCTCCCCGGGCTTGAGCAGGCGCACCTTCTGCTTGCGGTTGAGCGGGGCCAGTTCCTGGTAGCCGAACGGGGGCGTGATCTGCATGGGTGTTCCTTTCAGGCGCCATGATAGCCGCCCGCTGGCGCGGCTTCCCGTGACGGATTCCCGCTGCCCGGATTCTCCTGTAAAATCCGCCCCCTTCCCCGGGGTGGTAGCTCAGCTGGGAGAGCGCCGCGTTCGCAATGCGGAGGTCGAGGGTTCGATCCCCTTCCACTCCACCAATTCTGGTGTCCCCCGGTTCAGGCGAGGTCGATGGCGTGCCGCTTGAGCGCATCCAGCGGCACGATCGCCAGCGTCTCCTCGTGCGTCGCCGCCAGCACCACCGGGGGCGCCATGCCCGCCTCCAGCGCCTCGCGCCAGCGGCCCGCGCACAGGCACCACTGGTCGCCGGGCTTCAGGCCGGCGAAGCCGAACTCCGGCGCCGGCGTGCTGAGGTCGTTGCCGCGCGCCTTGGAGAAGGCGAGGAACTCGCGGCTGACGCGCACGCAGACGGTATGGATGCCGGTGTCGTCGTAGCCGGTGTTGCAGCAACCGTCGCGGTAGAACCCGGTGAGCGGATCCAGGCCGCAGGGCGCGAGCGGCTCGCCGAGGACGTTGAGCGCCTGCTGCGGCTTGCGGCGCTCCCTCATGCCGAGGTCTTCTTCTCGATGCGGCGCGCGAACACCGTCATTTCCTTCTCCGCCTGCTTGTCGCCCTTCGCCTGCGCGGCCGCAATGCCGTGGCGCCAGGCCTCGAGGGCCTGCGCGTCGTTGCCCGAGTCCGCCAGCGCCCGCCCGAGCAGCTTCCAGGCCGCGGAGTAGGCCGGGTCGCGGGCCACGGCCTCGCGCAACTGCGCGGCCGCGGCGGCGGCGTCGCCGGCCTTCAGGAACTCGTTGCCGAGCGAGTAGCGCAGCAGCGCGCCGTCGCGCGGCGTGCCGAGCAGCTTCTGCAGGTTGGCGATGGTCGGGCTGGTCACGGCGGGATGGGCATTTCAGCTAAGATTCTAGGCGTGAAAACCACCGTGCACACGAAAGCCGCGCCGGCGGCGATCGGCGCCTACTCGCAGGCCGTTCGCGCCGGGGACACCGTCTACCTGTCGGGCCAGATCGGCCTGGATCCGGCCACCGGGCAGCTGGTGGAGGGGATCGAGGCGCAGATCGAGCGCGTGTTCCTCAACCTCGCCGCGGTGGCGGCTGCCGCCGGTTCCGGCCTGGAGCACGCGGTGCGCATGACGGTCTACCTCACGGACCTCGCGCACTTCGCCAAGGTGAACGAGAGCATGGCGCGGCACGTGCGCGAGCCCTTCCCGGCGCGCGCCGCGGTCGGCGTCGCCAGCCTGCCGCGCGGCGCCCTGGTCGAGATCGACTGCATCCTGCACCTCGGCTAGAGGCGCGCCAGTGGCGGGGAAGAAGCCCGGCCCGGCAAGCGGAATCGAAGGCAAGCTCGCCCGGCTCGGCATCCGCGCGCGCGCCGAGCTCGCGTTCCACCTGCCGTTGCGCTACGAGGACGAGACCGCGGTGTTCGCGCCGGAGTCCGCTCCGCTGGACCGCCCGGCGCTGGTGGAGGCGCGCGTGCTCAAGCCCGAGGTCGCCTACCGCCCTCGGCGCCAGCTGGTGGTGCGCGCCGAGGGCCTGGTGCTGCGGTTCCTGAACTTCTACGGCAGCCAGTTGAAGCAGTTCCAGCGCGCGGCGGACGAGGGACAGCTGGTGCGCGCCTACGGCGAGGTGCGGCGCGGCTTCTTCGGCGCCGAGATGGTCCATCCCCGCTACCGGCTGGTGCGCGAAGGCGAACCCCTGCCGACGACCCTGACGCCGATCTATCCGACGACCGCCGGCCTGACGCAACCGGCGTTGCGCAAGCTGGTGCTGGAAGCGCTCGACCAGGCGCAACTCGAGGAAACCCTGCCGGCCGCGCTGCTTCGCCGCCACCGCCTGCAGGGCATCGCCGCAAGCGTGCAGCTGCTGCACCGTCCGCCGGCCGACGCCGATACGGCGGCGCTCATGCAGCGCACTCACCCGGCATGGACCCGGGTGAAGTTCGACGAGTTGCTGGCGCAGCAGCTGTCCATGCGCATGGCCTACCGGGCGCGCCGCGGGCGCGAAGCGCCTGCCCTGCCCGCGGACGGGCCGCTGCTGAAGCGCTTCCTGGCGAAGCTGCCCTTTCGCCTCACCCGCGCACAGCGCCGCGTCATGGCGGAGATCCTGAAGGACCTCGCCCAGCCGCATCCGATGCAGCGCCTGCTGCAGGGCGATGTCGGCAGCGGCAAGACCATCGTCGCCGCGATCGCCTGCCTCGCCGCGGTGGATGCCGGGCGCCAGGCCGCGGTGATGGCGCCCACCGAGATCCTAGCCGAGCAGCACTACCGCAAGTTCTCCGACTGGCTCTCGCCGCTCGGCGTGCGCATCGCCTGGCTGCATGGCGGGTTGTCGAAGGCGGAGAAGAAGGCCGCGCTGGCGGCGCTGGCGAGCGGCGAGGCGCAGATCGGCGTCGGCACCCACGCGCTGTTCCAGGACGCCTCGGTGTTCGCGCGCCTGGCGCTGGCGATCGTCGACGAGCAGCACCGCTTCGGCGTGAAGCAGCGCCTCGCCCTCAGGAAGAAAGCACAGGCCCGCACCGCGCCGCACCAGCTGATGATGAGCGCGACGCCCATTCCGCGCACGCTGTCCATGAGCTACTACGCCGACCTCGACGTGTCGGTGATCGACGAGATGCCGCCGGGCCGCCGGCCGGTGGCGACCAAGCTCGTGTCGGAGGCTCGCCGCGGCGAGGTGCTGGCGCGGATCCGCGCGGCCTGCGCCGGCGGCCAGCAGGCCTACTGGGTGTGCCCGGTGATCGAGCTGACGGAGCGCAGCGACGGGTCGCTGCTCAGGAAGGACGGCGACCTGCAGACCGCGATCGACACCCACGCGGCGCTGAGCGCGGAGTTGAAGGGCCTGAAGGTGGGCCTGGTGCACGGTCGCCTGCCGGCGGCGGAGAAGGCGGCGGTGATGGCGGCCTTCAGCGCGGGCAGGATTCACCTGCTGGTCGCCACCACCGTGATCGAGGTCGGCGTGGACGTGCCCAAGGCCTCGCTGATGGTGATCGAGCACGCCGAGCGCTTCGGCCTCGCGCAGCTGCACCAGTTGCGCGGCCGCATCGG
>CAZMDA010000099.1:0-9472 GCA_964564865.1 uncultured Bordetella sp. | reverse complement strand
GCCTGCGCTGGCGCAGCATCCTCGAGGCGCTGGAGGAAGGCGCGAAGAACGCGCTCTCGGTGGCCATGGCCTGCGCCTGCGCCGGCATCGTCATCGGCTGCGTCACCATCACGGGCCTGGGCATCGTCTTCACCCAGATCGTGATCGCGCTGGCGCAGGATGCGCTGATCCTCGCCCTGCTGCTCACCGCCGTGGCCGGGATCATCCTCGGCATGGGCATGCCCACCACGCCGGCCTACATCGTCATGGTGGCGCTGCTGGTGCCGGCGGTGATCAAGATGGGCGTGGTGGCGCCGGCGGCGCACATGTTCGCGTTCTACTTCGCCATCCTGTCGGCGATCACCCCGCCGGTGGCGCTCGCGGTGTTCGCCGCGGCGAGCCTCGCCAAGGCGAACATGTGGGAATCGGGCTTCGCCGCGATGCGCGCCGCCGCGCCGGCCTACATCGTGCCGTTCATGTTCGTCTACGAGCCGCGGCTGCTGCTGATCGTCAAGGACTGGGGCGCCGAGTGGCAGTTCGTGCTCTGGTCCGTGGCCTCGGCCACGGTGGGCGTGATCTGCCTCTCCGGCGGGCTGTTCGGCTGGCTGCTGGGGTTCGCCTCGATGTGGCAGCGCGCGCTGCTGGTGGCCGCCGCGCTGTGCCTCATCAAGCCCGGCCTGATCACCGACGCCATCGGCCTGGCGCTGCTCGCGGTGGTGGTCGCGGCGCAGCTGGTGGCGCGCCGCCGGGCGGCGGAGGCCGGCGCCTAGTAGGTGCGGGTCCCGGCGCGCGCCGCGTCCCCGGCCCGCGCCGGCGCCGGCTCCGCGGCGTCGAAGTCGATCTCCACCTTGGCGCCGTTGGGGTCGAAGAAGAACAGCTGCCAGGTGCCGTAGGCGGGCAGCTGGCGCAGCTCGTAGGCCACGCCGCGGCGCTCGAGCTTCGCCACCGCGGCGGCGAGCCCCCTGCCGGTGAAGGCCATGTGGTCGATCACGCCCTTCACCAGCCTCTCCTTGCCGACCCCGGCGACGATGTGCAGGATCGGGTCCGGCCCCCTGCCGCCGTCGGCATAGAGCCAGGCGCCGGGGAAGGTGAACGGCGGCCGCGCCCCGGGCTTCAGGTCCAGGTGCTCCTCGTAGAACGCCAGCGTCGCCGGCAGGTCGTCGGTGAGGATGGTGAAGTGGTTGCAGGCGGAGACGGTCATGGCGCCGGCGCCCGCCTCAGGCCTTGGCCGCGGCGCTCGCCTGGCGGGTCTTGTCCAGCACCGTCATCGCGGTGGCGACCATGCTGCCGACGTCGCCCGCGCTCGCGGGCAGGATGAGCGTATTGCTGCTCTTCGCGAGGTTGCCGAAGGCGAGCACGTATTCCTGCGCCACCTTGAGGTTGGCCGCGTCCATGCCGCCCTTGTCGCTGATCGCCTCGGCGACCGCGCGCACCGCGGCGGCGTTGGCCTCCGCGATCAGGCGCAGCGCGGTGGCCTCGCCCTGGGCGCGGTTGATGGCGGCGGTCTTCTCGCCCTCGGACTCCAGCACCGCGGCCTGCTTCTTGCCGTCGGCGAGGTTGATCTCCTCCTGGCGCTGGCCCTCGGACTTGGCGATCAGGGCGCGCTTCTCGCGCTCGGCGGTGATCTGCTGCTGCATGGCGCGCAGGATGGACTCCGGCGGGGTGATGCTCTTGATCTCGTAGCGCAGCACCTTGATGCCCCAGTTGCGCCCGGCCTCGTCCAGCACCGCCACGATCTGGCGGTTGATCTCCTCGCGCGACTCGAAGCTCTTGTCCAGCTCCATCTTGCCGATTTCGCTCCTCAGCGTGGTCTGCGCCAGCTGGGTGATGGCGGCGATGTAGTTGGCCGAGCCGTAGGAGGCGAGGCGCGGGTCGGTGACCTGGAAGTACAGCACCCCGTCCACCGCCAGCTGCGTGTTGTCGCGCGTGATGCAGACCTGCTCGGGGACGTCGAGCGGCACTTCCTTCAGCGAGTGCATGTAGGCGACGCGGTCGAGGAACGGGATGATCAGGTTCAGGCCCGGCTCCAGGATGGCGTGGAAGCGGCCGAAGCGCTCCACCACGTAGGCGAACTGCTGCGGCACGATGCGCACGCCCTCCATGACGAAGGCCACCACCACCGCGAGGAAGAAGATCCACACCGCGTACTTCTCGGTGGCGGGGACGAACGCGGCCGCAATGGACACGACCAGCGCGATGACCATCTTCATGAACATGGGAAACTCCTAGGTTGGACTAGCCCGGGCGCCGGGCGGTGACCTTCAGCGTGTTGCCGCTGGCGGACAGCACGTAGAGCAGCGCGCCGCCCTGGGGCGAGCCCTCGCCTTCCACCACCGCGTCCCAGCTCGCGCCGCGGTAGCGCACCTTCGCCAGGCGCGCGCCCTCGTCGACCCAGGACTCGAAATTGGCCGGCTGCCCGGCGTCGATGTGCGGCATCTGCGCCGCGGCGTTGCGCACCCGGTAGGCGTGCACCCAGTAGCAGCCGGCGGCGGCGATGGCCGCGGCCACCAGCGCCTGCACCGGCGTGTCCTGGCCGAACCAGGCCGCCGCCGCGGCGCCGAAGGCGGCCACGCCCAGCATCAGCAGGTAGAAGGTGCCGGAGACCAGCTCGATGATCACCAGCGTGAGGCCCAGGATCGCCCAGGCGAGGGAGGGGTCCAGTTCGCCGCTCATGCGCCTAGTCTAATTTAGAATCGGCCGGCCATGGATGCCGCCGCCGTCGCAGCCGAACTCGCCCAATTGCACGAGCGCGCCGGCCTGGCGGAGCCCTTCACCGCCCGCGACCCGGGATTCACCCCGGCCTCGGGCTACGTTGCGGCGCGGCAACTGCACGCGCGGCGCCTCGCCGCCGGCTGGCGGCCGGTGGGGCGCAAGATCGGCTTCACCAACCGCTCGATCTGGCCGCGCTACGGCGTGTACGAGCCCATCTGGGGCACGGTGTACGACCGGACCCTGACCCGCGCCGAGGGCAACCGCGCCACGGTGTCGCTGGCGGGCCTGGCGCAGCCGCGCATCGAGCCGGAGATCTGCTTCGGGCTGAAAGCGCCGCCACCGCGCTCGCGCAATCCCGAAGCCCTGCTCGGCGCCATCGAGTGGATCGCGCACTCGGTCGAGATCGTGCAATGCCACCACCCGGAGTGGAAGTTCACCCTGGCCGACTGCACCGCGGACAACGGCCTGCACGGGCACCTGGTGCTGGGCACGCCGGTGGAAGTCGGGCGCATCCAGGGCCTGGCCGCCGCCCTGCCCTTCCTCAAGGTGGCCTTGAGCTGCAACGGCGAAGTGCGCGACCGCGGCGTCGCCTCGGTGGTGCTGGACAGCCCGCTCATGGCGCTCGCGCATTTCATGGAGGTGCTGGCGAACCAGCCCGACGCCGAGCCGCTGCGCGCGGGCGAGATCGTCAGCACCGGCACCATCACCGACGCGCACCCGGTGAGGCCGGGCGAGACCTGGAGCACCGACCTGCACGGCTTCGCGGTGCGGGGCATGGAGATCGCCTTCACGTGAAGCAGCCCGCATGAAGCGTCCCTTGGAGGGCATCACCGTGGTGGGCCTGGAGCAGGTCATCGCCGGCCCGTTCTGCACCCGCCAGCTGGCCGAGCTGGGGGCGCGCGTGATCAAGATCGAGCGCCCGGACGTGGGTGACGCCGCGCGCCGCTACGACACCACGGTGAACGGCCAGTCGTCGCACTTCGTCTGGGTCAACCGCTCCAAGGAAAGCCTGGCGCTGGACGTGAAGCACCCGAAGGCGCCGGAGATCCTGGACCGCCTGATCGCGAAGGCGGACGTGTTCGTGCAGAACCTCGCCCCCGGCGCCGCCGAGCGCCTGGGCCTGGGCGCGGCGCAGCTGCGCGCGAAGTACCCGCGGCTCATCTGGTGCGGCATCTCCGGCTACGGCCCGGCCGGTCCCTACGCGCAGAAGAAGGCCTACGACCTGCTGGTGCAGTGCGAGGCGGGCCTGCTGTCGGTGACCGGGTCGCCGGATTCGCCCGCGAAGGCCGGGATCCCGGTCGCGGACATCGCCGCCGGCATGTACGCCTTCTCCTCCATCCTCGCCGCGCTGCTCCGGCGCGAGCGCGAGGGAGTCGGGGCGACGCTGGACATCACCATGTTCGAGGCGCTGGGGGAATGGATGGGCTTCCCGGCGCACTTCACCATGGGCGGGGGCGTGGCGCCGCCGCGTTCCGGGGCCTACCACGCCACCATCGTGCCCTACGGGCCCTTCACGGCCGGGGACGGCAAGAGCGTGTTCCTCTCGATCCAGAACGAGCGCGAGTTCGGGCGCTTCTGCGAGGTGGTGCTGGGCGATGCGTCGCTGGCCAGGGATCCGCGCTTCGCGAGCGGCCCGGCGCGGGCGCGGAACCGCGAGGCGATGCACGCCGAGATCCATCGCGTGTTCGGCGGCATCGATTCGGCGGAAGTGGTGCGGCGGCTGGAGCAGGCCGACATCGCCAACGCCGAGCTGCGCGACATGCCCTCGTTCTGGAACCATCCGCAGATGCAGGCGCGCGGGCGGCACGTGTCCGTGGGCGGCCCGTCGGGCAACTTCGACGCCCTCAAGCCGCCGTTCAACCTCGACGGCTTCGAGCCGCGCATGGACGCCGTGCCCGCGCTGGGCGCGCACACGCGCGCCATCCTGGCCGAACTGGGCTACTCCGAGAAGGACCTGGCCTAGGTTTTCTTGCCGGGCTCGATGCCCGCGGCCTTCGCCAGGTCGCGGTGCACGCGGGCGACGCGCTCCACCTCGCCCTTGGCGGGGAAGCGCTCGTAGAAGCCTTCCTCCTTGAACATCTTCGCCATCTCGGCCCAGGGCCCGAGGCGGTGCTCCCAGCGCGCGAGGCGCCCCTCGTCCTTGTCGCCGTCCTCGCGCGTGAGGTCGGCGCAGACGCGGATCATGGCCTTGATGGTGACCGGCTTGGTGACCATGTAGCCGTCGCGGCCCCAGGCGTCGCCGAACGCGCTCTTCGCCGCCTTGAAGAAGTCGCGCACCATGCCGTAGTAGCGCGGCACTTCCTTGGAGCTGCCGCCCGCCAGCTGGATGGAGCGCCACTTGCCGCGCACCCAGCGGTGGATCTCGTTGAACAGCTCCGCCTGCAGCACCCACTTGTCGCGCTGGCTGCGGCCGCCGAGGCGGTTGATGCGGTAGCGCAGCGGGCTGTCGCCCTCGCTGTAGAGCTTCTCCACCAGGCGCGCGGCGAACTTGCGGTCCGGCGCCGCCCAGGACACGCGCTCGTACAGGTCGATCAGGTGCGACTTGTTGATGCGCGTCGGGGTGGAATTGATGATGACGAACATCTCCGCGGCGAAGTCCTCGCTGCGGCCGTCGAAGATGACGCAGGGCACGCTGATGGTGGCGGCGTCCTGCGGCCGCTCCTGGTTGTAGAAGTGCAGCGCCGCCAGGCGGTGCTGGCCGTCGATGATCAGGAACTTGCCGCTGGGCTCGGCCAGGCTGCCCGAGCCGTCGCCGTTGGCGCGGAACTGCAGCTTCTCGTGCGTGAACAGCAGCACCGTGCCCGGGATCGCGGGCTGCGACACCGCGGTCTCGTAGAAGTTGGTGAGCTGGCGCACCTTGGCGCGCGACAGGCCGCGCTGGAAGGCCGAATCGGTGCGCTCGATGCGCGAGATGAACTGGGCGATGTCGTCGTCCTGCGACACCCGGGAGGCGGCGATTTCCTCGCCCTCGCCGTAGAACCGGCTGATGAACCGGACCCGGGCGAGGAGATCCTTCGCCTTGTAGCTGACGAAATAGAAGATTCCGTCTTTCTGGCGGATCTGGGTTGCGTGCATGTCGCCGTCCCTGTCCCTTGGGGCTGTTTTTTTGGCCGGGCCGGGGGGGAATATACCCGGGAAAACGACCCTTCGCAGGACTCTCGGGGGGATTCAGCCCGGGCAGGCCGGCCTCATCAAGGCCTGGAGGACCTCCCCTGTGGCGCGGTCCTGCACGAAAGCGACCACTCCGGAATGGGCCGCCACCGCCATCGGGAGCAGGGGCAGGCGGCGCCGGTCCTGCAGCCTGCCCGCGGCCCCGAGGTCCAGGGGCCCCTGCCACGCGAAGGCCACGAAATCGTGCGCCAGCGTCCGGCCCCGGTTCTCCCCGGCCCGGACATCCGAGCGCAGCCTGCTCTCGTAGGTGGCCAGGAAGAGGGCCGCGGCCGCCTTGCGCGCCGGGTCCAGGACCTCGGCCACCGTTTCCACCTCGAAGGCGCCCGGGCCGCCCGGGGCGATGGCGAGCGCGATGCGGGCCGCCGCCGGCCGGGCGTTGATCCGGGCCAGTTCCCGCTCGAAGGCGCCGCTGTTCCAGCCCCGGAAATCCTGCCCCTGCAGCAGCACCTGCGGGGTGTAGACCAGGCGCGCGCGCTTCAGCTGCGCGTGCAGGCGCTGGCGCAGGGTGAATTCGGGCTTGGCATAGGGATCCTTCCAGCCGATGTAGTCCCAGTAGTCCACGTGCAGGGCGAGCGGGACCAGCTTGCCCGGGACGAGGCCCTTCTCGCCCAGCGAGGCCAGCCAGCGGTCCGCCGGCGGGCAGGCATCGCAGCCTTCCGACGTATACAGCTCCACCAGCGCCGTGGTGCCCGCCGGCGACTGGGCGGAGCAGGACCCCGGCTGGGCCTGGGCGGGGAGCCCCAGGAGCGCGAGGACAAGGGCAAGGGCGAAGCGCATGGCCATGGGTCGAAACTGGGAACCCCAGCTTACGCCCGCCGACGATAATCGGCGGCCCATGTCCCCTGCCGCGCGCACGCACCTGCCCTACTTCCTGTCCTCCTTCACCTGGAACTACGGCCTGGGGATGACCTGGCTGGTGGTGCCCCTGTACGCGCACGCCCAGGGGCTGTCGCCGGCCGAGATCGGGACGCTGTTCTCGGCGCCGGTGATCGCGCAGATCGCGATCAACCTCGTCGGCGGCGCCTACGTGGACCGCTTCGGCGGCAAGCGGGTGATGCTCGCCTCGTCCCTGGTCATGACCGTGGCCGCGGTGCAACTCATGTTCGCGCAGGGCTTCTGGGAGCTGATGGCGGCGCAGTTGGTGCTGGTGCTATCGCGGGCCTCGTTCTGGCCGGCCAACTGGGCCATCGCCGCCGATCTGCCCGGGGACCGCGGCGTGCAGGCCGGGCGGCTGAACGCGGTCACCAACGTCGGCCACATCTTCGGCAACGCCTCGGCGGGCTTCGTGCTCGCGCTGGGCGGCTTCCAGGCCGCGCTGGCGATGCTCGGCGCCATGGGCCTGCTCGCCGCCGTGTTGGGGTGGTGGACGCCCCAGGCGGCGCGCAAGCGCGAGGCCGGGCAGGGGCTGTTCGTGCACTTCGCGCCGCTGCTGCGCATGCGGATCCTGTATTACGCCGTGATGTGCGCCTACCTCTCGGCGCTGCCCTTCTCGCTCACCATTTCCTTCTATCCCCTGCTGCTGCAGGCGCTGGGCTACGGCGAGGAGTCCTCCGGGCTGCTGGTCACGCTGCGCGCGGTGGGCGGCATCGCCGCGGGCCTGGTGATGGCGAAGTTCATCCGCACCGGGCCCGGCAGCCCCTGGCCAGTAGTCGCGGGGGTGATGGTGGCGCTGGGCGTGGGGCTCACGCCGCTGTTCACCCACTGGGCCCCGCTTGGCACCCTGCTGTTCGCGGTCGGCGCGGGCTCCGGCCTCATGACGGTGTACTTCCAGATCACCATGGCCGAGGCGGTTCCGGTCGAGCAGCACGGCTCGGCGATGGCGCTGGGCGGCTTCGGCTGGGGCGTGTCCCACCTCAGCACCCCGCTCGTCATCGGCCTGGTGGCGCAGCACTTCGGCCTGGTCGCCGGGTTCTACGCCATCGGCGCGCTGGGCCTCCTCGCCGCCATCGCGGTGGCTTTCACCCGACAATGGGCCTTCGCTGGCCAGAAGGCTGCCCCATGAAACTCTCCGTCCTCGACCAATCCCCCATCATCCACGGCCACAGCGCCGCCCAGGCCCTGCAGGCCACGCTCGCGCTCGCGCGCCGCGCCGACGAGCTGGGCTTCCACCGCTACTGGCTGGCCGAGCACCACGCCATCGCCGCGCTCGCCGACCCCTGCCCGGAGGTGCTGCTCGCGCGCCTGGGCGCGGAGACGAAGCGCATCCGCATCGGCTCAGGGGGCGTGCTGCTGCCCTACTACAGCGCCTTCAAGGTGGCCGAGGTGTTCCGCATGCTGGAGGCGCTCTACCCGGGGCGCGTGGACCTCGGCATCGGCCGCGCCCCGGGCGGCGACCAGCGCACCGCGCGCGCCGTGGGCGGCGGGCAGTTCCCGACGGCGGACGATTTCCCGCAGCGCGTGTGGGAGCTGGTCGGGCACCTGGACGGCAACCTGCCCGACGACCATCCGAGCAAGCGCGTGCGCCTGCAGCCCGAGGGGCCCGGCGCGCCGCAGGTGTGGCTGCTCGGGTCCTCGGACTTCAGCGGCGTGCTGGCCGCGCAGCTGGGCCTGCGCTTCGCCTTCGCCCACTTCATCAACGCCCAGGGCGGCGACGCCGTCATGCGCTACTTCAAGGAACACTTCACGCCCTCGGCGCGCGAGGACCAGCCCCACACCCTGCTGTGCTGCTCGGTGTCCTGCGGCGAGACCGACGCCGAGGGCGAGCGCATGGCGAAGGTGGTGGACCTGCGCCGCCTGGAGATGGCCTACAACCTGGACACCCCGGTGCCCACCCTGGAGATGGCCGAGGCGCGCCGCTACACCGAGCCCGAGCTGGCGCACATCCGCAGCCAGCGGCCGCGGCTGATCTTCGGCAGCGCCGCCACCTGCAAGGCGAAGCTGGAGGAACTGGCGGCGCAGTACCAGGCCGACGAGATCATGGTCCTCACCATCACCGGGGACTACGCTTCGCGGGTGGCCTCCTACGAGCGGCTGGCGGAGGCCTTCGGGTTGCAGGGCGCCTGACCGGGGCAAATGTTACCGATCGGTAACATTCTGCGCCCCCTCGGGCCCTGCCCTAGCGGCTCAGCTTCTCCAGCAGCTCCGCCACCGCCTTGTGCTCGCGCTCCCTCGCGAGGTCGAGCGGCAGCCGGCCCTCGCGGTTCCGCTCCTTCGGGTCCACCCCCAGCTGCAGCAGCAGCCGCACCAGTTCCTCGTAGCCGCCGTCGGCGGCCGCGTGCAACAGCGTGTTCCCCTTCAGGTCCTTCACCTTCAGGTCCGAGCCGCCCAGCATCAGCAGGCGCGCGGTGTCCGAGTTCCCCGTCAGCACCGCCCACTTGAGCGGCGACTCCCCGTCGTCGTTCCGCACCTTCGGGTCCGCCTTCGCGTTCAGCAGCAGCTCCACGTAGTACGGATCCTGGTGCATCGCCGCGTAGTGCAGCGCCGTCTCGCTGTTCCTCGTCCTCGCCGCCAGGCTCGCGCCCGCCTTCACCAGCATCGCCGCCAGTTCCCTGTAGTTCTTCTCGATCGCCACGTGCAGCGCGGTCTCGCCGTCCTTGTTCTTCGCGTCCAGGTTGACGCGGCCGCGGGCGACGATGCCTTCGGCGACCAGGGGCTTGGATTCGTGGAGGGC
>CAZMDA010000098.1:0-9556 GCA_964564865.1 uncultured Bordetella sp. | reverse complement strand
TGGTCCAGCGCGCGACGCGGCCGTCCATGCCGTCCAGCACCAGCGCCACGTAGATCGCGATGGCGGCGGTCTCGAAGCGTCCGTTCATCGCCTGCACGATGGCGAAGAAGCCGCAGAACAGCACCCCGGTGGTGAACAGGTTGGGCAGCAGGTAGATGCCCTTGCGGCGCAACTCGCCCAGCTGGCGCGCGGGCTCCGCCCTGGCCTGCGCCCCGCCGCTGCCGCCGTCGAAATCCTCCATCTCGCCCATGCTACTTCAGCCTGGCGAGGATGGTCTCGGTGGCGCTCACCTTGTCGCCTAGCGCGGCCACCGGCTCGGCGTCCGGCGGCAGGTAGACGTCCACCCGCGAGCCGAAGCGGATGAAGCCGTAGCGCTGGCCGCGCGCGAGCTCCGCGCCCTGGTCGACGTAGCACAGGATCCGGCGCGCCACCAGGCCCGCCACCTGCACGCAGGTGACGTCGGCGCCGCCGCGGGCCTGCAGCCACAGCGCGTTGCGCTCGTTCTCGAGGGAGGCCTTGTCCAGCGCGGCGTTTAGGAAGGAGCCGGCGTGGTACCAGCGCTGCTTCACCATGCCGTCCACCGGCGAGCGGTTGGAATGCACGTTGAACACGTTCATGAACACCGAGATCTTGAGCGCGTCGCGATCGAGGTACGGATCGCGCGCCTTGCCCACCACCACGATGCGGCCGTCGGCGGGCGAGAGCACCGCCTTCGGGTCATCGGGTATGGTGCGCGCCGGGTCGCGGAAGAACTGCAGCACGAACACGACGGCCAGCCAGACCGGGGCCGACCACCACCACCCGGCAAGGGCGCCGACGACGAGCGCGGCGACGATGCCGCCGGCCAGGAACGGCCAGCCTTCGCGCGCGATCAGCGGATGCGGATAGGGGGCGGCCAGGCGCTACTCCTTCTTCTCGGCCTGCTGGCGCTGCTCCATGCCCTTCTGCAGCGCCTTGTTGACGTCGGTCTCGACCTGGTTCAGCAGCTGCTTGGGCTGCGCGCCCAGCTTCTTCGCCGCCTCGGACTGCGGCACCTTGTCGCCGCAGCCCTGGAGGAAAAGCGCCAGCACCGCCGCGCCGAGCGGCGCGGCGATGCGCGCCGGGTCAGTTCTTCGACTGGTCGACAAGCCGGTTCTTCCGGATCCACGGCATCATCTCGCGCAGCCGACCGCCCACCTTCTCGATCGGGTGCTCCGCGGTCTGGCGCCGGCGCGACAGCAGGGTCGGCGCGCCGGCCTTGTTCTCGAGCACGAACTCCTTGGCGTACTCGCCGGACTGGATGCGGGCGAGCACCTCCTTCATGCGCTGGCGCACGCCCTCGTCGATGATCTTCGGCCCGCTCACGTACTCGCCGTACTCGGCGTTGTTCGAGATCGAGTAGTTCATGGTGCCGATGCCGCCCTCGTACATCAGGTCGACGATCAGCTTGAGCTCGTGCAGGCACTCGAAGTAGGCCATCTCGGGCGCGTAGCCGGCCTCGACCAGGGTGTCGTAACCCATCTTGATCAGCTCGACGGCGCCGCCGCACAGCACGGCCTGCTCGCCGAACAGGTCGGTCTCGGTCTCTTCCTTGAAGTTGGTCTCGATGATGCCGGCCTTGCCGCCGCCGATCGCGGAGGCGTAGCTGATCGCCATGTCGCGCGCCTTCTTCGACGGGTTCTGGTACACCGCCACCAGGCAGGGCGTGCCGCCGCCGGCGACGTAGGTCGAGCGCACGGTGTGGCCCGGCGCCTTGGGCGCGACCATCCAGACGTCGATGTCCTTGCGCGGCGCCACCTGGCCGTAGTGCACGTTGAAGCCGTGCGCGAAGGCGAGCGCGCCGCCCTTCTTCAGGTAGGGCGCGACCGACTCGTTGTAGACCGCGGCGATGTGCTCGTCGGGCAGCAGCATCATGACGATGTCGGCGCTCTTCACCGCCTCGACCACCTCGGCCACCTTGAGGCCGGCCTTCTTCGCCTTGTCCCAGCTGGCGCCGCCCTTCCGCAGGCCGACGGTGACCTTCATGCCGGACTCGTGCAGGTTGAGCGCGTGCGCGTGACCCTGCGAGCCGTAGCCGAGGATGGTGACCTTCTTGCCCTTGATGAGGGAGAGGTCGGCGTCTTTGTCGTAATAGACTTTCATGTCAATCCTTACACTTTGAGAATGCGGTTGCCGCGGCCGATGCCGCTGGCGCCGGTGCGGACGGTCTCCAGGATCGCGCTCTGGTCGAGCGCCTGGATGAAGGCGTCCAGCTTGGCGCCGTGGCCGGTGAGTTCGATGGTGTAGGTGTTGTCCGAGACGTCGACCACGCGGCCGCGGAAGATGTCGGCCATGCGCTTCATGTCCTCGCGCTCCTTGGCGCCGGCGCGGACCTTGATCAGCATCAGCTCGCGCTCGATGTGCTCCGCCTCGGACAGGTCCACCACCTTGACCACCTCGACCAGCTTGTTCAGCTGCTTGGTGATCTGCTCGATGACGTCGTCCGAGCCGGAGGTGACCACGGTCATGCGCGACATCGAGGCGTCCTCGGTCGGCGCCACGGTGAGCGACTCGATGTTGTAGCCGCGCGCCGAGAACAGGCCCGAGATGCGCGACAGCGCCCCGGCCTCGTTCTCGACCAGGATGGAGACCACGTGCCGCATCAAAGCTCCTCGGACAGGATCATTTCCGTGATCCCCTTGCCGCCCGGGATCATCGGATAGACGTTCTCGGTCTGGTCGGTGAGGAAGTCGAGGAACACCAGGTCCTTCTTGCGCTTGAAGGTCTCGCGCAGCGCGGGCTCCACGTCCTCCGGCTTGTCGACCTGCAGCCCGGAGTGGCCGTAGCCCTCCGCGAGCTTGACGAAATCGGGCAGCGCGTCCATGTAGGACTCCGAGTACCGGTTGCCGTGGAAGAACTGCTGCCACTGGCGCACCATGCCCATGTAGCGGTTGTTCAGGTTGATGATCTTCACCGGCAGGCGGTACTGCTTGCAGGTGGACAGCTCCTGCAGGCACATCTGGATCGAGGATTCGCCGGTGACGCAGGCCACCGTGGCGCCGGGGTTGGCCAGCTGCGCGCCCATCGCCGCGGGCAGGCCGAAGCCCATGGTGCCCAGGCCCCCGGAGTTGATCCAGCGCCGCGGCTGGTCGAACTTGTAGAACTGCGCCGCCCACATCTGGTGCTGGCCGACGTCCGACGTGATGATGGCCTCGCCGCCGGTGACCTCGTAGAGCTTCTCCAGCACGAACTGCGGCTTGATGATCTTCGACTTGCGGTCGTACTTCAGGCAATCCTTGCCGCGCCATTCCTCGATCTGCTTCCACCACGCCTTCAGCGCGGGCTGGTCCGCCTTTTGCGTGTCCACCTGCTTGAGGATTTCCTTCAGCACGTCGGGGATGTTGCCGACGATGGGGACGTCCACCTTGACGCGCTTGGAGATGGACGACGGATCGATGTCTATGTGGATGATCTTGCGCGGGTTCTGCGCGAAATGCTTCGGGTCGCCGATGACGCGGTCGTCGAAGCGCGCGCCGATGGCGAGCAGCACGTCGCAGTGCTGCATGGCCATGTTGGCCTCGTAGGTGCCATGCATCCCCAGCATGCCCAGGAACTGTGCGTCGGTGCCAGGGTAGCCGCCCAGGCCCATCAGCGTGTTGGTGCAGGGGAAGCCCATCGCCTTCACCAGTTCCTGCAGCTGCGCCGAGGCGTTGGACAGGATCACCCCGCCGCCGGCGTAGACCATCGGGCGCTTGGCTTCCTGCAGCAGGGCGACCGCCTTCTTGATCTGGCCGGCGTGGCCCTTGTTCACCGGGTTGTAGGAGCGCATCGAGACCGAGTCCGGGTAGTGGAACTCGTGGCGCTGCGCGGTGATGTCCTTGGGGATGTCCACCAGCACCGGGCCGGGGCGGCCGGTGGTGGCGATGTGGAACGCCTTCTTCATGGTCACCGCGAGGTCGCGGATGTCCTTGACCAGGAAATTGTGCTTCACGCAGGGGCGCGTGATGCCGACCGCGTCGCATTCCTGGAACGCGTCCTCGCCGATGGCGTGCGTCGGCACCTGGCCGCTGATGATCACCATCGGGATGGAATCCATGTACGCGGTGGCGATGCCGGTGACCGCGTTGGTCAGGCCAGGCCCGGAGGTGACCAGGCAGACGCCGACCTTCTCGGAGGAGCGCGAGTAGGCGTCGGCCGCGTGGGCGGCGCCCTGCTCGTGGCGCACCAGGACGTGGCGGACCTTGTCCTGCTTGAACAGCTCGTCGTAGATCCAGAGGACGGCGCCCCCGGGATAGCCGAAGACATACTCGACGCCTTCGGCCTGGAGGCAGCGCACGACGATCTCGGCGCCGCTCAGTTCCTCGGTCTTGATGCGATCCATGACGCGCCCGGTTCCGGTCTGGGAAAAGCATTGAAGATTAACGGGTTGCTGCGCTGCGGTCAAGCCAGCGGAGGCTGCGCGGAAGGCCGATTTGGTACCATTCCCGCACAAGCCGAATCGATCGGCGCGGGGAGACGATCTGGCATCGCGCAGCGAGCTTGCGGCGTTTCTGGAGGGCGCCGAGCGGCGCGCCTTCAAGCAGGCCGTGTTCGCGGTGCGCGACGAGGAAGCCGCGCTGGACATCGTGCAGGATGCGATGCTGCGCCTCGCCGAGCGCTACGGCGACCGGCCCGGCGCGGAATTGCCGCCGCTGTTCCAGCGCATCCTGCAGAACGCGATCCGCGACTGGTACCGGCGCCAGAAGGTGCGCTCGCTCTGGGTCACCCTGCTCTCGTCCCTGGCGCCGGGACGGGAGGACGACGGCGACGACCCGCTCGAGAGCCTGCGGCCGGCCGACGGCGGCGACACCGGGGACCAGCCGCAGGAACGCCTGGAGCGAAAGCAAGTGATTGAAATCATTAACGAAGAGGTTTCCAACCTGCCGGTCCGTCAACGCGAGGCCTTCCTGATGCGTTACTGGGAGGAGCTGGACGTTGCGGAGACCGCCAAGGCAATGGGATGCTCGGAGGGCAGCGTAAAGACGCACTGCTCCCGGGCCGCGCATGCTTTGGCGGCCGCGCTGAAGGCGCGGGGCATCACGCTGTAGGGGCCAAGCAATGAACGAACTGAATTTCGGCATGAAGGTCAGGCAGGCCCTCAACGAGGGCGTGCGCGCCGACTCGGGGCTCCCGCCGCGCGTCGCGGAACGCCTGCGCGCGGCGCGCGAGCGCGCGCTCGAGGCGCGCAAGCCGGAACTGCAGGTGCAGCCGGCGCTCGAGGTGGCGGGCCACGCGCTCGGCCGGCTGGGCGGGCTGGGCGGGCTGTCGCTGCGCGTGCTCCTGCCGGTGGCGGTGGTGGTCGCCGGGCTGTTCGGCATCTACACCTGGCAGCAGGAGCAGCGCGCCGCCGACGTCGAGGAAATCGACGCCCGGCTGCTCACCGACGACCTCCCGCTCGATGCCTACCTCGACAAGGGTTTCGAAGCGTGGCTCAAGAAGCGCTCCGCAAACTAGCGCTTGCGCTGCTGCTCGCGCTGGGCACGGGCGTGGCGCTCGCGGCGCCGGCGTCCAAGGGACCGGCCTGGGCCTCGCTCACCGCGGACCAGCAGCAGGTCCTGGCGCCCCTGGCGGCCTACTGGAACGAGTTGCTGCCGGAGCAGAAGCGCAAGTGGGTCGGCATCGCCAAGCGCTATCCGAAAATGAAGCCCGACGCGCAGCTGCGCGTGCAGCGGCGCATGGACGCCTGGGCGAAGCTGACCCCGGAGCAGCGCTGGCAGGCGCGCCAGCAGTACCGCAACCTGGGCAAGATCGCCCCCGACCGGCGCGAGGAGCTGCGCCGCTACTGGGCGGAGTACCAGTCGCTCGCGCCGCACGAGAAGCGCATGTTCGACGTGCCGCCGGTGGAATCGCGCGCAACCGAGCGCAAGCGCCGCGCCGCGCCGCGCAAGCCGCCCGCGGCCGCGCCCTCGCCCGGCCTGATCTACCACCCCTAGCGCGCGTGGGCGCGGCACCGACGCCGGTCCCCGGCCTGGGCCGACGCCTGGCCAGCATGCTGTACGAAGGCATGCTCCTGTTCGCCGTCGCCTTCCTCGCCACCTGGCTGTTCCAGTTCGCCGCCGGCACCGTCCAGGTCGAAGGCTGGCGCCGCGGCCTGCTGCAGGCCTTCCTGCTGGCGGTGTTCGCCGCCTACTTCCTGTGGTGCTGGCTGCGCGGCGGCCAGACGCTCGCCATGAAGGCCTGGCGCATCCGCCTCGCCGCGCCCGGGCACGAGCGCGTGCCCGCGCGGCTCGCGCTGCTGCGTTTCGTCTATGCCGCGCTGCTGGTGGGCGTGTTCCTGGCCGCGATTGCCGCGGCATTCAAGCACCGCGATCCGTGGCTCGCGTTCGCCACCTTCGCGGTCTCGGGAATCGGCCTGGGCTGGGCGCTGGTGGACCGCGACCGCCAGTTCCTGCACGACCGGCTGGCCGGCACGCGGCTCGAACTGGTCGAGCGCAACGGACGCGGCGCAGGCCCGCCTAGCCCCTGAAGCGCACCCACGCCGGCCGCAGGCGCTCGATCCAGAGCATCATCAGCAGCGCGGTGGCGAAGAACAGCAGGCTGGGCACCGCGGCGGCGGCCACCGGCGGCCACTGCTGCAGCAGGCCGACGTGCGAGAACAGGCTGTTCAGCATGTGGAACACGATCCCCAGCATGATGCCGAAGAACACCTTGACCCCGACCATGCCCGAGCGCGACTGCAGGTAGGCGAAGGGCAGCGCGAGCGCCATCATCACCAGCGTGGCAAGCGGATAGAACAGCTTCTTCCACAACGCGATCTCGTAGCGCTCGGTCTTCTGCTTGTTCCCCGCCAGGTGCTGCGTGTAGTGGTACAGCTTCCAGGCCGACATCCGCTCCGGGGCCACGATCAGCACGCTCAGCAGGTCCGGGTTCACCGCCGAGCGCCAGTCCGCCTCGCCGAGGCGCTGGGTCACCGGGCCGCCGCGGCCGGCCGCGTCGAAGCGCGTCTGCGCCACCTCGCGCAGGTGCCAGAGCCCCGCGCCCTTGTACTCGGCCTCGCGCGCCTCGCTGACCACGCGCAGCCGGTAGCCGGCATCGAACTCGTAGATCCGCACGCCCTGCAGCAGGTGCGCCTCGCGCGCCTGCGCCACGTTGATGAAGGTGCGCTCGTCCTTGAACCAGAGCCCCGACTGCAGGTCCTGGCCGATGAGCGAGCTCATGGCGCGCATCCGCGTCTGCTGCGCCAGCTCCTCGGTGTTCGGCGCGACCCATTCGCCGATGGCGAAGGTCAGCGCGACGAAGGCGGCGCCCACCTTGGCGAGCACCAGCCCGGCCCGCGCCGGCGACAGCCCCGCGGCGCGCATCACGGTGTATTCCGAGTTGCTCGACAGGTGCGCGAGCACGTACAGGGTGCCGATCAGCACCGCCACCGGGAACAGCTCGTAGGCATGCGCCGGCATCCACAGCGCGACCACGGTGAAGATCTGCTGCAGCTGGTAGGCGCCCAGGCCGAGGTCCTTCAGCTCGCCGATCAGGTCGAAGAACGCGAACAGCGCGAGGAACCCGGCGAGCACGAAGCCGACCGCGCCGTAGATCTGGCGCGCGAGGTAGCGCTCGAGGGTGCCGATGCGGGTCATGCCCGGTTCGCCGCCACGGCTCAGCGGCGCCAGGGCAGGCGGAACAGCGACTGGCGGTGCGCGAACAGCGCCAGCAGCGCGAGCAGCATCACCGCGTGCACCAGCCACAGCCCGGTGCCGAAGGCGAGCTTGCCCTGCGCCACGCGCGCCTGGCTGACCGAGATCAGGTTCGAGTACACCATATAGGCGAGCAGCGCGAACAGCAGGTTCACCGAGCGCCCGGCGCGCGGGTTGACGAAGCTGAGCGGGATCGCCAGCAGCGCGAGCACCAGCGCCGACACCGGAATGCCGATCCGCCACACCAGCTCGCCCAGGTTCTGCGGCACCGGGGACTCGATCAGCGCCAGCGTCGACAGGCTCTTGCTGGTGGACTCCGGCTCCTCGCCCTCCCGGGTCTCGACCCGGGTGGCGTAGCGCTCGAACTCCATGACGCGGAAGTCCGCCGCGCCCGGCGTGCCCTCGTAGCGCCGCCCCTCCACCAGCACCAGGAACCGGTCGCCGTTGGGCGCGGTCTCGGTGTAGCCGCGCGCGCTCATCATGACCCCGCTCCTCTGGTGCTGGGTCGAGTTGATGAACACGTTCTGCACCGAGCTCTTGTCGCCGGCGATGGACTCGACGAAGAACACGCGCCGGCTGCCGCGCGACTCGCCGAAGGTGCCCGGGTCCACCCGGGCGATGTCGTCGCGGGCGTCGATCCGGCTGCGGTACTGCTCGCTCTTCATCGCCGCCCAGGGCGAGATGAAGAACGACAGCGCGCCGATCACCACCACCAGCGGCAGCGCGAAGGTCAGCACCGGGCGGATCCAGGCGCTCGGCGCCAGGCCGCAGTTGAACCAGATCACCATCTCCGAATCGCGGTAGGCCCTGTTCAGCGTCAGCAGCACCGCGGCGAACAGGGTCAGCGACAGCAGGATCGGCAGCACGTGCAGCGCGAAGAAGCCCAGGAACGCCACCACCGCGTCCGAGGGGATCTTGCCGCCGGCGGCCTGTCCCAGCAGGCGCACCAGGCGCGTGGTGAGCGCGATCAGGAACAGCGCGAGGAACACCGCTACGGCGAGGTTGGCGAACTCGCGCAGCAGCGCGCGCTGGAAGATCATGCGATCATTCGCCCTGTTGAAAAATCGTCTGGAGAAGCGTCGTGGAATTTAGCATACGGAGCCTCGCGCCGGAGAAGGCGAAGACCGGTTGCCTGGTGCTCGGCGTCCATGGCTCCGCGCTCACCAGGGCCGGCCAGCAGGCCGACAAGGCCGCGCAGGGGGCCCTGCGCCGCGTGCTCGCCCAGGGCGACCTCGCCGCCAAGGCTGGCGCCACCCTGCTGCTGCAGCGGCTGCCCGGCCTCGCCGCCGAGCGCGTGCTGCTGGTGGGCCTGGGCGAGCGCAAGGACTTCGGCGTCGCCCAGCTGCGCGACGCGGTGCGCGGCGCGGCGCAGGCGCTCAAGGACCTCGGCGCCCGGGATGCCGCGCTGTACCTCGGCGACATGGTCCCGGCCGGCCAGGGCCTGCCGGCGACGGTGCGCCACGCGGTGCTGGGCGTGCGCGAGGCCTTCTACCGTTTCGACCAGCTGAAGACGCAGAAGAAGCCGCCCGCCCCCGCGCTCGCCGCGCTCACCGTCGCGCTCGCCTCCGGGCCGGTGACGATCCAGGCGCAGGCCGCGCTGAAGGAAGCCGCGGCCACCGCCGACGGCGTCGACCTCGCGCGCACGCTCGGCAACCTGCCGCCCAACATCTGCACCCCCGCCTATCTCGCCGACGAGGCACGCAGGCTCGCCCGCCAGTTCGGCCTCGGCATCGAGGTGCTCGAGCGCAAGGACATGGAGAAGCTGGGCATGGGCTCGCTGCTGTCGGTGGCGCAGGGCTCGCGCCAGCCGCCGAAACTGGTGGTGCTGCGCTACAGGGGCGGACCAAAGGCGGCAAAGCCGCTCGTCCTCGTCGGCAAGGGCATCACCTTCGACACCGGCGGCATCTCGCTCAAGCCCGGCGCCGAGA
>CAZMDA010000097.1:0-9770 GCA_964564865.1 uncultured Bordetella sp. | reverse complement strand
TGTTCGGCGACATCCTGTCGGACGAGGCCTCCATGCTCACCGGCTCCATCGGCATGCTGCCCTCGGCCTCGCTCAACGCCGAGGGCAGGGGCCTGTACGAGCCGATCCACGGCTCGGCGCCGGACATCGCCGGCAAGGGCCTCGCCAACCCGCTCGCCACCATCCTCTCGGCGGCGATGATGCTGCGCTTCTCGCTGGGCCAGGCCGCTGTGGCGGACCGCATCGAGGCGGCGGTGAAGGCGGTGCTGCGCGACGGCTACCGGACCGCCGACATATATACTGCGGGGACGAAGAAGGTGGGCACGGAGGAGATGGGCGCGGCAGTGGTGGAAAGGCTCTAGAACGGACATGAAACTGGACGTTGGAATCGTTGGTTGGCGCGGGATGGTGGGCTCGGTGCTCGTGCAGCGCATGCTCGAGGAGCGGGACTTCGACCATGTCGAGCCGGTGTTCTTCTCCACCTCGCAGGCGGGCGGCAAGGGCCCGGCGATCGGCCGCGACACCGGGCCGGTGGCCGACGCCAGGGACATCGCGGCGCTGAAGGCGCTGCCGGTGATCATCTCCTGCCAGGGCGGGGATTACACCAACGAGATCTACCCGAAGCTGCGCCAGGCGGGCTGGAAGGGCTACTGGATCGACGCCGCCAGCGCGCTGCGGATGAAGGACGACGCGGTGATCATCCTCGACCCGGTGAACATGCCGGTGATCCAGGATGCGCTCAGTCGCGGCGCGAAGGACTACATCGGCGGCAACTGCACCGTGAGCCTCATGATGATGGGGCTGGACGGCCTGTTCAAGCATGACCTGGTGGAATGGATGACCTGCATGACCTACCAGGCCGCTTCGGGCGCCGGCGCCGCGGCGATGACCGAGCTGGTGCAGCAGATGCAGCACCTGGGCGGCAAGGCCGACCCGGGCGCGAGCGCGCTCGAGCTGGACCGGAACGTCACGGCGGCGCTGCGCAACGGCGGCCTGCCGAAGAAGGAGATCGGCTACCCGCTGGCGGCGAGCCTGCTGCCCTGGATCGACAAGGACCTGGGCGAGGGCCAGAGCCGCGAGGAATGGAAGGCGCAGGCCGAGGGCAACAAGATCCTCGGCCGCAGCGAGCGCCCGATCCCGATCGACGGCATTTGCGTGCGCGTGGGCGCCATGCGCTGCCACAGCCAGGCGCTGACCATCAAGCTCCGGCAGGACGTGCCCCTGGGCGAGCTCGAGGGCATGATCGCCGAGGCCAACGACTGGGTGAAGGTGGTGCCCAACCGGCGCGAGGAATCGCTCGCGGAACTGACGCCGGCCGCGGTGAGCGGCAAGCTCTCGGTGCCGGTGGGCCGCCTGCGCAAGATGCCGATGGGCGGGCAATACCTCGCGGCCTTCACCGTCGGCGACCAGCTGCTCTGGGGCGCGGCCGAGCCGTTGCGCCGCATGGTGCGAATCCTGCTCGACTCGGGGATCAAGACGTAGCGGCCAGGCATCGCGCGAAGGGCGGCGTTGCGCTCCGGAATATCCTTGCCGCGCAAGGACGTATGACTGGAAAATCGAGAAGATTTCTCAGGTTGCAGGGCTAACGTCATGATGTTATGGTAGTCAGTCCAAAAAAGACCATTCAGGGTGGTGCCAGTGGGTAAATCGGTCACCGGGATCCGGCTAGCCGCGGCCGCGCTTCTTTTGCTCGCGCCGCTGCTGTCTCATGCGGCGGGCCTTGGCAGGCTGACGGTGACGTCGCCGCTGGGCCAGCCCCTCGCGGCTGAGATCGAGATCGTCTCGCTGCAACCGGGCGAGGACGAGTCGCTTTCGGTCCGGCTGGCCTCGCCCGAGGCCTTCCGCCAGGCCGGCATGGAGATGAGCCCGGCGCTCGTCGGACTGCAACTCACCATCGACCGTCGTGCCGGCAAGCCGTTCATCCGGCTGCGCTCGACGCAAGCCATCAACGACCCGTTCCTGGACGTCCTCATCGAGCTGCAATCGGCCACCGGCCGGCTGGTGCGCGAGTACACCTTCCTGCTCGATCCGCCGGAGTACAAGAAGCCCGCGCCCGCCGTCGCCGCGGCGCCGCAGCCGGCCGCCGCCCCCAAGGCCGCGCCCGTGCCCGCTGCGCCGGCGATCGAATCCCGGCCCGTGGCCGCGGCGCCCGCCGCCCCGGCCGCCAAGGCTGCCGGGACGCACGAGGTGAAGAAGGGCGACACGCTGGGTGCCATCGCCCGCGCCAACAAGCCCGACGGCGTCACGCTGAACCAGATGCTGATCGCGCTTTACCGCGCGAACCAGGATGCCTTCATCAACGGCAACATCAACCTGGTCCGGGCCGGGCGCATCCTGTCGATCCCCGACCGCGACGCCATCAACGCGGTGGATGCGACCGACGCCAACGGGCTGGTGAAGTCGCAGATGGCCGAGTTCGCCGCCTACCGGCAGAAGCTGGCCGGCGTGGTGGCCGCCTCGCCCGCGCCCGCCTCCGCGCCGGCGCGCGAAGTCACGGGCCGCATCGGGCCCAAGCCCGAGGCGCCGGCGGCTGCCGAGCCCAAGGACCAGCTCAAGCTCTCCAAGGCGGATCCGGCCAAGCCGGGCGCGCCGGCAACCAAGGCGGCCCGCGAGGATGACCGCGTCGCGCGCGAGCGCGCGCTGAAGGAGCAGCAGTCGCGGATCAGCGACCTCGAGAAGAACGTCACCGACCTGCAGAAGCTGGTCGAGCTGAAGAACCAGCAGCTCGCCGAACTGGAGAAGAAGGCGGGCGCCAAGCCGGCACCCGCGGCGCCGGCTGCCCCCGCCAAGCCCGAGCCGGCCAAGCCCGCGGCAGAGGCCCCCAAGCCGGCACCGGAACCCGCCAAGCCCGCGGCGGAGGCGCCCAAGCCGGCGCCTGAGCCGGCGAAGCCTGCCGCCGAAGCGCCCAAGGCAGACGCTGCGAAGGCCGATGCGCCCAAGGCGGCCGAGCCTGCCAAGGCGGCGGAAGCGCCAAAGGCCCCCGAAGCGCCGGCCAAGCCGGCCGCCGATGCGAAGAAGGCCAAGGCACCGGCCAAGGCGCCGCCGCCGCCGGAGCCCGACCTCGTCGACGAGGTCCTGGCCTTCGTCACCGACCCGGTGTCGGGCGGCGGCCTGGCGGGCGTCCTCCTGTTGCTGGTCGGTTACGGCGCCTGGGCGTGGAAGAAGAAGAAGGCGGGCCAGAGCAGCCAGTTCCAGGACAGCGTGCTCGGCGCCGCGAGCGGTGGCGCCGCCGGATCCGTGTTCGGCGCGGGCGAGGCGCCCGGCGCGACGGCCGCGGCAGCGGCGCCGCCCGCGGCAAGCGTGTCCGAAGCACCCTCCGTGAGCGAGGCGCCCAGCGTTGGCGCCGCCGAATCGGACGAGGTGGATCCGATCGCCGAGGCGGACGTGTACATGGCCTATGGCCGCAACGCGCAGGCGGAGGAGATCCTCAAGGAAGCGCTGGCGAAGGATGCGAGCCGCGTTCCGGTGCACGCCAAGCTGCTCGAGATCTATGCCAACCAGCGCGATGTGAAGGCCTTCGAGCAGACCGCGCTGAAGGTGAAGTCGCTCACCGGCGGCAGCGGCCCGGAATGGGACAAGGCGATGGCCCTGGGCCATTCCATCGATCCGTCCAACGGGCTTTACGGCTCCGGCGCGGCGGCGCCCGCGGCGGATGCAGGCGCGCCGGCCGCTGCGGCTCCGGCGCTGGACTTCGACATCGGCGGCGGTGCCGCCGAGCCTGCCGCGGAAGCGGCCAAGTCCGATACCACGGCGCCGCTCGATTTCGACCTCGGCGGCGGCGAGAAGTCCGACTTCGCGCCCGGCGGCACGCTGGTGCTCGACGCCGGGGAAACCAAGGCGGCCTCTTCCGGCGGACTCGACTTCGACCTCGACAAGACCATCGTCGGCGGCCTGAACCTGGGCGCGGCGCCGACGGCCGAGGCCGACAAGCCGGCGGCCGATCCCGACGCCACGGTGGCGATGGACTTCGACCTCAACCTCGACCTCGGCGGCGACAAGCCGGCGGAGGCCAAGGCCCCGTCCGGGGGCGGCGACCTGGACATCGGTTCGCTCAGCCTCGACATTGGCGGCGCCGGCGGCGCTGCCGGTGCGGCCGGCGGGGACGCGAAGTGGCAGGAACTGGCCACCAAGCTCGACCTCGCCAAGGCCTATGAGGAAATGGGGGACAAGGACGGCGCCCGCGAATTGCTGAACGAGGTGGCGCGCGATGGCGATGCCGCGCAGCAGGCCCAGGCCAAGCAGATGCTCGGCAACCTGGGCTAGGGCGCTGAGGCGACCGGACCAAGCCGCGGCGCGCAGGCGACCGCGGCTTTTTTCTTTGTGACCACCCGTACCACCGTGCGCATTGCCCTCGGACTGGAGTACGACGGCAGCCGGTTCCTCGGCTGGCAGACGCAGCCGGGCGGCGGCACGGTCCAGGACGCGCTGCAGTCCGCCCTGTCCGCGGTCGCGGCCGAGCCGGTCGTGGTCACCTGCGCCGGCCGTACCGACCGCGGCGTGCATGCGCGGGGGCAGGTGGTGCATTTCGATACCGGCGCGACGCGGCCGGACGGGGCCTGGGTGCGCGGCGTCAACGCCTTGCTGCCCGAGTCGGTCGCGGTGCTCTGGTCGCGACGGGTCGACCCGGCGTTCCACGCCCGCTATGCCGCGTTCGCGCGCACCTACCGCTATGTCCTGATCAACCGCCCGGTACGCCCCGCGCTCGCCGCCCGCCATGCGGGCTGGCATCATGCCCCGCTGGACGCCGACGCCATGCGCGAGGCGGCCGGTTATCTGGTCGGCGAGCACGACTTCAGCGCGTTCCGGGCCGCGGAGTGCCAGGCGAAGTCGCCGGTGCGCACGGTGCACGCGATTTCGGTCGAGCGCAGCGGCGAGCGCATCGACATCGTCGTGCGCGCGAATGCCTTCCTGCACCACATGGTGCGCAACCTCGTCGGCATGCTGGTCTACGTGGGCAAGGGCCGCCATGCCCCGGGCTGGGCGCGGGAGGTGCTGGAATCGCGGGACCGGGCGCGCGCCGCACCTACCTTTGCCTCCGAGGGCCTGTACCTCGAGGCGGTGGATTACGAGCCGCGCTGGGGCCTGCCGGCGGGACGGGCCGAAGCGCTGCCCCTGCCGCTGGAGACCTGATGCGAACCCGGGTCAAGATCTGCGGCATCACGCGCGCGCAGGACCTCGAGGCGGCGGCGCGGGCGGGCGCGGACGCGATCGGGCTTGTCTTCTATCCGCCCAGCCCGCGCTTCCTGTCGCTGGAGCGCGCGCGGGCGCTGCGCCGCGAGGCGCCGCCCTTCCTCACGACCGTGGCGCTGTTCGTCAATGCGCCGGAAGCGGAGGTGCGGCGGGTGGTCGACGAGGTGCGGCCGGATGCGCTGCAGTTCCACGGCGAGGAAACCCCTGCCTACTGCGAGGCCTTCGGGCTGCCCTACGTCAAGACCTGCCGGGTGAGGCAAGGGGTTGATTTGCTAGAATACTGGCGCCCTTTTTCGGGCGCGAGCGGCTGGCTTGCGGATGCCTACGTGGAGGAGTACGGCGGTACCGGCGAGCGCTTCGAATGGTCCCTCGTGCCGCGGAAGCTCGGCCGGCCCCTGATCCTGTCGGGGGGCCTGACGAGCGCGAACGTGCGCGAAGCGATTCGCGCCGTGCAGCCCTGGGCGGTGGATGTTTCCAGCGGCGTGGAATCCGCCAAGGGGATCAAGGACGCGGCCCGGATCGCCGCCTTCATCACCGAGGTCAGAAATGCAGATGTATGACTTGCCCGACCCGCGCGGGCACTTCGGCCCCTACGGCGGGGTGTTCGTGGCCGAGACCCTCAGCCATGCCCTGGACGAGCTGCGCGACGCCTACGAGCGCTGCCGGCGCGACCCGGCGTTCATGGCCGAGTTCCACTACGAGCTGAAGCACTACGTCGGCCGCCCGAGCCCGGTCTACCACGCCAAGCGCTGGTCGCAGCTGCTGGGCGGGGCGCAGATTTTTCTCAAGCGCGAGGACCTGGACCACACCGGCGCGCACAAGATCAACAACACCATCGGCCAGGCGCTGCTCGCCCGCCACATGGGCAAGAAGCGCGTCATCGCCGAGACCGGCGCCGGCATGCACGGGGTGGCTTCGGCCACGGTCGCGGCGCGCTTCGGCATGCAGTGCGTGGTCTACATGGGCTCGGAGGACGTCAAGCGCCAGGCGCAGAACGTCTACCGCATGAAGCTGCTGGGCGCCGAGGTGGTGCCGGTGGAATCGGGCTCGAAGACGCTGAAGGACGCGCTCAACGAGGCGATGCGCGACTGGGTGACCAACGTCGAGGACACCTACTACATCATCGGCACCGTGGCCGGACCGCACCCGTACCCGATGATGGTGCGCGATTTCCAGTCCGTGATCGGCGAGGAGTGCCGGGTGCAGATGCCGGAGATGATCGGGCGCCAGCCCGACGCCGTGATCGCCTGCGTCGGCGGCGGCTCCAACGCCATGGGCATCTTCTACCCCTACATCAAGGACGAGAAGGTGCGCCTGATCGGCGTCGAGGCGGCGGGCGAGGGCCTCGCCACCGGCCGCCATGCGGCCTCGCTCAGCGCCGGCACCCCCGGGGTGCTGCACGGCAACCGGACCTACCTGCTGCAGGACGCGAACGGGCAGATCACCGAGACGCACTCGGTGTCCGCGGGCCTGGACTACCCGGGCGTCGGCCCGGAGCACGCCTGGCTGAAGGACACCCACCGCGCCGAGTACGTCAGCATCACCGACGACGAGGCGCTGAAGGGCTTCAGCGACCTGTGCCGGCTGGAAGGCATCATCCCGGCGCTGGAATCGGCGCACGCCGTGGCCTACGCCGCGAAGATCGCCCCCACGATGGCGCAGGACAAGGCCTTGCTGGTGAATCTTTCCGGGCGCGGCGACAAGGACATGCAGACCGTCGCCGACCGGATGGGCATCAAGCTCTGATGTCGCGCATCGCCGGGCGCTTTGCCGAACTGAAGGCCGCCGGGCGCAAGGCGCTGGTGCCGTTCCTCACCGCCGGCGACCCGCTGCCCTCGAGCACGGTGCCGCTGCTGCACGCCATGGTGGAGGCGGGCAGCGACATCCTCGAGATCGGCGTGCCGTTTTCTGATCCCATGGCCGACGGCCCGGCGATCCAGCGCTCCTCGGAGCGCGCGCTGAAGAACGGCGTCGGCCTCGCCGACGTGCTGAAGATGGTGGCGCAGTTCCGGGAGAAGGACGCGAAGACGCCGGTTGTTCTGATGGGCTACGCCAATCCGATCGAAGCGATGGGTGTCGAGAAATTCGTCACCGCGGCGAAGGCGGCCGGCGTGGACGGCGTCATCGTGGTGGACTACCCGCCGGAGGAGTGCGGGCCCTTCGCCGACCTGTGCGGCCGCTCCGGCATCGACTGCATCTTCCTGCTCGCGCCCACCTCCACCGACGCGCGCATCCGCGAAGTGGCGCGCGCCGGCACCGGCTACCTGTACTACGTTTCCCTCAAGGGCGTCACCGGCGTGAAGACCGCCGACGTCGCGGACATCGCGGCGCAGTTGCCGCGCGTGCGCGCCGCCTCCAGCCTGCCCATCGGCGTCGGCTTCGGCATCAAGGACGCCGAGTCCGCGCGCGCCATCGCGCGCGTCGCCGACGCGGTGATCATCGGCACCCGCATCGTGCAGGAGATCGAGAGCGCCGGGCCCGAGCACGCGCCGGCGCGCGTCAAGGCGCTGCTCTCGCCGATCCGCGCCGCGCTCGACCAGCCGCCGGCCAGGGCCGCCTGAGGGCCTGAGCGCATGAGCTGGCTCCAGAAGCTGCTGCCGCCCAAGATCCAGCGCGGCACCGGGCCGAAGAAGACGGTCCCGGAGGGCCTCTGGACCAAGTGCCCGGCCTGCAGCGCGGTGCTCTACAGCACCGACCTGGAGAAGAACCAGAACGTCTGCCCGAAGTGCGGCGAGCACCAGCGCATCGACGCGCGCGCGCGGCTGGACGCGCTGCTCGACGCCGAGGGCCGCTTCGAGATCGGCGCCGAGGTGCTGCCGGTGGACAGCCTGAAGTTCCGCGACTCGAAGAAGTACCCCGACCGGCTGGAGGAAGCGCAGCTCGCCACCGGCGAGACCGACGCGCTGGTGGTGATGCAGGGCGCGATCAAGTCGCTGGGCGTGGTGGTCGCGGTGTTCGAGTTCGAGTTCATGGGCGGCTCCATGGGCTCGGTGGTGGGGGAGCGCTTCGTGCGCGGGGTGCGCCTCGCGATCGAGCAGAAGCTGCCGTTCCTGTGCTTCACCGCCACCGGCGGCGCGCGCATGCAGGAAGGCCTGCTGTCGCTCGCGCAGATGGCCAAGACCACGGCCTCGCTCACCGAGCTGGGCGCGCGGCGCCTGCCGTTCATCACCGTGCTCACCGACCCCACCATGGGCGGGGTGTCGGCCAGCTTCGCCATGCTGGGCGACGTCGTCATCGCCGAGCCCAAGGCGCTGATCGGTTTCGCCGGCCCGCGCGTCATCGAGCAGACGGTGCGCCAGAAGCTGCCCGAGGGCTTCCAGCGCGCCGAGTTCCTGCTGGAGAAGGGCGCCATCGACCTGATCGTGGACCGCCGCCAGATGCGCGACCGGCTGCACACGCTGCTGTCCATGCTGCTGCGGCGGGCGCCCGACCTGTCTTCCTGAGGTGCCCCCGGTCCCTCGCTCGCTCGACGACTGGCTGCAGTACGTTGAGCGCCAGCATCCGCAGGCCATCGCCCTCGGGCTGGAGCGCGTCGAGGCGGTCCGCGCCCGGATGGGCCTCGCCTTCGACTGCCCGGTCATCACCGTTGGCGGCACGAACGGCAAGGGCTCGACCTGCGCCATGCTGGAGGCGATCCTGCGCGCCGCGGGATACCGGACCGGCCTCTACACGTCACCGCACCTGCTGCGCTACAACGAGCGCGTGCGCATCGCCGGCGCGGAAGCCGCCGACGAGGCGCTCGCCGAGGGTTTTGCCGCCGTGGAGGCTGCGCGCGGCGAAGTGCCGCTGACCTATTTCGAGTTCGGCACGCTCGCCGCGGCCTGGCTGTTCGCGCGCGAGCGCCCCGACGCCCTGGTGCTGGAGGTGGGCCTGGGCGGCCGGCTGGACGCGGTGAACATCTTCGACGCCGACTGCGCTGTGCTCACGAGCATCGGCATCGACCATGTGGACTACCTGGGCGGCACGCGGGAGGCGATCGGGCGCGAGAAGGCGGGCATCTTCCGCGCCGGTCGGCCGGCGGTCGTGGCCGACCCGGAGCCGCCGCGGAGCGTGCTCGAGGCGGCCGCGGCGCTGGGCGCGCGCCTGCTGCTCATCGGCCGCGACTTCCGCTGCCGCGCGGACGGCGCGCAATGGGTGTTCGAGTCCCCCGAAGGCCGGCGCATGACGCTGGCGCATCCGGCGCTGCGGGGCGCGACGCAACTGCGCAACGCTGGCGCCGCGCTCGCGGCGCTGGAGACCCTGCGCGAGCGGCTCCCGGTGGCGATGCAGGACATCCGCCGGGGCCTGGCGGAGGTGAGCCTGCCGGGCAGGTTCCAGGTGCTGCCTGGGCGGCCGCAGGTGGTGCTGGACGTCGCGCACAATCCGGAGGCGGCGGGCGTGCTTGCGGCGAACCTCGGCGCAAGCGGCTTCTCGCCCGAGACCATCGCGGTGCTGGGCATGCTGCGCGACAAGGACATCGAGGGTGTGCTGCGCGCGGTCGCCGGCCGGATCACGCGCTGGCACCTCGCGACCCTCGGCGGGCCGCGCGGCGCGGACGCGGACACGCTGGAGCGCGCGCTGCGCGCCGCGGGCGTGGCGGCGCCGGCGGCGCGGCATCCCTC
>CAZMDA010000096.1:0-10418 GCA_964564865.1 uncultured Bordetella sp. | reverse complement strand
CAGCGACTCCGACAGCGTCTTGCCCTTCTTGTAGGGCCGGTCGCGCGCGGTCAGCGCCTCGAAGATGTCGGCGATGCCCATGACGCGGGCCTGCACGGACATCTGCTCCCGCGTCAGGCCTTTGGGGTAGCCCTTGCCGTCCATGCGCTCGTGGTGGCCGCCGGCGTACTCCGCCACGTTCTTCAGGTGCCGCGGCCAGGGCAGCGCCTCCAGCATCTTGATGGTGGCGACGATGTGGTGGTTGATCACCTGGCGCTCCTCCTGCGTCAGGGTCCCGGCCCGGATGGTGAGGTTCTTGACCTCGTCCTCGCTCAGGAAATTGGCTTCGTGCCCGGAAATGTCGGTCCAGCGGTAGCGCGCGATCGACCGCACCCGATCCATGTCGGCCTCGCTCATCGCCTCGCCGCCGATGTTGCAGGCGCGCAGGAAGGCGCGGTCCTCGTCCAGGCGCCGCAGGCGCTCGCGCTGGCGCGCGTCGGCGGCGTCGTGCTCCGCCGGCGGCGCGCCGCGCGCCGCGAGCAGCGCCTTCTCCCTCAGCAGCGCGATCTCGGCATCGCGCTTGAGCACCTCGAAGCGGGTGTCGATCTGGTGGATGCGGTCGAAGATCGTCTCCAGCTTGGTGGATTTGTCCACCACGTGCACCGGCGTGGTCACCTTGCCGCAGTCGTGCAGCAGGCCCGCGATCTTCAGTTCGTAGCGGTCCTTGTCGCTCATGGTGAAGTCCGCCAGCGGCCCGTCGCGGGTCTCGTTCACGGCCTCGGCGAGCATCATCGTCAGCGCCGGCACGCGCTGGCAATGGCCGCCGGTATAGGGCGATTTCTCGTCGATCGCCATGTTGATCAGGCCGATGAAGGATTCGAACAGTTCCTCCAGCTGGTTGATCAGCATGCGGTTGGTGAGCGCGATCGCGGCCTGCGAGGCGAGCGACTCGGCCAGGCGCTGGTCCGAGGGCGAGAAGGCGACGATCTCGCCGGTCTTCGGGTGCGTGGCGTTGATCAGCTGCAGCACGCCGATGATCTCGTTCTCGTGGTTCTTCATCGGCACGGTCAGGAACGAGGTCGAGCGGTAGCCGGTCTTCTTGTCGAAGTTGCGCGTCCCGGAGAAATCGAACCCGTCGGCGGTGTATGCGTCCGGGATGTTCACCGTCTGCCCGGTGAGGGCCGCGTAGGCCGCCACCATGCCGTGGTTGGGCTTGCCGTCCTTGCCCACGAGGTGAATCGGATAGAAGGGCACCGGATTGCCGGTGGTGCCGCCCAGGTAATACTTGAGCGAGGTGGTGCGGACGATCTCGAAGCGCAGCGTGCGCTCCTCGGTCAGGCGATAGAGCGTGCCGCCGTCGGCGCGGGTGATCGTCTTCGCCGCGGCGAGGATGGATTCCAGCAGCCGGTTGATGTCGCGCTCGGCCGAGAGCGAGGCGCCGATGGCGTTCAGCTCCTCCAGCCGGTGCACGAGATCGTCCGCCGCCGCGTCGCCCGCCGCGCCGGGGCGCTGCGCCTGCTTGCTGTCGGCCGGCAACCCGCTCATGAGCGCTCGCGCGCCCCGGTCACTTGATGCAGACCGAGCGCACTTCCTTGATGTGGGTGACCCCGGTCAGGCACTTCTCCATGCCGTCCTGCTTCAGGGTGCGCATGCCGCCTTCCAGCGCCACGGCCAGCATCTCCGCGACCCGCGCCTTCTCGGCGATCAGCTTCTTCAGCGGGTCGGTCGCGATCAGCAGCTCATGCAGGCCGCAGCGGCCCTTGAAGCCGCTGCCGCCGCACTTGTCGCAGCCCACCGGCTTGTAGAACACCAGCTGGCCGTCCTTGCCGTAGTTCTTCACCCAGTCGCGGTACACGTTCTCCATCGCCGCCTTCGGGTCCTTCTTGAAGGTGGTGGTGTTCAGCAGCTCGCTGCAGTACTCGGTGAGGAACGACTTGATCTCCGCGCCGTCCGGCGTATACGGCTCCTTGCAACTGCACAGGCGGCGCGCCAGGCGCTGGGCAAGGATCCCCAGCAGCGCGTCGGAGAAGTTGAACGGGTCCATGCCCATGTCCAGCAGCCGGATGATGGATTCCGGCGCCGAGTTGGTGTGCAGGGTGGCGAAGACCAGGTGCCCGGTCAGGGAGGCCTCGATGCCGGTGCCGGTCGTCTCCTTGTCCCGCATCTCGCCCACCATGATGATGTCCGGATCGGCGCGCAGGAAGGCCTTCATCACCGCGGCGAAGTCGAGACCGGCCTTCTTGTTCACCTGCACCTGCCGCAGGCCCTTCTGCGTAATCTCGACCGGGTCCTCCGCGGTCCAGATCTTGGTGTCCGGTGTGTTCAGGTACTTCAGCACCGAATGCAGCGTGGTGGTCTTGCCGGAGCCGGTCGGGCCGCAGACGAAGAACAGGCCGTAAGGCTTGCTCACGGCCTTCTGCAGTTCCTCGAGGTTGTAGGGGGAGAAGCCCATCTTCTCCAGGGGGATCGGCTCGCCCGCGGCGAGGATCCGCATCACCACGTCCTCGACGTTGCCGGCGGTGGGAATGGTCGCCACCCGCAGCTCGATGTCCAGCGGCCCGAACTTCTTGAACTTGATCTTGCCGTCCTGGGGCTTCCTCTTCTCGGAGATGTCCAGGTCGCACATGATCTTTAGGCGCGCGGCGAGCGCCGCGCGGTAGCTTGCCGGCACCTCGATGTAGGCCTGCAGGTTGCCGTCGCGGCGGAACCGGATCTCGGTCTTCGCCTTGCCGGGATAGGGCTCGATGTGGATGTCCGACACGCCCATGTTGTAGGCGTCGATGATGATCTTGTTGACCAGCTTGACCAGCTCGTTGTCCGCCGCCGCCGAGACGTCGTCGGCCGCGCTGCCCTCGGTATCGCCGCCGCTTTCCTCGTCGCCCAGCCCGGCGAGCATGTCGCCGATGTCGCCGGTGTCCGCGGCCTCCTGGCCGTAGAACTGGTTGACCGTCTCCTTGAAGTCCTTCTGGGTCGCGACCTTGTAGACGATCTTGGACTTCGGGAACACGTTCGAGGCGATGCGCGAATTGCGGATCCGTTCCGGATCCAGGCACAGCACCACCAGTCCCTCCTTGCCGTCGTCGATCGGGATCCACTGGTTGGCCTCGACGTACTCGCGCTTGAGGTTCTTCAGCAGGTCCATCGGCTTGACGCGGTCGGGCTTGAACGGCTCGTAGGGCACGCCGAAGAACTTGGACAGCGCCGAGCCGATCGCCGGCAGCTTGACCTGGAACTCGTCGGTCAGGACCGCCTCGATGTCAATCGCCTTCTTGCGCGCCTGGCGCGAGGCGAGCTCGAACTCGCCCGCCGAGAGCACCGCATCCGAGATCAGGTAGTCGTACTTGGTCTTGACCAGCTGCGGCTTCTGCCGCTGCTTGAACGCGATGGCGAGCGTCTGCGCCAACTCGTTCACGCCCTCCTCGGTCAGGGGCCCGAAGGGCATCCCGGCCTTGTTGTTGATGATCTGGATGACGCCGATCAGCTCGGCCCCGCCCTGCTCCACGATCGGCGCCACCAGCATCTGCTTGGTGCGGTAGCCGGTGCGCTTGTCCACTTCCTGCAGGAAGCGCAGGTTGGGATTGACCGACTTCAGCTCGGCGTCGTCGTACACGTCCTTGATGTTGATCATCCGGCGCGCCAGCGCGACATAGCCCGCGATGGAGTGCTCGGCGATCGGCAGCTTCAGGTCCTTGAAGGAATTCAGGCCGGTCTTGACCTTGGAGACGATGGACTGCTTGTCCTCCCCGATGGAGTAGATCGTCAGGCGGTCGGCGTTGAACAGCTGGCAGATGTCCGCGCTCACCTCCAGCATGATCTCGTCGATGTTGCTGGTGGCGTGGATCTTGTTGGTGACCAGCTGCAGCTGCTTCTGGAACGCCAGCCGGACGTTGACATCCGCCGACTGCGGCGCGGCCTGCTGGTTGAGAACGGCGCTCATTCGAAATCCTCCCGCTACCTGGCTACCGACAAACGACGCTGGGGGGCGTGGGACGCAGTGCCGCCCGGATGATCCCTATCCTAGCCTCCGGGCCCTGAAGTTTCAACTGCAACCCCCATGATTTTCAAAGAAATTCCCGCAATCCGTCACGCCGCCGGCGGCTTGGCGGCCCAGAGGCCCCCATCGAGCACGGCGACCCGGAAACCGCGTTGCGCGAACAGGAACGCGGCGGCCGAACTGCGCCGCCCGCTCTGGCAGTAGATGACCAGATCGCGGGCCGGGTCCAGGGCCCCGAAGCTGTTGCGCACCTCGTTGAGCGGCACGTTCACCGCGCCCTCCAGCCGGTCATGCCGGTATTCGGACGGGTAGCGGACATCGATCCATTGCGCCCCGTGCGCGACCCGCTCGAGGCCTTCGGCGAGGCTCACGCGCTGCAGCAGCGGCTCGCGCAGCAGCGCGTTGAAGTCCCCCTTGCCCAGGCGCAGCAGCACGCCGTCGGTGGCCATCACCACGGTGGCGTTGCGGCGCGCCTCCGAGGCGAGCGCCTCCTCGCCAAAGCCCTCGCCGGTCGCGAGGTCGGCCACGGCGACCTTGACGCCGCCGACTGTGCGCTCGACCTGGCAGCGCCCAGACTCGATCACGTAGTAGTAGTCGCCCTCGTCGCCCTCGCGGACCAGGACTTCGCCCTTGCGCGCCGCCACGCGCTCGAAGCGATGCAGCAACTCCTCGATCCTCGACGGCGGCAGCTGGGCGAACACGCCGTGGCGGAGGTTCGCCAGCGAGAACACGCCGGTAGCGAGGCGCGCGTCGCTGCGCACTGCCCGGCCCATGGCGCTGTCGGCGGCGCTGCCGCCGGCCGCCACCTGGTCGAAGGTCATCAGGATGTCGAGGCCATCGTCCTCCACCACCACCAGGTCGATGTCGGTGATGGCGCGGGTGCGGGCGATGGGGTTCGACTGGCGGTTGATCGCATGCCGGCCATCGCCATGGCCGCCGACGATCAGCAGCGTGCCGCCGCCGCGGTAGGCGAGGAGCAGCTCGCCGCGCAGCAGGAATACCGACCGCCCCTGCCGCGGCAGCCCGGCCAGGGGATCGGACCCGCGCGCGCCGTACTCCAGCACGGCCACCTCGGCCAGCTCGCTTAGCCTCGCCGGGGACAGGGAACCGAGCGGCACCAGCGCCGAGAGCTCATCGGGTGTGGCGCGCCGCGCTGCGGGCCGTGCCGCGGTGCCCATGGCTCAGAACTCGAACTGCTGGCCGTTCTGCAGCATCCGCGGCCGGATGTTGCCGGCGACCGCTTCCACCTCCTCCATGGTGAGCTCGATCTCGCCTGGCTTCAGGTGGGTGATCCACACTTCCGGCCGTCGCTCGAGCTTGGCCAGCTCGTCGGCCAGCATGGAAGGGCACAAGTGCTTGGAGACCTCGGCCAGCTGGCGCTCCTTGTTCGAGAACGCGGTCTCGATGATGAGCACCCTGAGGTTGGCGATCCGGTTTACCACCTTCCACAGCTCGTCGTTCGGGCCGGTGTCGCCGGTGAACACCAGGCTGCCCGCGCCGCTATCGAGGTGGTAGCCGATCGCCGGGACGGTATGCACCGCCGGGATCGGCGTGAAGGCACGCCCGTCGACCATGACCGTGCGCCCGAGCTCGACCTCCTCGTAGCGCATGAACGGCGCCTCGGTGCTGGGGATCTCGGTGAAGTCCGGCCAGATGGACCAGTTGAAAAGATGGTTGCGGAGGATCTCGATGGTGGGCGCGGTGGCATGGACCGTGATCGGCTTCGCCCGCATGCCGCCCACCGTGTCGACCAGGAACGGGATCGAGGTGACGTGGTCGAGGTGCGAGTGCGTGATGAACACATGGTCGATGCGCGTCAGCTCGGCGAGAGACAGGTCGCCGACGCCAGAGCCGGCGTCGAGCAGGATGTCGTTGTCCACCAGGAAGGAGGTGGTCCGCAGGTGCCGCCCGCCGATGCCGCCGGAGCAGCCGAGAACGCGCAATCGCATCGCCACCCTACTTCTCGTCAAAGGCCGTGACCCCGTCCCAGCCATCCGGGGGCGGGTTGCGCCGGAACCCGGCGACGCGGCCTGCATAGACCCGGTAGAGCCCGCATTCCGGGTCCATGCGCTGCAGCTGTTGTAGATTCGCTTCCACCTGCTCCCACTGGCGCGCACGCCAGGCGCGCAAGGTTTGGTCCCAAAGACCGAGTCCGGCCCGAGCCGTCCCGGTGATTCCGGACTCCAGGCCCAGCGGCTCGTAGACCGCCACCGCCTCGTCGCGGCCCTTGACGCGAATCCGGTCCACTTCCCTGAACACCATGTCCGGAACCGCCTGGCGGGTGCCTTCGCCGGCGAGGATCCCGACGCCATAGTACTTTGTTCTGCCCTCCAGCCGCGAGGCCACGTTCACCGCGTCGCCCATCACGGTATAGGCCCGCCGCACCCGGGACCCCATGTCGCCGACCCGCACATTTCAGGAGTTTATCCCGACCCCGATGCGCAGGTGGTCCGGCCCCGGCCAGGGAAGCACTGGTCGAGGTCCGAATGAGGTCGCTCATTTCGCCCGGGAAGGCGATGGCGCAGGGGCGGGCGCCCCGCAGCCTCAGGTCTTGAGGAAGAACTCCATCTTCACGCCCGCCAGCTCGATCAGGTCGTGATCCTTGAGCGCATGCGGCGCGGTGCCGATCGCCTGGCCGTTGACCGTGGGCTGCTGCGCGCCCTCGACGTGGGTGATGAAATAACCCTGCGGGCGGCGCGTGAGCACCGCCACCTGCACGCCCGGCTTGCCAAGCGTGGTCAGCGGCTTGGTCAGCTCCAGTTCCTTGCCGGCGTTGCCCCCGGACAGGAGCTGGATCGCGCCCAGCGGCTGGCCCGCCGGCTTGGGCGCCGCGGCGGCGGCGGCCATGACCGCCGCGCCCTTGTTGTCCTTGTCGGCGACGCCGGTCGCGGCGGCGCTCGCCGCCACCTGCTGCACCGCGGCCTGACGCGCCGCCTGCGCCGCCTGTGCACCGGTCGCGCCCATCGCTTTGGCCTGCTCCGCCGCCGCCTTCATTGCCGAGGGCCGCAGCACCATCGTCTTCTCGAAGTCGGCCGCGCCGGCCGCGGGCGCCGCGCCCTGCTCCTGGATGAACTTGAGCTTGTACTTGCCCAGCTCGACGACGTCGTTGTTCTGCAGGAAGTGCTTCTTGACCGGATTGCCGTTGATCAGCGTGCCGTTGGTGCTGCCGAGGTCCTCCAGGAACGAGTCGTTCAGGATCGTCACGATCACGGCATGCTCGCCGCTGACCGCGAGGTTGTCGATCTGGATGTCGTTGTGCGGCTTGCGCCCGATGGTGGTGCGCTCCTTGGAGAGCGGAATCTCCTTGAGCACCAGCCCATCCATGCTGAGAATCAGTTTCGCCATAGCCGACCCCTGGGGTTCATTTGAGCCACCCTAACACCTTGCCCACCACACCGCGCTGCGCTGGGTAATCCCTCAGGACGCGCACGAGTATAACCGATACGTTGTCCTTGCCGCCGTTGTCATTGGCCATCTGCACCAGCTGCTGCGCGGCGAGCTTCAGGTTGCCGCCGAGCGCGGACAGCGTCATGCCGATGTCCTCGTCCTCGACCATGTCGCACAGGCCGTCCGAGCACAGCAGGTAGACGTCGCCCGGCTTGGCGTCGTACTCGCGCACCTCCGGCTCCACCGAGGGATCGATGCCCAGGGCCTTCGTCACCAGGTTCTTGTGCGCAGCGTGCTTCGCCTGCTCCGCGGTGATGATGCCGCTGTCGATCTGCTCCTGCAGCAGCGAATGGTCGCGCGTCACCTGCGAGAACTTGCCGTCGCGCATGCGGTACAGGCGCGAATCGCCCAGGTGCGCGACCAGGATCTTGTTGTCGTAGAACAGGCACACCACCAGCGTGGTGCCCATGCCGGCGTACTGCGGCTGGCTCTGCGCCGCCTGGTAGATCGAGGTGTTCGCCTTGATCACCTGCTCGCGGATCATGCGCGGGCCGAGCGGGGACTTGGTTTCCGGGTCGAGATCGTGCGGCTGGATCTTGGCGAGCAACTGCTGCACTTCGGTGGTAACCACGGTGGTGGCCATGCCGCTCGCGACCTCGCCTGCGTTGTAGCCGCCCATGCCGTCGGCGAGCACCACCAGGCCATTGGCCGCGTCCGAGGCAATGGAATCCTCGTTGTGCGACCGGACCATGCCCGGGTCGGTGCAGCTCGCGATCTCGAGAATCTGGCTGTAGTTCATCCCTTGCTGTCCGAACGCTCCGTCTTCTTGTGCTTATCCGGCATGGCTGCAGCGCAAAAATTCTACGCCAGCCCCCTCCCGGGGAGGCGGGCACGGCAATGCTACCGTTTCCCCCTGAGGAAACAGGTCCCTGAGCCGCATTCTTGCAGTTAAATATCAGCTACGTCAAATATTTGGGCACGCCCGGGCCGCCGGAATGGCGCCCGGGTTCAAGGGGGCGGCGCCGGCCGTTCCCCCGGGGGAACGAGTGTCGTCAGGTACCCAGGATCTGTCCGGCCTTGACGGCACCGGAAGAAAGCAGCTCCGCGGCGGCGACCTTCTTGCCATCGCCCAGCTTGGCGCGCAGCACCTCGATGCGCCCGCCCTGGGCGGTGACCTGGAAGCTGGCGGAGCCGGCCTCGACGACCTCGCCGATCTTGCCCTTGACCGCGCCAAAGGTCCGCACCGGAACCTTGCGGCAGTCGAAGATCTGCAGCTTGGTCCCGGCGAGCGTGGTCCAGGCCCCGGGGGCCGGGTTGCAGCCACGGATCAGGTTGTGGACGACGTCGATATGGTTGGCCCAGTTGATGCGGGCCTCCGCTTCCCGGAACCAGCCCTCGTAGGTGGCCTGGGACTCGTCCTGCACCAGTTCGCGATGCTTGCCGGCCACCACCAGGTCGGCGGCCTCCAGCATCGCCTGCACGCCCATCGGGAACAGACGGTCGAAGTAGACCGTGCCCAGGGTGTCGTCCGGGCCGACGACGGTCTCCTTCTGCAGGATTACGGGACCTTCGTCCAGGCCGTCGGTCGGGCGGAAGATAGTGAGCCCGGTACGGGTCTCGCCGCGCGAGATCGGCCAGTTGATCGAGCTCGGGCCGCGGTACTTGGGCAACAGCGAGGGGTGGTACTGGATCGTGCCGTGGCGCGGGATGGTGACGAAGTCCTGCGGCGCGAACTGCAGCACGAAGGCCATGACGCCGATTTCGACGTCGAGGTCGCGCAGCGCCTTCTTGGCGTCTTCACCCTTCAGGGACGGGAACTGGAACACCCGGACGCCCTTGTCCTGCGCCGCGACCTTGAGCACGTCGGGCTTCGCGCCGGGCTTCTCCGGCGCGCAGAACACGCCGGCGACCTGGTCGCCGCGCGCGAGGAACGCCTCCAGCACGGCCTTGCCGAAATCCTGCTGTCCGACGATGGCGAGCTTCATCAGGCGGCCTTCTTGGGCGGCAGCGAGAACGCGCCCGCGGTCTTCAGCGCGCCGATCTTCGCCTCGTCGTAGGCGAGCACTTCCTTGAGGATCTCGTCGGTGTGCTCGCCGAGGGTCGGCGAGCGACGGATCACCGCCGGCGAGGCCGAGAGCTTGATCGGCATGCCCACGTTCCACCACTTGCCGCGCTGCGGGTGGTCCAGCTCGACCCACATGTCGCGGCCGCGCACATGCTCGTCGTTGGCGAGGTCCTGGGTGCTCATGATCGGGCCGCAGGGGACGTCGAGCGGGTTCAGGATCGCCATCAGCTCGCGCTTGGTGTACTTCTCGGCGAACTTGTTGATCAGCGTCCACATCAGCTGCTGGTTCTTGCGCCGGTTGCCGATGGTGGAGAAATGCGGGTCGGTGGCGAGGTCCGGCTTGCCGACCTCGGGCCCGATTCGCTTCGCCAGCGCCTCCCACACCGCCTCCTGCACCACGATGTACAGCCAGTCGTTGGCGCCGTGCGGCTTGCAGTGGATCGCGTTGCCGAGCTGGCCGCCGCCGGAATCGTTGCCGGCGCGCGGCACCTCGCCCATCTCCTTGTAGGTCGGCACCGAGTACTCCGGCAGCTCGCCATGCTGCAGCCGCTGGTGGTCGCGGAACTTGACGCGGCACAGGTTCATGACGCCGTCCATCATCGCCACCTCGACGTACTGGCCCTGGCCGGTCTTCTCGGCCTGGCGCAGCGCCGCGAGCAGGCCGATGGCCAGGTGCAGGCCGGTGCCGGAGTCGCCGATCTGCGCCCCGGTGACGAAGGGCGGGCCGTCGGGCACGCCGGTGGTGCTCATCGCCCCGCCCATCGCCTGCGCCACGTTCTCGTAGGCCTTGAACTCCGCGTACGGGCCGCTGGAGCCGAAGCCCTTGATCGAGCCCATCACGATCTTCGGGTTGATCTCGTGGATCCGCTCCCAGGTGAAGCCGAAGCGGTCGAGCACGCCCGGGCCGAAGTTCTCCATGATGATGTCGCATTTCTTCAGCAGGTCGACGAACACCTGCTTGCCCTCGGCGCTCTTCATGTTCACGGTGATCGA
>CAZMDA010000095.1:0-10690 GCA_964564865.1 uncultured Bordetella sp. | reverse complement strand
GCCGCCCTCCAGGATGTCATCGCCGCCCAGGCCCACCAGCGTGTCGTCTCCCGCGAGTCCGCGCAGCGTGTCGTTCGCGCCATGGAATCCCACGATCGTGTCCGGGCCGCCGGTCGCGCCGAGCAGGGACCGTTCCCGGATCGCCTGCGCGTCCCAGAAGGACCCGTCCGCGAACTCGATGCGGCCGATGCTCGGCGCATGGCCATCGCCGGCCTGGTAGTGCGGATTGAGCGGGTTGCCGCCGTCCAGCAGCTCCGCGCTGCCGTCCGCGAGCAGGATGCGCAGCAGGCCGGCCTGGCGCTGCAGCAGCACCTCGTCCTGGGTGATCCCGTCGGCCACCCGAACCACGTCCAGCACGGGATCATTGTCCGTCCCTGCCCAGGTGATGTAGTTGCCCCGGATGATCCAGTCCGTCCCACCGTCTCGGTCCAGCACGTACGTATCCACGCCGAAGCCGCCGTAAAGACGGTCGTCGCCCGGACCGCCGTCCAGGACGTCGTTCCCGGCGCCGCCTTCGAGCGTGTCGTTGCCTTCACCGCCCAGCAGGGTGTCGCTGCCACCCAGCCCGATCAGGCCGTCGTCGCCGCCGTGGCCGGAGATGACGTCATCGCGGTCCTCGAAGCCGCGCAGCCCCGGCACCACGGTGGACGCGGGCTCGGAGGCGTCGCTCCCCTCCAGCAGCTTCTGCTGAATCATCGCCGCGTTCCAGAACGTGCCGTCGGCGAACCGCGCGCTCTCGAGCGACCGGTAGCCGGCTTCCGTGACGTCCGCGTAGGCAAACCAGCGGTCTATGAACACGTCGTCGGTGCCGTTGATCCGGAACGCCACCGCACCCAGGCCGGAATGTGCGTCGCCCACGCGCCGGACCGTCACATCCTCGGGCGCCACGCCGGGGAGGAACTGGAGCACGTCGCGATCGAGCGCCAGCGTGAACTGCGCGAGGTTCGCCGGCTGCAGCGTGTCCCGGCCCGAGCCGCGGCCGAACAGGAAGATGTCGCGGCCCGGCCCGCCCAGCAGGATGTTCGCCTCCGCGCCGCCCATGACGAGGTCGCGGCCGGGGCCGTCGGACAGCGTCGTCTCGGTGGCCTCGCCGCCAAAGACAAGGTCGTTGCCGAAACCGCCTTCGGTCAGGCGGACGCCGCCAGGGAAAGGCGGCATCCAACCGGAGCCGAGCAGGACATCCCCGGCGCCGGATCCCCTGATGGCATAGTTGTCGCGGAACGCGACGCCGAGCTCAGCCAGGGCCGGCGCGAGCGACGGATCCTCGCGTGCCTCGCGCAGCCAGGCCTCCAGCATCACCGGCAGGCCCACCCAGCCACGCTCCACCAGTTCGACGCCGGCCGCGCGCGCGAGGTCGACCAGGTCGCCGATCGCGGCCCGCGGATCAGCCGCGCGGCGCGCCTCGAACAGCGCCTCCACTTCTGCATAGCCGCCCGCGGCCTGCCCCCGCAGCGCGGCCGCCACGTACGGTTCGAGGCGCGTCTGGATCGCGATGCCCTGGTAGGCGGTCTCGACCAACGCGTCGTAGGCCTGCTCGAGGTAAGCCCAGTTCTCGGCCCCGATCCAGACCGGCGCGATCCTCAGAGGCCGGCCATCTGCGGCATGAAGCGTCGATGCCGTCTGCCGCGCCACGTCGGCATAGGTCTGGCCGGTGAAGCGCTCGAGCGCCTCGATCTTCCTCTGCCGGTCGAGGTATTCGGCGGACTGGTGGCTCGCGAACCACCCCGCATCCAGTTGATCCGGGAGCTGGAAGGAACCGGACTGCGACGCCCACGGCAGGATCGGGCTGAGATCACTGAACTGGTAGTAGAGAACCATTTCGTCCGGGCGCGCGAACGCGGCCTGGGTCCCGGTCGCCATGCCGGAGCTCCCCGCCCAGAGGTCCACCGCCGCCGGAATGGCGGCGAGTTGCGCCTCTCTGGTCGGCGCCGTCGCCGCGATGCGGACCGCGGCCGCCAGCGCCGGCGACTCCGCCGCCGCTTCCTGGAGATCCCGGACCTCGCCCGCTCCCGCCACGTTAGGCAGCGCGTCGCCTGCCGGCGCGGCCGACGGCGCGTGCAGGAAGTCGCGCAGGAAAGTCTCCCGGACGAGGTCCAGCGCGCCCGCACGGCCGGTCGTGCCGTCGCCGCGCTCGAAATCCGCCGCGAGCAGCAGGCGGTTTCCTCCGCCCAGGACGCGCCCGTCCGCCGTCGCATCGAGCCGGATGCGCGCGATGCCGGCCTGCGCCAGCGATACATGTTCATAGGGCTCCGAGAACCCGTTCAGGTTCTCGTCCCGCCAGAGCAGCAGGTTGGCGAAGCTCGCGCCGCCCGACTCGCCCGCCACCACCAGGCCGTCGGCGTCCACGTCCTGCGGAACCTGCCAGGCATCCAGCGGCGCGTCGGCTGCGTCGACGACACCGTCGCCATTCGTGTCCATCGGCCGCAGAGCGGCGAACCCGTCGGCGCCCTTGCCGCCGCCCGGCAGCGGCGTATCGACGCCGAACAGTTCCGCGCCGCTCAGGATCAGGCCGTCGCCGTCGCGGTCGAGCGCCAGCCACGCGTCGCCGCCGGTGAGCCAGCCCGTGCCGGTGCGCACGCCGCCGCCGGCATGGTCGAACAGGACCATCTCGCCCGACACGTTGCCGATGGTCTCGAAACCGTCGCCATCCAGGTCCAGCGCGAGCGGATCCGCGAACGGCCGCCAGGTGCGCGCGAGGTCCCACAGCGCTAGGACGGTGCCGCGGCTGCCCGATCCGGCGACGGAACCCAGGCCCTCGGCGCGCTCGGTGACGAGGCGGATGCCCAGGTCGGGGCGGCCGGAGACGCGGTTGCCGTCCACGATGCCGCGGCCCGGGACCTGCGTCCCGGGCGGGGCGATGAGCAGGGGCGCGGCACCGTCGGGGCCGAAGACGCTGATGGCGCCGTCTTCGCGTTCCCAGTAGACGAAGCCGTCGGCGCCGGTGAACCAGCGCTCGCCCTCCTTGCGGGTGCCGCCGGTGAGGAGGATCTGGTTCGGGCCGGCGTAGATCACGCCGCCCGGGGTGGCTTCCACGGTATCGGTGATCGAGTCGCCCCAATCGGCGAGGTAGGTGTCGAAGCCGCGGCCGCCGTGGAGCTGGTCCGCGCCGGTGCCGCCTTCGAGGTGGTCGTTGCCGCCAGCGCCGATGAGGGTGTCGGAGCCGCGGCCGCCGTAGAGGCGGTCGGTGTTCTCGCGGCCCTTGACCGTGTCCGTGGCGTCGGTGCCGAACCCGAAAACGCGCGTATGCAGGCCATTGGGAAGGGAGATCGCGCCTGTGGGGTGTACGTTGACCTCGGTCGGGCCAACGACGCCGCTCGAACCCGCGCGAAGACTTCCGAGGTCCCGGTACACCACCTGATCGCTGAACTGGTTCGACGCAACCGATGTGGAATCGATGCTGTTCCCCTGCATCAGGAACGCCAGCATCTGCCCTCGGTCAGCGAGGTACGCGTCGCTGAATTCGAGATCGCTCCTGCCATCTATTCGCTTGAGGCGGTCGGCGCTCCAGCGGGCATACAGATCGGAATGGGCATCGATCAGGACGCTGCTTGTTCCCTCCAAGGCAAAGGGCAGGAGGTAGTGGACCGCAAGGAAGCGGCCGAAGTCGGATTTCGCCTGCGTCGTCAGGGTCGCAGCGTCGGTGCCGGCCAGCACGCGAAGAGACGTACTTCCGGCGAGGGTGCGGTAGGCGGGGCTGTCAACAAGACCGTGCAGGTCAAGAAAGAGCGCATCGCGTTCATCCGTTACCGCCGGAACCGCTGAGGCGATGCCTCCCAACAATGTCACCCGCAGAGCGTTCAGTCCGGCGTCCAATGTGAACGCATTCCGCTCACTACTCGCGCGCAACAAAGCCCCAATATCCCCCATCGTTAGATTCGGCGCGATCTGTGCAAGAGCGTCGTAGAGTGCAAGTGAATCCGCGAGCCTACGAATACTGTGATTGCCGAATCCCAGACCGCCAGCGGCCTCTATTTCAACCGCAACTGGAGACGAGACGGGAACTCCAAGCCCGGCAATCATGGACAGTCCAGAACTTGCTCGCAGGTTGGACACACGATCAACATTAACTGCCGGCAACGGCAACCCTAGCGCGGCACTTAGTAACTGCTGAACGTCCCCATGGACACCCTCCACCCCAGGTGCATTCTGAATAAAGGCGTGCTCGACAACCGAGCCTAGCGTGCTTGCCAAACCCGCAGCGAGCCAACCGCCCAACGAATGCCCTGTTACCGTGAACGTGGCAGGGAGGACGCTGGAAGCCTGCCAGATCTCAACTCTCTCGAGCAGGGTGCGAAACTGATCCGATTGATTGGGTGTCCCGTGCAGGAGAATGCCCGCATCCGCGGTGATATCAGAAAGCGACCATGAGTCCGTGCCGCGAATAGCCAGGTAACGCCTTTGGGTAGCGATATCTTCAAAAACCGTGGCGGACAACCCATTGCTAACTGTTGCCTCCTGGCCGGTAGGTACACCAAACTCGCCAATGATCGGAACTGTCTCGCTGTGGGTGTACTGATCAATAACCTTCCAGTTCTGCGCAAACCGCTTTGCCTGCGCGCTAGACATTCCGTTGTCTTCAGCCTTCAACGCATTCTCATACTCCGTGCCTAGTATTCCTGCCGACAGTTCCGAATAGCTAGCCAATGCAAGTTCAGCACCAACATATAGATCGCGAACTGATGTCATTGGCGAACTGACTTCTGGAAGATCGAGGTCTCCAGCGCTGGCACCGTGCCCGTTCTCGGGCACCTGTAGCTTGTTCCATGCCATGGTCCGGGTAGATCGCCCCCGCCTCGACCATACGACGTCAGCGTTCCAAGAACCTTTCCGTCACTGCGCCTGATGATCTGGTATTGCGTACGCGATACTCTAGGCTCTTCGAGTCGGTAGATGCGTGTCATGCGCTCCACGACATAAAGGTCTTCCTCGTTCGATCGGGACTTGGATGGCAAGGACCAGTTCTTTCTCGCGTACATTTCGTAGTCATGTGCGGGGAGTTCAACGGTCTCAAAAATGACTATCCCTCCATCCACTCGGCACATACGATCAACCTGCATGTCGTAGTAGAGAATCCGCCCACCCCCGATCCAGGCCGATCCACCGAACCAAATCACTGCAATTGCACCGCATACGCCATTTACAGCACGCTTGGAAAGTGCCTCTCGCGACCGAAGGCGTTGCCAGACTTTGATGAGCAGCACCGAAAGTCCGCCCCAGATCCCTATTACCAGCAACAAGTAAAGCGCCATCATTCGGCATGCACCCCAGTGGTTCTACCGAGCCTTTGTTCTTTCCAGATGGGTCATTCCCGTGAGGCTACTCCCCTCACACGCTTCTCTCAATGCAGGTGAGGCAGCGGAGGGCCGCACGAGAGAACTGCCACGTGATTCAGGTTCTTGCCGATCGATCGCGAATCGCGATACGAGCTATCGAGCGCGCCGACGTTCCAAGCCCTAGGAACCGCACTCTTCGTCCGTCTGCTCTGCGCGCCCATGCGGCCGAGGAGATGTTACCGATCGTCCACATTCCGCCCTGGCCGCCGCCCTTCACCCTCTTCAGGCGACGAACCCGAAGCTTTCAGCCCCCAGCAGTCGAGCCGTCACTTTTCCCTGCGCCCCGAGCATGTCCGCGAAGCCTTGCTCGAAGTCGGCGAGATCGAGCTCGGTGCCGCGCCGGGACAGCATCTCCTGCATCGCCCTCCGCGCGATCTCCCTGAGGAACGCCGGGCTCACCCGACCGCTTCTCCTGGACACGGCGCGAAGGATCTCCTCGCTCGCACCGGCTTGCCGCGTGTAGAGCCTCAGCAGCTTGAGCCGCTCGGCTTCCTCGGGCAGTCCGATGGCGATCGCCTGGTCGACCCGGCCCGGGCGGGCGGCGAGCGCAGGCTCAAGGACCTCCGGCCGGTTGGTCGTCAGGATGTAGAGGATCTCCGCTTCCTGCCCGGCGCCATCCATGTCATTGAGCAGGCGATTCAGCACCGCCGGCGTGCCTTGATACGGCCCATCGCGATGCGCCGCGACCAGGTCGACGTCCTCGATCACCACCACCGAAGGCGCGAGCAGGTTTGCCGCCTCAACGGTGTCACCCAGGTAGGCAAGCTTGTCGCCCGCAAGCATGAGCCGCGTATGCGATGCCAGCGCGGTGACCAGGTAGCGCACCAGCAGGGTCTTGCCGGTGCCAGACGGGCCGTAGAGCAGGATGCCCTTGGTCGGAGACATGCCGAGGCGAATCAGCGCCACGCTGGGCAGCGAAGCCGATGGTGTTGCGCTCCACCAGTTCCAGCAGCCCGGGCGCGAGCACGATCTCCTCCCTGCCCACCGGCGCGACATGCGTGCGACGCAAGGTGATCCCATCGTCGTCGAACGCGTACTCGGGCTCTGAAGGCGCGAGCACTCTGCCTCGGAAGGTGGCCGCATTCTCCGCCAGCGCGCGAATGGAACCGAGCATCGACTCCGCGCGCGCTTCACCAGTCGGGGCGGAGGCGACCTCGACGCGAATGGCCGTGCGCCGCAACCCTTCCATGACCTCGATCAGGACAGCGATGCGCTCCCCACCAGGCGCGGCAAGCCAGATTCCGCGCTGGACGCAGGGAACGTGCACCGACTCGCCAATGTCGACCTCGTCGAACACGGCCGCGCCGTCAGTGGCGACGCGACAGCCTTCCTCGAAGAGGTCCGGGAAGCGAAAACGGGACGTCGATCGGCGCATGCTGGGGGCATAGAAGCGCGGCTCGGAGCCCTCGCCCACAACGGTGCGGACAGCGTTCTCTACGTCGGGCCGCATCCATTGCGGGAATCGCGCGCGCCGGACGACAAGCGCTTCCAGGGCTGCGGGCGCAAAGTACTGCATGAGAACGTTGCGAAGATCAGGCGCTTTCAAGATCGGGATGCAGGACGCCGCCGGGAAAAGGCGCGGACTGTATCGAGCATGGGACGCCGCGGCAAGCGGGTATAGACGCGCGTGTTGCGCGGATACGACGAAAAGGGATGTTTGTTAAATATGTTGCACATCTTTGGACCATTGCGGACAATCCATCCATGCTCCTGCCCGAACTCGGCTCTATCATCCGCAAAGCCCGCCTCGCGAAGGGCACGACGCAGGACGCCCTCGCGAAGCGAATCGACCTGTCCCGCACGACGGTCAACCAACTGGAGAACGGCCTGGTCCCCGATCTCGGCATCCGGAAAGTCCAGTCGCTCCTCGAGGAGCTGGGGCTGGACCTGCATGTCCGCCCGCTGGCGCGACGGCCGAACTACGTGCGCATGGCGCTGGGTTCGGCAAACTCGAGCTACCGGGAGAAGATGACCGAAGGCGAGCTGATGCGGGCGTTGATTTCGGGCCGCATCCCTCGCGGCCGGCGGCCGCACCTGCGGACGCTCCTCGAGGAAGCGCCTCCGCCCGTGCTGCGCGGCGTGGTGCATGAGGTTGGCAAGTACATGGGACACGAGCGCGTCCGGGCGAATGCGCTTGTCATCGCGGAAGCGCTTGGCGCGTTGCGTACTGTAAAGGCATGCCTGGAGGGGAGATGAGCACCTGGGAGACCCTGCTTGCTCGAGCGCTGGTCGTACTGAGGTCGGCGGCATCCGCCGGTTCGCTTGCCCGGGAGTGGAGCCTGGGCGGCGGCACCGCCCTGATGCTCCGCCACGGGCATCGCCGCAGCGAGGACATCGACATCTTCGTCCCCGATCCCCAGGTCCTGGGCCTGCTGACGCCGCGCCTCAATCCCGTGGCAGAGTCGCTCACGCCGGACTATGCCGAGGGCGCGACGTACGTGAAGCTCTACTTCCCCGAAGGGCAGGTCGATTTCATCGTTTCCAGGCACATCACACCCGTTCCGGTGACCCGGGAAACCCTGATCGGCCGCGAGATCCCCGTGGAGACATCGGCCGAGGTCCTCGGCAAGAAGCTGTGGCATCGGGCCTACGCGTTCACCGCCAGGGATTTCTTCGACCTCGCCTACGTGGCGCGCGCCGAACCAAAGGCGATCGCGCAGATCGAGCACATCTTGGAATACCGCATGGAAGCCCTCGCCCGGAGGCTTGAATCGGGAACAGACCTGCTTCAGGAGCAGTACGAGGCGCTCGACACCATGACGGTGCCCATGGCGTTCGACGAATGCATGGATGTCGCGAGGTCACTGCTGGCGCAGCTGCGCAGGGCGCCTCGGGCAAGGCAAACGCTTGCCGGCTATGCTGTCTTGCCACTACCCCGGCGGCCGAAACGGCATCTCGCGCTGGCATGATGCCGAACGCTCGACCAGGTCACGCAGCCAGCCCGAGGATGTACTACAATACTCGGCATCTGTAATACACCAACCATGCCAATCTCGATCCGCCTTCCCCCTCGCATCGAGCAAAAGCTCGCCGACTATTGCGTGACCAACAAGGTCACCAGGAGCGAAGCCGTCAAGTTCGCGCTCGAGGAGCTTTTGGATGGCAAGCTCGTTCCACTAAGCCAGGATCCGCTGTTCCGTCGCCTGATTGGAAGCGATTCGCGACCGGGAGATATTGCGCGTCACACCAAGAGGCTGTTGCGCACCCGCAAGATCGTGAAGTAAGGCGTGCGGCGAGTCATTGCGGATACCGGCTTCTTCGTGGCGCTGGGCCGTAGGGCCGACCCCTGTCACCCGCGCGCGACCCGGTTTGCGGATGGTTTCGAAGGCGAACTGATCACGACTTCCCCGATCATCGTGGAGTCGTGTCATTTCCTGCATGTGGAGTGGCGGCTCAATCTTCTTCGGGTCATCGAGGAGGGGCGCATTAAGGTCGCGGAGGTGCCAGTCTCGAGCTACCCCGAGCTCGCTGCGACGATCAGGAAGTACTCGAACTGTGACATCGACTTTGCCGACGCTTCACTGGTATGGTTGGCCGAGCACACCGGCTTGCGGCAGATCCTCACGCTTGATGTGCGGGATTTCTCAGTCCTTCGATTCAAGAACGGCAAGCGCTTTGAGCTTGTCGACTGGTCTTGACTAGCCGATACCCGCCCTAAGCCGCCCTCCGCTCCCCCTCTTCCCGGAAATCGTGGTCCGTCCCTGATTTCCGGGGCAGCTCGCCGATGGCGCAGGCGACCGCGTCCTCGACCCGCTCGAGGAACACGAACGCCAGCTTCTCCTTGGCGGACGCGGGCACGTCCTCGAGGTCCTTCTCGTTCCTCTTCGGCAGCATCACGGTCTTGATGCCGGCGCGCAGCGCGGCCAGGACCTTTTCCTTCACCCCGCCGATCGGCATCACCAGCCCGCGCAGGGAGATCTCGCCGGTCATGGCGACGTCGGACCGGACCTGCCTGCCGGTCATCAGCGAGGTGATGGCCAGGTACATCGCGACGCCCGCGCTAGGGCCGTCCTTCGGGGTCGCTCCGGCAGGCACATGGACGTGGATGTCCAGCTTGTCGAAGCTTTCCCCCAGGTGCCCTTTCGCCAGCGTCAGCGCCGCCTGCGCGGACTCCTTCATGACCTCGCCCAGCTGCCCGGTCAGGATCAGCTTGCCCGAGCCCGGCACTTTCGAGGCCTCGATGAAGAGGATGTCGCCGCCCACCGGCGTCCACGCCAGGCCCGTGGCCACTCCTGGGACGGAAGTCCGCTGCGCAAGCTCGTTCTCGAATTTCTTCGCCCCGAGGATGGCGTGCAGGTCCGGCTCGTCAATGGCGATATGCTCCACGCCGCCTTCGGCGATCTTCATCGCCGCCGAGCGCAGCACGGCGCCTACCTGCCGCTCGAGGCTGCGCACGCCCGCCTCGCGGGTGTAGTCCTCGATGATGGCGCGCAGCGCCTCGTCGGAAATCGTGGCCTGTCCCTCTTTGAGGCCGTTGGACTCCATCTGGCGCTTGACGAGGTACTTCCTCGCGATCTCGAGCTTCTCCTCGGCGGTGTAGCCGGGGAGCTGGATGATCTCCATGCGATCCCGAAGCGGGCCGGGGATGGTGTCCAGCTGGTTCGCGGTGGCGATGAACATCACGCGCGACAGGTCGTAGTCCACGCCGAGGTAGTTGTCGCGGAACTTCGCGTTCTGCTCCGGATCGAGCACCTCCAGCAGCGCGCTCGACGGATCGCCGTGGAAGCCGCCCGCGCCCAGCTTGTCGATCTCGTCCAGCATCAGCACGCCGGCGTTGGAGCCCGCGCGCTTGACCGCCTGGATGACGTTGCCCGGCAGCGCGCCGATGTAGGTGCGCCGGTGGCCGCGGATCTCGGCCTCGTCATGCGTGCCGCCCAGCGCCACGCGCTGGAACTTGCGGCCCGTCGCCTTGGCGATGGACTGCCCGAGCGAGGTCTTGCCCACGCCCGGGGGCCCGACGAAGCACAGGATCGGGCTCTTGCCCGCGGGGTTGAGCTTCCGCACCGCCAGGTACTCCAGGATCCGCTTCTTGATCTTGTCCAGGCCGTGGTGGTCCTCGTCCAGCACCGCGCGCGCGGCGGCGATGTCGATCGCCGGCTGCGGCTCGGGCTGCCAGGGCAGCTCGGTCATCCACTCGAGCCACGTCCTCAGCATCGAGGCCTCGCCCGAGCTCTCGCCCATGCGCTTCAGGCGCTTGAACTCCTTCCTGACCTGCTTGGCCACGTCCTCCGGGAAACCCGCCGCGTCGATGGCCTTCTTCAGGTCCTCGGTCTCGGCCTCGGTCTCGGCGTCGTCGCCCAGCTCCTTCTGGATCTGGCGCATCTGCTCGCGCAGCACATGCTCGCGCTGGCGCTCGT
>CAZMDA010000094.1:0-10703 GCA_964564865.1 uncultured Bordetella sp. | reverse complement strand
TGCCCAGGATCGATCCGAAGGAACTGCTGTCCGAAGCCGGCCTGCAGATGGTCGAGACGGACTCGTCGAAGGCGAAGCAGGTCGTGGTGGAACCCGAGGTGGTGCCGCTGGGCCGCCCGCGCCGCGAGCGGCCCAAGCCGGCGGCCGAGGAGACCGAGCTCATGCAGGTGGAAACCCGCAACAAGTAGCGCGCGGCCCTGCCCGGCCGCCGGAACTACCCGGCGGCCGGCTCGATGCCGAACAGCCGCTTGCGGATTTCCGCCAGCCGGTCCCTTGCCTTCGCCGCCTTCTCGAACTCGAGGTTGCGGGCGTGGTCCAGCATCTGCTTCTCCAGCGCCTTGATCTCCCGGGCGACCTGCTTCTCGCTCATCGCCTCGTAGCGCGCCTCGGCCTCCGCGACCGCCATCTCCTCGGCCACCTGCGCGCTGTCGTAGACGCCGTCGATCATGTCCTTGATGCGCTTGAACACGCCCTTGGGCGTGATGCCGTGCTTCAGGTTGAACGCGACCTGCTTGTTGCGCCGCCGGTCGGTCTCGGCGATGGCGCGCTTCATTGAATCCGTGACGCGGTCGGCATAGAGGATGGCCGCGCCGTTGATGTGGCGCGCGGCCCGACCGATGGTCTGGATCAGCGAGCGCTCGGAGCGCAGGAACCCTTCCTTGTCGGCGTCCAGGATCGCGACCAGCGACACCTCCGGCAGGTCTAGGCCCTCGCGCAGCAGGTTGATCCCCACCAGGACGTCGAACTCGCCCAGCCGCAGGTCGCGCAGGATCTCGACGCGCTCGACCGTCTCCACCTCGGAGTGCAGGTAGCGCACCTTGACGCCGTGCTCGGCGAAATACTCGGTGAGTTCCTCGGCCATGCGCTTGGTGAGCGTGGTCACCAGCACGCGCTCGTTGCGCGCCACGCGCTTGCCGATCTCCGACAGCAGGTCGTCCACCTGGGTGGCCGCCGGCCGCACCTCCACCGGCGGGTCCACCAGGCCGGTGGGCCGCACCACCTGCTCCACCACCTGCGCCGACTTCTGCGCCTCGTAGTCGGCCGGGGTGGCGGAGACGAAGATGGTCTGGCGCACCACCTGCTCGAACTCGGCGAACTTGAGCGGCCGGTTGTCCAGCGCCGAGGGCAGGCGAAAGCCGTACTCCACCAGGTTCACCTTGCGCGAATGGTCGCCCTTGAACATGCCGCCCAGCTGGCCGATGGTGACGTGGCTCTCGTCGATGATCATCAGCGCGTCCGGCGGCAGGTAGTCGATCAGCGTCGGCGGCGGCTCCCCGGGCTTGCGGCCCGACAGGTGGCGCGAGTAGTTCTCGATGCCCTTGCAGAAACCGAGTTCCACCAGCATTTCCAGGTCGAACCGGGTGCGCTGCTCGATGCGCTGCGCCTCGACCAGCTTCTTCGCGTCGACGAAATGCTGGCTGCGCTCGCGCAGCTCGGCCTTGATGGCCTCGATCGCGCGCAGCGTGGTCTCGCGCGGCGTGACGTAGTGGCTGGAGGGATACACCGTGAAGCGCGCGATGCCGTGCAGCACCCGCCCGGTGAGCGGGTCGAACAGCTGCAGGGCCTCGATCTCGTCGTCGAACAGCGTGATCCGCACCGCGTGCTCGGCGTGCTCGGCCGGGAAGACGTCGATCACCTCGCCCCGCACGCGGAAGGTGCCGCGGCGGAAGTCCAGGTCGTTGCGGTCGTACTGCATCGCCACCAGGCGCGCGATGACGTCGCGCTGCGCCATCTTCTCGCCCTGGCGCAGGTGCAGGATCATGCCGTGGTACTCGGAGGGGTCGCCGATGCCGTAGATCGCCGACACGGTGGCGACGATGACGCAGTCGCGCCGCTCCATCAGGGACTTGGTCGCCGACAGGCGCATCTGCTCGATGTGCTCGTTGATCGAGGAGTCCTTCTCGATGTACAGGTCCTTGGACGGGACGTAGGCCTCGGGCTGGTAGTAGTCGTAGTACGAGACGAAGTACTCGACCGCGTTCTCGGGGAAGAACTCGCGGAACTCGGCGTACAGCTGCGCCGCCAGGGTCTTGTTGGGCGCGAGCACCAGGGCCGGCCGTCCGAGCCGGGCGATCACGTTGGCCATGGTGTAGGTCTTGCCGGAACCCGTCACCCCCAGCAGGGTCTGGAAGGCGAGGCCGTCCTCCACCCCCTCGATCAGCTTGGCGATGGCCTCGGGCTGGTCCCCGGCCGGCGCGTACGGCTGGTGCAGCTTGTACGGGCTATTGGGAAAAGCGAGATCCACGGGTAAAATGGTGCTATGCAAAAAAGTCGTCGAGTCTAGCAGATGAACGCTCCGCACCTGCCCTCCCCGCTGTCGGCGCTCGAGATGGCGCCCAAGGACCCGATCCTGGGCGTCACCGAGGCCTATGTCGCCGACCAGAATCCGAAGAAGGTGAACCTCGGGGTCGGCGTCTACACCGACGACGACGGCAAGGTGCCGCTGCTCGAGTGCGTGCGCGAAGCCGAGGACACCCGCGTCAGCAGCGGCGCGCCGAAGTCCTACCTGCCGATCGACGGCCTCGCCGCGTACGACAAGGCGGTGCGCGATCTCGTCTTCGGCCCGGCATCGGCCGCGGTGCGGGAGAACCGCGTCGTCACGATCCAGGCCATCGGCGGCTCGGGCGGCCTCAAGGTCGGCGCCGACTTCCTGCGCCTGGTCAACCCGGGCGCGACCGCCTGGATCAGCACCCCCAGCTGGGAGAACCACCGCGCCCTGTTCGAGTTCGCCGGCTTCCCGGTGAAGGAGTACCCCTACTACGACCCGAAGTCCCACGGCCTGGACTTCGAGGGCATGCTGGGCGCGCTCAAGCGGGTGCCGGCCGGCGACGTCGCCGTGCTGCATTCCTGCTGCCACAACCCGACCGGCGTCGACCTGACCCAGGCGCAGTGGCGCCAGGTGCTCGACGTGGTCAGGGCGCGCGGCATCGTGCCGTTCCTCGACCTGGCCTACCAGGGCTTCGCCGAGGGCATCGACGCCGACGCCTACGCCCCGCGCCTGTTCGCCGAGGCCATGCACCCGGTGCTGCTGGCGAGTTCCTTCTCCAAGTCCTTCTCGCTCTACGGCGAGCGCGCCGGCGCCCTGAGCATCGTCACCGGCAGCGCGGACGAGGCGGCGCGGGTGCTCTCGCACCTCAAGCGCGTCGTGCGCACCAACTACTCGAATCCCCCGACCCACGGCAGCGCCATCGTCGCGAAGGTGCTGGGCAGCCCGGACCTGCGCGCGCAATGGGACAAGGAACTGGGCGCCATGCGCGACCGCATCAAGGCCATGCGCACCGCGCTGGTGGAGGGGATCCACCGGCGCGTTCCCGGCGCGGACTTCTCCTTCATCCTGCAGCAGCGCGGCATGTTCTCGTATTCCGGGCTGACCCGGGAGCAGGTCCTGCGCCTGCGCAGCGAGTTCTCCATCTACACCATCGAGACCGGGCGGATCTGCGTCGCGGCCCTGACGACGAAGAACATCGACTACGTGGCGGACGCCATCGCCAAGGTGATCCGGCAGTAGAAAACCGCGGGGCTTTTCCTATATAATCCGGCCCCTTCGAGCGACGGCACGGCCGCACGATTCCTCGATAGCTCAGTTGGTAGAGCGTCGGACTGTTAATCCGCAGGTCCCTGGTTCGAGTCCAGGTCGAGGAGCCACCCCTTCCCGCCGCAGGTTCTAGCGCCCTCGCGTCCGCCGGCGCCGCTTCAGCACCACCGCGATCCGCCACAGCAGCAGCGTGCCGGCATAGGCCGAGACGCCGCCGATCACGGCGAACACCGACAGGCCGAGCATGAGCGGCTTGCCGATGGCCGCGAACCGCTCCCACCAGCTGTCGGCGAGCATGTCCAGCTGCTCGGCCTGTGCGCCGAGCGCCGCTGCCTGCGCCTCGTCCGGAACCTCGCCCAGGAGCACCTGGCCGAGCTGATACGCGGCGATGAAGATCGGCGCGTAGGTGAACGGGTTGGATACCAGCGTGCTCACGACCGCCGCGGGCAGGTTGGCCCGCAGCAGCAGCGCGAACACCGCGGACAGCGCGATCTGCAGCACCGGGATCAGGAAGCCGAAGAACACCCCGATGCCGATCCCGGCCGCGACGCGGCGCCGGTTGAACTGCCACAGCCAGGCGCGCGTCAGCAGCGGCCCCAGCCAGCGCAGGCTGCGCCGCTGCAGGAGCGATTCGCGCGTCGGCAACCAGCGCCGCAGGCCGCTGCGGGTCTTCACTGCGTCAGCCGCGCGACGGCTTCAGGCCGCGAGGCCCAGCACCGCGTTCACCCCCGCCACCAGCGTCTCGCGCTCGAACGGCTTGGTGATGTAGCCGTCGGCGCCGCCCACCAGCCCGCGCAGCACGCTCTCGCGCTTCGCCTCGGCGGTGACCATGATCGCCGGCATCGCCCGCAGGGCCGGGTGCGCCTTCAGGTTGTGCAGGATGTCGAAGCCGTTGGTGTCGGGCAGGTTGACGTCGAGCAGCGCCAGGTCCGGCATCGGCGACACCCGCAGGCGCGCGATCACCTCGGCGCGGTTCGCGGCGGCGCTGACCTTGAAGCCCTGCTCCTCGAGGATCCGGCGCAGCAGCGCGGCCATGTCGGGATCGTCCTCGACCGCGAAGACCTCCAGCTTCTCCCCGGGGCGCAGCGCGCGCGGCTTGACCGCCTTGCGCGCGATGCTGACGTAGTAGCCGCGCTTCTGCAGCGCGGGCGCGCCGTCCCCGGCCTCGCGCTGCGCGCTCGCCATGGCGCCGGGCGTCAGCGTCTCCTCCGCCGCCATGGCCTTGAGGAAGGTCTCGAAATCGAAGCCGGTGGTTTCCTCGACGGTCGCGGGGCGGATGAACTTCGCCGCCAGCAGCGAACGCAGCAGGTCGCGCACCGCCTCGGGCTTGATATGGGGCAGCTTCTCCTCGAGGTCGCCCACCGCGATCTCGCCGTCCAGCGCCACCAGGATGGTCAGGGCGTCCGCCGGCAGCGAGGTGCCGCCCTGCTCGATCTGCGCGCTGCCCTGCCGGGTGATGACGAAGACGTCGGCCGGGTAGACCGGGACATTGGCGCGGTTGTCCGCGGAGAAGACGGAGACGCGGTCGGCTTCGGACATGGCTGTGCTGCAGTTTACCGCCTGTTTCGCCCCCGCTGGCAAGACCCTGGGGTCGTTTTGGAGTACTTTCCCGCTCATGAAGCCCCCCTACGACCTCCTCATCCGGAACGTCCGCGTCGTCCGGCCGCAGGGCCACGACGCCCACGAAGCCGACATCGCCATCAAGGGCGGGAAGTTCGCGAAGATCGCGGGCGGCATCCCGGCGAGGGACGCGAAGCAGGTCCACGACGGCAGGGGCCGCCTCGCCTTCCCCGGCGTGGTGGACGCGCATACCCATGCCGGCATCTACTCGCCCCTGGCCGAGGACGCGGCCACCGAGAGCCGCGCCGCGGCGCAGGGCGGCGTGACCTCGATGCTGAACTACTTCCGCACCGGCCAGTACTACCTCAACAAGGGCGGGCCGTACCGGAAGTTCTTTCCCGAGGTGCTGTCCATCTCCGAGGGGCGGTACCACGTCGACTACGGCTACCACCTCGCGCCGATGGACTCGACCCATATCCGCGAGATCCCGGAGCTGGTCGCGAAGCACGGCGTGAGCTCGTTCAAGATCTTCATGTTCTACGGCTCGCACGGCCTGCACGGCAGCTCCAACAGCCAGCGCGACTTCCTGATGATCGGCGAGGACGAGCGCTACGACTACGCGCACTTCGAGTTCGTCATGCGCGGCGTGCAGGCGGCGCGCGAGAAGTATCCCGCCCTCGCCTCGCAGATCAGCCTGTCGCTGCACTGCGAGACGGCCGAGATCATGACCGCCTACACGAACAAGGTCGAGCGTGAAGGAAAGCTCAAGGGCCTCCACGCCTACCATGCCGCGCGCCCGCCCCACTCCGAGGGCCTGGCGGTGTTCATCGCCGCCTACCTCGCCAACGAGACCGCGCTGCCCAACATCAACCTGCTGCACCTGTCCTCGCGCAAGGCGCTCGGCGCGGCGCTGCAGATGGCCGAGGCCTTCCCGCACATCGACTTCCGGCGCGAGGTGACCATCGGCCACCTGGTGCTGGACACCGACGCCAGGTCGGGCGTGCTGGCCAAGGTGAACCCGCCGATCCGGCCGCGCGAAGACGTCGAGTTCCTGTGGCAGAAGCTGCTGGAGGGCAAGGTGGACTGGGTGGTGAGCGACCACGCCTGCTGCCGCCACGAGACCAAGGTGGCGAAGAAGTACTTCGGCAACATCTGGCTGGCGAAATCCGGCTTCGGCGGCACCGAGTACCTGCTGCCGGCGCTGGTGTCCGAAGGACGCCGCCGCGGCATGCCCTACAACCACATGGCGCGCCTGACCAGCTACAACCCGGCGCGGCGCTACGGCCTCAATTCGAAGGGCGACATCGCCGAGGGACTCGATGCCGACCTCGCCCTGGTGGACCCGAGGGAAACCTGGACCATCCGCGCGCGGGATTCCGAATCCACCCAGGGCTACACGCCCTTCGAGGGCATCGAGCTCTCGGCGCGGGTGAAGGCGACCTACCTGCGCGGCAACCTGGTCTACGACGGCAGCCGGGTCGTGGGCAAGCCGCGCGGCCGCTACCTGCGCCGTCCCACCGGCTAGCGGCGGAACATCTCCCGCAGCTTCACCTTCCAGAACTTGCCGGTGGAGGTGCGCGGGATCGCCTCGAGCACCTCGAAGCGGTCGGGCAGCTGCCACTTGACGAAGCGCGTGGAGAGGTGCGCGCGCAGGTCCTCCGGCGTCGCGGATTGCCCCGGCTTGAACACCACGCAGGCGAGCGGGCGCTCGGTCCATTTGGGATCCGGCACCGCGATCACCGCGGCCTCCTGGACCGCCGGGTGCGCCATGAGCAGGTTCTCCATGTCCACCGAGCTGATCCATTCGCCGCCGGACTTGATCAGGTCCTTGGTGCGGTCGGTGATGCGCAGGTAGCCGTGCGGGTCCATCGAGGCGACATCGCCGGTCCTGAGCCAGCCGTCGGCGGTGAACTTCTCCGGCTCGTTGGGCACCTCGTGGTAGCCGCCGGCGATGAACGGGCCGCGCACCTGGACCTCGCCGACGCTGCGGCCGTCCCACGGGCACTCGCCGCCGTCCTCCGCGACCAGGCGGATGTCCATGATCGGCGCCGGCACGCCGGCCATGGCATAGCGGCCGATGCGTTCGTCCTCCCCCAGGTGCTGCAGCTCGGGCTTGATGTACGACACCGTCCCCAGCGGGCTCATCTCCGTCATGCCCCAGCCGTGGCAGATCTGCGCGCCGTGGCGCTTGTAGGCGCGGATCATCGCCTCCGGCACCGGCGCGCCGCCCACCAGCATGCGCATGTGGGGCGGCAGCCGGTAGCGCTCCGGCTTCGCGTCCAGCAGCTGCAGCATGGACATCCAGATCGTCGGCACGCCCAGCGCGTAGGTCGGCTGCTCGGCGGCAAACAGGTCCAGCAGGTCCTCCGGGTGCAGGTGCGGCCCGGGGAAGATCATCTTGATGCCCATCATCACGCAGGCGTAGGGCACGCCCCAGCAATTGGCGTGGAACATGGGCGTGGCCGGCAGCACGCTGTCGGTGGCCTTGAGGCCCCAGTGGTCGGGCTGGTTCGCCATCAGGGTGTGGATCACCGTGGAGCGATGGCTGTAGACCACGCCCTTGGGGCGGCCGGTCGTGCCCGAGGTGTAGCACATGGCGACCGGGTCGTCCTCCCCGTGCGCGACATAGTCGAAGCCGTCGGCGCCGGGCGCGATGAATTGCTCGTAGTCCAGGTACGGCGCCGCGACCTTGGCGCCGCCGAACGGGAACACGATCACCTGCTCGAAGCGGTGCCGGTCGCGGAACTGCTCGTAGAGGGGCAGCAGGATGTCGTCCACCACCAGGAAGCGGTCCTGCGCGTGGCCGGCGATCCAGCCGATCTCGTCCGGCGCGAGGCGCAGGTTCAGCGTGTGCATCACGCCGCCCGCGGCGGGAATGCCGAAGTAGCACTCCAGGTGCGCGTGGTGGTTCCAGCACAGCGTGGCGACCCGGTCGCCCTTCTTCAGGCCCGCCGCCAGCAGCGCCGCGGCCAGCCCGCGCGCGCGGCGATGGAAATCGGCGAAGCGGTGCCGCACGAGCGACTTGTCCGGCCGCCGGCTGACGATCTCCGATTCCGGGTACAGCCTGCCGCCACGCTCCAGCAGCTGGTTGATGGACAGCGGCACCCGCTGCATCGTGGCCCGGATCACGCGAACGCCTTCAGGTAGATCCGGTCGATCGGCTGGTCGATGTCGTTCCCGGCGCGCTCGAAACCCTTGCGCCAGTCGTTGATGTGCCGGCGTGCCCAGAGCCGGGCCGCCTCGACGTCGCGGCGCCGGATGGCGTCCAGCATCATGCGATGGGCCTCCAGCAAGCGTGCCGGGCCCTCCTTCACCCGCGCGAGGACCAGCTTGGTGGTGGGAAACACCAGCAGGTCCGAGGGCTCCCGCGCCAGCTGCAGCACGCGGTTGCCCGAGGCCTTCCCGATCAGGGTGTGGAACTCGGCATCGAGCCGCGCCACCGCCTCCGGGTCGCCCAGCGCAGCCGCCGTGCGCTCGATGTTCTGCTCCATCTGCGCCATCAGCTCCGGCGTGGCGCGCTCGACCGCGCCCTCCATGGTCGCCGTCTGCAGCGCAAGGGCGGCCTCGTACAGCTCGCGGAAGGTCACTTCGTGCAGCACCAGGGCGCGGCTGGAACGGGTGGCGAGCCGCTCGTAGTGCGGCAGCCCGACCGACAGGCGCCGGTTCGATTCGCGCCGGATCAGGCCGTCGTGCTCCAGCAGGCGGATGCCCTCGCGCACCGTGGAGCGGTTGACGCCGAACTGCTCCACCAGCTCGGCCTCGGTGCCGATCGGCTCCCCCGGGCGGATGTCGCCCGACAGGATGCGGCGCTCGATCGCTTCGGCGACGAGGCGGTAGGCCGGCGTGGCCTTGATCCGCCGGAACTTTTCCTGGGTCGAGGACATTCTGGTTGACGGGGCGGGAACATCGTCCGACAATCCGACGCAATTTGCAAACGCCCGGCGCGCCGCCGGGCGCATCGTCTGATGGAGGAGGGTCTATCGGATCGAGTGATGCAGGGGTGTTGCTGCGCGTGCAGGGCGTGGGGGTGCGCTTCGGCGGCATCGTCGCGCTCGACGACGTCACCTTCGACGTCGCCGCGGGCAGCATCGTCGGGCTGATCGGGCCCAACGGCGCCGGCAAGACCACGCTGTTCAACTGCCTGTCCCGCCTCTATGAGTGCGGCAGCGGCGACATCCGCTTCGACGGCACCTCGATCCTGCGGCTGCCCAGGCACCGGATCGCGGCGCTGGGCATCGGCCGCACGTTCCAGAACCTCGCCCTGTTCCGCACCATGACCGTGCTGGACAACGTCATGGTCGGGCGCCACTGCCGCACCGGCAGCGGCTTCTTCGCCAACGCGCTGCGCCTGCCTTCGGTGGCGCGCGAGGACGCCGCGACGCTGGAGAAGTCCCGCGCCCTCGTCAGCCTGCTGGAGCTGGATGCGGTGGCGGACACCCGCGTCGCCGACCTGCCCTTCGGCACGCAGAAGCGCGTCGAGCTGGCGCGCGCGCTCGCCGCCGAACCGAGGCTGCTGCTCCTGGACGAGCCCGCGAGCGGGTTGAACCACGAGGAAGTGGGCGCGCTGGGCAGCCTGATCCGCAGCATCCGCGACCGCCTGTCGCTCACCGTGCTGCTGGTCGAGCACCACATGAGCCTGGTGATGGGCATCTCGGACCGCGTGGTGGCGCTCAATTTCGGCCGCAAGATCGCCGAAGGCACGCCCGCGGAAGTGCAGCAGCACCCGGAGCTCATCCAGGCCTACCTTGGCGGGGCAGCCTGATGGCGCTGCTCGAGGCCACCGGGCTGCACGCCGGCTACGGGCTGACGCGGGTCCTGCACGGCATGGATTTCGCCATGGAGGAAGGCACCATCACCACCCTGCTCGGCGCCAACGGCGCCGGCAAGACCACGACGCTGCGGGCGCTGTGCGGCATGGTGCGGACCGAGGGCGAGATCCGCTTCGGCGGCGCGCGCATCGACGGCCGCGCCACCGAGGACATCGTGCGCCTGGGCATCGCGCACGTTCCCGACGGGCGCGGCACCTTCACCCTGCTCACCACCGAGGAGAACCTGCGCCTCGGGGCCTACACCCGCAAGGACCGCGACGCGGTGGAGGCGGACCTGGAGCGCATGTACGGCTACTTCCCGCGCCTCAAGGAGCGCCGCGCGCAGCAGGCCGGCACGCTCTCGGGCGGCGAGCAGCAGATGCTCGCGGTCTCGCGCGCGCTGATGCTGCGCCCGCGGCTGATGCTGCTGGACGAGCCCTCCTTCGGCCTGGCGCCGCTCATCGTGCGCGAGCTGTTCGGCATCCTGCGCGCGGTGAACGAGAAGGAAAAGGTCAGCATGCTGGTGGTCGAGCAGAACGCGGCCATGGCGCTGGACCTCGCCGACCGCGCCTACCTGATCGAGACCGGCCGCATCGTGCTCTCGGGGCCGGCGGCCGACATCAGGAAGGACGACGCGGTGCGCCGTTCCTACCTGGGGTACTGAACCATGGACGCCTTCCTGCATCAGGTCCTCGCCGGCCTCGCCACCGGCGGCATCTACGCCAGCCTGGCGCTTGCGCTGGTCATGATCTACCAGGCCACGCACCTGGTGAACTTCGCCCAGGGCGAGATGGCGATGT
>CAZMDA010000093.1:0-10921 GCA_964564865.1 uncultured Bordetella sp. | reverse complement strand
AGATCCTCGCCGAGGCGCGCGCGCGCTGGGAGATCCTCGACTGCACCATCATCCATCGGTATGGTGAGCTGAAGCCCACCGACCAGATCGTGCTGGTGGTGGTGGCGAGCGGCCACCGCGGCGATGCCTTCGCCGCCTGCGAGTTCCTGATGGACTACCTGAAGACCCGGGCGCCGTTCTGGAAGAAGGAGCAGACGCCGGAGGGCGGGCGCTGGGTGGAGTCGCGTGAGTCGGACGACCAGGCGGCGGAGCGCTGGAAGTGACGGCCGCGCCCTTCCTCGCGGTCGCGGGCGGCGCGGTGCTGGGGGCCTGGGCGCGCTGGGGCCTTGCCGCCTGGCTCAACCCCGGTCATTCTGGCCTGCCGCTGGGCACGCTGGTGGCGAACATCGGCGGCGGCTACCTGGTGGGCGTCGCGGTCGCGTTTTTCGCCGACCATGCCGCGCTGGCGCCGGAGTGGCGCCTGGCCTGCATCACCGGCTTTCTCGGCGCGATGACCACGTTCTCGACCTTCTCGGCGGAGGCCGTGGAGTTGCTGATGGCCGGGCGCTACGGCGCCGCGGCGCTGCATTCCGGCGCGCATCTCGCCGGATCCATCCTCGCCACCATCCTCGGCTTCGCCAGCTACCGCGCCTTCGCCTGAGGGGTGGGCCCGGGCTTGATTCCGGTCAAAAAGGCCCCATCTGCGGTGGGGTAAAAAGACCCTTGGGATCAGCACCATGCGATACGACAAGTTCACCACGAAGCTGCAGGAAGCCCTGGCCGACGCCCAGAGCATGGCCCTTGGCCAGGACCACCAGCAGATCGAGCCCCAGCACCTGCTGCTGAGCCTCCTCAACCAGGAGGACGGCGGCGTGTCGTCGCTGGTCGCCAAGGCCGGGGGGAACGCGAACGCGCTCAAGCAATCGCTGCAGCAGGCCATCGGCCGGCTGCCCAAGGTGCAGGGCACGCCGGGCGAGGTGCACCTGTCGCGGGACCTGGGGAACCTGCTCAACGTCGCCGACAAGGAAGCGCAGAAGCGCGGCGACCAGTACATCGCCTCCGAGCTGTTCCTCATCGCCTGCGCCGGCGACAAGGGCGAGACCGGCCGGCTGCTCAAGCAGGCCGGCGTGGAGAAGAAGAACCTCGACAAGGCCATCGAGCAGGTGCGCGGCGGCCAGACCGTTTCCGGCCAGGCCGACGAGTCGCAGCGCCAGGCGCTCGCGAAGTACACCCTCGACCTCACCGACCGCGCCCGCCAGGGCAAGCTCGACCCGGTGATCGGCCGCGACGACGAGATCCGCCGCTGCATCCAGATCCTGCAGCGGCGCACCAAGAACAACCCGGTCCTGATCGGCGAGCCCGGCGTGGGCAAGACCGCCATCGTCGAGGGCCTGGCGCAACGGATCGTGAACGGAGAGGTGCCCGAGACGCTGAAGGGCAAGCGCGTGCTGTCGCTGGACATGGCGGCGCTGCTGGCGGGCGCCAAGTACCGCGGCGAGTTCGAGGAGCGCCTGAAGTCGGTGCTGAAGGAGCTGGCGCAGGACTCGGGCCAGACCATCGTCTTCATCGACGAGCTGCACACCATGGTGGGCGCGGGCAAGGCCGAGGGCGCCATGGACGCGGGCAACATGCTGAAGCCGGCGCTGGCGCGCGGCGAGCTGCACTGCGTCGGCGCCACCACCCTGAACGAGTACCGCAAGTACGTGGAGAAGGACGCCGCGCTGGAGCGCCGCTTCCAGAAGGTGCTGGTGGGCGAGCCCACGGTGGAGGCCACCGTCGCCATCCTGCGCGGCCTGCAGGAGCGCTACGAGGTGCACCACGGCGTGGAGATCACCGACCCGGCGATCGTCGCCGCGGCCGAGCTCTCCAACCGCTACATCACCGACCGCTTCCTGCCGGACAAGGCCATCGACCTGATCGACGAGGCGGCGGCGCGCATCAAGATGGAAATCGACTCCAAGCCCGAGTCCATGGACCGGCTGGACCGGCGCCTCATCCAGCTGCGCATCGAGCGCGAGGCGGTGAAGAAGGAAAAGGACGAGGCATCGCAGAAGCGCCTGGCGCTCATCGAGGACGAGATCCAGCGCCTGGACAAGGAGTACTCGGACCTGGAGGAGATCTGGAAGGCCGAGAAGGCGCAGGTGGCCGGCAGCCAGCACATCAAGGAGGAGCTGGAGAAGCTGAAGCTCGCGATGGAGGAGGCCAAGCGCAAGGGCGACTGGCAGCGCATGTCCGAGATCCAGTACGGCAAGATCCCGGGGCTGGAGGCGCAGCTCAAGAAAGCCGAAAAGGGGGAAACCCCGGCGGCCGCGGGCTCGCCTGCGAAGGCGAAGCTGCTGCGCACGCAGGTGGGCGCGGAGGAGATCGCCGAGGTCGTCTCTCGCGCCACCGGCATCCCGGTGTCCAAGATGATGCAGGGCGAGCGCGACAAGCTGCTGCAGATGGAGGCGCGCCTGCACGAGCGCGTGGTCGGACAGGACGAGGCGGTGCGCCTGGTGGCGGACGCCATCCGGCGCTCGCGCTCGGGCCTGGCTGACCCGAACCGGCCGTACGGGTCATTCCTGTTCCTCGGGCCCACCGGCGTGGGCAAGACCGAGCTGTGCAAGTCGCTGGCGGCGTTCCTCTTTGATTCCGAGGAGCACCTGATCCGGATCGACATGTCGGAGTACATGGAGAAGCACTCGGTGTCGCGCCTGATCGGCGCGCCCCCGGGCTACGTCGGCTACGACGAGGGCGGCCAGCTGACCGAGCTCGTGCGGCGCAAGCCCTACAGCGTGATCCTGTTCGACGAGGTCGAGAAGGCGCACCCGGACGTGTTCAACGCCCTCCTGCAGGTGCTGGACGAGGGCCGCATGACCGACGGCCAGGGCCGCACCGTGGACTTCAAGAACACCGTGATCGTGATGACCTCGAACCTCGGCTCGCACATGATCCAGCAGATGTCGGGCAGCGACTACGGCGTGGTGAAGCTGGCGGTGATGGCCGAGGTGAAGACCCATTTCCGGCCGGAGTTCGTCAACCGCATCGACGAGGTGGTGGTGTTCCACGCCCTGGGCGACGAGCACATCCGCTCCATCGCGCGCATCCAGTTGAAGCTGCTGGCCGCGCGGCTGGCGAAGATGGAGTACGGGCTGGAGGTGGCGGAGGCCGCCGTGGCCGAGATCGCCAAGGCCGGCTTCGATCCGGTCTACGGTGCGCGGCCGCTCAAGCGCGCCATCCAGTCCGAGATCGAGAACCCGCTCGCCAAGGCGATCCTGCAGGGCCGCTTCGCGCCGGGCGAGACGATCCGGGTCGACTACCGGGGCGGGATGACGTTCGACAAGGCCCCGGCCAAGGCCGCGGCCTGAGGAGCCTCAGCGGCCCGGCTTCACGACCCGGAGGGTGATGTCGATCTCCAGCGCCACGTTGTTCTGGCGCTCCACCAGCTCGAAGGCCGCGTCCTGGCCCAGGGTGCCGGCGGCGATCTGCGAGCGCCAGGGCTCCTCCAGCACGTAGCTGCTGTCCTCGATCTCGAAGTCCACGCCGTGATGCAGGGCGAGCGGCGTGTTGGCCACGCCGCCCGCCTGCCATTCCAGGTTGCGGCGCCGCGAGAAGAGCTCCAGCGTGCCGGGCAGGATCGGGCGCACGTGCGTCGGGTCGGCGAGGAAGCTGTCGTGGCGCGGGTGCGGCACGCGGATGCGGATGCGCGCGCCGTCGCCGCAGACGCGGTACAGCTCCTGCATGATGGCGATGAACCCGGCGGGACTCTGGCCCAGGTGCTCCAGCACGTGCTCCAGGAGGATTTCCCGGACCGAGCTGTCCGGCCAGGGCCAGGGCAGGCGCTCCAGGTCCCAGTGCAGGTCCGGCGAGCCGTGGCGGTCGACGTTGACGTAGCCCGGCAGCCGCCGGGCGCCGCACCCCAGGTTGAGCTTCAGGCGGCTACTTCCGCGCGAGGAGCGGGGCCGCCGGCGCCTGCGCGCGGATGCGCCGCGTCTGCTGCAGGAGCTCCTCCCAGAGCCCCTCGGTGTCCTTGCGGAACACCATCTCCAGGTCCACGTTGAGCACCGACCACAGGCCGCGGTCGAGCTCGCCCTTCAGCTCCCCCGGGCGCCAGCCGACGTAGCCGACGTAGTAGCGCGCCTCGTTGGGCGTGGTCTCGATGATCTGGTCGATGGTGTTGGCGCGGAACGCCATGTAGAGCGTCTTGGTGAGCGCCACCGCGCCGTCCCCCGGCGTGCCGGCGGTCTTCACCAGCGCCACCAGCGCGCCGCGCGAGAACGGGCCGCCGTAGTACACCGGGTCCACCACCTTCTTCGAGGGCTCGTGCTGCGGGAACAGGCTCGCCAGCGGCCGGCGCGTCGGCCGGTTCAGGATCACGCCGACGTGGCCGCCGTTGGGCGCGGGCGCGGCGATCAGCACCGTCTGCCGGTAGTCGAGGTCGCGCAGCGACGGGTGCGCCACCAGGATCATGGCGTCGTCGTCCTGCGCCTGGACGGGGGCCGCCCAGGCCGCGAGCGCGAGCAGCAGGAAGCGGGAGAGCCGAAGGGTGGTGCCGAGGGTCGTGCGGAGCATGGTCCGGTTATTGTAATCCTCCCGTTCCCGCCCGGTCACCCCTAGGTCGTGGGCCGCGGCCGCGTGGCCCGGCGCAGGAGCTCCTCCCACATCCCCCCGGTGTCGGTGCGGAATACCGTTTCCGCGTCCGCCGGCAGCACGTGCCAGCCGTCGCGCATGAACTCGCTTTGCAGCTGGTTCGGCGCCCAGCCGGAAAACCCGGCGTAGAGGCGGTACTGGCCGGCCGGGTCCGCGAGCAGGGCGCGGATGTTCACCGGGTGCATGGTCAGGTAGATTCCCTTGAGCACCGGGAAGGCCGGGGCGGCGGGCGGCGTCGCCGAGCGGAACACGGAAAGGATCACGCGGCGCATCACCGGGCCGCCCTGGTACACCCGGTCCTTGTAGTTCTCGCCCGACAGGTCCGGGGGCAGGAAGGCCTGCAGCTTCTCCTGCAGCGGGCGGTTGAGGATCACCCCGACGGTGCTCGCGTCCTCGGCCTGCGTCACCAGCACCACGGTGCGCGCGAAGTTGGGGTCGAGCAGGGTGGGCTTGGCGATGAGCAGCAGGCTGTTGGGGGGCGCGGGCGGGATCTGCGCCTGCGCGGCGAGGGCGGAGGCGGCCAGCAGGGCGGCGAACAGGCGGCGGAGCACGGCCTCAAGCCCTCCTTTCGCCCTCGACCGCGTCCGCCACCAGCCGGTAGCCGCGCAGCATGAGCCAGAGGAAGAGCAGCGGTAGCACCACCGTCTGCACGATGAACACCGCCGCCAGGCGCACGATGTGGTCCACCCACTCGTCCGCCATCGTCTTGAGGACCTCGATCTTCTTCGCCACGTCCACGCTCTGGTTAATCCAGCGCTTGAGGGTGTCACTGAGACTTTCCCCCACCTGCACAGCCACCTCGGGCACCTCGGCGCGGCCGACCTTCGCCTGCGAGATCTCGTACCCGTCCTTGAGCAGCACGCGGTAGGTGGCTTCGCTCCCCAGCGCGGCCACCGGCACGGCGAAGCGAAGGCACAGCAGGGCGAGCGCGAGCCGCGGCAGCCAGCGCGGCAGCGGCCGGTTCGCCAGGCGCAGCGCGCCCCAGGCGACGAGGAGCGCGCTCAACACGATCGACACCAGCGCCGCGCCCGAGACCTCGATCAGCAGCCGCTGCGTGGCGAAGGACAGCGTCGCCGCCAGCATGATCGCGGAGAACTGCTCCACCAGGTCATCCAGCGGATCGAGTACCGCGCCCACTTGAACCGACGCACCGGCGACGAACTGCAAGCTCATCTCGCCGCTCTTCAGCACGCTGATGCCTGCGTTCAGCGCGCGCGCCACCGCGAAGGTGGCGAAGGCGCGCTTCAGGCCCGCCTCGGTGTAGTCGGTGGCCACCGGGTCGAGCGGGCGCAGCCAGACCAGCGCGACGAGCAGCGCGAGGACGAATGCGAGGAGGGCGTTGCGGTGGGCGGGGCGCAGCGAAGAGGTCATCGAGGCGCTAGGAGAACAGGCCGACCGCCAGCTCGGCCCAGACGAGGCCGAGCGTGGCGAGGACGAGGAGCGCGATCACCGACCTCTGCGCTGCCGTGCGGGCGCGCGCCGCGCCCATGGCATGGGCCATGCCGGCGAGGAACAGCAGGCATGCGGCGGCGGCAAAGTCGCCGATGCCCCAGGACACCTCGTCGGTGAACTGCATCGCCGCCAGCGGCACCAGCAGCAGCAGCGCGGTGATCGCTGCGATCCTTGCCGCGACGCTCGACAGGGTTGGTTTCGGCATGCGGGAACTCGATCGTGCTCCGGGAATCGGCACGCGCCAAGGATACGCCGGGCCGCGGGCGCCGCAAATGTAACCGATCGGTTACATCGGGCCCGGTTTCCGGGCCCGCGGCGGCTCGCAGTTCGTAGGATCGGCGAGGAACATCCAGCCTACGGCGAGCGCGGCGGGTATCGCGAGGTACCAGGCCGGGTGCCCGGTGAGCGATTCGCCCAGCCAGCCGATGCCGAGGCCGGCGACGAGGCAGGCCACGAGCCAGCCGAGCCTCGCGCGCAGCGTCATCCCGGGCTCGACTTTTTCGGCAGGTCGTCGTTCACCTCCAGCCAGGACACGTGCGTTTCGTAGAACACATGCGCCGCCGGCGCCTTGTCCAGCTCGCCCTGGATCAGCGCCCGCGCGACGTGCATCTCGCCCGGCCAGCGCGTCGACTCGAAGAACATCGGGCTGCCGCAGCGGGGACAGAACCCGCGCTTCGCACCGGGACTGGATTCGTACCAGGCGGGCGGGGTTGAGTCCGGGTCAAGCGAGAACTGGGCGGAGGGGAAGCCGGCCCAGGTGACGAAGGGCGCGCCGTGGGCGCGGCGGCAGTAGGTGCAGTGGCAGTGGGCGACCCACTTGACGGGGAGGGCGGCGGTGAAGCGGACGGCGCCGCAGAGGCAGGAGCCGTGGGGGCGGGGGGTGGTCATGGCCGGGGCTGGCCTGCGCAGTCAACCGCGCACTGCCTGGCTATGCGACGTTCTGCATCTTGTTGGCGAAGTCACGGCCGGAGGTCGCCGGCGGCAGGGGCTTTCCGTCCTTGCGGTAGAGCGCGATGGCTTCCTCAACCACGTGGCAGAGTTCGTCGAGCACGGCCTTCTCGTCGCTGCCGTGGCAACCGCCGTAGATCAGCCCCGGGGAGCTGCCGACGTAGCACTGGTCCTCCTCGGACCACTCGACGATCTTCGCGTGGCGTGCGCTTTCCCTCATTGCTTCGACTCCTCGATCGCCCGGCGAACCGCGCGGATCTGACAATGCTTGGCGTCATCGCCGGGAGCGCCGGATACCTTGGCTGATGTCGCGACTACTTCGAGGGCATGTGGGAAGCGAGGCACACTTTACCCAGGCTTCTTATTGAGTAGGCCGAGATCCTGAATTTGCCTATGCACCTCACGAATCTCCTTATTCAATTGCGTAAGGTATTCCTTAGCAACCATGGAGAAAAGATCCTCCCCCTCTTTATCAAGCTGGATCTTGAACTCCCCGTCTCTAATTCGCAGTATGAGTTTGTTAAAGGCGCTCTTCACGGAGATCGCGTTGTCGTCTGACAACGGAATAACAACGTCTCCAGTTTCGATCTTGATCCTGAGGAAGTACTTATCATCGGCATTCTCAACCATCGCCTTAAGCACTTCCATAGATTCTCCTCCGTTCTCCAAATGCTTCCTCGCCGCCTTCTAGCGTCTTCATGCTGACGGCTTTCCAGTCAAGCAAGTCATCGGGCTTGACTAGATTCACAAGATTATTCGTAAAGGGATTGCCACAGTACGTGCGGTGTCCATCTGGCCCGTAACATCGGTAGATCGAACAGTAGGGAAGTGTCCGCACAGCAATGTTCGCATCGTGCGTCGAGATAAATATCCTCTTTCCGGCCCTTGCTCGCTCCTTAAGCAAAGGAACTATTACTTCGCTTATGTACTCATTTCCAAGGCTCTTCTCTGGCTCATCGAGTATGTACACATCTTTGTCCGTTCCCAGCTCCTTCTGCAACATGACCATCGAGGCCTCCCCGCTTGAAGGTACGTAGGGCAGATCGTCGAGCGTGAAGTATCTTTTGAAAAGCAAAAGCTCGTGAACAGTTTTTATATCCTCTGCATCTTCAATACTATTGAACTCCGAAACGTACTGAAACAAATCATCTAGGAAAGCGTGCCTCACGATCTCACGAATGGAGTTCACGTACTTCTTCTGGGTGCCTTTCTTTACTCCGCTCAGACTGATCAGCGCGCCGTCAGTTACACTGCCATTCTGAAGGATCAACTCCGTCACAAACTTCAATCGTCCCTTACCAGACCCTAGATCCCCAATCTCCTCCTCCTGTATTGGGATCTTGGTCATGACGCTTCTCACTACGTCGCGAGCATTTATTCCGATATTGATTCGGTTCAGCGCATAGTCTCGAAAGCCGGTGGTTGTAGGTTTGGCCGGCGATCCGGTATTCCGATGAACTTCCTTGCGGAATACTTTGATAGCCGAGTTCAGCAAGGTAATCTCCTTCCAGCTCGAAAAGCCCGTCCATCTCTTGCCGCTGAGCCGTTCAAGCAGAAGTAATAGTATGCGGTCTAATTCTTTGAGCTCGTCAGGTGACAGTTCCCTTCTTACAGCTGGGTCAATCTCTATGAACCGAAGGAACTCTTCGATTGTCGCCTTTGCTTGGTTGTATTCGTTGAATCCGCGTTTGGCATCCCCTTCTTCCTCGGGGTCAATTTCCTTCAAGAGGATCTTTCTTGCATTCTTGTTCGTGTTCGCCGCGGCGAAGTAGAGGATGTATTGCTGAATGCTTGTGACATCTACCTCTCTCGCGTCCCGCAGGGCCTGAATTTCGTCCTGGCAGTAGCTCATCCCAAAAGTATTCAGATTGACGGAGAGACTCTTACCTTTGACATCGAAAATCTCATCGAGCCGACCACTAGCGGACTCGTAAACCTTCGCATCGATCCCATTGTTGGAGTAGTGCTTGGCGATTGCCGCCAGGATGCAGGACTTGCCGGTTCCTTTCGGCCCAAATACGACGTTTATGTCATTGAATACCTTGATCGTAAGTGTCGTGTCATCATTAAACGGAACCAGTGACAGGTCCTCGGAAATCTTTCTGTCTAATACGGTATTAATCGTAGTGGTGTCCTTCTTTAAGAGCAGGCAGAAGTGCTCAAAGCTATCAATGGGAAGCCGAAGGTCGGGCAGCTGCTTCGCTACTTCTACGTATTTGGCCCAGTCGTGAACGTCGGACCCGTAAATTGATGACCTGCCGTGAGAGATATGGATTCCGGCGGATATTGCGTTGCTCACCTCTTTGAGGATGCTCCACTTGTTCTTGGCGCCGGACTCCAGAATGGCAAGCATATCGTCTGACACACTAGGCCGCTTTTGCTTGTAGTGGGCGACATATAGAGGCTCCAAGGCCTCAAACGTAGCGAGGACTTCAGGAATGGTGACTTTGAACGAATCGGGCGTGTGACCTTTGGTTAAGCCTTCCATCGCCACAGAGAGTTTGCTGGCGAGAGTTGGTGATGTAATCACCAATAGATGGCCTCGTCCATTCTCGTCATACACGTCAAGTTCAACGCCAGGCCAAACTTGGGCTTCGTCTCCTATGCGCATTCGGATCGCTTGGTACTGCGGCAGATCGAAAACGTTGTGATTTGTGATCGCGATAACCTTGACCTCGGTCGATAGGATCGTGTCACAGAATCTCTCCGCTGTGATTTCGCGTGTATGTGCGTCACCAGATTTACATTTCCTTGTATGCGTGTGTATATCGATTTTCATGGCTGCCTTCTCACCAACTAATGTTTGCGTACCGCTTGGCCGTAAGAGCGGCGTAGCGAGCTGAAGGCGTCGGTCAACACGCGCTGTTGGAAGTGGCGCTACAAACAAAAAAGCCTGACAGAACTGCCAGGCTTCCAAGGGGGCGGGCCGACGGAACGCTATCGATTCCAGTTGTGAAAGCGTGTGTTTCCAATGTTCTGAGACGTACCAGAACTGCCATCGTTGAAATTGTGGAAGGTCGTCCCGCCAATATTTTGAGATGTACCCGACCTCCCATCGTTCTGATTGTGGAAGGTGGTGCCCCCAATGTTCTGTGAAGTTCCAGAGCGGCCGTCGTTCCAGTTGTGGAAAGTGGTACTCCCGATGTTCTGAGACGTTCCCGAGCGACCGTCATTAAAATTGTGGAAAGTGGTGCCCCCAATGTTCTGTGACGTTCCGCTCCGACCGTCCGCGCAGTTGTGGAAGGTCGTTCCACCGATCGTCTGCGACGTACATTGACCAAAGGAAGGAAGAGGAAGCAGAGCGAATGAGGCGATAAGGCAGCTGAGATACTGTTTCATGTGATCTACCCTGGAGAACCCGTCACGTAGATTGTACGCCAGTGCCGACGGGCGATGCCTAACGGGAGTTGGTTGACTACGAAGCTGGCACTCTGCAGCCTATGCGGACCGGCGAACTTCCGTGCATACCGCAATCGTTCGAGCGGCGAACACGCTTGTAATCAATCGTGAATCGAGATAGTTGACGTTTGCGGAGATCAACTCGCAATGCGCAATCAAGATGCGAGGGCTCCAGCGACATCCAGATGTAACCGATCGGTTACATCCGCTACCCTCCGACGCCTCCACCCGCGTACCCGTACCCATACAACCACGCGCTCTGCCTCAGCGGATCCCCCTCCGCCAGTTCCAGATCCCGCTGCTCCTGCTCCGGCCCGTCGGGGAAATGGTTCCGAACCTCCCGCCCGCGGCTCATCAGCTGCACTTGGGTAGCCCGAGGCCGCCGGATCTCCTCGTAGCGCAGCAAAGCCTCAACCACCGAACCCATCCCCACCCCCCGCAAGCACTCCGCCAGCGCAGCCGCATCCTCCACCGCCTGCGCCGCGCCCTGGCCGAAGAACGGCAGCATGGCGTG
>CAZMDA010000092.1:0-11074 GCA_964564865.1 uncultured Bordetella sp. | reverse complement strand
AGGCCGACGACAAGGGCCGCGTGCGCCTGTCGATGAAGGCGATCGGCTCGCAGCCCGAGGCGGCCAAGCAGGGCTAGCCGGGTTCAGACACTGCGTCGGGGAAGGGCGCCGTCAGGCGCCCTTTTCGTTTCCCAACCGCTACTTGGCGACCTGCCGCTCGCGCATCTCGTCCAGGGTCTTGCAGTCGATGCACAGCGTCGCCGTCGGGCGCGCCTCCAGCCGCTTGAGGCCGATTTCGACGCCGCAGCTGTCGCACCAGCCGTACTCGTTGGCATCGATGCGGGCGATGGTCTCATCGATCTTCTTGATGAGCTTCCGCTCGCGGTCGCGGTTGCGCAGCTCCAGGGCCATGTCGGACTCCTGGCTGGCGCGGTCGTTGGGATCGGCGAACACCGTCGCTTCGTCCTGCATGGTGTGCACGGTGCGGTCGATCTCCTCGGAGAGCTCGGCCTTGAGGCTCTCGAGGATCTTCCGGAAATGCCCGCGCTGCTTCGCGTTCATGTATTCCTCGCCCTTTTTCGGGGCGTAGGGCGCGAAGGTTTTCTTGCTCAGTTCCAGCGGCATTTCATGTCCGGGCGAAAAAATGAAGGAGGCTTTGTAGCAGAAAAGCCCCGCAGCGGCAAGCCGAAAAAGGAGTATCATTGCGCCCCTATTTCCGGGGTGTAGCGCAGCCTGGTAGCGCGCCTGCTTTGGGAGCAGGATGTCGGGAGTTCGAATCTCTCCACCCCGACCAGACTGCCCGTAGCTCAACCGGATAGAGCACCAGCCTTCTAAGCTGGGGGTTGTGGGTTCGAGTCCCGCCGGGCAGGCCAGCAGCCCGCAGTAAAATGGCGTTCCGAGCAGTGCAATGGTGACCGTAGCTCAATGGTAGAGTCCCGGATTGTGATTCCGGTTGTTGTGGGTTCGAGTCCCATCGGTCACCCCACCCGCCAGATTCCCTTCATCCTGGCAGCTGTTCCCGTCCGAGCACGAACACGCTGTCCGGGTCGCTGAGTTCCGGCCAGGCGAACTCCAGCGCCGGGAAGGCGCGCTCCAGGGCCCTGCGGCCGCCGCCGACTTCGCATGCCAGCAGCCCGCCGGGATTCAGCCTCGCCTTCGCCCCCGCGAGGATCCGGCGCACCAGGTCAAGGCCGTCCACGCCCGCCGCCAGCGCGAGCGCCGGCTCGTGGCGGTACTCCGCCGGCAGCCTTGCCATCGCGCGCGCGGTCACGTACGGCGGGTTGCTGACGATCAGGTCGTACGTCCGGCGGCCGAGCGCCCCGAACAGGTCGGACCGGATCAGCCTGACGCGGCTGCCCAGCTCGTAGCGCGCGACGTTCCGGCGCGCCACCGCCAGGGCGGCGGCCGACAGGTCGGCCGCGTCGACCCTTGCCTTAGGAAACTCGAGCGCGAGCAGGACGGCAAGGCAGCCCGAGCCGGTGCACAGGTCCAGCGCGCGCCGGGGCTCGCGCCGCAGCCACGGCGAGAAGCGCTCGCGCACCATCTCGGCGATGAACGAGCGCGGCACGATGGCGCGGCGATCGACGTAGAAGGCGTGCTCGCCGAGCCACGCTTCCTTCAGGACGTAGGCGAGGGGAAGGCGGTCGCGAATGCGCCGGGCCGCCAGGGCTTCGATCCGCTTGCGCAGGGCGGCGGGAATCTCCTCGTCCAGCAGGTATCCCAGCTGCGACGAGACCAGCCAGGCGGCTTCCTCGCGCGCGGTGCGGGTGCCGTGGCCGTAGTGGAGCCCCGCCTTCGTGAAGCGCCGCGCGAGATCGCGCAGCAGCGCCGCCGTCCTCACGGCAGCAGCTTGCGCAGGACGTCGAGGTAGATCCGCGCCAGGGTGTCGAACGCCGCCAGCTCGATGTTCTCGTTCAGCTTGTGGATGGTGGCGTTCACAGGACCGAGTTCCACGATCTCGGGACAGATGTCGATGATGAAGCGGCCGTCGGAGGTGCCGCCGCCGGTGGACAGCTGCGGCTCGAGCCCGGCGTTCGCCCGCACCGACTCCCGCACCGCCTCGGTCAGCCTGCCCTGACGGCTCAGGAAGGGCTTGCCGCTCAGTTTCCACTCGAGCCCGAAGTCCAGCCCGTGCCTGCGCAGGATCGCCTCGAAGCGCTCGCGCAGCGACTGCTCGGTGCTCGCGGTCGAGTAGCGGAAGTTGCACACCAGGCGCGCGCTGCCCGGCACCACGTTGTCGGCGCCGGTGCCGGCGTTGAAGTTGGAGACCTGGAAGCTGGTGGGCGGGAAGAACGCGTTGCCCTGGTCCCAGGTCGTGGCGGCGATCTCGGCCAGGGCGGGCGCCACCAGGTGGATCGGGTTCTTCACCTGCTCGGGATAGGCGACGTGGCCCTGCACGCCGCGCACGGTGAGGATCGCGTGCAGGGAGCCGCGGCGCCCGACGCGGACCATGTCGCCCAGGGTCTTCTGCGAGGAGGGCTCGCCGACGATGCAGTAATCGAGCGTCTCGCCCCGGTCGCGCAGCATCTCCACGACGCGTACCGTGCCGTCGACCGACGGACCTTCCTCGTCGGAGGTGAGCAGCAGGGCGATGGAACCGGCGTGGCGCGGGCGTTCGCGCACGAAGGCCTCCGCCGCGGCGACGAAGCAGGCGATCGACGATTTCATGTCCGCCGCGCCGCGGCCGTACAGCCGCCCGTCCCGGATGGTGGGCGTGAACGGATCGCTGTGCCAGTCCGCCAGCGGGCCGGTCGGAACCACGTCGGTATGGCCGGCAAAGCACAGCAGCGGCGCGGCCTTGCCGCGGCGCAGCCAGAGGTTGGTGACCGCGCCGCATTGCAGCGCCTCGGCGGCGAAGCCCGCGGGCGCAAGCCGTTGCGCGACCAACGCCTGGCACCCGCCGTCCTCGGGGGTGACCGAGCGGCGCGCGATCAGGTCCTGCGCGAATTGAAGCGCGCCGTTCAGGCGCCGGCGGGCGCCATGCTCAGGCGCTCATGTCGATCTTGAAGTCGCTGAACGAGGCCGGGGCGCCGGCGGGCGCCGCCTCCTTCTTGGCGTCGTCCTTCTTCTCCGACGGCGGGGGCGGCGCGCCGCCCCCGGTGGAGATCTCGCCCGCCGTGGCCTGGTTGATCAGCCACAGCATGTTGGTCGCGGAGTCGGCGTTGGTCATGCACTCTTCCTGCGTGATCAGTCCCTCCATGAACATCTTGAACAGGGACTGCTCGAAGGTCTGCGAGCCCGGGGCCATGCTCTTCTCCATGGCTTCCTTGATCTCGTTGATGTCGCCCTTCTCGATCAGCTCCGCGACGTGGCGCGTGTTGAGCAGGACTTCCACCGCGGCGCGCCGCGAGCCCGCCTTGGTCCGCACCAGGCGCTGCGAGACCACGGCCTGCAGCGCGGCCGAGAGGTCCAGCAGCAGGGTGGGCCGGTTCTCCAGCGGGTAGAAGGAGATGATCCGGTTCATGGCGTGGTAGCTGTTGTTGGCGTGCAGCGTCGCGAGCGCGAGGTGCCCGGACTGGGCGTAGGCGAGCGCCATGCCCATGGTCTGCTTGTCGCGGATCTCGCCGATCAGGATGCAGTCCGGCGCCTGCCGCAGGGCGTTCTTCAGCGCCACCTCGAAGCTCTTGGTGTCGGTGCCGACCTCGCGCTGGTTGACGATGGACTTCTTGTTCTTGAAGATGAATTCGACGGGGTCTTCCAGCGTCAGGATGTGGCCGGACTTCTGCTCGTTCCGGTAGTCGAGCATCGCCGACAGCGAGGTGGACTTGCCCGATCCGGTGGCGCCGACCATCAGGATCAGGCCGCGCTTCTGCATGATGATTTCCTTCAGCACCTCGGGCAGGCCCAGGGTGTCGATGGGCGGGATGCTGCCGGGGATGAAGCGCACCACGACCGCCGGCGAGCCCTTCTGGCGGAAGGCGCTGATGCGGAACGCGCCGACGCCTTCCAGCGCGTAGGCGGTGTTCAGCTCCATCTCGTCCTCGTACTCCTTGATCTGCTTCTCGTTGAGGACCTCGTAGAGGAGCTGGCGCACCGCGTCGGCGGTGAGCACGGTCTGGTTGACCGGGATCGCGTTGCCGTTGATCTTGATGTTGATGGGCGAGCCCACCGACAGGAAGATGTCCGAGGCCTTCTTGTCGGCCATCACCTGGAACAGACGCTTCATCGCAGACATGGGTACCTCCGTGCCGCCGGGTCCTTCGGTGCCGCTAGTTTAATCCCCGCGCAGCAGTTCGTTGAGACTTGTTTTGGCACGGGTTTTCGCATCCACCTTCTTGACGATCACGGCGCAGTAGAGGGCGCAGCGGCCATCGGCGGAGGGCAGAGTGCCGGACACCACCACCGAGCCCGCCGGCACCCGTCCGTAGCCGACCTTGCCGGTCTCGCGGTCGAAGATCTTGGTGCTCTGGCCGATGTAGACGCCCATGGAGAGGACGCTGTTCTCCTCCACCACCACCCCTTCCACCACCTCCGAGCGGGCGCCGATGAAGCAGTTGTCCTCGATGATCACCGGGCCGGCCTGCACCGGCTCCAGCACGCCGCCGATGCCGACCCCGCCCGACAGGTGCACGTTCTTCCCGATCTGAGCGCAGGAGCCGACCGTGGCCCAGGTGTCCACCATGGTGCCCTCGTCCACGTAGGCGCCGATGTTGACGTAGGAGGGCATCAGCACCGCGTTCTTCGCGATGTAGGCGCCGCGCCGCGCCATCGCCGGCGGCACCACGCGGTAGCCGCCCTGGCGGAACTGGTCGGGGCCGAAGGCGGCGAACTTCGAGGGCACCTTGTCGAAATAGTTGGTCGAGCCCCCCGGCATCACGCGGTTGTCTTCGAGGCGGAACGACAGCAGCACCGCCTTCTTGAGCCACTGGTGCGTGACCCACGCGCCGTCCTTCTTCTCGGCCACGCGCAGGCGGCCGCTGTCCAGGCCCGCGATGGCCTCCTCGACCGCGTCGCGCAGCGCCTTGGGCGCCGACGCCGGGCTGAGGCTGGCGCGGTTCTCCCACGCTTCGTCGATGGTCTTTCTGGCGGATTCCATGTGGTTCAGAGCCTCGATGTGAATTCGTTCATGCGCCGCAGGCCTTCCGCGCAATCCTCCAGCGCGGCGACCAGCGCGACGCGGACATGTCCCTTGCCGGGATTGCCGCCGTGCGCATCGCGCGCCAGGAAACTGCCCGGCAGCACGAGCACATTATATTCACGCAGCAATTCGCGGGCGAACACCGTGTCGTCGACCGGCGTTTGCAGCCACAGGTAGAACGCGCCATCCGGGCGCTGCGGCCGCAGCGGCGCCTTCAGCGTGGCCAGCGCCGCGTCGAACTTGGCCGCGTACAGGCGGCGGTTCTCGCGCACATGGACTTCATCGCCCCAGGCGGCGATCGAGGCGCGCTGCACCGGCAGGCTCATGGCCGAGCCGTGGTAGGTGCGGTAGAGCAGGAACCGACTGAGCAGCGCGGCGTCGCCGGCGACGAAGCCCGAGCGCAGGCCGGGCGCGTTGGAGCGCTTGGACAGGCTGGAGAACACCGCCAGCCGGGGGTAGCCCTCGCGCCCCAGGCGGCGCGCGGCATCCAGGGCGCCCAGCGAAGGGTTCGCCTCGTCGGGATAGATCTCCGAGTAGCACTCGTCCGAGGCGATGACGAAACCGTGGCGGTCGGACAGCTCGAACAGGTCGCGCCACTGCGCCAGCGTCAGGATCCGGCCAGTGGGGTTGCCGGGCGAGCAGACGTACGCCAGCTGCACCCCGGTCCAGTCCAGTTCGCCGAAGGCCATGCCGTCATTCAGGAACAGCGGCGCCGCACCGGCCAGCAGGGCCGCGCCCTCGTAGATCTGGTAGAACGGGTTCGGGCAGGCGACGCGTGCGGCGCCCGCCGTGGGGTCGATGACGGCCTGGGCGAAGGCGAACAGCGCCTCGCGGGAGCCATTGACCGGCAGCACCTGGGTGGCGGCGTCGGGCGCCGGCACCGAGTAGCGGCGCGCGATCCAGGCGGCGATCGACTCGCGCAGCGCGGGCTCCCCGGCCGTGCGCGGATAGGCGGACAGCCCGTCCAGCGCCCCCGCCAGCGCCTCCTTCACCAGCGCCGGCGTCGGATGCCGCGGCTCGCCGATGGACATGTCCACCGGCCGCAAGGCCGGGTTGGGGACGACGCCCGCCAGCAAGGCGCGCAGCCGGTCGAAGGGATAGGGCTGCAGCGCGGCGAGGCGCGGATTCAACCGCGGGCCTTCCAGCCGCGCTTGCGGTGCTCCACGGTCACGGTGGTGGTGATGCCGCCCCGGACGTTGAATCGCGCCGACAGGCGCATGTGGCGCGGCCGCGTCGCGGCCACCAGGTCGCCGAGGATCCGGTTGGTGACCGCCTCGTGGAACGCGCCCTCGTCGCGGTACGACCAGATGTACTGCTTGAGGGACTTGAGCTCGACGCACAGCCGGTCGGGCACGTACGCCAGCGTCAGCACCGCGAAGTCCGGCTGCCCGGTCATCGGGCACAGGCAGGTGAACTCCGGGATCTCCATGTCGATCCGGTAATCGCGCTCGGGCGACGGATTGGCGAACGTCTGCAGCCGCCTGCTGGGCCTGGAAGGCATCGTCTGGGCTCTGAAATCCGGAGGAAAACGCGCAGCCGAATGGTATCATTTTGCGATCGCGGAAACGCCATCGCGCGTCGCCCGCATCACTCCCTTGCCCCGGTAGATGCGCCTCACTCAGATCAAGCTTTCCGGCTTCAAGTCCTTCGTCGATCCCACCAGCATCCACGTCCCGGGCAGGCTGGTCGGCATCGTCGGCCCGAACGGCTGCGGCAAGTCCAACGTCATCGACGCGGTGCGCTGGGTGCTGGGGGAGACCCGCGCCTCGGCGCTGCGGGGCGATTCGATGATGGACGTGATCTTCAACGGCTCGGGCAACCGCAAGCCGATGGCGCGCGCCAGCGTCGAGCTGATCTTCGACAACGCCATGGGCCGCGCGGCCGGCCAATGGTCGCAGTATGCGGAGATCTCCGTGCGCCGGGTGCTGCAGCGGGACGGCGAGTCCGCCTACTACATCAACGGCACCCATGTCCGGCGCCGGGACATCACCGACATGTTCCTCGGCACCGGGCTGGGGCCGCGCGCCTACGCGATCATCGAGCAGGGCATGATCTCGCGCGTCATCGAGGCCAAGCCCGAGGACCTGCGCGTGTTCCTCGAGGAGGCCGCGGGCGTGTCCCGCTACAAGGAACGGCGCAAGGAAACCGAGCGGCGCCTGCAGGACACGCGCGAGAACCTCGCCCGCGTCACCGACATCCGCGGCGAGCTGGGCGCCCAGATCGACAAGCTGGAAGGCCAGGCGAAGATCGCCTCCCAGTACAAGGAGCTGCAGGCCGAGGTGCAGCTCAAGCAGCAGCTGCTGTGGTTCCTGCGGCGCAAGGACGCCGCGGCCGAGCGCGACCGGCATGTGCAGGAGATCACCCGCACCGAGCTCGCCCAGGAAGCCGAGACCGCGAAGCTGCGCGAGGTCGAGAGCCGGGTCGAGACCGCGCGCGCGGCGCACTACGCGGCCGGAGACGGGCTGAACGCCGCCCAGGCGGGCGTCTACGAGGCCAACGCCGAGGTCGCCAAGCATGAATCCGAGCTGCGCCACGTCGAGGAGACCCGCCAGCGCCTGGAGAGCCAGCACACCGAACGGCGGGTGCAGCTGGCCTCGTGGCGCGAGCAGCGTTCCCAGCTGACGCAGGCCATGCACATGTGGATCGCCCGGTCCGGCCGGGCGCGGGACCTCGTGACGCAGGCGCAGTCGCGCCGGGACGCGGAACTGGCGCAGCTTCCGGGCGCCGAGCAGGCCTACCGCGACGCGCAGGAGAAGCTCGCCGAGGCGCGCGCGGCGGTCGCGCAGGCCGACAACGCGCAGCAGCTGGAGCAGCAGGCGGTTGCGCACCTGGAGAAGAACCTGCAGTCCCTGGGGCAGCGGCGCGAGCGGCTGGAGGCGGAACTCGCCGCGCTGGCCGCACCCGACGCGGGCGCGCTGGCCGGGGTCGAGGCGCGCAGCGCGCAAACGCGGCAGGCGATCGCCGAGGCGCAAGCCGGCCTGGAGCGCGAGCTGGCGCAGGTCGCCGCGGCGGAAGCCGACAAGGCGGCCGCGGCCCGCGCGCTGGAAGAGGCCGTCCGCCTCCAGACCGCGGCCGCGGCGCAGCTCGCGACCCTCAGGCAGGTCCAGGCGGCGGCGGACGAGAACGCGCCGCTGCAGGAATGGCTGGAGCGGCGCGGGATGGCCGCGCTGCCGAGGTTCTGGCAGAAGGTCCGCATCGAGTCCGGCTGGGAAACGGCGGTCGAGGCCGTGCTGCGCGAGCGCCTGCACGCGCTGGAGGTCGGCGACGCGGCCGCGCTGGCGGCCATGGACGGCGACCTGCCGCCCGTGAAGGCGAGCGTGTTCGCCCACGGCGCACCGATGGCGCCGGGCCCGGGCTCGGCCGCGACGCTGGCGGCCAAGGTGCACGCGGGGGATGCCGGCCTGGCGGGGGCGATCCGCGAGTGGCTCGGCGGCGCGCTCGCGTTCGAGGGCAGGCCGGACGCGGCCGCGCTCGCGGCGCTTCCGGACGGCGGCTTCTACGTCAATCGCGAAGGGCACCAGTTCACGCGCCACACGGTCAGCTACCACGCGCCGGACCCCGCGGATGCGGGCATCCTGGCGCGCCAGGCCGAGATCGAGGCGCTGGAAGGCCGCAGCCAGGGGCTCGATGCCGCTGCCGCGGCCGCCCGCGCCGAGGCCGGCCGGCAGGAAGCCAGCCTGGCCGAACGGCTCGCGGCGCTGGATGCGGCGCGGGAGCGGATCGCGGAGCAAGAGCGCGAACTGCATGCGATCCAGATCGAGTCGCTGACGCTCAGCCAGGCGCTGGAGCGGCATCGCGAGCGGACGGCGCAGATCGCGAGGGAGACGGCGGAGATCGCCGCCGAGACGACGCGCGACGACGAGCGGCTGGCGGCCTCGCGCGATTCGCTGCAGCGGCTGGACGCGGCGATGCAGGCGGCGCGGGCGCGCCTGGACCAGGTGCGCGAGGCCTACGTCGGCGCCGAAACGGCGCTGGCCGACCAGCGCCTGCGCGTGCAGCGGGCCGAGCGCGAGGCGCAGGATGCGGTGTTCGCCGAGCGCGAGAGCGCCTCCAAGGTCGCCGAGATCGACAGTTCGGTGAAGCTGATCGACCAGCAGATCGCCCGCGGCGACGAGGAGGTCGCCCGGCTGACGGCCGAGCTCGCCGTCGACCCGATTCCGGCGGTGCGCGAGGCGCTGGACGCGGCGGTGGAGGCGCGCATTGCCCGCGAGGCCACGCTCGCGGCCGCGCGCGATGCGGTCGAGGCGGCGGCGGGGACGCTGCGCGCGCTGGAAGAGGAGCGCCTGCGCATCGAGGCTGGCATCGCGCCGCTGCGCGAGCGCATTGGCGAGCTGCGGCTGAAGGAGCAGGCGGCGCGCCTCAGCCTGGAGCAGTTCGAGGCGCAGCTGCGCGAGGCGAACGCGGACGAGGCGCGGCTCGCCGAAGCCGCGCCCGGCGCGCCGCGGCCCTCGGTGCTGCAGGGCGAGATCACGCGCGCGAGCCAGGCGATCAGCGAGCTGGGCGCGGTCAACCTCGCCGCGCTGGAGGAACTGGGCACCAGCCGGGACCGCAAGCAGTTCCTGGACGCGCAGTCGGCGGACCTCGAGGAGGCGGCGCAGACCCTGGAGGACGCGATCCACAAGATCGACCGCGAGACGCGCGAGCTGCTGCGCGAGACCTTCGACAGCGTCAACCGGCATTTCGGCTCGATGTTCCCGGCGCTGTTCGGCGGCGGCGAGGCGCGACTGATCATGACCGGCGAGGAGATCCTGGACGCCGGCGTGCAGGTGATGGCTCAGCCCCCGGGCAAGAGGAACAGCACCATCCACCTGCTCTCGGGCGGGGAGAAGGCGCTGACCGCGATCTCGCTCGTGTTCGCCATGTTCCAGCTCAACCCGGCGCCGTTCTGCCTGCTGGACGAGGTGGACGCGCCTCTGGACGACAGCAACACCACCCGGTTCTGCGAGCTGGTCAGCCGGATGTCGGCGCAGACGCAGTTCCTGTTCATCAGCCACAACAAGATCACCATGGAGATGGCCAACCAGCTGATCGGCGTCACCATGCCCGAATCGGGCGTCTCGCGCGTGGTGGAGGTCGACATCGCCGAGGCGCTGCGGATCCGGGAGGAGCTGGCCGCTTGATCCCCGGGACGGCGACGCCGGCGCCATGACCGAGCTGCAACTCGGGCTGCTCGCCATCGGCGCCGTCGTCGTCCTCGGCGTGCTGGCCTACAACCGTGTCCAGGAGAAGCGCGCGCAGCGCGCGGCCGAGCGCAGCTTCGCCTCCGGCCACGACGACGTCCTGCTGGAAGGGGGCGCGGGCGAAGGCCGGCAGGCGGCCGCACCGCATCGCCCCGAGCCGCGGCGGGAACGCCCGCAGCCCGACGAGCGCATCGACTACGTGATCGAGATCGCGCTCAAGGCCCCGGTCCCGGCCGCTTCGGTGGAGGCCCACTGGCAGCCGATCCAGCGCCGCCATTCGCCGCGCGCGGTGCTGGCGGCGGACCCCGCCACGCCGGCGTGGCGGGCCGGCCTGCAGCTGGTGTCCCGGGCCGGCACGGTCGGCGAGGCGGAACTGATCGAGTTCCGCGCCGCGGTGGAAACCATGGCCGCGGCCCTCGGCGGCATCGTCGCGGCGCCCGAGATGAAGGCCGCGATGGAGCAGGCGCGCGAACTCGACCGGTTGTGCGGCGAGACCGACATCCAGGTGGTGCTGCACGTCGTGGCGCCGCCGGGCGGGGCGCTGTCGGCGGAGGCGATCGCGCAGGCGGCGCAATCCGGCGGGCTCGCCGCGGAAGGCGAGGGCAGGTTCGTGCTGCGCGCGCCTGACGGGCGGGTCCTGTACGAGGTGGCCTCGGGCGGCGACGCGCTGTCGCTCACCCTCGACCTGCCGCAGGCACCCGACACGGTCCGTTCCTTCGAGAGCATGGCGCGGCTGGCGCACCACCTCGCCGCGGCCTGCGGCGGCACCCTGGTGGACGACAACGGCAACGGGCTGGGCGAGCAGTCGGTGGCCGCCATCGCCGCGCAACTGGACCAGGTGCGCGGCGTGCTGGAGGCGCGCGGCATCGCGCCGGGC
>CAZMDA010000091.1:0-11208 GCA_964564865.1 uncultured Bordetella sp. | reverse complement strand
TGATGACCTTGTTGCGCGGGTCGCCGATGGTGTAGACCGGGTGGCCGAAGCCGATCACGACTTCCTTCGCCGCCATGCGCCGGCGGATGTCGGCCTCGGCCTCGTCCGCCGTCTTGTAGCGCTTCTGGATCTCGTCCGAGACCTCGTTGGCGCCGCCGTGCTTGGGGCCGCGCAGCGCGCCGATGCCGCCGGTGATCGCCGAGTAGATGTCCGAGCCGGTGCCGGTGATGACGCGGCAGGTGAAGGTGCTGGCGTTGTACTCGTGCTCGGCATAGAGGATGAGCGAGGTGTGCATCGCCCGCACCCAGCTCGCCGCCGGCGGCTTGCCGTGCAGCAGGTGCAGGTAGTGGCCGCCGATGGAGTCGTCGTCGGTGACCGTCTCGATGCGCCTGCCGTTGTGCGCGTAGTGGTGCCAGTAGAGCAGCATCGAGCCGAAGCAGGCCATCAGCCGGTCGGCGATGTGGCGCGCGCCCTCGACCGGGTGCGCCTCGGCCTCGGGCTCCAGGGTGCCCAGCACCGAGCAGCCGGTGCGCAGGACGTCCATCGGGTGCGCGCTCTTCGGCAGCTGCTCCAGGACGGCCTTCAGCGGCCCGGGAAGGCCCCTCAGGCCGCGCAGCTTCTTCTTGTAGGCCTCGAGCTCCGCCTTCGTGGGCAGCTTCTCGTGCACCAGCAGGTAGGCGACCTCCTCGAACTCCGCCTCGCCGGCGAAATCCAGGATGTCGTAGCCGCGGTAGTGCAGGTCGTTGCCGGTGCGCCCGACCGTGCACAGCGCGGTGTTCCCCGCCGCCACCCCGGACAGGGCGACGGACTTCTTCGGCTTAGGCGCCGCCGGACTTTGCGAAGAGCTCATCGAGTTTCTTCTCGTAGGCGTGGTAGTTGAGGTAGTCGTAGAGCTCCTCGCGGGTCTGCATGTCCGCGAGGACGTCCTTCTGGGTGCCGGTCCGGCGCAGCGTCTCGTACACCTTGAGCGCCGCCTTGTTCATGGCGCGGAAGGCCGACAGCGGGTAGAGCGCCATGGCGACGTCGGCCGAGCGCAGCTCCTCGATGGTGAACAGGGGCGTCTGGCCGAACTCGGTGATGTTGGCGAGGATCGGCACCTTCACCGCGGCGGCGAACCGCTTGTACTGCGACAACTCCGTGATCGCCTCGGGGAAGATCATGTCGGCGCCGGCCTCGACGTACTTCACGGCGCGGTCGATGGCCGCCTGCAGGCCCTCGTTGGCCAGCGCGTCGGTGCGGGCCAGCACCGCGAACGAATCGTCGCCGCGGCCGTCCACCGCCGCCTTGATCCGGTCGCACATCTCGCCGGCCGACACCAGTTCCTTGTTGGGGCGGTGGCCGCAGCGCTTGGCGCCCACCTGGTCCTCCATCTGCATCGCGGCGGCGCCGCCCTTGACCAGCGACCGGGCGGTGCGGGCGACGTTGAAGGCGCTGGAGCCGAAGCCGGTGTCCACGTCCACCAGCAGCGGCAGGTCGCAGACGTCGGTGATGCGCCGGACGTCGATCAGCACGTCCTCCAGGCCCGAGATGCCCAGGTCGGGCAGGCCCAGCGACCCGGCGGCGACCCCGCCCCCGGACAGGTAGATGGCCCTGAAGCCGCTGCGCTTGGCGAGGTGCGCGTGGTAGGCGCAGATGGTGCCGGCGATCTGGAGGGGCTTTTCCTCCCGGAGGGCCTGGCGGAACTTCGCTCCCGCGCTGGTGAGAGGGGTCCTCATTTTTCGTCACCCACCCAGCAGGTGCTTCACGCCGTCGCGCTCCTCGTGCAGCTCCTTGAGGGTGGCGTCCATGCGCTTGCGGCCGAACTCGCTCACGTCCAGCCCCTTGACGATCTCGTAGCGGCCGCCGGAGCAGGTGACCGGGTAGCCGTAGAGCACGCCCTCGGGGATGCCGTAGCTGCCGTCCGAGGGGATGCCCATGCTGACCCAGCTGCCGGGCGCCGTCCCCAGCACCCAGTCGCGGACATGGTCGACCGCGGCGTTGGCGGCGCTCGCCGCCGAGGACAGGCCGCGGGCCTCGATGATGGCCGCGCCGCGCTTCTGCACCGTCGGGATGAAGGTCGTCTCCAGCCAGGCCTGGTCGTTGATCATCGGCCAGACCTTCCGGCCCTCCACCTCGGCCTGGAACAGGTCCGGGTACTGGGTGGCCGAATGGTTGCCCCAGACCGTGACCTTCTTCACCGCGGCGTTGGGCTTGCCGATCTTCTGCGCGATCTGGGAAGTGGCGCGGTTGTGGTCCAGCCGCATCATGGCGGTGAACTGCGTCGGCTTCAGGCTGGGGGCGTTCTTCATCGCGATCAGGGCGTTGGTGTTGGCCGGATTGCCGACCACCAGCACCTTGACGTCGCGCGCCGCCACCCGGTCCAGCGCCTGGCCCTGGGGCCCGAAGATCTTGCCGTTGGCCTCCAGCAGGTCCTTCCTTTCCATGCCGGGCCCGCGGGGCCGGGCGCCCACCAGCAGGGCGACGCCCACGTCCTTGAACGCGACCATGGGGTCGGAGGCGGCCACCATCCCGTGCAGCAGGGGGAAGGCGCAGTCGTCCAGTTCCATCATGACGCCCTTGAGGGCCTTCTGGGCCTTCTCGTCCGGGATCTCCAGCAGCTGCAGGATCACCGGCTGGTCCTTGCCCAGCATTTCCCCGCTCGCGATGCGAAACAGGAGGGCGTAACCGATCTGGCCGGCGGCGCCGGTGACAGCGACTCGGACGGGGGCTTTGGTCATGGGCAAAACTCCAAGGGAATCTCAGGGATATGCCGAGAATCATTCATTTTACCGCACCGCCGCAGAGCATATAATCCGTTTCATGTCATCTGCGGCAGCCAAGAAGAACAGGCCGAAGTACCTCAACCTCCAGGCCCTGCTGTTCGAGATCCGGCTGCCCCTGCCGGCGCGCGTGTCCATCCTGCACCGCATCAGCGGCGCGCTGCTGTTCGTCGCCATGGTCTGGCTGCTGTGGATGCTGGACCGGAGCCTGTCCAGCGAGGCCGCGTTCGAGGCCATCCGGCGCTACGCCGGGCTGCTGCCGGTGAAGCTGGCGCTGCTGGTCCTGATCTGGGCCTACTGCCACCATTTCTGCGCCGGCATCCGGCACCTGTTCCTCGACCTGCACAAGGGCGTGGACCTGGCGAGCGCCCGGGCGAGCAGCTGGGCGGTGTTCGCCGCCAGCCTGGCGCTCACCGCCTGGCTGGGAGCCAAGCTGTGGTGAGTCGCGTCGTCACCGGGGCGCGGTACGGCATGCGCGACTGGCTGGTGCAGCGCGTGACCGCGGTGATCATGTCGGTCTACACCGTGATCGTGCTCGCGGTGCTGCTGGGCGGGGTGCCGATCAGCTACGCGGTGTGGAAGGACCTGTTCACGCAGGGCTGGATGCGGGTGGCGACGCTGCTGTTCGCGGCCAGCCTCGCCTGGCACCTGTGGGTGGGCGTGCGCAACATCCTGATGGACTACGTCAAGCCCGACGGGCTGCGGCTCACGCTGCAGGTGATGGTGCTGCTCACCATCGCCGCCTACCTGGGCTGGACCATACAGATACTCTGGAGATGAGCTTGGCGCTGCCGGTACGCAAATACGACGCCATCGTGGTCGGGGCGGGGGGCTCGGGGATGCGGGCCTCGCTGGAGCTGGCGCGCGCCGGCCTGAAGACCGCGGTGCTCACCAAGGTGTTCCCGACGCGCTCGCACACCGTGGCGGCGCAGGGCGGCATCGCCGCGCCGCTGGGCAATTCCACCGAGGACAACTGGCACTGGCACATGTACGACACCGTCAAGGGGTCGGACTACCTGGGCGACCAGGACGCCATCGAGTACATGTGCCGGCGCGCCAACGAGGTCGTGGTCGAGCTCGAGCACATGGGCATGCCCTTCGACCGGCTGGAGAACGGCAAGATCTACCAGCGCCCGTTCGGCGGCCACACCCAGGACTACGGCAGCGCCAAGATGGCGATGCGGGCCTGCGCCTCGGCGGACCGCACCGGGCACGCGATGCTGCACACGCTGTACCAGCAGAACGTGCGCGCCAACACCCAATTCCTGGTGGAGTGGATGGCGCTCGACCTGATCCGCGACCCGCAGGACGGCGCGGTGGTCGGCGTCACGGCGCTGGAGATGGAAACCGGCGAGGTCTCGATCCTGCAGGCGAAGGCTGTGCTGTTCGCCACCGGCGGCGCCGGGCGCATCTACGCCGCGAGCACCAACGCCTTCATCAACACCGGCGACGGCCTGGGCATCGCGGCCCGCGCCGGCATCCCGCTGCAGGACATGGAGTTCTGGCAGTTCCATCCCACCGGCGTCTACGGCGCCGGGGTGCTGATCACCGAGGGGGTGCGCGGCGAGGGCGGCTACCTGCTCAACAAGGACGGCGAGCGCTTCATGGAGCGCTACGCGCCCAACGCCAAGGACCTCGCCAGCCGCGACGTGGTGTCGCGCGCCATGACCACCGAGATCAAGGAAGGCCGCGGCTGCGGCCCGGACGCCGACCACGTGCTGCTGAAGCTGGACCACCTCGGCCCCGAGGTGATCAACCAGCGCCTGCCCGGGATCCGCGAGATCTCGATCAAGTTCGCCAACGCCGACCCGGTGCGTGAGCCGGTGCCGGTGGTGCCCACGGTGCACTACCAGATGGGCGGCATCCCCACCAACTACCTCGGCCGCGTCGTCGTGCCGGAGGGCAACAACCACGAGAGCATCGTGCCGGGCTTCTACGCCGCCGGCGAGTGCTCCTGCGTCTCGGTGCACGGCGCCAACCGCCTGGGCACGAACTCGCTGCTCGACCTGCTGGTGTTCGGCAAGGCCTCGGGCGAGCAGGTGGTGAAGGACCTGCAGGCCATGCCGCGGCCGCACCGCAACCTGCCCAGGGACGCCGGCGAGGCGACGCGCGCGCGCCTGGCGCGCCTGGACTCGGCCGGCTCCGGGGAGCGCGTGGCCGACGTGCTGGCCGAGCTGCGCCGCACGATGCAGGCCCATTGCGGCGTGTTCCGCTTCCCGGAGGACCTCGCCAAGGGCGTGGAACGCATGAAGGCGGTGGCCGAGCGCGCGGCGCGGGTCTACATCCAAGACAAGTCGAAGACCTTCAACACCGCGCGCGTCGAGGCGCTGGAGCTGGACAACCTGGTGGAGACCGCGCTGTCGACCATCGTCTCGGCCGAGGCGCGCAAGGAGTCGCGCGGCGCCCAGGCGCGCGCCGATTTCCCGGAGCGCGACGACCGGAACTGGATGAAGCACACGCTCTGGTACAAGGAAGGCAACCGCCTCGCCTACAAGCCGGTGCACCTGAAACCCCTGACCGTGGACGCCTTCGAACCGAAAGTTCGAACCTACTGAGAACAAGGCGCGGATGAAACTCTCGATCTACCGCTACGACCCGGAGAAGGACGCCAAGCCCTACCTGCAGGACTTCGAGGTCCAGCTGGAGCACTCCGACCGGATGCTGCTCGACGCCCTGGTCAAGGCCAAGGCGCAGGACGACTCGCTCGCCTTCCGCCGCTCCTGCCGCGAGGGCGTGTGCGGCTCGGACGCGATCAACATCAACGGCAAGAACGGGCTCGCCTGCATCACCAAGGTGGCCGACCTGCCGGAGCACGTCACGCTGCGGCCGCTGCCCGGGCAGCCGGTGATCCGCGACCTGATCGTGGACATGACCCAGTTCTTCAAGCAGTACCACTCGATCCAGCCCTACGTGGTGAACCACGAGGCGCCGCCGGAGCGCGAGCGCCTGCAGTCGCCCGAGGAGCGCGAGGCGCTGAACGGCCTGTACGAGTGCATCCTGTGCGCGTCGTGCTCGACCGCCTGCCCGTCGTTCTGGTGGAACCCGGACAAGTTCGTCGGCCCGGCGGGCCTGCTGCAGGCCTACCGCTTCATCGCCGACTCGCGCGACCAGGACACCGCCGCGCGCCTGGACAACCTCGAGGACCCGTACCGGCTGTTCCGCTGCCACTCGATCATGAACTGCGTGGACGTCTGCCCCAAGGGCCTCAACCCGACCCGGGCGATCGGCAAGATCAAGGAGCTGATGGTCCGCCGCAGCGTGTGATGGGCACCGCGGACCAGATGCGCTTGCAGTGGAAGTGCCGGCGGGGCCTGCTGGAGCTGGACCTGGTCCTGGCGAAGTACCTGGAGAAGCACCTGGCGGACGCGCCGTACGACGCCGAGCTCGCCGGGCTGCTCGACCTGCCGGACAACGAGTTGTGGGACATCGTCAGCGGCCGCCGCGACGATTACGAGGCGAGGTTTGCAGGAGTGGTGGCGCGGTTGCGCGCCATCTAGCAGGCGTCCCGGTCACGACGAAAAGGATAGCGCGATGGACAAGAAAGCCAGCCTGACCCTTCCCGACGGCAAGACGCTCGAGTTCCCGGTGATGTCGGGGACCATCGGGCCCGACGTGGTGGACATCCGCACGCTGTACGGCAAGTCCGGCTACTTCACCTACGACCCGGGGTTCCTCTCCACCGCGAGCTGCAACTCGACCATCACCTACATCGACGGCGACGCCGGCGTGCTGCTGTACCGCGGCTACCCGATCGAGCAGCTGGCGCAGCACTGCGACTTCCTGGAGGTGTGCTACCTGCTGCTGAACGGCGAGCTGCCGTCGCCGGCGCAGAAGAAGGACTTCGACGGCATCGTCATGCGCCACACCATGGTGCACGACCAGCTCAACCGCTTCTTCACCGGCTTCCGGCGCGACGCGCACCCGATGGCGGTGATGGTCGGCGTGGTGGGCGCGCTGTCGGCCTTCTACCACGACGCGCTCGACATCAACGACCCGCACCACCGCACGGTGTCGGCGTTCCGCCTGATCGCCAAGCTGCCGACCATCGTCGCGATGGCCTACAAGTACAACATCGGCCAGCCCTTCGTCTACCCGCGCAACGACCTCAGCTACACCGCGAACTTCATGCGCATGATGTTCGCGGTCCCGGCCGAGGAGTACGTGGTGAACCCGGTGCTGGTGCGGGCGCTGGACCGCATCTTCATCCTGCACGCGGACCACGAGCAGAACGCCTCCACCTCCACGGTGCGCCTGTCGGGATCCTCGGGGGCCAACCCCTTCGCCTGCATCGCCGCCGGCATCGCCTGCCTGTGGGGGCCGGCGCACGGCGGCGCCAACGAGGCCTGCCTGCAGATGCTGGAGGAGATCGGCGACGTGTCGAAGATCCCCGAGTTCATCCGCAAGGTGAAGGCCAAGGATTCCGGGGTGCGCCTGATGGGCTTCGGCCACCGCGTCTACAAGAGCTTCGACCCGCGCGCCAAGCTGATGCGCGAAACCTGCCACGAGGTGCTGAACGAGCTCGGGCTGCAGAACGACCGCCTGTTCAAGCTGGCCCTCGCGCTGGAGAAGATCGCGCTCGAGGACGAGTACTTCGTGCAGCGCAAGCTCTACCCGAACGTGGACTTCTACTCCGGCATCGTGCAGCGCGCGCTCGGCATCCCGGTGTCCATGTTCACCTGCATCTTCGCGCTCGCCCGCACCGTGGGCTGGATCGCGCAGTGGCAGGAGATGATCTCGGACCCGGAGTACAAGATCGGCCGCCCGCGCCAGCTCTACAAGGGCGCGGCCCGCCGCGAGGTGAAGCCGATCGGCCAGCGGTAACGCGGGCCAGACTGAAAGGACGCGCGCCATGATGAAGCAGTTCCTGGACAACTCCTACCTGTTCGGCGGCAACGCCCCCTTCGTCGAGGAGCTGTACGAGGCCTGGCTCGCCGACCCGGCCGCGGTGCCCGAGAGCTGGCGCGGCTACTTCGAGCGCATGCAGCTGCTGCCGGCCGCCGGCGGCGGCGCCGGCAAGGACGTGGCGCACGCGCCGATCGTGGAGTCCTTCGCGCAGCGCGCCAGGGCCGGGACGGCGCGCGCGCCCGCGGGCTCCGCCACGCTCGACCGCAAGCAGGTGTCGGTGATCCAGCTGGTGGCCGAGTACCGCTTCCGCGGCTGCCTGCTCGCGGACCTGGACCCGCTCAAGCGCCAGCAGAAGCCGCACATCGCGGAGCTCGAGCCCGGCTACTACGACCTCACCGAAGCCGACATGGACACGGTGTTCAACACCGGGACCCTGATGGGGCCGGAGCAGGCGCCGCTGCGCGACATCATCCGCGGGCTGCAGGAGACCTACTGCGGCACCCTCGGGGTGGAGTACATGTACCTCTCCAGCCGCATCGAGAAGCGCTGGATCCAGGAGCGGCTGGAGCCGGTGCGCTCCCGGCCCAGCTTCGCGCCGGACTACCGCAAGCACATCCTGGAGCGCCTGACCGCGGCCGAGGGCCTGGAGCGCTACCTGCACACCCGCTACGTCGGCCAGAAGCGCTTTTCGCTGGAGGGCGGCGAGACGCTGATCCCGGTGCTGGACAACCTGCTGCAGCGCGCCGGGGCCGCCGGGGTGCAGGAGCTGGTGCTCGGCATGGCGCACCGCGGCCGGCTCAACGTGCTGGTGAACACCCTGGGCAAGATGCCCAAGGACCTGTTCGGCGAGTTCGAGGGCCGGCACGGCGACCACCTGCTGGCGGGGGACGTGAAGTACCACCAGGGCTTCTCCTCGGACATCAACACCCCGGGCGGGCCGATGCACCTCACGCTCGCCTTCAACCCGTCCCACCTGGAGATCGTGAACCCGGTGGTGGAGGGCTCGGTGCGGGCGCGGCAGCACCGGCGCAAGGACCGCGACGGCTCGCAGGTGCTGCCGGTGCTGATCCACGGCGACGCGGCGGTGGCCGGGCAGGGCGTGGTGATGGAGACGCTGAACCTGGCGCAGACGCGCGGCTACGGCACCGGCGGCACGGTGCACATCGTGGTCAACAACCAGATCGGCTTCACCACCTCGGACCCGCGCGACAGCCGCTCGACGCTCTACTGCACCGACGTCATGAAGATGATCGAGGCGCCCATCTTCCACGTCAACGCGGACGATCCCGAGGCCTGCGTGATGGCGATCGAGATCGCGCTCGACTACCGCATGCAGTTCAAGAAGGACGTGGTGGTGGACCTGGTCTGCTTCCGCAAGCTCGGCCACAACGAGCAGGACGAGCCGATGGTGACCCAGCCGCTGATGTACAAGATCATCAACGCCCACCCGGGGACGCGCAAGCTGTACGCCGAGCGGCTCGCGGCGCAGGGGGTGATCGCCGCCGACGAGGCCGAGAAGATGGTGGCGACCTACCGCCAGGCGATGGACGGCGGCTACCACACCAACAAGACGATCCTCGCCAACTTCAAGCCGCCGTTCGCGGTCGACTGGTCGAAGTACAAGGGGACCAGGTGGAACGAGAACGACGACACCCAGATCCCGCTCGCGGACCTGCAGCACCTGGCCGAGCGCCTGACCGCGATCCCGCCCGAGTTCAAGCTCCACCCGCGGGTGGAGAAGATCATCGCCGACCGGCGCCTGATGGGGCAGGGCAAGATGCCGGTGGACTGGGGCATGGCGGAGAACCTCGCCTACGCCTCGCTGCTGAAGGACGGCTACTCGGTGCGCATCTCCGGGCAGGACTGCGGCCGCGGCACCTTCTTCCACCGCCACGCGGTGCTGCACGACCAGCGCCGCGAGAAGTGGGACTCGGGCACCTACGTGCCGCTCGCGCACATCGCGCCCAACCAGGGCGACTTCGTGGTCATCGACTCGGTGCTGTCCGAGGAGGCGGTGCTCGGCTTCGAGTACGGCTACTCCACCTCCGAGCCCAACGAGCTGGTGGTGTGGGAGGCGCAGTTCGGCGACTTCGTCAACGGCGCCCAGGTGGTGATCGACCAGTTCATCGCCTCGGGCGAGGTGAAGTGGGGCCGCATCTGCGGCATGGTGATGATGCTGCCGCACGGCTACGAGGGCCAGGGCCCGGAGCACTCCTCCGGCCGGCCGGAACGGTTCCTCCAGCTGTGCGCCGACTACAACATCCAGGTCTGCATGCCGGCGACGCCGGTGCAGATGTTCTTCCTGCTGCGCCGGCAGATGATCCGTCCGTGGCGCAAGCCGCTGGTGATCTTCACCCCCAAGAGCCTGCTGCGGCACAAGGAGTCGGTGTCGCCGCTCACCGAGTTCGCCGGCAGCAAGTTCAAGCCGGTGAACCTGGAGTGGAACGAGGAGGTGCGGCCGGAGAAGGCGAAGCGCGTCATCTTCTGCAGCGGCAAGGTGTTCTTCGACCTGGTCGCCAAGCGCCGCGAGCTGGACCGCAAGGACGTCGCCATCATCCGCGTGGCGCAGCTCTACCCCTTCCCGCACGACGACTTCCAGGCCGCGATCAACCTGTACGCCGGCGCGCAGGAGATCCTCTGGTGCCAGGAGGAGCCCGGCAACCAGGGCGCCTGGCACCGCATCCAGCACTACATCCTGCGCCACATGCGGCCCGACCAGGTGCTGGGCTACGCCATGCGGGCGTCGTCGGCCTCGCCGGCCGCCGGCTACCTGTCGCTGCACAACGAGCAGCAAAAGGCGCTGGTGGACGCCGCGTTCGCCCCGCTGACCGACAACCTGGTGCTGCCGGTGCAGGGCACGGGCAGAAAGAGAAGGAAGAAACATGCTGATTGAAGTGAAGGTCCCGCAGCTCTCGGAATCGGTCTCCGAGGCGACGCTGCTCGCCTGGCACAAGAAGCAGGGCGAGGCCGTGAAGCGGGACGAGAACCTGATCGACATCGAGACCGACAAGGTGGTCCTGGAGCTGCCCGCGCCCGCCGACGGCGTGCTGGTGCGGATCATGAAGGGCGACAAGGGCACCGTGGTGGCGGGCGAGGTCATCGCCACCATCGACACCGACGCCAAGCCCACCGCGACCGGCTCTTCGCCATCCCCGATCGCTGCCGCGCCTTCTGCGGCAGCGAAACCGGCGCCCGCGGCGCCGGCAGCCGCCTCCGCTCCGGCAATGCCCTCCGCCCAGCGCGTCGCCGCGGAGCAAGGCGTGGACCTGGGCAATGTCCAGGGGACCGGCAGGGGAGGAAGAATCACCAAGGGCGACGTCCTCGAGCATGGCTCGAAGCCCGCCGCTCCCGCCGCCGCGAAGGCCCCCCTGGCCCAGCCCGCGCCCCCGGTAAACACCGACGCGCTGCTCGCCGGCCGCCCGGAGCAGCGGGTGCCGATGTCGCGCCTGCGCGCCCGCATCGCCGAGCGCCTGGTGCAGTCGCAGGCCACCGCCGCCATCCTGACCACGTTCAACGAGGTCAACATGGCGCCGGTGATGGAGCTGAGGAAGAAGTACCAGGAGCGCTTCGAGAAGGAGCACGGCGTGAAGCTCGGCTTCATGTC
>CAZMDA010000090.1:0-11398 GCA_964564865.1 uncultured Bordetella sp. | reverse complement strand
CTTCGTCGGGGTTCACGTCCTTGCGCGGCTCCTTGCCGAAGAACTCCTTGACCTTCTCCTGCACCTTGGGCATGCGGGTCATGCCGCCCACCAGGATCACGTCGTGGATGTCGCCCACGGACACGCCGGCGTCCTTGATGGCCGTGCGGCAGGGGGCGATGGTGCGCTCGATCAGCTCTTCCACCAGCGACTCCAGCTTGGCCCGGGTCAGCTTGATGTTCAGGTGCTTGGGGCCCGACGCGTCCGCCGTGATGTAGGGCAGGTTGATGTCGGTCTGCGAGCTGTTGGACAGCTCGATCTTGGCCTTCTCGGCCGCTTCCTTCAGGCGCTGCAGCGCGAGCACGTCCTTGGACAGGTCGACGCCTTGCTCCTTCTTGAACTCGGCAATGATGTAGTCGATGATGCGCTGGTCGAAGTCTTCGCCGCCCAGGAAGGTGTCGCCGTTGGTGGACAGCACCTCGAACTGCTTCTCGCCGTCCACGTCGGCGATCTCGATGATGGAGATGTCGAAGGTGCCGCCGCCCAGGTCATACACCGCGATCTTGCGGTCCTTGCCTTCCTTCTTGTCCAGGCCGAAGGCGAGCGCCGCCGCGGTGGGCTCGTTGATGATGCGCTTCACTTCCAGCCCCGCGATGCGGCCGGCGTCCTTGGTCGCCTGGCGCTGCGAGTCGTTGAAGTAGGCGGGCACCGTGATCACGGCCTCGGTGACCTCCTCGCCCAGGTAGTCCTCGGCGGTCTTCTTCATCTTGCGCAGGACCTCGGCCGAGACCTGCTGGGCGGCCAGCTTCTTGCCGCGCACCTCGACCCAGGCGTCGCCGTTGTCGGCCTTGACGATGGCGTAGGGCATCAGGGCGATGTCCTTCTGGACTTCCTTCTCCTCGAACTTGCGGCCGATCAGGCGCTTCACCGCGAACAGGGTGTTCTTGGCGTTGGTCACCGCCTGGCGCTTGGCCGGGGCGCCGACCAGGATGTCGCCGTCGTCCGAGTAGGCGACGATGGAGGGCGTGGTGCGCGCGCCCTCGGAGTTCTCGATCACCTTGGGCTTGCCGCCCTCCATGATCGCGACGCAGGAGTTGGTGGTCCCGAGGTCGATGCCGATGATCTTGCTCATGTCCGTTCCTTCAGTTGGATTGCACGTTACTGTCGGAGGTGGGGATTCCCGCTGGTTTTTCAAGGGCTTTGGCCACCGTCACCAGGGCCGGGCGCAGGATCCGCTCGTGCAGCCGGTAGCCCTTGACCATCACCGCCACCACGGAGTTGGGTTCCGCGGGGGACTCCACCGCCGCCATGGCCTGATGGAAGTTGGGGTCGAAGCGCTCGCCCACCGCCGGGTTGATCTCCGCCACCCCGGCCTTCTCCAGCGCGCCGCGCAGCTGCTTCAGGGTCAGCTCGACCCCGCTGCGCAGGGCCTCGCTCGCCTCGCCGGCGGCCGCCAGCGTCGCCTCGAGGCTGTCGCACACCGGCACCAGGCCCTCGGCGAAGCGCTCGATGGCGAACTTGTGAGCGGAGGCGATCTCGACCTGGGCCCGCTTGCGCGCGTTCTCGCCGTCGGCGACCGCGCGCAGCCAGGCCTCGCGCTGCTCCTCCAGCCGCTTCTGCGCCTCGGCCAGCAGCTTCTCGAGGGTCTGGTCCTCGGCGGAGGCGGGGACGTGGTCCTGGGGTGGCGCGGACGTCGGCGAGTTCTCGGTCATGGTCATTGGCGCGATCTCGAATCCAAGTAACTTGGGGCTGGTCCCGGGATGTTCAAGGCCTGTACCGCTTGTCGAAATACAGGGTGCCGGGGCATGATTATTCCGTTCATAAATAACCAGATGGGTCCATCGGGAGGGATATGAAAGCGGTCCAAGTCACCTTTTTCGCCATCCTGTCCATGACTGCCGTTGCCGCCGCGGGCCAGGGCATCACCGAGATGAAACCTGGCGCCGGCGCTGGTCCGGTCAAGGGCAGCGCGGGGCCGTCCGGATCCAGCGGCGCGGCACCCACCCTTGAGCGGTGCGACAGGCCCTTCGGCTCCATGGCCGTCGTCGAACCGCAGGACCTCACGCAGAAGGCCCTGCTGCAGTACAACCTGCCGTCCCCGACCGGGCTCATCCGGATGATGATTCAGCAATCCAACTGCTTCATCGTGGTGGAGCGTGGTGTCGCGATGCAGAACATCATGCAGGAGCGCAGGTTGTCACAGGGCGGGCAGTTGCGCGAGGGCTCCAACATGGGGCAGGGCCAGCTGATGACTGCCGACTTCGTTCTGACGCCGGACGTGGTGTTCTCGCAAGGCAATGCTGGCGGCATCGGCGGTGTGCTGGGCATCTTCGGGCCGGTGGGCGCGGTGATCGGAGCCGGCCTCAAGTTCAAGCAGGCGCAGACCAGCATGCTGGTCGCGGACACCCGTTCAGGCGTGCAGGTGGCGGCTGCTTCCGGCTCGGCCGAGAAGGCGGACTTCGGCATCGGCGGGGCGCTGGGAGGCGGAGGCGGCGGGCTGGGACTCGGTGCCTACGAGAACACCGCGGAGGGCAAGGTCGTCGCGGCGAGCTTCCTCGACAACTGGAACCAGGTCGTGCGCTCGGTGCGCAACAGCCCCGTACTCGCCCGGCAGGCCACGACGCTCGAGAAGGAGGCGGGGACCGTGACGCAGGCCGCGGCGCCCGCCGCACCGCCCGCGCCGGCGATGGAGAAGGGCGACGTGCTGGTGCCCAAGATCGCGGGCATCACGGTGCATGCAACGCCCAGCGAGAAGGGCCGCCTGGTCGTCACACTCGCGCGCACCGACGAGGTGGTCTACCTGGGCAAGGAAGAGGACGGCTACCTCAATGTGCGCACCAGCAAGGGTGCCGGCTGGGTCGAGAAAGCGATGATGCGGAAGAACTAGCCCGCGATTTCCGCCAGCGCGTCGATCCACGCCGGGTGCTCGTTCAGGCAGGGCAGGGCCCGGTACTCGCCGCCGCCGGCGTGCTGGAAGATCTCCCGGCCTTCCATGGCGATCTCCTCCAGCGTCTCGAGGCAGTCGGCGACGAACCCGGGGCAGAACACGTCCACGCGCCTGGTCCGGTCCCGGCCCAGCTGCGCGAGGATGTCGGAGGTGTAGGGCTGGATCCACTTCGCCGGCCCGAAGCGGGACTGGAAGCCGACGCGCAGGCGCTCGTCCTCCAGACCGAGGGCCTGCGCGAGCAGGTCCGCGGTCTTCATGCACTGCCTGAAATACGGGTCGCCGCGCTCGATGGAACGCTGCGGCAGGCCGTGGAAGCTCATCACCAGCACGTCGGGCCTGCCGTGCGCGGACCAATCGTCGCGCACCAGGGCCGCGAGCGCGCCGATGTACGCCGGGTGGTCGTGGAAGTCCTCGAGCATGCGCGTGCCCGGCGGCAGGACGTCGCGGATGCTCTCGGTGGTGCTGCGGGCGAACTGCGGATACATCGGCACCACGAGGACCTCGCCGCAGCCCTCCAGCTGCGCGAGCCCGGCGGCGATCGACGGCCGGCCGTAGCGCATGGCGAAGGCCACCTTCGCCTCCGGCAGCCGCGCCTGGAGCAGCGCCGCTTGGCGGCGGGTGTGCACCATCAGCGGCGAGCCCTCGGCGGTCCAGACCTTGGCGTACTTGGCGGCCGATTCCGCCGGCCGCCGGCGCAGCACCAGGCCGTGCAGGATCGGCAGCCAGATGAAACGGGGGAGCTCCACCACGCGCGGATCGCCGAGGAACTGGGCGAGGTAGCTCCGCACCGCCCCGGGCGTGGGCGCCTCGGGCGTGCCGAGGTTGACGAGGAGGAGGCCTTTCAAGACCGAGCGTTCAGGACTGCGACAGCGCGGTCGAGAGCAGCTTCGCGGTGACGTCCACGATCGGCACCACCCGGTCGTAGGCCATGCGGGTGGGGCCGATGACGCCCACGGTGCCCACCACCTCGCCGTCCACCTTGTAGGGCGCGGTCACCACGCTGACGTCGTCGGGCGCGGCCACCCCGGACTCCCCGCCGATGAAGATCTGCACGCCCTCGCCGCGCAGCGACAGGTCCAGGATCTGCAGCAGCGAGGTCTTCCTCTCGAACAGCTCGAACAGCTGGCGCAGGCGCGACATGTCCTGCGACAGGTCCTGCACCGCGAGCAGGTTGCGCTCGCCGGAGATCACGTACTGCTCGTGGCCTTCCGTCATCGCCTGGTTGCTCGCCTCGAGCGCCGCGCTCATCAGCGCGGCCATGTCCTGGCGGATCTCGCTCAGCTCGCCGTGCAGCCGCAGGCGGATGTCCTCGAAGCTCTGCCCGGAGTAGTGCTGGTTGAAGTAGTTGGCGGCCGAGACCAGCTCCGCGGGCGAGTAGTCGCGCTCGGTGAACAGGATCCGGTTCTGCACGTCGCCGCTCGGGGTCACCACGATCAGCAGCACGCGCTTCTCCGACAGGCGCAGGAACTCGATCTGGCGGAAGGAGAGCTGCCGGCGCCGCGGCGTCATCACCACGCCGGCAAACTGCGTCAGCTGCGACAGCAGCTGCGAGGCGGTCTGGATCGCGCGCTGGGGGCTGTCCGGGTGCAGGCTGTCCTCGAGCTGGTGGATGTCGCCGCTGTCCAGCGGCTTCCTCACCAGCAGCGTGTCGACGAAGAAGCGGTAGCCCAGCGGCGTCGGGATCCGGCCGGCGGAGGTGTGCGGGCTGGTGATCAGGCCCAGTTCCTCCAGGTCCGCCATCACGTTGCGCACCGTGGCCGGGGACAGGTCGAGGCCCGCGTGCCGCGACAGCGTGCGCGAGCCCACCGGCTGGCCTTCCGCGATATGGCGTTCGACCAGCGTCTTGAGGAGGATCTGGGCGCGCTTGTCCAGCACGCCCGGATTCTACAGTTAGAATCCCTCGATGGAACCCGCGTTCCGCCGCGTCGCCCTGATCGGCAAGCCGACCCCCGAGATCGCCCAGTCGCTGCGGGCGCTGCGCGAGTTCCTGCGCCAGCGCGGCTGCGAGGTGATGCTGGAGCGCGAGACCGCCGCCAGCGTGGGGGAGAACGGGGCGGTGGCCGGCTACGACGAGATCGGCGCGCAGGCCGAGCTGGCGATCGTGCTGGGGGGCGACGGCACCATGCTCGCCGCGGCGCGCGCCCTGGCGCGGCACAAGGTGCCGCTCGCCGGCATCAACCAGGGGCGCCTGGGCTTCATGACCGACATCGCCCTCAGCGAGATGGCCGAGTCGGTGGGGGCGATCCTGGAGGGGCGCGGCAGCGTTGAGGAGCGCGCGCTGCTGGAGGCCGGCATCCTGCGCGGCGGCCGTTCGATCCTGAGCACCCTGGCGCTCAACGAGGCGGTGGTGAGCAAGGGCTCCCAGGCGCGCCTGATCGAGTTCAAGCTCGCCATCGACGGCGAGTACGTCTACGCCCTGCGCGCCGACGGCGTCATCGTCGCCACGCCGACCGGGTCCACCGCCTACGCGCTGTCGGCGCAGGGCCCGATCCTGCAGCCGACGGTGCGCGCCTTCGCGCTGGTGCCGCTCAACCCGCACGTGCTCTCGGCCCGGCCGGTGAGCGTGAGCGATGCCAGCGTGATCGAGATCGAGCTGGTGCGCGCGGTGGACGCGCGCGCCCATTTTGACGGCTTCGCGCTCACCGACCTGCAGGAGGGCGACCGCCTGGTGCTCAGGCGCTCGGCCGACGCGATCCGCTTCGTGCACCCGCCCGGCTACAGCTACTTCACGATGCTGCGCGAGAAGCTGCGCTGGAGCAAGGCGGTGGGCAAGCGCGCGGATGACTGAGGCCGGCTGATGCTGCGCGCGCTGTCGATCCGGGACTTCGTCATCGTCGAGCGCGCCGAGCTGGAGGCGGGGGCCGGGTTCACCGTGCTCACCGGCGAGACCGGCGCCGGCAAGTCGATCCTGGTGGACGCGCTGGAGCTGCTGGTGGGCGGCCGCGCGGAGGCGTCGCTGGTGCGCGAGGGCGCCGAGCGCGCCGAGCTGTCCGCGGAGTTCGACACCGGCGGCGACGGCGCCCTGGAGCGGCTGCTGGCCGAGGCCGGGCTGGAGGGCGACCCCGGCGTGCTGATCCTGCGCCGGACGCTGGACCGCGGCGGGCGCTCGCGCTGCTTCGTCAACGGCCACGCCGCGACCCTGGCGCAGCTGCGCGAGGCGGGCGAGCACCTGGTGGACATCCACGGCCAGCACGAGCACCAGTCGCTGCTGCGCCCCGCCGCGCAGCGCGACCTGCTGGACGCCCATGCCGGCGCGCAGGAGCTGGCGCGCGCCTGCGCCGAGGCCTGGCGCGACTGGCAGCGGCTGGAGGCGCTGGCGGCGCAAGCGCAGGAAACCTTCGCCCGGCGCGAGTCCGAGCGCGCAGAGCTGGAGGAAAAGCTCGCCGACCTGAAGAAGCTGGCGCCGAGGGAGGGCGAGTGGGACGCGCTCTCGGCGCAGCACCAGCGCCTTGCGCACGGCTCCAGCCTGCTGGCCGGCGCGCAATCGTCGCTGGAGGCGCTGTCGGAAGCCGACGGCGCCTGCCTGCCGCAGCTGTCGGCGGTGGCGAGCCGGCTGCGCTCGCTGTCGGAGCACGACGAGCGCCTGAAGGCGATCGTCGAGATGCTGGAGTCGGCCGAGGCGCAGGCCGGCGAAGCCGCGCGCGACCTGCGCGACTACGCCTCGCGCGTGGAGCTCGATCCGCAGGCGCTGAAGGAAACCGAGCAGCGCATCGAGGCGCTGCACGCCGCCGGGCGCAGGTACCGCGTCCGGCCCGACGGGCTTGTGGCGCTGGCGCAGGAACTGGCGCAACGCTTCCACGAGCTCGAGCTGGCGGCCAGTCCCGAGGCGCTGCAGCGCGAGGTGGCCGCGGCGAAGGCGCGCTACGACGCCGCTGCGAGGAAGCTCTCGGCGAAGCGCAAGTCCGCGGCGCTGGCACTGGGAAAGGACGTGACCCAGGCCATGCAGGGCCTGGCGATGGCGGGCGGGCGCTTCGCCGCCACGCTGTCGCCGCTGCAGGAGCCCGGCGCAAGCGGCCTGGAAGCGGTGGCCTTCGAGGTCGCCTCGCATCCCAGCCTGCCGCTGCGGCCGCTGGCGAAGGTGGCCTCGGGCGGCGAGCTGGCGCGGGTGAGCCTCGCCATCCAGCTGGTCGCAGCCAAGGAATCGCCGGTGGGCACGCTGGTGTTCGACGAGGTGGACGCGGGGATCGGCGGCGCGGTGGCCGAAACGGTCGGGCGCGCGCTGAAGAAGCTGGGCCGGGACCGCCAGGTGCTGTGCGTGACGCACCTGCCGCAGGTCGCGGCGCAAGGCGACGAGCAGTGGACGGTGTCGAAGGCCGGCGGCAAGGGCAGGGTGAGTTCCCTGCTCGCGCGCCTGGACCGCGCCGGGCGCATCGAGGAACTGGCGCGCATGCTGGGCGGCGCGCAGATCACCGCGACCACGCGGCGCCACGCCGCGGAAATGCTGGGAGGTGGCTAGCCCGGGGCGGGCGGAATGTTACCGATCGGTAACATCCGGCGCGGCCGCGGGCGCCGCCGCCGGCCGGTGCGGGCAGTCCGCCTTGACGCAGTCCGCGTACAGCGCGAGCGAATGCCCGTTCAGCTTGAAGCCGCGCTGGCGCGCGACCTCGCCCTGGCGCTTCTCGATCTCGGCGTCGTAGAACTCCTCGACGAAGCCGCATTGCAGGCACACCAGGTGGTCGTGGTGGCCGCCCTGGTTCAGCTCGAACACCGCCTTGCCGGTCTCGAAATGCTGTCGCGCCAGCAGGCCCGCCTGCTCGAACTGGGTCAGCACGCGGTAGACGGTGGCAAGGCCCACGTCCATGCCCTCGGCCAGCAGCGCGCGGTAGACGTCCTCCGCGGACAGGTGGCGGACCTTGCTGGCTTCGAACAGCTCGAGGATCCGGCGCCGCGGCAGCGTCGCCTTCAACCCGATGTCCTTGAGGCTCTGCGTGGAATTCATCGTGGGAGCTTGGGCTATCATAGTGGCTTTGGCCGGAATTGAGAATCACTTCCCGATGCACGCTGCACCATCCAGGCTCCTGATTTCCGTGCTGGCTCCGCTGCTTCTCGCCGCCGGCTGCGCGCGCGTTCCGGAGGCGGTGCCGCAGATCGTCAAGCCCTACCGGATCACCATCCAGCAGGGCAACTTCGTGACGCGGGAGATGGTGGAGCAGTTGAAGCCCGGCATGACGCGCGAGCAGGTGCGCTACGTCCTGGGCACGCCGCTGCTCACCGACATCTTCCACGCCGACCGCTGGGACTACGTCTTCTACCGCGAGGTGCCCGGCGGCAAGCGAGAGCAGCGCAACTTCTCGGTGATCTTCGAGGACGGCAAGCTCGCGCGCGTGGTGGGCGACCTGCTGCCGAGCGAGCCGGCGCAGCCGGTGCAGCCAGCGGCCAAGCCCGCGCCGGCCCCCGTGCCGGTCGCCAAGCCGGAGCCGAAGCCGGAGGCGAAGCCCGAGCCCAAGGCCGAGGCGAAGCCCGCGCCCGCGGGGAACTGGACCTCGACCACGCAGAACTGGAACGCGGCAAGCGACGCGCCGCCGGCGTCCGAGCCCAAGGCCGAGCCGAAGGAAGAAGCGAAGGCCGAGGCGACAGCCGGGGACAAGCCCGCGCGGGGCTTCTTTGGCCGCATGCTCGAGAAGATCGGGTTCTGAGATGAAGATCGCGATCGCCGGCGCCGGCGGCAAGATGGGGCGCACGCTCATCGAGGCGGTGGCGGCGGACCCGTCCCTGAAGCTCGCCGCCGCCTTCGACATCGGCGACGACGTCGCCAAGGCGGTCGCCGCATGCGACGCGCTGGTCGACTTCACGCGCCCCGAGGGCACGCTCATGCACCTGGACGCCTGCCTCGCCGCGGGCAAGTCCATTGTCATCGGCACTACCGGGTTCACCCCGGAGCAGAAGGCGCGCATCGACGCCGCGGCGAAGCGCATCCCGGTGATGCTGTCGCCCAATTTCGCGGTCGGGGTCAATGTCGTGTTCAAGCTGGCCGAGGTCGCCGCGAAGGCGCTGGGCGAGGGCTACGACATCGAGGTGATCGAGGCGCACCACCGCCAGAAGGTGGACGCGCCCTCGGGCACCGCGCTGGAGATCGGCCGCATCCTGGCGCGCGCGCTCGGGCGCGACCTGGGCCAGGTGGCCGCGCACGGGCGCGAGGGCGACACCGGCGCGCGCCCGGCGAAGGAAATCGGCTTCCATGCCGTCCGCGGCGGCGACATCGTCGGCGAGCACACCGTGGTGTTCGCCGGAATCGGAGAGCGGGTCGAAGTCACGGTGCGGTCGCACAGCCGCATGAGCTACGCCACCGGCGCGCTCCGGGCGGCGAAGTGGCTGCAGGGCAAGGCGCCGGGCCTGTACGACACTTTCGACGTGCTTGGCCTGAAGGGGGCGTCCGGGGTATAATTCGGCGCTCTTGCCAGAGCGGGTGGGGCGACAGCCTCCTCCGCTTTTTTTGCGCCATCATTTTTCTGGAGTTTCGCCCTTGGCCACCGAAGATCCTGCCGTCCTCGTCCTCGCCGACGGGTCGGTTTTCCGGGGCCGCGCCATCGGCGCCGCGGGGGTCTCCACCGGCGAAGTCGTCTTCAACACTGCGATGACCGGCTACCAGGAGATCCTCACCGATCCCTCGTACTGCCGCCAGATCGTCACCCTGACCTACCCGCACATCGGCAACACCGGCGTCAACGCCGAGGACGAGGAATCGGCCGCGGTGCATGCCGCCGGCCTGGTGGTGCGCGACCTGCCCAAGGTGGTGTCGAACTGGCGCGCGCAGTCGGACCTGGGGACGTACCTGAAGGCGCGCAAGGTGGTGGCGATCGCCGACATCGACACCCGGCGCCTGACGCGCATCCTGCGGGAGAAGGGGGCGCAGAACGGTTGCCTGATGGCCGGCGCGATCGACGAGCAGGCGGCATTGTCCGCGGCGAGGGCGTTTCCCGGCCTGGCCGGCATGGACCTGGCGAAGGCGGTCACCACCGCGTCGGCCTACGAGTGGCGCGAGGGCAGGTGGGAACTGGGCAAGGGTTTTCGCCAGCCCGGCGAGGCGCGCCACCGCGTGGTCGCCTTCGACTACGGCATCAAGCGCAACATCCTGCGGCTGCTGGCGGAGCGGGGCGCGCGCGTCACCGTGGTGCCGGCGCAGACGCCGGCGCGCGAGGTGCTGGCGCTCAAGCCCGACGGCGTGTTCCTGTCCAACGGCCCGGGCGACCCCGAGCCCTGCGACTACGCCATCGAGGCCATCGGGCAGATCCTGGACACCACGCAGGTGCCGGTATTCGGCATTTGCCTGGGCCACCAGCTGATGGGCCTCGCCTCGGGCGCGAAGACGCTCAAGATGAAGTTCGGCCACCACGGCGCCAACCACCCGGTGAAGGACCTCGACACCGGCGCGGTGGTGATCACCAGCCAGAACCACGGCTTCGCGGTGGACCCGAAGAGCCTGCCTAAGACGCTGCGCCCGACCCATGTCTCGCTGTTCGACGGCTCGCTGCAGGGCCTGGCGCGCACCGACCGGCCGGCGTTCTGCTTCCAGGGCCACCCGGAGGCGAGCCCGGGGCCGCGGGACATAGGCTACCTGTTCGACCGCTTCGCGCAGCTGATGGACGAGGCCGGGGGCGGGAAGCATGCCTAAGCGCACCGACCTCCGGAGCATCCTGATCATCGGCGCCGGCCCGATCGTCATCGGCCAGGCCTGCGAGTTCGACTATTCCGGGGCGCAGGCCTGCAAGGCGCTGCGCGCCGAGGGCTACCGCGTGGTGCTGGTGAACTCCAACCCGGCCACCATCATGACCGACCCGGAGATGGCCGATGCCACCTACATCGAGCCGATCACCTGGCGGACGGTGGCGAGCATCATCGAGAAGGAGCGCCCCGACGCGCTGCTGCCCACCATGGGCGGGCAGACCGCGCTCAACTGCGCCCTGGACCTCGCCAAGCACGGCGTGCTTGAGAAATTCGGCGTGGAGATGATCGGCGCCTCGCGCGAGGCGATCGACAAGGCCGAGGACCGCGAGAAGTTCAAGAAGGCGATGACGCGCATCGGGCTTGCCTCGGCGCGCTCGTCGCTGGCGCACTCCATGGAGGAGGCGCTGCAGGTGCAGGCGGGCCTGGGCTACCCGGTGGTGATCCGGCCCTCGTTCACGCTCGGCGGCACCGGCGGCGGCATCGCCTACAACCGCGAAGAGTTCGTCGCCATCTGCGAGCGCGGCCTGGAGGCCTCGCCCACGCACGAGCTGCTGATCGAGGAGTCGCTCATCGGCTGGAAGGAGTTCGAGATGGAGGTGGTCCGCGACCGGGCGGACAACTGCATCATCGTGTGCTCGATCGAGAACCTGGACCCGATGGGCGTGCACACCGGCGACTCGATCACCGTGGCGCCGGCGCAGACGCTGACGGACAGGGAGTACCAGGTGATGCGCGACGCCTCGATCGCGGTGCTGCGCGAGATCGGCGTCGACACCGGCGGCTCCAACGTGCAGTTCGCCATCAACC
>CAZMDA010000089.1:0-11398 GCA_964564865.1 uncultured Bordetella sp. | reverse complement strand
GCGCGCCGCGCGGCCTGGTACTGGCTGCGCACCAGCGAGGCAATCGGCGCCGGGCGGTCCAGCTCCTGCGCCAACGCCAGGAAATAGCGCAGGTCTTTCTCCATCAGCTCCAGCTGGAACTGCGGCGCAAAGTCGCGCTTGAAGATCTTGGGCAGCTTGGTCCTGGTGAGGCGCGAGCCGGCGGCGCCGTCGTTCAGGATCTCCGTGCAGGCTTCGCGGTCCAGGTTGGCCGCCTCGATGGCCTGGGCCGCCTCCGCGATCGCGGCCGTGAGCGAGGCCCCGAGCATGTTGTTGATAAGCTTGAGCGTCGCCCCGGCCCCGGAGTCGCCGATGCGCTTCGCCATCTTGCCCATCGCCGAAAGGAGCGGCAGCGCCTTGTCGAAGGCGGCCTGGTCGCCGCCGACCAGGAACAGCAGTTCCTTGCCCTGCGCCTGCGCGAGCGAGCCCGACACCGGCGCGTCCAGGTAGACGACGCCCCTGGCTGCCGCCGCCTTCGCCACCTCGCGCGCCATCGCCGGGGTGTTGGTGCTGGAATCCACGACGATGGTTCCCGGCGCGCAGGCGGCAATGACGCCGCCCTCGGCCAGCATCACCGCGCGCGTCGCGACGTCGTCGGCGACGATGGAGAGGACGAACTCCGCGCCCTTCACGGCCTCCGCCGCGGAGCGGCACACGGTGATGCCCTTGTCGGCGAACGGTTTCGACTTTGCAGCGTCGCGGTTCCAGGCCTGCAGCTTGTGCCCAGCCGCGTGCAGGTTCGCCGCCATGCGCGAGCCCATCGCGCCCAATCCGATGAATGCCACCGTGCTCATTGCGCCTCCTATTAGAATCCGGGTCGTGCCCGCACACCGCATTGTCGAGGAAAAACGCAACGCCCGCGCCGTCGCCCGGCGCGTCCGCGCCGGCCTGATCGCCTACAACGCAGCGAAGGCCGGCGCTCCGAAGTACCGCCGGCTGGTGCTCTCGGCGCGCGACGGCAAGGGCCGGATCGTGGGCGGCCTGACGGGCGAGCTCTACTGGAACGCGCTGTTCGTGGAGCTGCTGTGGCTCGAGGATGGCGCCCGCGGCGCCGGGTATGGCGAGAAGCTGATGCAGGAGGCCGAGCGCCGCGCCCGCCGCGCCGGCAAGGACCTGGTCTACCTCAACACCTTCACGTTCCAGGCGCCGGGCTTCTACCGCAAGCTCGGCTTCCGCAGCATCGGCCGGATCCGGGACTATCCCCGCGGCGAGAGCCGCGTTTTTTTCGTCAAACGCCTCAAGGAAAAACGTTGAACGTCACTCCAGAACTGCGCGCCGAACTGGCGCCGACGGGCAAGCTCCGCGTCGGCCTCAACCTGTCCAACTTCCTCCTCATCAACGGGAAAACGCCCAACGGGGAGCCTGACGGCGTCGCCCCGGACATGGGGCGCGAGATCGCGCGCCGCCTGGGCGTGCCGGTCGAGCTGCGGCCCTACGCGGCGCCCGGCGACGTGGTGGCGGCGGTGGCCGAGTGGGACATCGGCCTCATCGGCGCCGACCCGCTGCGCGCGGGGGAGATTGCCTTCTCGCCCGCCTACGTGGAGATCGAATCGACCTACCTGGTGCCGGCCGGATCGGCGATCCAGTCGGTCGCCGAGGTGGACCGCCCCGGGGTCCGCATCGCGGTGTCGGCGAAGAGCGCCTACGACATGTACCTGCGCCGCACGCTCAAGCACGCGCAACTGGTGCACGCCGAGGGCATCGAGGCCTCCTACCAGCTGTTCCTCAAGGAGAAGCTGGATGCGCTGGCGGGGTTGAAGCCGCGCCTGATCGCCGACCAGGCGAAGCAACCGGGCTCGCGGATCCTGGAGGGCAAGTTCACCGCCGTGCAGCAGGCGATCGGCACCCCGATCGCGCGCAAGGCGGGCGCGGCCTGGCTGCGGGACTTCGTGGAGGAGGCGAAGCGGGAGATGGTCGGGCGATTGATCTCAAAACACGATGTGAAGGGTCTTACCGTCGCACCGGCGGCGTAGATCGTCTCCCGTCGCGCTCGGCCGCGAGAACAAACTCGATTTCCGTGGATGGATCCGAGCTGCTTCTGACATAATTTCCCGAAACAAGCTGGCGTGGCTTGCCGCTGCAAGCGGATCGGGGAGGGGGTTGGCGGCGTTGATCGTCCTGCGTTCGAGATTGCGCTTGCTGGTTGGCGCAGCGACATGTGTTGCCTGGTGGAGCGTGGGCTTCGCGCAGACGCCTCCAAGAGTCGATCCGTTCGAGCCGCCCAGCGCGCCGCAAGGTCCGCCGGCGGCAATCGAGTTCAAGCTCGATGCGGTTCCCCAGCAGGAGCGCCCAATCGGTGGCACTGCGTTGGTCAAGGGGTTCCGTGTCTCGGGAACGTCCGCGCTGTCGGATCTGGAGCTGGCCGAGATACTAGCGCCTTGGGCGGGACGCGAACTGAACGGCGAGCAACTCGTGCTGGCCGCTGCCGCCGTGACGCGCCATATGCGGGAGAAGGGATTCCTGGTTGCGCAGGCGTTCGTACCTGCACAGGTCCTGCGCGACGGGGTCGTGACCATTGAGGTGCTGGAAGGCCGCATCGGATCTGTTCGCCTGGACCTTCCCGGCGAGACCGGGCTTCGGCAAACGATCGCAGGGAAGTTCATTGATGGACTGAAGTCCGGAGATGTGATTCTCCGGGCGACGCTGGAGCATTCTCTCCTGCTGCTGAACGATCTGCCCGGAACCCGCCTGGAGGCGACGATCGAGTCGGCGTCGACGCCAGGAAGCGCCGACATCCGCGTGCGCGTACTGGATGACGGCAAGCCGGTCGTGGCGACAGTCCACCTGGACAACGCAGGACAGCGCGTCACGGGAGAGACCCGTGGGGCCGTGGATGTTCGCTTTCGAGGACCGCTCGGACTCGGCGACCTTCTGACCGTGCAGCACAGACGGTCCAGCGCCGGTGGCGAGACGCTTAGCTCGGTGGTCTATGGATTGCCCGTCAACGGTCTCGGTACCCGGGTGGGAGTGCGGCTTGGCCGGCAGGATTACGTCCTGCGAAAGGAGTTTGCGGGCCTTGATGCGAGCGGCGATCAGCACTCTTACGCATTGCTGGCTAGCCATCCGTTGCTCCGACGCAGTGACCACAACCTGACATTGCTGGCTTCGCATGCGAAAGCGTCGTATGTGGATCGCATAGGGGTGTTCAATCTCACGAGCCGGGTGGAGCACCGAGTGACCGCTCTCGGCGTTGCATTCGACAATCGCGACCAGTGGCTGGGTGGAGGCGCGAACCAGGTCCAGATTCAGCGGCTGAGCGGTCGCGCCCGCCAGAGAGACCCGTTCTACCTGGGGCTCGACTCCGGCGCGGGCGGCTTGAACGTCTATAACCGGTTCTCCGTGGTTCGCTTTCGCGCAGCCCGTGAGCAGAGAATCGGCCCTGCATCAAGCTTGCTGGTTCAGGTCAGCGGGCAGTCCGCTTCTCGAAACCTGGACGCCGGGCTGGAGCTGGCACTGGGCGGACCGGACGCCGTTCGCGCCTACCCTGCCGGAGAAGTCTTCGCCGACGCGGGATGGATCGCTCGCATCGAACTTCGCCGCAGTTTCGAGTTGGGTGAATGGGGATCGGGCGCGCTCGCGGTTTTCGTCGATCAGGCGCGCGCCAGGATCAATCGCAACGCGGTCGCGGGAGACTCCGCGAATATCAGGGGCCTGGGTGCCGTGGGCCTCGGCGCGGCGTTCTGGAATCGCAAGGATCTTCGACTGCAGACCTGGGTCGCCTGGCGGACGAGCGAGGCGCCTGTGACAGCGCCCGACCGGGCGCCGCGAGTCTGGCTGGCCCTGTCGAAGGCCTTTCACTGATGGCACGAAGCAGAACCCGGACACTAAGAGGATGAGAGGCACATGAACTCCTGCAGAACGATCTTGGCAATGGCTTGCCTGCTGGTGAGCACGGAGGGCGTGTTCGCGAACCCGACGGGGGGCGTCGTCGCTTCGGGGAGCGCGACTTTCGGGACCAGCGGCAGCACGCTGACAATTACCGGAGCGCATGGGACGGTAATCAACTGGCAGAACTTCAGCATCGGGGCTGGCGAGACGACCCGGTTCAACTTGCCGTCGAACGCCTCGGCGATCCTCAATCGGGTGGTGACCGGGACGCCTTCGTCGATCCTGGGCGCCTTGACCTCCAATGGCAATGTCTTCCTGGTCAACCCGAATGGCGTCCTGTTCGGTTCTGGTTCTCAGGTTTCGGTTGGCGGGTTGACTGTCTCCACGACAGACATCACCGACGGGAACTTCGTCGCCGGAAATTACGTATTCGCGCCCGGTGGTGGCGGAAGCGTCTCTCTCGCTGGGGGAATCGTTTCAACGACCGGCAGCATCGTCATCAATAGCCCGACATCGACTTCGGTATCTGGCACGATCACCTCTGGTGGAACGGTCAGCGTTTCCGGGCCAGTAGTCAGCGGCGGAGGCGTCGCCATCATCAGCGGCTCGTCCGTTTCGGTGGGCGGCAGCACGGCATCCGGGACATTGGCGATCTCCGGTGCTCAGCGCTTGCCGGACCTTGCGCGAAACAGTCCGGTGCGATTGGTTGAAGCTCGGGTCGCAGCCGCGCCGATTGCATTGGCCCCGCGCGGCACCCTGGCGGTTGCGGGCCGCAGTCCCGCCGGCGTCGCGTTGCGGCTGGAGAAACGCGAAGGCGCGTTCTAGTCCTCTCCTCGCCGGGGCAATCGTTCCCGGTCAGTGGTGCAGGATCTTCGACAGGAACTGCTGCGCGCGCTCGGAGCGCGGCGTGCCGAAGAAGTCGTCCTTGGTGCAGTCCTCGATGATCTTGCCCGCGTCCATGAAGATGACGCGGTGGGCGACGCGCCTGGCGAAGCCCATCTCGTGGGTCACCACCATCATGGTCATGCCCTCCTGGGCGAGCTCCACCATCACGTCCAGCACTTCGTTGATCATCTCCGGGTCCAGCGCCGAGGTGGGCTCGTCGAACAGCATCGCGATCGGGTCCATGGACAGGGCGCGCGCAATCGCCACCCGCTGCTGCTGGCCGCCGGAGAGCTGGCCGGGATACTTGTCCTTGTGCGCGATCAGGCCGACGCGGTCCAGCAGCTTGAGGCCCTTGTCGCGCGCCGCCTCCTCGGTGCGGCCCAGCACCTTGATCTGGCCCAGCGTGAGGTTCTCCGTCACCGAGAGGTGCGGGAACAGCTCGAAGTTCTGGAACACCATGCCGATGCGGGAGCGCAGCTTGGGCAGGTCGGTCTTCGGGTCGCCCACCGAGACGCCGTCCACCGTGATGACGCCCTTCTGGAACGGCTCCAGCGCGTTGACGCACTTGATGAGGGTGGACTTGCCGGATCCCGAGGGCCCGCAGACCACCACCACTTCGCCCTTCTTCACCTCGGTGGAGCAGTCGGCGAGCACCTGGAAGGCGCCGTACCACTTGCTGATGTTCTGGATGGAGATCATGGGGTGCCTTGTTCCGGTGTCGGCTAGCGGATGATGGCGATGCGGGCCTGCAGGTTCTTCACAAGCATCGACAGGCCGTAGGAGATGACGAAGTAGACCACTGCGGCGAAGGTGTACATCTCCACCAGCCGGTAGTCGCGGTTGGCCACCTTGGCCGCCGCGCCGAAGAAGTCGGTGGCCGAGATGACGTAGACGAGCGAAGTGTCCTGGAACAGGATGATGGTCTGCGTGAGCAGCACCGGCAGCATGTTGCGGAAGGCCTGCGGCAGCACGATGCGGCCCATGGTCTGCCAGTAGTTGAGGCCCAGGGCGTAGCCCGCCCAGACCTGGCCGCGCGGGATGGACTGGATGCCCGCGCGCATGATTTCGCAGTAGTACGCCGCCTCGAACATGGTGAAGGTGATGAGGGCCGAGTAGAAGGCGCCGATCGGGACCGGCTTGCCCGCGCCCATGATGCCGCCGTAGATGTAGGGCACCAGGAAGAAGAACCAGAAGATCACCAGCACCAGCGGCAGCGAGCGCATCAGGTTGACGTAGCCGCCGGCGACCGCGGCCAGCACCCGGAACTTCGACAGTCGCATCATGGCAAGCAGGGTGCCGAAGAAGATGCCGCCCACCATCGCCAGCGCGGTCAGGGTCAGCGTGAAGGTCATGCCGTCCCGGAACAGGTAGACCCACGAGCGCTGGATGACGTCGAAGTCGAAGCCGCCCATCAGTGCCCCCCGGAGCCCGAGGCGGTGATCAGGCCGGGCACGCGCACCTTCTTCTCCAGCGCGCGCATCGCCAGCACCACCACGAGGTTCGTCAACAGGTAGATCACCGTCGCGGCCGCGAAGGCCTCGAACACCTTGAAGCTGAACTCCTGCATGGCGCGCGCGCGGCCGGTGAGCTCGAGCAGGCCGATGGTGAGCGCGATCGAGGAATTCTTGATCACGTTCATGAACTCGGAGGTGAGCGGGGGCAGCACGATGCGGAACGCCATCGGCAGCAGCACGTGGCGGTAGGTCTGCGGCAGCGTGAGGCCGAGCGCGGTGCCGGCCATGCCCTGGCCGCGCGACAGCGACTGGATGCCGGCCTTGACCTGCTCGGCCACGCGCACCGAGGTGAACAGGCCCAGGCAGATCACCGCCGGCAGGTACTGGCTCCAGGGCGGCGCCATCTGCTTGATCCAGTCGCCGATCGCCTTGGGCAGCAGCTCGGGCACGACGAAGAACCAGAGGAACATCTGCACGATGAGCGGGATGTTGCGGAACAGCTCGACGTAGGCGTTGCCCAGGCGCACCACCCACTTGTAGGGCGTGGTGCGCAGGGTGCCGATCACGGAGCCCAGCGCGAGCGCGATCACCCAGGCCGCGAGCGCCGTCGCCAGCGTCCAGCCCAGGCCGACGATGAGGTACTTCAGGTAGGTGCCGGTGCCGCCCGGCTCCTGCGCGAGCAGGATGCCCCAGTTCCAGTTGTAGTTCATGCGGAAGGTGCAGACAGCTTCAAGAAAAACGGGGAGCCGAAGCTCCCCGTTGCGTCATCGCGCCGTGCTACTGGTAAGCCTTGGGATCGCCCGAGTCGGTGGGCTTGGCCACCACCCGCTTGAACATCTCCGGCATCGGCAGGTTCATGTTGATGCCCTTGGGCGGGACCGGCTTCTGGAACCATTTCTCCCAGATCGCGTTGATCTGGCCCGAGCTGTAGACGGCGCTGATGGCGCGGTCCGCCAGCGCCTTGAAGGCCTTGTCGTCCTTGCGCACCATGATGCCGTAGGGCTCCGGCAGCGACATCGCCTCGGCGGAGATGACATAGTCGCCCGGGGTGCGCGACTGGGCGGCGAGGCCGGCGAGCAGGATGTCGTCCATCACGAACGCCACTGCGCGGCCGGTCTCGACCATCTGGAACGCCTCGGCGTGGCCGTTGGCCGAGATGATGTTCATGCCGAGGTTCTGCGCGGCGTTGATCTCGGTCGCCTGCTTGATGTTCGTGGTGCCGGCGGTGGAGACGATGGTCTTGCCCTTGAGGTCCGCGAGCGTCCTGATGTTCGAGGATTTCTTGGAGATCCAGCGATTGGCGGTGACGAAGTGCGTCATCGTGAACCAGACCTGCTCCTGGCGCGCCACGTTGTTGGTGGTCGAGCCGCACTCCAGGTCGATCGTGCCGTTGGCGAGCAGCGGGATGCGGTTGGCGGAGGTGACCAGCTGGTAGTTCACCTTCAGGTTCGGCAGCTTCAGCTCGGCCTTCACCGCGTCGACGATCCGCGCGCACAGGTCCATGGCGTAGCCGATGGGCTGCTGCTTGTCGTCGTAGTACGAGAAGGGCAGCGAGGCGTCGCGATGGCCGATGGTGATGGCGCCGCTCGACTTGATCTTGCCGAGCGTGCCGTCCTGCGCCTGCGCCGTGCCCGCGACCGCGATCGAGGCTGACAGGGCGAGCAGGATGCGTGCGGCGTGACTTGCGAGTTTCATTGATTTCTCCCGGAGAAAGAAAGAACATTCTGGGTATCCCCCAGGGGCATGTCAAGCAAGCCCCGGGCCAAGGAGCCCCCCACATGAACGCGCCGGTCCGCATCGAGCACGACCTGATCGGGGAACGCGCCGTTCCGGCGCAGGCCTACTACGGCGTGCACACCCTGAGGGCGCTGGAGAATTTCCCGATCACGGGCGTGCCGATTTCCGCCTGGCCCGACCTGGTGGTGGCGCTCGCCTGCGTCAAGCAGGCCGCGGCGATGGCCAACGCCGAGCTGGGGCTGCTCGATGGCGCGCGCGCCGCGGCCATCCGCGGCGCCTGCGAGGAGCTGCGCCAGGGCCGCCTGCTGGAGGCGTTCGTGGTGGACGTGATCCAGGGCGGCGCCGGCACCTCGACCAACATGAACGCCAACGAGGTGATCGCCAACCGGGCGCTGGAGCTGCTCGGGGCGGCAAAGGGCGACTACGCCCGCCTGCATCCGCTCGACCACGTCAACCTGTCGCAGAGCACCAACGACGTCTACCCGACGGCGGTGAAGCTGGCGCTGCAGCTCGGCATCCGGCGCCTGGCCGCGGCCATGGCCGCGCTGGGCGGGGCCTTCTCCGCCAAGGCGGACGAGTTCGCCGCGGTGCTGAAGATGGGGCGCACCCAGCTGCAGGACGCGGTGCCGATGACCCTGGGCCAGGAGTTCAGCACCTATGCCGTGATGCTGGGCGAGGACGAGGCGCGCCTGGCGGAAGCCGCGCAGCTGGTGCGCGAGATCAACCTGGGCGCCACCGCCATCGGCACCGGCATCAACACGCACCCGGACTACGCCGAGCTGGTGACGCGCCGGCTGTCGGAGATCTCGGGCGTCGAGCTGGTGGTGGCGGCCAACCTGGTCGAGGCGACGCAGGACGCCGGCGCCTTCGTGCAGCTCTCGGGGGTGCTCAAGCGCATCGCCGTGAAGCTCTCCAAGACCTGCAACGACCTGAGGCTGCTCTCCTCGGGGCCGAGGGCGGGCCTGGGCGAGATCAACCTGCCGGCGGTCCAGGCCGGTTCCTCGATCATGCCGGGCAAGGTCAACCCGGTGATCCCGGAGGCGGTGAACCAGGTGGCCTTCGAGGTGATCGGCAACGACATCACCGTGACCCTGGCCGCCGAGGCGGGGCAGCTGCAGCTGAACGCCTTCGAGCCGATCATCGCCCACAGCCTGTTCAAGAGTCTCGCGCACCTTGCCGCGGCCTGCCGGATGCTCGAGGAACGCTGCGTGCGCGGCATCACCGCGAACGTGGCGCACCTGCGCCGGCAGGTGGACGAATCCACGGGCCTGGTGACCGCGCTCAACCCGGTGATCGGCTACGCGCGGGCGAGCGAACTGGCGAAGGAGGCCCTCGCCAGCGGCCGGCGCGTCTACGACCTGGTGCTGGAGAAGGGCTGGATGACCCGCCAGCAGCTGGACGAGTTGATGCGGCCCGAAGTCCTGACCCGGCCGCACTACAGCACCGTGCACCGGCCCAAGGCTGAGGGATAATGCCGCCCGCCATGACGCCGAAGAACGCAACCAGGGCCAAGGCAAGGGCGGGCGCGAAAGCCAGGCCCGCCGGCGCCCCGAAGCCGATCTGGACGCCCTCGCCGGAGGCGGTCGAGCGCGCGCAGGTGACCCAGTTTGCGCAGCAGGTGGCGCGCAAGCACCGGCTGGACCTCGCCAGCCATGCGGATTTCTACCAGTGGTCGGTGGAGAACATCGAGCAGTTCTGGAGCGAGTTCTGGGACTGGAGCGGCGTGATCGCCTCGAGGAAGGGTTCCACGGTGCTGGTGGACGGGGGCCGGATGCCGGGGGCGAAGTGGTTCCCGGAGGCGCGGCTCAACTTCGCCGAGAACCTGCTGCGGCGCGGCGACCAGGGCGACGCGTTCGTGTTCTGGGACGAGCGCGGCTTCCAGCGCCGGGTCAGCTACTCGGCGCTCACCAGCGACGTCTCGCGCGCCGCCCAGGCGATCGCCCAACTGGGCCTGCGCACAGGCGACCGCGTCGCTGCCTTCATCCCCAACATCCCGGAGACCGGGATGCTCGCCCTCGCCGCGCTGTCGCAGGGCGTGGTCTGGTCCTCCTGCTCGCCGGACTTCGGCGTCGGCGGCGTGCTCGACCGCTTCGGCCAGATCGACCCCAAGATCCTGTTCGTCGCCGACGGTTACCGCTACGCCGGGCGCGAGCACGACGTGCTCGAGCGCGTCGCCGAAATCGCCGAAGGGCTGCCGGGCCTGCGCAAGGTGGTGGTGGTGCCGCAGCTCAACGCGCGCCCGGACATCTCCGGCATCCCCAAGGCCGTGCTGCTCGAGGACTGGCTGCGCAAGCATTCGCCGGCCGAGATCGAGTACGCCCAGATGCCCTTTGAGCATCCGGCCTACATCCTGTTCAGTTCCGGCACCACGGGCACGCCCAAGTGCATCGTGCACGGCGCCGGCGGCGCGCTGCTGCAGGGCCTGAAGACCCTCAAGCTGCAGTTCGACGTCCGGCCTGGCGACCGCCTGTTCTACTTCTGCACCACCAACTGGGTGGTGTGGAACATGCTGTTCCACGGCCTGTGCGCCGAGGCGACGGTGATGCTCTACGACGGCTCGCCCTTCGAGCGCGGCGGCAACATCCTCTGGGACTACGCGGACCAGGAGCGCTTCACCCACTTCGGCACCTCGGCCAAGTTCATCGACGCCATGCACAAGCGCGACCTCGCACCCGCCGAGACCCACCGCCTGCCCGAGTTGCGCATGATCCTGTCCACCGGCTCGCCGCTGGTGCCGGAGAGCTACGACTACGTCTACGACAAGGTGAAGCGGGACGTGTGCCTTGCCTCCATCTCCGGCGGCACCGACATCATGGCCGCGTTCGCGGACGCGAGCCCGGTGCTGCCGGTGTACCGGGGCGAGCTGCAGTGCCGCTCGCTCGCCACTGCGGTGGAAGTGTTCAATGAAGCCGGCGAACCGGTGGTCGGGCAGAAAGGGGAGCTGGTTTGCACCAAGCCGCTGCCCTCGATGCCGCTGGGATTCTGGAACGACCGCGGCGGCGAGAAGTACCGCGCCGCCTACTACGAGCGCTACCCCGGCGTCTGGACCCACGGCGACTGGTGCGAGCTCACCGAGCGCGGCACCATGATCGTCTACGGCCGCTCCGACGCCACCCTGAACCCGGGCGGGGTGCGCATCGGCACCGCGGAGATCTACCGCCAGGTGGAGAAGGTGGACGAGGTGGAGGAATCGGTCGCCATCGGCCAGCTGTGGCCGCCGGACAATCCCACCGACACGCGCGTGGTGCTGTTCGTGCGCCTGCGCCCCGGGTTCACCCTGGACGAGGCGCTGGTCGAGAAGCTGAGGTCCCGCATCCGCGAGAACACCACGCCGCGCCACGTGCCGGCGAAGGTGGTGCAGGTGCCGGACATCCCGCGCACCAAGAACGGCAAGGTGGTGGAGCTGGCGGTGCGCGCGGTCGTGAACGGCATGCCGGTGCAGAACACCGACGCCCTCGCCAACCCGGAGGCGCTGG
>CAZMDA010000088.1:0-11637 GCA_964564865.1 uncultured Bordetella sp. | reverse complement strand
TGGATGATGGTGCAGTCGAGGATCTCCCAGCGCGCGCGCGCCTCGGCGAGGATCTTCTCCAGCGCCTTCTCGGTCATGCCGGGATAGTGCTCGAGGGTCATGGCGCCGACGCTGGCGCCGTCGTTGACGTCGCGCACCAGGCCGATGAAGCTCGCCACGGCGCCGATCTTCGGATTGCCGCGCGCGATCGCCCTGACCTCGGCGCCGAGGTCGAAGTCTTCCTGCTGGACCGAGACCTTCATCCGCCCGTCACCGGGGGAAAGAACGCGACTTCGTCGCCCGCCTTGACCGGCGCGGTGCCCGGCACCATGTCCTGGTTCACCGCGGTGCGCAGGAGCTTGCCCTCGGCCAATGCCTCGGCCCAGGCGCCGCCGCGCGCGCGCAGGTGCCGGCGCAGGCCGTCCACCGTGGCGACGCCCGCGGGCAGGTCGAGCTCCTCCGTGCCGGTACCGACCTTCTCACGGATGCTCGCGAAGTAAAGGACCTTGAGCTTCACCCGTACAACTCCGTATAGGGCAGGAAGCGTACGCGATCACCCTTGCGGATGGCGTGGTTGGGCGGGTTGTCCACCAGCCCGTCGGCCCAGGCGGTGGAGGTCATCACGGCCGAATCCTGCGTCGGGTAGAGATCCAGCCCGCCCTGGCCGTTCCACTTCACGCGCAGGTATTCGCGCCTCGCATCGGGTTCGGCCCAGTCGAAATCGGCGCGGGCGTCGATCACGCGCGGCGCGACCTCGGCGTGGCCCTGGGTCCTGAGCAGGAACGGCCGCACGAAGATGAGGAAGGTGACGAAGCTGGAGACCGGATTGCCCGGGAGCCCGATGAACGCAGCCTGCCCTACCTTGCCGAAGGCGAGCGGCCGTCCCGGCTTCATCGCGATCTTCCACATCAAGAGGGAGCCCTCGGCCTCGACCGCGGGCTTGACGAAGTCCGCGTCGCCGACCGACACGCCGCCGGAGGTGACGATGAGGTCGCATTCGGCGGCGGCGCGGCGCAGGACTTCGCGCGTCGCCTCCAGCGTGTCCGGGACGATGCCGTAGTCCTTCACCTCGCAGCCGAACGCGGCCGCCATGCCGTTCAGCGTGAACCGGTTGGAGTTGTAGATCCGGCCCGGCGGCAGCGGGTCGCCCGGCATCACCAGCTCGTCGCCGGTGAAGAACAGGCCCAGCTTCACCTTGCGGTAGACGGGGAGCTTCGCGATGCCCACCGAGGCGGCGAGCCCGGTGTCCTGCGGCAGCAGGCGCTTTCCCGCCGAGAGGATGACGTCGCCGCGCCGGATGTCGCTGCCCGTCAGCCGGATCCACTCGCCCGGCTTCGGGATCTTCTTCACCACCACCGCGTCGCCCTCGGCGGCGCAGAACTCCTGCATCACGATGGCATCCGCCCCGGGCGGGATGGGCGCGCCGGTGAAGATGCGCGCCGCGGTGCCGGCGGCGAGGGGCTGCCCCACGGCGCCGGCCATGATTCGCTGCGCCACCTTCAGGCGCGCATCCGGCGCCTGCACGTCCGCCAGGCGCAGCGCGTAACCGTCCATGGCGCTGTTGTCCATCGGCGGCACGTCCATGGTGGAGGTCTGGGCCCTGGCCAGCACGCGGCCGGAAGCCTGCAGCGTCGGCACTTCCTCCGTCTCCGCCACCGGCCGGGCGCCGGCGAGCAGCACCTCCAGCGCCTCGTCTACCGAAAGCAGTCCCTTGTTCATGCGAGCTTGAGGTGCGAGAGGATGAATGCGGCGATGCGCGCCGGGTCGTTGAGGTCGAGCAGCGGCAGCTTCGTCTCCACTTTCGCGTCGCTGGCGACGGCGACGATGTGCGGGTCGTTCGGGTGCAGCAGGCCTTCGCCCGGCTGCGCGCGCCAGACCTCCAGCTTAGGTATTGCCGCGTGCTTGAAGCCTTCCACCAGCAGCAGGTCGCAGGGCGAGAAGTGCTTCACCTGTTCCTCGAAGCTGGGCTCGGGCGCGCCGCGCAGCTCGTGCATCAGCACCCAGCGGCGCGACGAGGTGACCAGGATCTCGGTGGCGCCGGCCTGGCGGTGCCGGTACGAGTCCTTGCCCTCCTTGTCCACGTCGAAGGTGTGGTGCGCGTGCTTGATGAGCGACACGCGCAGGCCGCGCTTCACGAACAGCGGGATGAGCTGCTCGATGAGCGTCGTCTTGCCGCTGCCGGACCAGCCCGCAAAACCGAAGGTTTTCATGGACAGCCGAAGGTTTTCATGGACAGCCGTAGGTTCTCAAACGGTCACCCCCCCGCAGGAACTGCCCGCGCCCGCGGTGCAGCCCAGGCAGTGGTCGCCGAATTGTATCGGCCGCGCCAGTACCCGGTGGATATCGAAATCGAAGATGCTGAGCGCCTTGCCGCGCGCGTCCACGGCGTCCATGTCCAGCATCTGGTTGAAGTCGCAGTCGTAGATCCGCCCATCGTGCCCCACGCTGACCAGGCTGCGGCACATCACCCCCGCGGCCGCCGCCGGATTGAACGCCGCCAGCAGCTTGTCCATGTAGGCCTCGTACTGCCCGGACTTGTCCAGGTGCAGCTTGAAGCGGTTGATGGGCATGTTGGTCATGGTGAACAGGCCGTTGAACGCCAGGCCGAACTTGTCCTTCAGCTCGCGCTTGTAGTCGGCTTCCAGCCCCGCCTGCGCCGCCGGCAGGTAGGGGCCGACCGGGTTGTAGACCAGGTTCAGCACCAGGCCGCTGCCTTCGATGCCGTAGCCCACCGCGTTCAGGCGCTTCATCGCCTCCATGCTCTTGCCGAACACCCCCGAGCCGCGCTGGGCGTCGGTGAAGTACGCCTGGTAGTAGGGCAGCGAGGAAACGACCTCGACGCGGTTGCGGGCGAAGAACCCGGGCAGGTACTCCTTGCTCGCCTTGGTGACCGGATGACCGTCCAGCTGCACGGTCAGGTTGTGCCGCACCATGACGTGCCTGCCCAGCGCCACCGCGCGCTCGACGAACTGGTCGAACTGCGGGTGCAGCTCGGGGGCGCCGCCGGTGATGTCCACCGTCCGGATCCCCGGGTTCCGCTCCAGGATCTCCAGGCATCTCGCCACGCCCTCGGGCGAGAGCATCTCGGTGCGCGACGGCGAGGCGTCCACATGGCAGTGGCGGCAGACCTGGTTGCACAGCTTCGTGATGTTCACCTGCAGCGTGTCCACCGCGAGCGGCGGCAGGCCGATGCCGCTGCGGCGCAACCGGTCCTCGAAGTCGTACTTCGATTTCGGCCGGACGACCTTCAGCTGGACGGTGGCGCTCAAAGGACCATCTTCTTCAGGTGGTTCTGCATCTGCACCGAGTGCACCAGCGTGATCCCCGCCATCATCGCCGCCGCCACGTGCACCGCCTCCATCATCTGCTCCGGATTGGCCCCGGTCTCCAGGCATTGCGTCGTATAGGCGTCGATGCAGTAGGGGCATTTCTGGGCGTGGGACACCGCCAGCGCGATCAAGGCCTTCTCGCGCTTCGTGAGCGCGCCGTCGGTGCCGGTGACGCTGCCGTAGTACTTGAAGAAGTCCTCCGCCAGCGACTTGGCATGCTGGCCGATGTCGCCGAATTTCCTGAGGTCCTCGGATTCGTAGTAGTTGCTCATCTGGGTCCTTTGCGGGAAGCCGGAACCTACACCAATACCATCTTGCCTCCCGCGATGCCGAGCACCACGGCAAGTACCTGCCGGATCAGCGGGTTGGCGAAGCGCCGGCTGCCGTACTCCGCGCCCGCCCAGCCGCCGATGAGCACCGCCGCCGCCAGCCACAAGGCGTAGTCGGGCGGAGGGGCGGGATTCCTTACAAGTCCGGCCGCGAGCGCGGCCAGCGAGTTCACCAGGATGAACGGCGCGGCGACCGCCGAGGTCTGCTTGGTGCCCGCCCAGCCGGCGAGGAGCAGGACCGGGCTGAGGAAGATGCCCCCGCCCACCCCGGTCAGCCCGGACAGCACCCCCAGCACCGCCCCGACGGCCATGGCGAGCGGCAGCGGAAGCCGGCGCTGCGCGCGGACTTCCTCGCCGCGGCGCGCGCTCCACCACAGCTGCCAACCGGCATAGAGCAGCACCAGGCCCACCAGCACCTTGTAGCCGGTCCCGGGCAGCGTGATCGCGCCGCCCAGGTAGGCGAAGGGAACGGACACCACCGCGAAGGGCCAGAACAGCGGCCAGCGGAAGTGGCCCGCGCGCCAGAACTTGTAGGTCGCCAGCGAGGACACCAGGACGTTCAGGATCAGCGCGATCGGCCGCATCTCGGCCGGCGCCACCCCGGCGAGCGCCATCGCGGCGATGTAGGCCGAGGCGCCGCCATGGCCCACGGCCGCGTACAGGAACGCGGCGACGAGCATGCCCAACGCGAGCAGCGGGACGAGGGTCGGGTCCATGGCGGCCCTCGTTATATACCACGGAATATAGCGAAACTAGGCCTGGCGGAGGTTCTTCCCGAAGCGCCTCAGGTCCGCCGCGATCGCGGCGGAGGCCTTGCGCTCCATGGCGCGGAACGCCGCCACCAGCTTTTCGCCGTAGGCGGTCACGCGCGCCCCGCCGCCCCGCCTGCCGCCGGTGGCGGTGGTCACCACCGGCTCGCGGAAATCCGCGTTCAGCGACTCCACCAGCTGCCAGGCCCGCCGGTAGGACATGTCCATCTCCCGGGCCGCGGCCGAGATCGAGCCGGTGCGGGCGATGCGCTCGACGAGCTCGGCCTTGCCGGGGCCCATGGCCGCGGCGGACCTGCCGAGCACGCGCAGGGTCAGGCCCTTGTATCGCACGATGGCGTCACCTCGCGTTGGGGAAGAAGAGCGGCTCGCCCCCGATCTTATACGCCGCGATCGCCGCCTGCCCGTCCTTCGACACGATCCAGTCGACGAACGCCTGCCCCATGTCCTTCTTCACGTGGGGATGCTTCACCGGATTGACCAGGATGACGCCGTACTGGTTGAACAGGCGCTTGTCGCCTTCGACGGAAACGACCAGGTCGCCGCGGTTCCGGAACGACAGCCACGTTCCCCGGTCGGTGAGCGCGTAGGCGCCCAAGCCCGCGGCGGTGTTGAGCGTCGGCCCCATGCCCGAGCCGGTATCGCGGTACCACGGCCCCTTGTCCTTCGCGATGTCGATCCCCGCCGCCTTCCACAGCTCCAGCTCGGCGAAGTGCGTGCCGCTCCTGTCGCCGCGCGAGGCGAAAGGCGCGGCCGCGGCCTTGATCCTCTGCAGCGCGGCGACGATGTCCTTGCCTCCGCCGACTTTCGCCGGATCGGACTTCGGCCCCACCAGCACGAAGTCGTTGTACATCACCTCGAGGCGCCGCACGCCGAAGCCCTCGGCGACGAACTTCTCCTCCAGCGCCCTGGCATGCACGAGCACCACGTCGGCGTCGCCGCGCCGGCCCATGTCGAGCGCCTGCCCGGTGCCCAGCGCCACCACGCGCACCTGGAAGCCGGCCTGCCTCTCGAAGGCCGGCAGCAGGTGCCTGAACAGCCCGGACTGCTCCGTGGAGGTGGTCGAGGCGACGGTGATGAACTTCTGCTGCGCCAGCGCCGGCGCCAGCGCCAGCAGCGCCGCGGCGGCGGCGGCGAGTCGGTTCAGGCCCATGGCGATTCGCCCTTGACGAAGGCCGCGGCTTCCGCCGAGGCTGGCCTGGACAGGAACGTGTCCACCGGCGCGCGCTCGGCGAGCCGGCCCTGGTGGAGGTAGAGCACCTCGTCGCCCAGGCGGCGGGCCTGGGCGAGGTTGTGGGTGGACATGATGATCTTGGTGCCCGAGGCATCGAAGGCGCGGATCACCGCTTCGATCTCGCGCGTGGCGCCCGGGTCCAGGTTCGCGGTCGGCTCGTCCAGGAACAGGACTTCCGGGTGCAGCGCCCAGGCGCGCGCCAGCGCGAGGCGCTGCTGCTCGCCGCCGGAGAGCACGCGAGCGGGCCGCTCCGCCACCGCCGTCAATCCGACCTCCGCCAGCGCATCCAGCGCCTGCCGCTCGCGCTGCGCCGCCGGGACGCCGGCGAGCTCCAGCGCGTAGAGGACGTTCGCGAGCGCGGAGCGGCGCAGCATCACCGGGCGCTGGAACACCATCGCCTGCCCGCGCCGGGCGCGCGCCGGCCCCTGCCCGTTCCAGGACACCTCGCCCGAGGTGGGCGCGAGCAGCCCGTGCATCAGGCGCATGAGCACGCTCTTGCCCGCGCCGTTGGCGCCCAGGATGATGGTCGCCGGCCCGGCCTCGACCGTCGCCGAGACGCCGTGGATGATCCGGCGTCCGCCGGCCGCGAACGCCAGCTCGCGCAGGGACAGGGGCAGGATGCTGGCAGAGGCGGCCATCAGCCGTAGCGCCGCTGCGCGGCTTCCTTGATGAGGTGGGCGGCGGCGTTCAGCAGCACCACCAGCGCGATCAGGATGAAGCCCAGCGACAGGGCGAGCGGCAGGTCGCCCTTGGAGGTCTCCAGCGCGATGGTGGTGGTCATCACGCGCGTCACCCCGTCGATGTTGCCGCCGACGATCATCACCGCGCCCACCTCCGCCAGCGCCCGCCCCAGGCCCGCGAGCACGGCGGTCACCAGGGAGAAGCGGATATCCCAGACCAGCGTCAGCGCGGCACGGAACCCGTCCGCGCCGAGCGAGCGCAGCTGCTCCTCGTACTCCACCCAGGCGTCCTCGACCGCCTGCCGGCACAGCGCCGCGATGATGGGCAGCACCAGCACCGTCTGCGCAACGACCATGGCGGGCGGCGTGAACAGCAGCCCCAGCTCGCCCAGCGGCCCGGCACGCGACACCAGGAGGTAGATGAGCAGCCCCACCACCACCGGCGGCAGTCCCATCAGGGCGTTGAGCAGCACGATCAGCGCGCGCCGCCCGGGGAAGCGCCCGACCGCGATGGCCGCACCCAGCGGCAGGCCGATCAGCGTCGCCAGCAGGACCGCCGACAGGCTCACCACGAGGCTGAGCGCGACGATGCCGGCGAGCACCGGGTCGCCGGAGGCGATCAGGCCAAGGGCGCCGTGGAAGGCTTCCGCCATGCCCGGCATTATTATGTTTGCATTTGCATATACGGTGGTTCACCATCACTCTATTCGACCGACTTGCTTGGCATAAATAGGCATGTCCCTGCATATGAACCAGGAACCGAACCTGGAGCCGCAGCTCAGCGCGCGCTGGCTCTCCGGCGAGGGCCTCACCCCGGACCATGGCCAGGCCCTGCTCGCGCTGCTCGCCGCGCTCGCGCGAGCCGCCTCCCTGCGCGAGGCCGCGCGCGCCGCCGGGCTTTCGTACCGGCACGCCTGGGGCCTGCTCGGCGCCGGCGCGCGCGCCCTGGGCACGCCGCTGGTGGACATGCAGCGCGGCCGGGGCGCGAAGCTCACCGCGCTGGGCGTGAAGCTGCTGGAGGCCGACGCGCACGTGCGCAAGGCGCTGGAAGGCCGCTTCGAGCAGTTGCGGCGCGAAGTGCGCGACCTGCTGGCCGAGGCCCGCCCCTCGCAGCAACCCCGCCTTGCGCTGCACGCCAGCCACGACCTCGCCCTGCCGCTGCTGGCGCGGGTCTGTTCGCCCGGCCTGCGCCTGGACATCACCTTCCGCGGCGCCGATGAATGCCTCGCGGCGCTGGCGCGCGGCGAGTGCGACCTCGCCGGATTCCATGTCGCCGATGCCCTGCCCCGCGCCGCCGCGGCCGCCGCGTCGCTGGGACGCTGGCTCGACCCGCACAAGCACCAGCTGCTGCACTTCGTCAGCCGCGAGCAGGGCATCATCGTCCGGCCCGGGGTGCGCGTGCGCGGCGTGGGCGACCTCGCCCGGCCGGGCCTGCGCTTCCTCAACCGCCCGCCCGGCGTCGGCCCCCAGGACGATATCGACCTCGCGGTGGCGGCCGCGGTGGCGGACGGCCGTGCCGAGGCCGGGTTCGGGCTGCGCGCGGCGGCCGCGCGCTACGACCTCGCGTTCGTGCCGCTCGCGACCGAGCGGTACTACCTCGCGTTGCAGCGCCGCAGCGCGCGCGGGGCGCCGCTGCAGGCGCTGCTGGCCGCGATGCGCAGCGAGGCGTTCGCGAAGGGCGCGGAGAAGCTCCCGGGCTACGACGCCTCGCGGGCGGGCACGCGCGAGGCGCTCACCGCCGCGCTCGCCTGGCTCAAGCAGCCGCGCGGGAGCAGGCGGGCGGCGGGTTGACAGCCGGAATTGCGGCGGCGTACAGTCGCGCCTCGCGGGGATCGCAGGCTCCCCGGGCGGGTCTCCCGCCTTTCACATCCAGACGCCGGTGCGTCCAAGCTCTGCGGGACTCTTAAGGAGAGAGCCATGGACGCACCCGCCATTTCCGCTGCAGCCCCTGCGCGTTTCCCCGCCTTGGCCCGCCCGCTGCCCTTCGACCCCAAGCAGTTGCGCGGCCTGTCGGAGCGGCTGATGATCTCGCACCACCAGAACAACTACGGCGGCGCCGTGAAGCGCCTGCAGGTCGTCCGCGAGCGGCTCGCGGCGCTCGACTGGGGTACCACCCCTGGCGCGGTCCTGAGCGGCCTGAAGCGCGAGGAGCTGATCGCGGCCAACTCGATGTTCCTGCACGAGCTGTACTTCGCCTCGCTCGGCGGCGATGGCGTGCTGCCCCAGGGAGGGCTCTCGGTAGGGCTGGCGCGCGATTTCGGGTCCGTCGAGCGCTGGCGGGCCGAATTCACGGCACTCGCCGGCGCGCTGGCGGGCGGATCGGGCTGGGCGCTGCTGTCGTGGTCGGCGCGCGAGAACCGCCTGCTCAACCACTGGAGCGCGGACCACGCCCACCAGCCCGCCGGCGCCACGCCGATCCTCGCGCTCGACATGTACGAGCATTCCTACCACATGGATTTCGGCACCGACGCCAAGGCGTACATCGACGCGTTCATGCAGAACGTCCGCTGGGCGGCGGTCTCGGAGCGCTACGTCGCGGCCGTGGAGGTCTCGACGCACGGCCTGGCTGCGACCGCGGAGGACGCGAAGCCGGGCGTGCAGCGCCTGGATGTGCGGCGCCGCGCCCCGTACGAGGCGGCGAAGGAGGTCATCGACGGCGCGCGGTGGCAGGACCCGGAGAAGGTCGATGAATGGGGGCCGGCGCTGGCCGGCAAGCCGATCATCGCGTACTGCGTCTATGGGCACGAGGTCAGCCAGTCCACGGCGGCACGCCTGCGCGATCTCGGCGTGGACGCCCGCTTCCTCGTCGGCGGCATCGAGGACTGGAAGAAGGCGGGCCGCCCGCTGCAGCCGAAATGAGCGCCGCCCCGCCCGCCGCGGTTTCCTTCTGGGAAGCCTTCCGCTTCTGGCTGAAGCTGGGCTTCATCAGCTTCGGCGGCCCGGCGGGCCAGATCGCGATCATGCACCAGGAGCTGGTGGAGCGCCGGCGCTGGATCTCGGAGAAGCGCTTCCTGCACGCCCTCAACTACTGCATGCTGCTGCCCGGACCGGAGGCGCAGCAGCTCGCGACCTACATCGGCTGGCTGATGCACCGCACCTGGGGCGGTCTCGCCGCGGGCGGCCTGTTCGTCCTGCCTTCGGTGTTCATCCTCATTGCGCTGTCCTGGATCTACCTCGCCTGGGGCGACGTGCCGCTGGTCGCGGGGATCTTCTACGGCATCAAGCCCGCGGTGGTGGCCATCGTGCTGGCAGCCGCGTGGCGCATCGGCCAGCGGGCGCTGAAGCATCCCGCCCTGTGGGCCATCTCCGGCGCGGCGTTCGTGGCGATCTTCGCCTTCTCGGTGCCGTTCCCGGCGATCGTGGCCAGCGCGGCCCTGATCGGCTACGTCGGCGGACAGGCCCTGCCCCGCGTCTTCGCCTCCGGCGCAGGCCACGGCGCGGCCGCGGCGGGCTACGGGCCCGCGCTGATCGACGACCACACGCCAACGCCACCGCACGCGCTTTTTCGCTGGTCGCGGCTATGGACGTTCCTGGCGGTGTTCCTCGCGCTATGGGCTCTGGCGCTCGGTGCGCTGGCGGCGGCCTTCGGCTGGCAGGGCACGCTGACGCAGATGGGGTGGTTCTTCACCAAGGCCGCCCTGCTCACCTTCGGCGGCGCCTACGCGGTGCTGCCCTATGTCTACCAGGGCGCGGTGGAGCACTACCAATGGCTCACTGCGCAGCAGATGATCGACGGCCTGGCGCTGGGCGAGACCAAGCCCGGTCCGTTGATCATGGTGGTCGCCTTCATCGGCTTCGTCGGGGCCTGGACCGGGTCCCTGTTCGGGCCGGACGCGCTGCTCCTGGCGGGTGCCGCCGGCGCGGTGGTGGCGACCCTGTTCACCTTCCTGCCCTCCTTCCTGTTCATCTTCGCCGGCGCACCCTTCATCGAGACCACGCACGGCAACCTGAAGTTCAGCGCGCCGCTCACCGGCATCACCGCCGCGGTGGTGGGCGTGATCGTGAACCTGGCCCTGTTCTTCGCCTGGCACGTGCTGTGGCCGAAGGGTTGGGACGGCGGCTTCGACTGGCCGTCGGCCGTGATCGGCGCCGCGGCCTTCGTCGCGCTGTTCCGCTACAAGGCGGGGATCATGCCGGTGATCGGCGCCTGCGCGCTGGCGGGGCTGGCCGCCACCTTCCTCGCGCGCCTGGCCTAGCGGGAAATGGCGCCCGACGCCACGCGCAGCGTCTACGCGGCGCGCGCCATCCGGGACTTCGGCGACGGCTTCGTCGCCGTGATCCTGCCGGTCTACCTGACCGCGCTCGGGATGTCGGCCTTCGAGGTCGGCGTGGTCGCGACGCTGGCGCTCGCCGGCTCCGCCCTGCTCACCCTGGGGATCGGCTTTCTCGGCGCGCGCCACGACCACCGGCGCCTGCTGCTCGCCGCCTCGCTGCTGATGGCCGCCACCGGCCTCGCCTACGCCGCGGCGGACGCCGCCTGGGTGCTGTTCGTGGTCGCCTTCGTCGGCACCGTCAACCCGTCGGGCGGGAGCGCGAGCCTGTTCGTGCCCATCGAGCACACCGTGCTCTCCGGCACGGTCGCGCCGGCCGGGCGGACCCGCGCCTTCGCGCGCTACAGCCTGATCGGCGCCCTTGCCGGGGCGCTCGGCTCGCTGGTCGCGGCGGCGCCAGACTGGGTCGAGCCGCTCGGGGTCGGCCGGATGGACGCGCTCAAGGCCCTGTTCCTCGCCTACGCCGGCCTCGGCATCGCCGGGGGCCTCGTCTACCGCAGGCTGCCGGCGCAGCGGGCCGCCGGGGGGCCGCCGCCCGCTCCGCTGGGGCCGTCGCGCCGCATCGTCTACCGGATGGCGCTGCTCTTCAGCCTGGATTCCTTCGCCGGCGGGTTCACGGTGCAGTCGCTGCTCGCGCTGTGGCTGTTCACCCGGTTCGAGCTGTCGCTCGCCGCGGCGAGCCAGTTCTTCTTCGCCAGCGGCCTGCTGGCGGCGTTCTCGTTCCCGGTCGCGGCCTGGCTGGGCGGGCGCATCGGCCTGGTCAACACGATGGTGTTCACGCACATCCCCTCCAGCGTGTTCCTGGTCGTCGCCGCGTTCGCGCCCACGGTGGAGCTGGCGCTCGCCCTGCTGCTTGCCCGCGCTTTCCTGTCGCAGATGGACGTGCCGACGCGCTCGTCCTACGTCATGGCGGTGGTGACGCCCGCGGAGCGCCCGGCCGCGGCCAGCGTCACCGCCGTGCCGCGCAGCCTGGCGGCGGCGGCCAGTCCCGCGCTCGCCGGCGCCCTGTTCGCCGCCGGCCTGCACGCCTGGCCGCTGCTGCTCTGCG
>CAZMDA010000087.1:0-11646 GCA_964564865.1 uncultured Bordetella sp. | reverse complement strand
GCGCGGGGCGAAGCGGGCGAGGGTGATAAAATTGTCGTGTTCGGGTCCTTCCTGACCGTCGCCGAGGCGATGGCGCACGGCAAGGAATCGACCTCTCCCGCCCATGGCTGACAGCGAAGACGTAAGCACGCTCAAGCGCCGCGGCCGCCGCCGGCTGGTGGGCGCGATCGCGCTGGTGCTGCTCGCGGTGATCGTGCTGCCGATGATCTTCGACTCCGAGCCGCGCCAGGCGCCGCCGCCGGTGACCGTGCGCATCCCGAGCGAGGACGACACCGGCTTCACCCCCAAGGTGACGCCGAAGACCACCGCCACGCCGGAGACGCCTGAAGCCAAGCCGGAGCCGAAGCCTGAACCGAAGGTCGAGGCGAAGGCCGAGCCCAAGCCCGAGCCGAAGGCCGAGGCCAAGCCGGAGCCGAAGGCCGAGCACAAGGCCGAGCCGAAAGCCGAGGCCAAGCCGGAGCCGAAGGCCGAGCCCAAGCCCGCCCCGAAGCCGGCGCCCAAGCCCGAGGCGAAGAAGGAGGCGAAGGCGCCGGAAGCGAAGCCAGCCGCGCCTGCGGCCGGCCAGTTCATGATCCCGGTGGGGGCTTATGTCGATCCCTCGGGCGTGATCGCGCAACTGAAGGAGGGCAAGGTGCCGTATTTCACCGAGCCCATCGCCACGGCGAAGGGCACCGTGATCCGCGTGCGGGCCGGCCCGTTCGCCTCGCAGGCGGCGGCGGACAAGGCGCTGGCGCAGATCCAGGGCCTGGGCCTGAAGCCCGGCAAGGTAACGGCGCGGCCCTAGCATGACCTGGCTCGACTACGCCGTGACCGGCGTCCTGGCGGTCTCGGTAGTGGTGGGTGCCTGGCGCGGCCTGGTGCGCGAGATCATCTCGCTGGCCGGCTGGGTGGTGGCGTTCCTCGCCGCCAACCTGTTCGCCGGCCCGGTGGCCCTGCACATGCCGCAGGAGATCCCGACGCCCGAGTTGAAGGCCCTTGCGGCGTTCGCGCTGGTGTTCGTCGTGGTGCTGTTCCTCGGCGCCCTGATGGGCGTGCTGCTCTCGAAGCTGGTGCGGGCCATCGGGCTGGGCGGCATCGACCGCGTGACCGGCGCCCTGTTCGGCGTCGTGCGCGCCGCGATCCTGGTCCTCGCGCTCGCGCTGGCCGCCGGCCTGACCAGCCTGCCGCGCGAGCGCGCCTGGCGCGACTCGGTGAGCGGGCCGTGGCTGGCCGCCGCCGCGCTCGCGCTGCGGCCCTGGCTGCCGCAGACATTCGCCGAGCGGCTGCGGTATGATTGACGCTTAAGGGACTCGGAGTTCCAGCTCCTCGCCAACGCCATGTGCGGAATCCTCGGCATCGTCGCCCGGTCCCCGGTCAACCAGCTGCTCTATGACGGCCTGCTGCTGCTGCAGCACCGCGGCCAGGACGCGGCCGGCATCGTCACCGGCGAGCGCAAGACCCTGCACATGCAGAAGGGCAGCGGCATGGTGCGCGACGTGTTCCGCACCCGCAACATGCGCGCGCTGCCGGGCAACATCGGCATCGCCCACTGCCGCTATCCGACCGCGGGCTCGGCGCACAACTCGGCCGAGTCGCAGCCGTTCTACGTCAACTCGCCTTTCGGCATCGTCCTCGGCCACAACGGCAACCTGACCAATTCCGAGGCGCTCAAGGAGGAGATGTTCCGCCAGGACCTGCGGCACATCAACACCAACTCCGACTCCGAGGTGCTGCTGAACGTGCTGGCGCACGAGCTGGAGAAGTCCTCGGTCGGCATGCGCCTCAATCCGCAGGCCATCTTCGCCGCGGTGGCCGGCGTGCACAGGCGCGTGCGCGGCGCCTATGCGGTGATCGCCATGATCGCCGGCTACGGCGTGCTCGCCTTCCGCGACCCCTACGGCATCCGCCCGGCGGTGATCGGCTACAACGAGACCCCGGCGGGCGTGGAGTACATGGTGGCTTCCGAGTCGGTGGCGGTGGACGCGCTCGGCTTCCGCCTGCTGCGCGACATCGCCCCCGGCGAAGCGGTGCTGATCGACGAGGAGGGCAACTTCCACAGCCAGCAGTGCGCGGCCGAGACCTCCCTCAACCCGTGCATCTTCGAGTACGTGTACCTCGCGCGCCCCGATTCCCTCATGGACGGCGCCTCGGTCTACGAGGCGCGCCTCAACATGGGCGAGAAGCTGGTGGAGAAGATCCGCCGCCAGTACCGGCACCTGGACATCGACGTCGTGATCCCGATCCCGGACTCCAGCCGCCCCTCGGCGATGCAGCTGGCCACGGGCCTGGGCGTCCCCTACCGCGAGGGCTTCGTCAAGAACCGCTACATCGGCCGCACCTTCATCATGCCGGGCCAGGCGGTGCGCAGCCGCTCGGTGCGGCAGAAGCTGAACCCGATGGCGCTCGAGTTCAGCGGCAAGAACGTGCTGCTGGTGGACGACTCCATCGTGCGCGGCACCACCAGCCGCGAGATCGTGCAGATGGCGCGCGAGTCCGGCGCGCGCAAGGTGTACTTCGCCTCCTCGGCGCCGCCGGTGCGCTTCCCGAACGTCTACGGCATCGACATGCCCACCCGGACCGAGCTCATCGCCGCCAACCGCAGCGAAGACGGCGTCGCCGCCGAGATCGGGGCCGACGCCCTGGTCTACCAGGACCTGGACGCGCTCAAGGACTCGGTGCGCAAGGCCAACCCGAAGCTGAAGGACTTCGAGACCTCCTGCTTCGACGGCATCTACGTCACCGGGGACGTTACCAGCGACTACCTGCACGCGGTGGAGAACCGCCGCGACGCGCAGCGCGACGACGGCGAGGACGAGGGCGCGCAGCTGGACCTCAACCTGGTGGCCACGGGATGACTTTGATATAATTCGTTTTTCGCGCCGATTTGAGCCACAGCTTGCGGGCGCGTAACAAATACCGCTAAAGCGTGCCGCGCAGGTTGCAAACTGACCCGGTCCGCTTGACGAGAGAGGATCGGGTTTTTTTATGTCCAAAGAGAACGACATCTCCACCCTCGGCGTCCGCGCCGGGATCGCGCGCAGCGAGTTCGGCGAGCATTCCGAGGCGCTGTTCCTCACCTCCAGCTTCGTGTTCAAGGACGCCGCCGCGGCCGCTGCCGGCTTCGGTGCACCGGGTGCGGGCGAAGGCTACGTCTATTCGCGCTACACCAATCCCACCGTCACCATGATGCAGGATCGCCTCGCGGCGCTGGAGGGCGGCGGCGCCTGCGTCGCCACCGCCTCGGGCATGTCCGCGATCCTCGCCGCGTCCATGGTCACCCTCAAGGCCGGCGACCACGTCGTCTGCTCCAACGCGGTGTTCGGCGCCACGGTGCAGCTGTACGCCACCATCCTGGCGCGCTTCGGCGTCGAGACCACCTTCGTCTCGCCGACGAAGGTCGAGGAATGGGAGAGGGCGCTCAAGCCGAACACCAGGCTCCTGTTCCTGGAGACGCCTTCCAATCCCCTCGGTGAAATCTCGGACATCGCCGCGCTAGCCGCGGTGGCGAAGAAGGCGGGCGCGCTGCTCGCCGTGGACAACTGCTTCTGTACCCCGGCCTTGCAGCGGCCTTTGGCCTTGGGTGCGGACCTCGTCATCCATTCCGCCACCAAGCACCTGGACGGGCAGGGGCGGGTCATGGGCGGCGCCGTGGTCGGCCACAAGGGGCCGGTCATGGACAGCCTGGTGGGGTTCCTGCGCACCGCGGGTCCATCCATCTCGCCCTTCAATGCCTGGGTGATCCTGAAGGGCATGGAGACCCTGGAGCTGCGCATGCTGGCGCAGTCGGAGCGGGCGCTGGCGCTGGCGCAGTGGCTGGAACAGCACCCCAGGGTATCGCGGGTGCATTACCCGGGCCTCAAGTCCCATCCGCAGTACGCCCTCGCGAAGCGGCAGCAGAAAGCCGGCGGCGCCGTCCTCGCCTTCGACGTCAAGGGCGGGAAGGATGCGGCCTGGAAGGTCATCGATTCGACGCGGCTGATCTCCATCACCGGCAACCTCGGGGACGTGAAGACGACGATCACCCATCCGGGGACCACCACGCATGGCCGCATCACGCCCGAGGCGCGGGCGGCGGCGGGGATCACGGACGGGCTGATCCGGCTGGCGGTGGGGCTGGAGTCGGTGGCGGACCTGAAGGCGGACCTGGCGCAGGGGCTGGGCGGCGGCTGATGTAACCGATCGGTTACATCTAGAAGCTCACCAGCCTCGGCCCGACCGGATCCAGCACGAGGTAGCCCCCGCGCCCGTACCAGTCCGGCAGCACCCAGCGCTGGCACCGGCGGCCATTGACCTCGTGCTCGTGCTTCGCCGGCCGGTGGGTATGGCCGTGGATCAGCAACTGGACATCGTGCACGCGGAAGGCCTCGCGCACCGCGCCTTCATTGACGTCCATGATCTCCGCGGGCTTGGCCTGCACCACGGCCTTGCTCTTCGCGCGCAGGCCCTCGATGGTCTCGCGCCGCTCGGGCAGGGACTTGGCGAGGAACGCCTTCTGCCAGGCTTCGGAGCGAGCGGTCGCCCGCCAGCCCTGGTAATCCGCATCATCCGTGCACAGCGTGTCGCCGTGCATCAGCAGGACCCGCTTTCCATCGATCTCGACGACCCTCGGGTCGTCGAGAAACTCGGCCCCCGATTCAGCACAGAACCTGGATCCCATCAGGAAGTCCCGATTGCCCACCATCAGGTGGACCGCGATCCCGGCCTTGGACAGCACCCGCAGCGCCCGCACCACCTGCCGCCCGAGCGGATCCTCCTCGATGCCGTCATCCCCGACCCAGTACTCGAACAGGTCCCCGAGGATGTACAGCGCGTCCGCGCGCGCGGCCTCCTCGTGCAGGAAGCGGAAGAACTGCTCGTTGGTCCCGGGGCGCTCGACCGTGAGGTGCAGGTCGGAGATGAACAGGGCCCGGCTCACATCACTTCTTGGCGGCCACCACCGTCATGGACTCGATCACCACCGCCTCGCGCGGCACGTCGGTGCGGAACGGGCCGCCCGAGCCGGTCGGGAGCTTGGCGATCTTCATCACCGTGTCCAGGCCCGAGACCACCTTGCCGAACACCGCGTAGCCCCAGCCGTCCTGGCCGGGTGCGTTGAGGAAGTCGTTGTTCTTGACGTTGATGAAGAACTGCGCGCTCGCCGAGTGCGGGTCGCTGGTGCGCGCCATGGCGATGGTGCCGAGGTCGTTCTTCAGGCCGTTCTTGGCCTCGTTCTGGATCGGGGCGCGAGTCTGCTTCTGCCGGTAATCCTTGTCGAAGCCGCCGCCCTGGATCATGAAGCCGTCGATGACGCGGTGGAACACCGTGCCGCTGTAGTGGCCGTCCTTCACGTACTGCAGGAAGTTCTCGACCGATTTCGGCGCCTTGGCCGGGTAGAGCTCCAGGCGGATGGTGCCCATGTTGGTCTTGATGTCCACCTGCGGGTCCGCGCCCAGCGCGCCGGGGGCGGCCGCGGCCGCGGAGAGGACCACCAGGGGCTTGAGGATGTCGAGCAGTTTCATGCACCACCTTCGTAGAGGATTTTCCAGCGCCCGCCCTCGCGCACCCAGTACTGGCGCTTGCGCATGACGTTGGAAAGGTTGCTGGAACGGTAGTCCTGGTCGAAGCCGACCACGACGAACTTCTCGCGCGGGTAGTGGAACATGGACACCCGGCTGAGGCCCACCTTGATCCACTGCTTGCCGGCGTTGACCTTGCGCTTGTGGGCCGACCAGGCGGGCAGGTCCTGGTCGCCGGAGTGGAACTTGGCGGCGTAGTGCGCGAGGTACCGCGCGGTGTCGCGGCTTTCCCAGTCGGCGCGCCAGGCCTCCAGCGCGTCGGCGAGGCCCTTCCTCTCGGCCTCCAGCGTCGCCGCCGGCACCCACTCCACCTCGTCGGCGATCACCACCGGGGTGGCGCCGACGCGCACCTTGCCGGCGACGAGGTCGAGGTCGGTATTGGCGAGCACGATGCAGCCGTCGCTCGCGCGCGGCGGGCGGCTGTAGGTGTCCGAGGGCGTGCCGTGCAGCCAGATGCCGTGGCCGGTGCGCCCCAGCTTCCTGTCCCAGGCGTTGGGGTAGTTGATCGGGAAGGCCCCGGAGCCGTAGAAGTCGGTGAGCTTGCGCCGCGGCAGGTTGGCGGTGACGTGGTAGACGCCGATCGGGGTCTTCTGGTCGCCCTCGAGGGTCTTCTCGACGCCGTTCTTGCCCAGCGTGACGTAGTAGTCCGCGACCAGCCGCGGCCGGCCGCCGTCGTTCTGGAACACGTACAGCCGCGAGCGGCGCGAATCCACCACCAGCGCGTGCTCCTGGCTGGCATCCAGCTGCAGCACGTGGCGCGGCACCAGGTCGCCGTTGGGGCGCTCGCGCAGCGCGCGCAGCCGCGAGTGCGCCTCGGCGCGCAGGCCTTCGATCTTGTCCTGCGGCACGGTCTTGGGCACGTTGCCCAGGGTCTGGATCGGCTGGCGGCGCGCGAGCAGCAGGTCGCCGCGGATGAGGTGCGCGAGGCGGAAGTTCGGGTGCGCCGCGATCAGCGCCTCCACGCGCTGCAGGGCGAGATCCAGGCGCCGCTCGTCGATCGCCTGCAGCACCGCGGAGAGCTGCTTCTCCGGGCCCGCCGCGTGCGCGCCGGCGGCGAAGGCAAGGACGGCTGCGGCGAAGGCGGCGGCGCGGAGAAGCGATGCGCTACGCGATGCGGTCAATTTCCGACCCGCTCCTGCTGGATCTGCCAGCGGCCGTTGGACTTCACCATCACCAGGGTCTTGGTGCTGTTGGCGCTGGTCACGTCCGACTTGTAGGCCTGGCGGAAGGTGACGCTCGCCTGGCTGTCGCCCGACAGGGTCACTTTCGGCGCGCTGATGCCGACGGAGATGGACTTGGGCGCGGTGATGCGCACGCGCCGGCCTTTCTCCCACGCGTCGCGCGCTTCGCCGCCCGGGGTCTTGAAGTCCCTGGCGTAATGGGCGAGGTAGGCGTCCACGTCCTTGGCGGCCCAGGCCTTGGCCCAGGCGTTCACGGCGTCGAGGACCTCGGCGGAGGGGTTGGCCGCGCCGGTCGCAGGCGGGGTCGCCGGTTTGGGCGCCGCAGGTTTCGCTTCGGCGGCTGGCGCCGCCGAAGCGACCGGGGAAGGCTTGGTGGGGGCGGCGGCGGGAGCGGCGGCTGGGGCGGGCGCGGCAGGGGCAGGCGCCGCGGCCGGAGCGGCGGCGGGCGCCGCGGCGACCGCGACGGCAGCGGGCTTGACCGGGGCGCCGACCAGTTCGCGCACCAGCGCGAGCTTGTTCTTGGCGCCGGCGTTGCCCGAATCGATCTGCAGCGCCTTGTCGTAGGCCTGGCTGGCCAGCTTGGCGTAGACGTCGCCCAGGTTCTCGTAGGCGGTGGCGTAGCTGGGATGGGTGCGGATGGACTGTTCCAGCGCGGCGCGCGCCTTGTCGTACTGGCCATCGGCGGCGTAGAGCACGGCGAGGTTGTTGTACGGCTCGGGCAACTGCGGGAAATCCTGCGTCAGCTTGAGGAAGATGCCGATGGCTTCCTTGCCGTTGCCCTGCTCGGCGAGGATGAGGCCCTTCAGGAAGCGCGCCTGCGGGTCGCGCGGCTTTCCTGCCAGCACCTTGTTGACGCGCTCGAGCGCCTGCGGATGCTGCCCGGCCTTGAGCAGCTTCGCCGCTTCCTGCACCTCGTCGGATTGCGCGACGCTGGACGAAACGAATAAGCTGGCCGCCGCCGCGACCGCAAACGCGGCAAGGGTGCGGAGGAGGGTCGGCGATGCGGTCATTGTGTTATACTTTTCAAGGCCCTACAGAAGGTTTCGCATTCTAGACTAAGCCCCGGCCGATCACAACAAGGGCGCGCCGGACAGGGTACCGCAGGCTCACCATCCATGCTCCGCATCTACAACTCGCTGGCCCGGGAGAAGCAGGACTTTGTCCCCATCCGCCCGGGCGAAGTCCGCATGTACGTCTGCGGCATCACGGTCTACGACTACTGCCACCTCGGGCACGCGCGGATGATGGTCGCGTTCGACGTGGTGCAGCGCTGGCTGCGGGCGAGCGGCTTCAAGGTGACCTACGTCCGCAACATCACCGACATCGACGACAAGATCATCAAGCGGGCGGTGGAGAACAAGGAAACCATCGGGCAGCTGACCGGCCGCTTCATCCAGGCGATGGACGAGGACATCGGCGCGCTGGGGGTGCAGAAGCCCGAGCACGAGCCGCGCGCCACCGAGTACGTGCCGCAGATGCTGGACATGATCGGCCGCCTGGAGAAGAACGGGCTCGCCTACCGGGCCGCGGACGGCGACGTCAACTACCTGGTGCGCAAGTTTCCCGGCTACGGCCGGCTGTCGGGCAAGTCGCTGGACGACCTGCGCGCCGGCGAGCGGGTCGAGGTCGGTTCCGCCAAGCAGGATCCCCTCGACTTCGTGCTGTGGAAGCGCTCCAAGGCGGACGAGCCGAAGTGGCCCTCGCCCTGGGGCGAGGGGCGGCCGGGCTGGCACATCGAGTGCTCGGCCATGGGCTGCACGCTGCTCGGCAACCAGTTCGACATCCACGGCGGCGGCCAGGACCTGCAGTTCCCGCACCACGAGAACGAGATCGCGCAGTCCGAGGGCGCGAACGGCGGCCGGTTCGTCAACTACTGGATGCACAACGGCTTCGTGCGCGTGGACGACGAGAAGATGTCCAAGTCGCTGGGCAACTTCTTCACCATCCGCGACATCCTGAAGCTCTACGACCCGGAGGTGCTGCGCTTCTTCATTGTCCGCGCCCAGTACCGCAGCCCGCTCAATTACTCGGACGCGCACCTGGACGACGCCAAGGCGGCGCTGACGCGGCTCTATACCGCGCTGAAGGGCTACGAGGGTTCTGGCAAGGTGGACTGGAACGAGCCGCACGCGCAGCGCTTCAAGGCGGCGATGGACGACGACTTCAACACCGCCGAGGCGGTGGCGGAACTGTTCAACCTCGCCACCGAGATCGGGCGCGGGAAAAAGGAACTGATGTCCCAGCTGAAGGGCCTGGGCGGGGTGCTCGGGCTGCTGGAGCGGCGCGCCGAGGCGTTCCTCCAGGCGGGCCCGGGCGGCGGCATCGCCGACGCGGACATCGCCGCGCGGATCCAGGCGCGGCTGGACGCGCGCAAGGCGAAGAACTACGCCGAGGCCGACCGCATCCGCCAGGCGCTGGAGAAGGAAGGCATCATCCTGGAGGACGGGCCCGCCGGCACCACCTGGCGCCGGGCCTAGCACGGCGAAACAGGGACCGTCCCTGTTTCAGCTTTCGAAGAACTCCTTCACCTTGTCGAACCAGCCCTTGGCGCGCGGGTTGTGGCGCGCCGAGTCCTTCTGGCTGATGGCCTCGAACTCCTGCAGCAGTTCCTTCTGCCGCGCGGTCAGGTTGACCGGCGTCTCCACCACCACGTGGCAGAAGAGATCCCCGGGTGCCTGGCTCCTCACGCCCTTGATGCCCTTGCCGCGCAGCCGGAAGGTCTTGCCGGTCTGGGTGCCGCCGGGGACGTGGATCTTCGCGCTGCCCTCGAGCGTCGGCACCTCGACTTCGCCGCCCAGCGCCGCGGCGGCGAAGGACACCGGCATCTCGCAGTGCAGGTCGTCGTGGTCGCGCTGGAACACCGCGTGCGGCTTGAGGTGCACCTGCACGTAGAGGTCGCCCGGCGGGCCGCCGTTGACGCCGGCCTCGCCCTCGCCGGACAGGCGCACGCGGTCGCCCTCGTCCACCCCGGCGGGAATGCGCACCGACAGCGTCTTCTGGTGCTTGATGCGCCCGGCGCCCGAGCAGGCGGCGCAGGGATGCGCCACCATCTTGCCGCTGCCGTGGCAGCGCGGGCAGGTCTGGGCGATGGAGAAGGGGCCCTGCGACACGCGCACCTGCCCGGCGCCGCGGCAGGTGGTGCAGGTGGTGGGCTGGGTGCCGGGCTTGGCGCCCGAGCCATGGCAGGTCTCGCAGGCCGCGAGCGTCGGGATGCGGATCCGGGTCTCGAAGCCGTGCGCCGCCTGCTCCAGCGAGATCTCCAGGTTGTAGCGCAGGTCGGCGCCGCGGAAGACGTTGGAGCGGCCCTGGCGACCGCCGCCGAAGATCTCGCCGAAGATGTCGCTGAACATGTCGCCGAAGCCGGCCTGGGCGCCGGCCCCGGCGCCCGCCGCCGCCGACGGATCGACGCCGGCGTGGCCGTACTGGTCGTAGGCCGAGCGCTTGGAAGCCTCCGAGAGGATCTCGTAGGCTTCCTTCGCTTCCTTGAACTTCTCCTCGGCCTTGGGGTTGTCCGGATTGCGGTCCGGATGCCACTTCATGGCGAGCTTGCGGTACGCCTTCTTGATGTCCTCTTCGGAGGCGTCCCGGTTTACCCCAAGCACTTCGTAGTAGTCGCGCTTTGCCACACGCTACTTTCTCCGGCTCAGCCGGTTTTCTTGTCCTTGACTTCCGTGAACTCCGCGTCGACCACGTCGCCGTCGTCCTTCTTCGCCTCGCCGCCGCCCGCCTGCGCGCCGGCGCCGGCCGCCTGCTGCTTGTCCTGCTCCTCGGCGTAGACCTTCTCGCCCAGCTTCTGCGCGGCCTGCGCCAGCGCCTGGGACTTGGCCTCGATGGCGGCCTTGTCCTCGGACTTGAGCACGCCCTCGGCATCCTTCAGCGCGGCCTCGATCTTCTCCTTCTCGCCCGCGTCCAGCTTGGCGCCGTGCTCGGCGAGGGACTTCTTCACCGAGTGCACCAGCGCCTCGCACTGGTTGCGCGCGTTGACCAGCTCCAGCGCCTTCCGGTCCTCCTCGGCGTGCGCCTCGGCGTCCTTCACCATGCGCTGGATCTCCTCCTCGGTGAGGCCGGAGCCGGCCTGGATCTTGATCTTCGCCTCCTTGCCGGTGGACTTGTCCTTGGCGGTGACGTGCAGGATGCCGTTGGCGTCGATGTCGAACATGACCTCGATCTGCGGCATGCCGCGCGGCGCCGGCGCGATGTCGGTGAGGTTGAACTGGCCCAGCGACTTGTTGCCCGAGGCCATGTCGCGCTCGCCCTGCAGCACGTGGATGGTCACCGCGGTCTGGTTGTCGTCCGCGGTGGAGAACACCTGCTGCGCCTTGGTCGGGATGGTGGTGTTCTTGGCGATCAGCTTGGTCATCACCCCGCCCAGCGTCTCGATGCCGAGGGACAGCGGCGTGACGTCGAGCAGCAGCACGTCCTTCACCTCGCCCTTGAGCACGCCGGCCTGGATCGCGGCGCCCACCGCCACCGCCTCGTCCGGGTTGACGTCCTTGCGCGGCTCCTTGCCGAAGAACTCGCGCACCTTGTCCACCACCTTGGGCATGCGCGTCATGCCGCCCACCAGGATCACGTCCTGGATGTCGGACACCTTGATGCCGGCGTCCTTGATGGCGATGCGGCAGGGCTCGATGGTGCGCTCGATCAGCGCGTCCACCAGCGACTCGAACTTGGCGCGCGTGATCTTCATCGTCAGGTGCTGCGGCGCGCCGCCGGTCATGGCGATGTAGGGCTCGTTGATCTCGGTCTGCTGCGACGAGGAGAGCTCGATCTTGGCGCGCTCGGCCGCCGACTTCACCCGCTGCAGGGCGATCGGGTCCTTGGCGAGGTCGACGCCGGACTGCTTCTTGAACTCCTCGACGATGTAGTCGATCAGGCGCTGGTCGAAGTCCTCGCCGCCCAGGAAGGTGTCGCCGTTGGTGGACAGCACC
>CAZMDA010000086.1:0-11701 GCA_964564865.1 uncultured Bordetella sp. | reverse complement strand
TCCCGGTGACGCTCAAGATCCGCACCGGCCCCGCGCCGGAGCGCCGCAACGCGCTGCGCATCGCGCGCATCGCCGAGGACGCCGGCATCCGGCTGCTCGCGGTGCACGGCCGCACGCGCGCCTGCGGCTTCCGCGGCGAAGCCGAGTTCGAGACCGTCGCGCAGGTGAAGTCCGCCGTGCGCATCCCCGTGCTCGCCAATGGCGACATCGCCACGCCCGAGCAGGCGCGGCGCGTGCTGGCGCGTACCGGCGCCGATGGCCTGATGATCGGCCGCGGCGCGCACGGCCGGCCCTGGATCTTCCGCGAGATGGCGCACTACCTCGCAACCGGCGAGACCCTGCCCGGCCCCTCGCTCGCCGAGCAGCGCGCGGTGGTGCTGGAGCACCTGCAGGGACTCTACGGCCTGTACGGCGAGGAGTTGGGCCTGCGCGTGGCGCGCAAGCACCTGGGCTGGTACCTGCGCCCGCTGCCCGGGGGCGAGGCCTTCCGCCGCCAGGCCTGCGCCATCGAATCGGCCCCGGAGCAGCTTGCCGCGGTTGCCCGCTTCTACGACGGGCTGCAGGCATGACGCGCAGCACCGAGCTGGCCGATGCCGTGAAGCGCTCGCTGGAGCGCTACTTCAAGGACATGGACGGCGAGAAGCCCACGGCGATCTACGACATGGTGCTGAAGAACATCGAGAAGCCCCTGATCGAGACCGTGCTCATCAAGGCCTCGGGCAACCAGTCGCAGGCCGCGGCGATGCTGGGCATCGACCGCAATACCCTGCGCAAGAAGATCCTGCAGCTGCGGATCAAGGCGTGAAGGCCGGGGCGTGAAAGTCGCGCGGGCGCTGATCAGCGTCTCGGACAAGGCGGAGGTGGTCGAGTTCGCCCGCGCCCTCGCCGGGCTGGGCATCGCCATCCTGTCCACCGGCGGCACCGCGAAGCTGCTGGACAAGGAAGGCGTGCCGGCGACGGAGGTCTCCGCCCACACCGGCTTCCCGGAGATGCTCGACGGCCGCGTCAAGACCCTGCACCCGAAGATCCACGGCGGCCTGCTGGCGCGGCGCGACTCGCGCGAGCACATGGCGCAGCTGGACAAGGCCGGCATCCCGCGCATCGACCTGCTGGTGGTGAACCTGTATCCGTTCCAGGCCACCGTGGCCAACCCGGACTGCCCGCTGGAGGAGGCGATCGAGAACATCGACATCGGCGGCCCGGCGATGCTGCGCGCGGCGGCCAAGAACTACGGCGGCGTGGCCGTGGTGGTGGACCCGGCCGACTACGCGCGCGTGCTCGGGGAGATCCGCGCCACCGGCGGCGTGGCCGAGGCGACGCGCTTCATGCTGGCGAAGAAGGTGTTCGCGCACACCGCGGCCTACGACGGCGCCATCGCCAATTACCTGAGCGCGCTGGACGGCGAAGGGCGCCGCCGCGCCTACCCCGAGGTGCTCAACCTGCAGCTGTTCAAGCGGCAGGACATGCGCTACGGCGAGAACCCGCACCAGTCGGCGGCGTTCTACCGCGACGCCCACCCGGTGCCCGGCGGCATCGCCGCGTTCTCGATCCTGCAGGGCAAGGAACTGTCGTACAACAACATCGCCGACTCGGACGCCGCCTGGGAATGCGTCAAGAGCTTCGCCGAGCCCGCCTGCGTCATCGTGAAGCACGCCAATCCCTGCGGCGTCGCGGTGGCGGAGAACCCGCTCGCCGCCTACCGCAAGGCCTTCGCCACCGACCCGACCTCTGCGTTCGGCGGCATCCTCGCGTTCAACCGGGGCCTCGACCGCGCCGCCGCGGAGGAGATCGGCAAGCAGTTCGCCGAGGTGATCATCGCCCCGCGGGTCGAGCCCGCGGCGCGGGAGTTCCTCGCCGCCAAGCAGAACCTGCGCGTGCTCGAGGTGCCGCTGGCGCACGAGGTGCAGGCGCACGATTTCAAGCGCGTCGGCGGCGGCCTGCTGGTGCAGGCGAGCGACGCGGCGACCCTTGAGCGCAAGGCGCTCAAGGTGATGACGAAGCGGCAGCCGGACGAGGCGCAGTGGAGCGACCTGCTGTTCGCCTGGACGGTGGCGAAGTTCGTCAAGTCGAACGCGATCGTGTTCTGCCGCGGCGGCGCCACCCTGGGCGTCGGCGCCGGGCAGATGAGCCGCATCGACAGCGCGCGCATCGCCTCCATCAAGGCGGCGAACGCGAAGCTGGCTCTGGCCGGCTCGGCGGTCGCCTCGGACGCCTTCTTCCCGTTCCGCGATGGCCTGGACGCGGTGGTGGACGCCGGCGCGACGGCCGTGATCCAGCCCGGCGGCAGCGTGCGCGACGACGAGGTGATCGCCGCCGCGGACGAGCGCGGCGTGGCGATGGTGTTCACCGGCGTGCGCCATTTCCGGCACTGAGCGGCATCGGGCGGCGCGGCGATGAAGCTCCTGGTCATCGGTTCCGGCGGCCGCGAGCATGCGCTGGGCTGGAAGCTGGCGCAGAGCCCGAGGGTGCAGAAGGTCTTCGTCGCTCCCGGCAACGGCGGCACGGCCACCGAGAGCGGCCTGGAGAACGTCGCCCTCACCGGCATCCCGGAGCTGATCGCCTTCGCGCGGAAGGAGCAGGTTCACCTCACGGTAGTCGGCCCCGAGGCGCCGCTCGCCGCGGGCGTGGTGGACGCATTCCAGGCGGCGGGGCTGCGGATCTTCGGCCCGCTCAGGGCGCCCGCGCAGCTCGAGGCCTCCAAGGATTTCGCGAAGTCGTTCATGGCGCGGCACGGCATCCCGACCGCGCGCTACGAGAGCTTCACCGATGCCGCCGCGGCGAAGGCCTACGTGGCGGCCAACGGCGCGCCGATCGTGGTCAAGGCCGACGGCCTCGCCGCCGGCAAGGGCGTGGTGGTGGCCGCGACGGTCGCGGAGGCGAACGCCGCCATCGACGACATGCTGGTGGGCGGCAAGCTCGGCGAGGCCGGCGGCCGCGTCGTGATCGAGGAGTTCCTCGAAGGCGAGGAGGCGAGCTTCATCGTCATGGCCGACGGCGCGCGCGCGCTGCCGATGGCCACCAGCCAGGACCACAAGCGGCTGCGCGACGGCGACCTCGGCCCCAATACCGGCGGCATGGGCGCCTATTCCCCGGCGCCGGTGGTGACCCCGCAATTGCACGCGCGCGTGATGCGCGAGATCATCCAGCCGGCCATCGCCGGCATGGCGAAGGATGGCACGCCCTACGTCGGCTTCCTCTACGCCGGCCTGATGATCGACCGGGCGGGCAACCCGAAGACGCTCGAGTTCAACTGCCGGCTTGGCGACCCGGAGACGCAGCCGATCATGATGCGGCTGAAATCCGACCTGCTCGAGCTGCTCGAGCACGCGGTCGAGGGCACGCTCGATCGCGCGGCGGCGGATTGGGACCGTCGCTCGGCGCTGTGCGTCGTTCTCGCCGCGGCGAACTATCCCGAGGAGCCCCGCCGGGGCGACCCGATCGCCGGCGTGCCGCGCGCAGCCGAGGATTGCCGCGTGTTCCACGCCGGCACCAGGCTGGAGGGAAAGACGCTCCTCACCAACGGCGGCCGCGTCCTTGGCGTCACCGCGCTGGGCGATTCGCTCAAGATGGCCCGTGCGCGCGCCTACGAAGCGGTGGATGCGATCCGGTTCGACGGCATGCAGTTCCGCGGGGACATCGGGCACCGGGGATTGCGCAAGGGTTGAGCACGATGGACATCCGGGCCGTCCGCGACTACTTCTCCGGCCTGCAGCAGCGCATCGTGCGCGCGCTGGAGACCCTGGACGGCGGCCGCTTCCAGTCCGATGCCTGGGAGCGCCCGGAGGGCGGCGGCGGCACCACGCGGGTGCTGGAAGGCGGGGCCCTCTTCGAGCGCGCCGGCGTCGCCTTCTCCCACGTCTCGGGCGCGCAGCTGCCGCCTTCGGCGAGCGCCTCCCGCCCGCAGCTTGCCGGGCGCGGCTTCGAGGCGACCGGCGTGTCGCTGGTGCTGCATCCGCAGAACCCCTACTGCCCGACGGTGCACATGAACGTGCGCCTGTTCGCCGCCACCCGGTCGGGCGAGGCCCCGGTGTGGTGGTTCGGCGGCGGCATGGACCTGACGCCGTACTACGGCTTCGAGGAGGACGCGCGCCACTTCCATGCCGCCTGCCGGCGCGCGCTGGCGCCCTTCGGCGCGGACCTGCATCCCCGGTTCAAGCGCTGGTGCGACGAGTACTTCTTCCTGAAGCACCGCAACGAGCCGCGCGGCATCGGCGGCATCTTCTTCGACGACCTCGCCGAGCCGGACTTCGACGGCGCGTTCGCGCTCGCGCGCTCGGTGGGCGACCATTTCCTCACCGCCTACACGCCGATCCTCGAGCGGCGCCGCGCCCTGCCCTACGGCGAGCGCGAGCGCGAGTTCCAGGCCTGGCGGCGCGGGCGCTACGTGGAGTTCAACCTGGTGTTCGACCGCGGCACGCTGTTCGGCCTGCAATCGGGCGGGCGCACCGAATCCATCCTGATGTCGATGCCGCCGCGGGTGGCCTGGCGCTACGACTGGCGTCCCGAGCCCGGTTCGCCGGAGGCGGCGCTCTACACCGACTTCCTCAGGCCGCGCGACTGGGCCTAGCGGCCCGGCCGCCCGGCAGCGTCACGGCAGCTCGGCGCCCAGGCGGTGGTGCTTCTGCGCGTCCACCGGGCGGCCGTCGCGATCGGCCAGGCGCGCGAGCGCGAGGTGCACCGCGCGCGATCGTTCGAACGACAGGCTGGCTTCCAGGTAGTCGCGCGCCTTGCCCCAGAGCCCGGCCTGCTTGCACAGGCGGCCCAGGGCGAGCAGCAGGCGCGGATCCTCCGCGTGCGCCGGCAACCAGCGCTCGGCGCGTTCGAGGCGCGCGCGCGCCTCGCGCTCCAGTTCCTGCGGCTCCAGCGGCGGCAGATCCGCGTACTGCGTCACCAGCGCATCGCTCCACTCGGCATTGAGGCTGTCCTCGAGGATCTGGCGCGCCAGCGCCGCCTCGCCCAGGGCGGTGGCATGGCCGGCCGCCGCCCCCGCCACGCGCGGGTGCAGCCGGTCCGGGCCCGGCACCCTGCGCCAGCGCGCCTCCAGCGGCGCGCGGTCCCCGGCGGCCTGCGCCAGCAGCTCGATGTGCGCCTGGACGCGGTACTCCTCCGCGATCGCCGGTGCGATCGCCGCGCGCTTGCCCAGCATCGAGGCGAGGCGCAGCACCTCCTCCCAGTTCTGCGCCCCGCGCTCGGCGCGCAGCAGCATGCGCGCGGCCGCAATGTTGCGCGGGCCGGCGCCGTGCAGGCTGCGCAGCGCGTCGCGTGCGCCGCCGAAGTCGCGCTCGTCCAGCGCCAGTTCGGCCCGGGTCAGCAGCATCGCCGCGTGCATCGATTCACCCGCGCCCTTCGCGGTAGCGGCCGCGCGCTCCAGCCACAGGTCGCGCCGCTCCCGCTGCCGGAGCTGGTGGGCGGCGCGCGCCGCGATCAGCGCCGCCAGGCCGGGCGCGGCGCCCGATTCCCAGGCGAGCGCGGCCTCCTTCTCCGAGCGGGCATAGCGGCCTTCGTAATAGGCCTGCAGGGCGGCGGCGAGCGCGAGCTGCGCCTGGTCGCGGCGCCGCCGTTCCCGGTAGGCGCGCACCTGCGCCGGCAGCGCCAGCGTGTGCCGCACCAGCCGCAGCGCGAGGTGGAGGAGCGCGAAGGCCGCGACCAGCGCCACCACGGTGAGCACCAGCGACAGCTCGATCCGCCAGGGCGGGAGCACGAGCACCACCACGCCCTCGCTGACGCGGCCGACCACCGCCAGCGCCACGGCGGCGGAGAACACCGCGACCAGCCAGAACAGTCCCCTCATGGAGTCAGCTGCGCTCGCGGCGGGTCTTGAAGCCGCGCACCGCGTCCAGGCTTTCGCTGATCGAGGGCGCCTCGAAGCTGAGCGTGGCCGAGGCGAGCTGCTTGAGCTGCGCCAGCGCGCCCTGCGCGGCCTTGGAACGGACATCGAAGTAGCGCTGGATCCAGGCCTGGGCCGCGCGCAGGTCCTCGCGATAGCCGGCTTCGTTGCGCGTCAGCAGCGACAGGCGCGCGTTGAGCAACCGCAGCTTCAGGTTCTCGCGCAGGAAGTAGGCCTGCGCCGGCGGCACCAGCGGCGGTTCCTCGCCTTCGATCCGGCGCACCACGACGAGCTGGCGCAGTTCCTGCCAGAGCTCCAGGCCGAGCCGCTCGACTATGCCCGGCGCCGCCGCGGGCTTGGCGGCCTTGGCGGCGGCGGATTCGCGCCCGGCGCGCTCCTCGAAGGCGAGGGGCAGCGTGTCCACCGCGGCCACCAGCCCGTCCAGCCGCAGGCTCATGCCGGGCAGGTCCAGCGCCGGCAGCGCCTTCAGGCGCTCGATGTCCCGCGCCAGGGCGCGGCGCAGCGACAGGAACTGGGGGCGGTCCGAGCGCGTCAGGCGGCTCTCGGCCAGCTGCAGCGCGAGCAGCGCGGCGCGCACGTTCCCCGAGAGCTGCAACTGCTGCTGCGCGATCGCGAGCACCTGCTCGATCTCCGCCAGCTGCCACTCGTCCCGGTTGCGCGCCAGTTCCTGGTACAGGGCCTCGAGCGCCGACTGCTGCGCCTGCGACTCGGCCATCCGCGCCTCCAGCGCGCCGAGCCGGGCCTGCGCCTCGCGCAACCCCTCCTGCGCCTGGCGCGCGGCGGCGCGGGCGTCCTTGCTTTCGGCCTCCATGTCGCGCAGCCGCCGGGCGAGCTCTTCCTGGGTCGAGCCGATCCGGCTGCGGGTATCCAGCCACAGCGCCGCCACCACGGCCGCGAGCACCGCGAGCGCGAGCGCGAACAGCCGCAGGCGCCGCCGGCCCCGCGCCAGGTCGTCGATCCCCGGCCGTGCTTCGCCGGGCTGCTGCATGGGTTCGCTCATGGCCTTGGTTTCCCCTGCGCGAAGTATGCCACCAGCGCCGCGAGCATCTCGCCATCGCCGGCCCCGGCCACGACGACGCGCGCGTGCCCGAGCCGCTGCGCGTGCCCGGCGACGCGCGGATGCGGGACGAACAGCGGCGTCTCCCGGAGCAGGCCATCGCCGCGCTCGCCCAGCATGGCGCGCAGGTTCTCCAGCGCCTCGGCGGAACCCACGGTCACGGCGTGCACCGCGCCGCGGGACCAGTCCGCCAGCAATGGCGCGGGATCGGCCCGCGGCCGGAGCCTGCGGTAGCACTGGATGTACTCGACCGTCGCTCCCCGCGCCTGCAGCGCCTCGCGCAGGAACTCCCGCCCGCCCTCGCCGCGCACGATCGCCACGCGGCGGCCCGCCATGGCGGCGAACGCCGGCAGCGCCAGCAGCGCCTCGCTGTCGGCCTGGCCTTCCGGCGCGATCACGTCTCGCAGGCCGCCTTGCTCGAGCGCGCGCCGCGTGCCGGGACCGACGGCCGCGGCGCGCACCTTCGCCGGCCAGGGCCGGCCAAGGAGCGCAAGGCCCCGCTCGGCCGCGTTGGCGCTGATGAACACCGCGGTGTCGAAGCCCTCCAGTCGGGCAAGCAGCGCGCGGGCCGGGCCCGCATCGAGGGGATCGGCGATCTCGATCGCCGGAAACAGGATCGCCTCGCCGCCCGCCTCGCCAATCAGGCCCGCCAGCGCGGCAGCCTGTCCGCGCGGCCGCGTGACCACGATGCGGCGGCCGGCGAGCGGGGCGCTCATGGACCCGATGCGGGCGCCAGCGCCGCCAGGATCTCCGCCGCGCCGCGCTCGCGCAGGAGCGCGGCGGCGCGCTCTCCCAGCGCTTCGGGCTCCTCGCCTGCGCCCTCGCACTCGGCGCGCGCGATGCGCTTGCCGTCCGGCGCCGCGACCAGCGCGCGCAGCTTCAGCTTTCCGTCCGCAATCTCCGCATGCGCCGCCAGCGGGATCGCACAGTTGCCGCCCAGTGCGCGGCTGACCGCGCGTTCGGCGCGCACGCAGGCGCTGGCGACGGGATCGGCCAGCGCGGCCGCGAGCGCGCGCACGTCATCGCGCGCCGCCAGGCACTCGATGCCCAGCGCGGCCTGCCCGGGCGCGGGCAGGCTTTCCTCCAGCGACAGCCGGTTGCGGATGCGGCCTTCCAGCCCGAGGCGCGCGAGCCCCGCCGCGGCGAGCACCACCGCCGCGTAATCGCCGCGGTCGAGCTTGGCGAGGCGCGTCTCCACGTTGCCGCGCAGCGGCCGGATCACCAGGTCCGGGCGGCGGGCCGCGACCTGCGCCTGGCGCCGCAGGCTCGAGGTGCCGACCACCGCGCCGGCGGGCAGGTCGGCCAGCGAGCCGAAGCGCGTCGAGACGAAGGCGTCGCGCGGATCCTCGCGGTCGCAGATCGCCGCCAGCGCGAATCCCGGCGGCAGCTCCGCCGGCATGTCCTTCATGGAATGGACCGCGAGGTCGGCGCGGCCCTCGGCGAGCGCGGCCTCCAGCTCCTTGATGAACAGGCCCTTGCCGCCCTCCTTGGCGAGCGACACCTCCAGCAGCTCGTCGCCGCGGGTGCTGAGCGCCAGCAGTTCCACCCGCAGGCCCGCATGCGCCGACTCAAGGCGCGCCTTGACGTGCTCCGCCTGCCAGAGGGCAAGGCGGCTGCGCCGCGTCGCGATCACCGCCCGGTCAAGCATGCCGGTTCTCCGCAACGAGTTCCTTCACCGCCTGCCACTGGCGCCGGCTGACCGGCAGGCGCTCTGCCACGCCCTCCAGCATCACTTCCCAGTGCGGCTCGTCGTCCTGCGTGCCGGCGCGCTCGAAGCCCCGGATCGCGTCCCGCGCCACCAGGCAGTTGCGATGGATGCGCACGAAGCGATCCGCGAACTCGCGCTCCAGCTGCACCAGCGGCTCCTCGATCAGGTGTTCCCCGGCGCGCGTGCGCAGGGTCACGTACTTCAGCTCGGCCTTGAAGTAGACCACGTCGCGCACCGGCACCAGCGAGATGCGGTTGCGCTCGGTGACGGAGAAATACTCCCGCGCGCGCTCCGAGGCGCGCTCCAGGCTCGCCAGCGGCGCCGGGCCCGCGGCGGCGGCCTTCTTCAGCGCCGCCGCCAGCCGCGGCGCGCGCACCGGCTTGAGCAGGTAGTCGAGCGCGTTCAGCTCGAAGGCCTCGACGGCGTGGCGCTCGTGCGCGGTGACGAAGATGACCGCCGGCGCATCCGGCAGCTGCGCCAGGTGCCGGGCCACCTCCAGGCCCGCCATTCCCGGCATCTGGATGTCCAGCAGCAGCACGCGCGCGCCGGTGCCGGGCAGGCGCTCGAGCACCTCCAGGCCGTTGGCCGCCTCGCCGGCCACCTCCGTGGGCAGCTCCGCGGCGAGGTCGGCCAGCAGCGCCTTGACCCGCTCGCGCGCGAGCGCCTCGTCGTCGGCGATGAAGACGCGCAGTGCGGCGCTCATCTCGCGCCCGACCGGTAGGGGATCTCGATCTCGACGCGGTAGCGGCCGCGCTCGACGCGCGTCTCCAGCCGCGCCTCGGCGTCGAAGAACAGGTTCAGGCGCTCGCGGATGTTGTCCAGCGCCATGTGGTTGCCTTCCCGGTGGCCCGCGGCGCCGGCCGGGTCGCCGCCGGCGAGCTGCGCGTTCTCCACCAGCGCCAGCACGCGATCGCCGCGGCGCTCGATGCGCACCAGCACGTCGCCCACGCCGGTTCCCGGCTCGACGCCGTGGTAGATGGCGTTCTCCAGCACCGGCTGCAGCAGCAGCGGCGGCAGCAGCGCGTCCATGGGCGCGCCGTCCAGGTCCCAGGACATCCGCAGCCGCTCGCCCAGGCGCAGCTGCTCGATCGCGGCGTAGCGCTCCAGCAGGGCGATCTCGTCGGCGAGGCGCGCCAGGCTGCGGCCGTCGGACATCAGCGCGCGGAACAGCTCCGCCAGGTCCTCCAGCGCATGCTCGGCGCGCTTCACGTCCTTGCGCATCAGCGACAGCACCGCGTTCAGGCTGTTGAACAGGAAATGCGGCCGGATCCTCGACTGCAGGGCCTGCAGGCGCGCCTCGGCGAGCGCCGGCGAGAACGCGCGCTGGTGCAGGCGCAGGTACCCGAGCACCAGCGCAGCGGCGGCCGCGGCGAAGGCGAGCGTGCGCCCGAGGCCGGCGCCGGCGAACACGCCCAGCGCGGCATGCACGCCCGCTGCGATCGCCAGCACCACCGCCATCACCGCGACGCAGCCCGCGGCATAGCCCAGGCGCAGCAGCGGCCGGGCGAGCAGGTAGAACACCACCAGGCTCGCCACCAGCACCGGCTGCAGCAGCGCGGTGGCGCGCACGAAGGCTTCGGCCGCTTGCGCCAGGGTCGGCTCGGCGGCGAGGATCACGCCGAACGCGAGCAGGTTCACCGCGACCAGGATGCGCGCGATCACGCCCAGGTTGCGGAAGTCCGGGAGGGCGTCTGCCTGGGGGTTTTGCCTTATACTGAGCATTGTTATCCAGCGGTGTTCAACCGCATTCTAAACCTCTGATCCGCATGGGTTCCGCAAAGGCGAGCAGGTCCCGCGCAGCGAAGCTCTGGTCCGGCCGCTTCACGGAGCCGGTGGACGCGTTCGTGCAGCGCTTCACGGCATCGGTGTCCTTCGACCGGCGCCTGGCGGCGCACGACATCGCGGGCTCGATCGCGCACGCGCGCATGCTGGGCGCCTGCGGGGTGATCCGGCGCGCCGACGCCGCGGCGATCGAGCGCGGGCTGCGCGCGATCGGCCGGGAGATCGAGCGCGGCACCTTCGCCTGGTCGCTGGAGGCCGAGGACGTGCACTCCAACATCGAGCGCCGCCTGATCGCGCGCATCGGCGAGGCCGGCAAGCGGCTGCACACCGCGCGCTCGCGCAACGACCAGGTCGCCACCGACGTGCGCCTGTGGCTGCGCGCGGAGATCGACGCGATCACCACCCGGCTGCTCGCGCTGCAGTCCGCGCTGCTCGCCCAGGCCGCGCGCCACGCCGCGCTGGTGATGCCGGGGTTCACGCACCTGCAGGTCGCCCAGCCGGTGACCTTCGGCCACCACCTGATGGCCTGGTTCGAGATGCTCGAGCGCGACCGCGCGCGCCTGGCCGAATGCCGCGCGCGCGTCAACGTGCTGCCGCTGGGCGCGGCGGCGCTGGCGGGCACCAGCTTCCGCATCGACCGGGCGCGCGTCGCGCGCGAGCTGGGCTTCGACGCGGTGGCCGCGAATTCGCTGGACGCGGTCTCCGACCGGGACTTCGCGGTCGAGTTCGCCGCCTGCGCGTCCCTCGTCATGCTGCACCTGTCGCGCTTCTCCGAGGAACTGGTGCTGTGGACCAACCCGCGCTTCGGCTTCGTGCGCATCCCGGACCGCTTCTGCACCGGCAGCTCGATCATGCCGCAGAAGAAGAACCCGGACGTGCCCGAGCTGGTGCGCGGCAAGAGCGGGCGCGTGTTCGGCCACCTGCAGGCGCTGCTGGTGCTGATGAAGGCGCAGCCGCTCGCCTACAACAAGGACAACCAGGAGGACAAGGAGCCCCTGTTCGACACCGCGGACACGCTCAAGGACTGCCTGGCGGCGTTCGCCGGCATGGTCGCGGGGCTGGAGCCGCAGGCGAAGGCGATGCGCGCCGCGGCGCTCGAGGGCCATGCCACCGCGACCGACCTGGCCGACTACCTGGTGAGGAAGGGCGTCGCCTTCCGCGACGCGCACGAGGTCGTGGCGCGCGCGGTGCGCGAGGCCGAGCGGCGCGGCTGCGGCCTCGCCGACCTGACGCTCGCGGCGCTCCGGCGCTTCCATCCCGCGATCGGCCGCGACGCGATGCGCGTGCTCACGCTCGAGGGCTCGGT
>CAZMDA010000085.1:0-11809 GCA_964564865.1 uncultured Bordetella sp. | reverse complement strand
GCCGTCCTCGATGTACTTCTTGGCGTTGTCCCAGGCGCCGCCGCCGGTGCACATGGAGATGGCGACGAACAGGCCGGTGACGATGGTGCCCATCAGCACCCCGCCCAGCGCCTGCGCGCCCGCCGCGCCGCCGAACACCCAGCCGAAGCCGACGCCGACCACGATCGGCACCAGCACCGGCAGCAGCGACGGGATCATCATCTCCTTGATCGCGGCCTTGGTGAGCAGGTCCACCGCGGTGCCGTACTCGGGCTTGGCGGTGCCTTCCATGATGCCCTTGATGTCCCTGAACTGGCGGCGCACCTCCAGCACCACCGAGCCGGCGGCGCGGCCCACCGCCTCCATCGCCATGGCGCCGAACAGGTAGGGCACCAGGCCGCCGATCAGCAGCCCGATGACCACGAAGTGGTTGGACAGGTCGAAGGAGATCGCCTTGCCCGACTTCTCCAGCGCGTGCGTGAAGTCGGCGAACAGCACCAGCGCGGCGAGGCCGGCCGAGCCGATGGCGTAGCCCTTGGTCACCGCCTTGGTGGTGTTGCCCACCGCGTCCAGCGGGTCGGTGATGTCGCGCACCGAGTCGGGCAGCTCCGCCATCTCGGCGATGCCGCCGGCGTTGTCGGTGATCGGCCCGTAGGCGTCCAGCGCGACCACGATGCCGGCCATGGACAGCATCGAGGTGGCCGCGATCGCGATGCCGTAGAGGCCCGCCAGGCTGTAGGAGGCGAGGATGGCGACGCAGACCGCGATCACCGGCCAGGCGGTGGACTTCATGGACACGCCCAGTCCCGCGATCATGTTGGTGGCGTGGCCGGTGGTGGAGGCCGCGGCCACGTGCTGCACCGGCTTGTACTGGGTGCCGGTGTAGTACTCGGTGATCCAGACCAGGAACCCGGTGAGCGCCATGCCGACCACGGCGGTGCCGTAGAGGTGGCCGACGCCGATCATCTTCTTCGCGCCGCCGATCTCGAAGGGCACCGCGGCCACGATGTCGCCCATCATCCACTGCGTGATCGGCCAGAAGGCGATGAGCGCGATGCCGCCCGCCCAGGCAAGGCCCTTGTACAGGGCGGGCATGACGTTCTTCTCGCCCGGCGCGGCCTTGACGAACCAGGTGCCGACGATCGAGGCGATGATGGCGAAGCCGCCGATCACCAGCGGGTAGATCACCGCGTTCGGGCTGGTGGTCTGCACCATGAGCGCGCCCAGCAGCATGGTGGCGATGATGGTGACGGCGTAGGTCTCGAACAGGTCCGCCGCCATGCCGGCGCAGTCGCCGACGTTGTCGCCGACGTTGTCGGCGATCACCGCCGGGTTGCGCGGGTCGTCCTCGGGGATGCCGGCCTCGACCTTGCCGACCAGGTCGGCGCCGACGTCGGCGCCCTTGGTGAAGATGCCCCCGCCCAGCCGCGCGAAGATCGAGATCAGGGAGCCGCCGAATCCCAGCCCGATCAGCGGGTGGATGATGTGCGCGAGGTCGGTCTTGTCGTGCGCGTTGGCATACAGGATGGCGAAGTAGCCGGCCACGCCCAGCAGCGCCAGGCCCACCACCAGCATGCCGGTGATGGCGCCGCCGCGGAAGGCGACGTTGAGCGCCTCGTTGAGCCCGGTGCGGGCCGCCTCGGCCGTGCGCACGTTGGCGCGCACCGAGACGTTCATGCCGATGTAGCCGGTGGCGCCCGAGAGCACCGCGCCGACCACGAAGCCCGCCGCGGTGGCGCCGTCGAGGAAGATCCAGATCAGCACGGCGAGCACCACGCCGACCATGCCGATGGTCATGTACTGGCGGTTCAGGTAGGCGCTCGCGCCCTCGCGGATGGCGCCGGCGATCTCGCGCATGCGCTCGTTGCCTTCGGGCTGCGCCAGGATCCACTTGATGGAAACCGCGCCATAGACGAGCGCGATGAATGCGCAGACGAGCGCGAATACGAGGCCACCGGACATTCAGACTCTCCCCTGGAAAGGGGCGGATTTTAGCAGAGGATCAGGGCGTTAGCGCCGCGATGGCGCGGTCGCGGATGGCCTCGACGCTGCCGACCCCCGGGATCCGGCGATAGCGGGGGGCGGCGGCCGGCGCGGCCGCGGCCCAGCGCTGGTAGAAGTCCACCAGCGGCCGGGTCTGCGCCTGGTACACCTCCAGGCGCTTGCGGACGGTCTCTTCCTTGTCGTCGTCGCGCTGCACCAGCGGCTCGCCGGTGACGTCGTCGCGGCCCTCGACCCTGGGCGGGTTGAAGGTCACGTGGTAGGTGCGGCCGGATGCCAGGTGCACGCGACGGCCGCCCATCCGGGCGATGATGTCCTCCGGGGGGACGTCGATCTCGAGGACGTAGTCCACGCCGACGCCCGCGTCGCGCATGGCCTCGGCCTGGGGAATGGTGCGCGGGAACCCGTCGAACAGGTAGCCCCGGGCGCAGTCGGGCGCCTTCAGGCGCTCCTTGACCAGGCCGATGATGATGTCGTCCGACACCAGCGACCCGGAATCCATCACCTTCTTCGCGGCCAGGCCCAGCGCGCTGCCGGCCTTGATCGCCGCGCGCAGCATGTCGCCCGTGGAGATCTGGGGAATGCCAAAGTGCGCCGTGATGAATCCGGCCTGCGTGCCCTTGCCCGCGCCGGGCGGGCCAAGGAGGATCAGTCTCATGACAGCATTCTACGCACGGCTTCGAGGTCCTGGGGCGTGTCCACGCCCGGTGGGATGTCCCCGGCATGGACCGCGACCGCGATGCGGTAGCCGTGCCACAGCACGCGCAGTTGCTCCAGCGCCTCGGCCTGCTCCAGCGGGCTGGGCGCGAGCCCCGGGAACCGCTGCAGGAAGCCCATGCGATAGCCGTAGATGCCGGCATGCCGGAGCCAGGCGCCGCCCGCCTCCCGGGGATAGGGAATCCGGGCGCGCGAGAAGTACAGCGCGTAGCCGCGCGCGTCCAGCACCACCTTGACCACGTTCGGGTTGTCGAGCGAGGCCGCGTCGTGGACCGGATGGCAGGCGGTGGCGACATCCGCCTCGGCGTGGCTGCCCAGCATCGCGGCGACCTCGCGCACCAGCTGCGGCGGGATGAGCGGCTCGTCGCCCTGCACGTTCACCACCACCTCGTCCGGACCGAGCCCCAGCGCGGCCGCGGCCTCGGCGACGCGGTCGGTGCCCGACGGGTGGTCGGCGCGCGTCAGGATGGCGCGGTATCCCGCGCGCTCGACCGCGTCCCGGATCCGGCCGTCGTCGGTGGCCACCGCCACCGCGGCGGCGCCGCTCTGCGCCGCGCGCTCGCAAACGCGCACCACCATGGGCTTGCCGCCGATGTCGGCCAGGGGCTTGCCGGGGAACCGGCTCGAGGCGAAGCGCGCCGGGATCAGCACCACGAACGGACGCGCCGCGCTCAGGCGATCTCCTCGTCCGGGGGCAGCTTCCTCGCCTCCTCCTCCAGCATCACCGGGATGCCGTCCTTGACCGGGTAGCCGAGGCGGTCGGCCTTGCAAACCAGCTCCCGCGCCTCCTTGCGATGCAGCAGCGGCCCCTTGCAGATCGGGCACACCAGGATTTCAAGCAGTCTTGGATCCACCGAGCTTCTCCAGGAGCCAGGGACCGAACGCGGGGTCCATCCGCGTGCGCACCGGGAACACCCAATGCTTCGGTCCGGCGAAGCGCTTGCATTTTACCGCGTCCTTCTCGGTCATCACGACCGGCGCCGCGTCGCCGAACTCCAGGTCCGCGGCGCTGAACGGATGGTGGTCGGGAAACGGGTGCGGCACGATCTCCAGCCCGAGCGCCCTCAGCTGCATGAAGAAGCGGTCCGGGTCGCCGATGCCGGCGACCGCGTGCAGGCGCTGGCCCCTGAAGTCCGCCGCGCCGCGCTTGTCGCTCGCGTCGGTGAGCCGCACCAGCTCCGCGCCCTCCAGCGTCATGCCGAAGCCCTTCAGCTTCGCGCCATGGCTGACCACCGCGTCCACCGAGGCGAGGCGCGCCACCGGCTCGCGCAGCGGCCCCGCCGGCAGCAGCAGGCCGTTGCCGAAGCCGCGCCCGTCCACCACGCAGATCTCCACGTCGCGCGCGAGCGCGTAGTGCTGCAGGCCGTCGTCGAGGACGATGACGTCGCAATCGGGATGCTGCGCGCGCAGCGCGCGCACCGCGGCGATGCGCTCGGGCGCCACCCACACCGGGCAGCCGCTGCGGCGCGCGAGCAGCATCGGCTCGTCGCCCACCTCGGCCGGGTCCGAGGCGATGGTCGCCTCGCGCGGCGCCCCGCCCTTCGCCGCCATGGCGCCGCCGTAGCCGCGCGAGACGATGCCGGGCTTGCGGCCGTTCTGCTTCAGGAACTCCGCGATCCACAGCACCAGCGGCGTCTTGCCGCTGCCGCCGGCCACGAGGTTGCCGACCACGATCACCGGCACGCCGGCGCGGTGGCGCGGCAGCAGGCGAAGGCGGTACAGCAGGCGGCGGAGGGCGGCGAGCGCGCCGTAGGCGAGGCTGGCCGGCCACAGCAGCCACTGCAGGGCGCCGGGGCGGTACCAGTGCTTCACGCCGGCCGGGACGCTACTTCGTGGACTGCGTGGTGAAGGTGATCTGGGACAGCCCCGCCACCCGCGAGGCCTCCATCACGCGCACCACCGCCTGGTGCGTGGCGCTCGCGTCGGCGCTGATGATGACCACCGGCTCGCGCAGGCCGGCGCCCGCCTTGCGCAGCTCCCCGGCGAGCTGCTCGACGGAGGTGAACGGCACCGGCGACTTGTTCACCACGTACTGGCCCTGGGCGTTCACCAGCACCGAAACCTCGCCGGGACGCTCGAGCTGCTTCTCGGCGTCGGCGGTGGGCAGGTTGATCTGCAGTTCGGTGTACTTGGAATAGGTGGTGGTGACCATGAGGAAGATCAGGATCACCAGCATGACGTCGATCATCGGGACCAGGTTGATCTCCGGCTCCTCGCGCATGCGGCCGCGCTGGAAGTTCATCGCGCCCCGGAAGCTGCGCCGGCGTCATGGGCGCGGTCGCCGTGGATGATGTCCACCAGCTTGGCCGCGGCCTGCTCCATGTCCACCACCAGCCCGTCCACCTTGTTGCGGAAATGGCGGTGGAAGATCAGCGCCGGGATCGAGATCGCGATGCCGAACGCGGTGTTGTAGAGCGCGATCGAGATGCCGTGCGCGAGCTGCTGCGGGTTGGTGCCGCCGGTCGGGGACTGCGAGCCGAAGATCTCGATCATCCCGATCACCGTGCCGAACAGCCCCAGCAGCGGCGCGGCGGTGGCGATGGTGCCCAGTGTCGTCAGGAAGCGGTCCAGGTCGTGCGCCACGGCGCGGCCGGCCTCGTCGATGGCTTCCTTCGTCACGTGGCGCGGGCTGGCGTGGTTGCGCAGGCCGGCGGCGAGCACCTCGCCCAGCGGCGAGTCCTTGGCCAGCTTGTCCACGATCTCCGGGGTGACGCCCTGGCGCTGGTAGACGCCCACCACCTGGTCGAGCAGCGTCGGCGGCACGATCTTCGCGGCGCGCAACGTGATGGAGCGCTCGATGATCAGGGCGACGGCGATGACCGAAGCGAGGAGCAAGGGCCAGATCGGCCAGCCCGCGGCCTGGATGATGGCAAACAAGTTGATTTCCCAGTCGTTTTCGGTGCGCGCACTTTAGCCCCTGCACCGCGCTGCGGCAAGTTTGCCGGCGTCGCCGCGCGGCGTCGCACCGGGCCTCGAAGGACCGGACGGGGCGATATCCACAAAAGCTGTGAGTAAGGTTGTGGATATCCTCTTGGCAGCCTGCCGTTGCAGGCATGGCGGGGCCCGAAAGTCGGGTGCGATTAATTATTCAGCAGCGATTTCCTCTGCCTGGTCAACGCGTTACGGATAAGAATCGGGCTCCGCGCAGAGTCCCCGCGCGGCGCGGGGGCAGCGCGCCGCCAGTGTGGATTAGTAGTATCGTCCGCGCAGCCCATGGAGCCCGTCCGAGCAGGCGAATTCGCGCAGGGAACAGCGCCGATCCTGAGCGTTTCGCAGCTCGTTCGCAGCGCGCGCGACCTGCTCGAGCACCGCTTCCCGCTGCAGTGGATCGGGGGCGAGATTTCCAACCTGCGCCCGGCCGCTTCCGGGCACCTTTACTTCGTGCTCAAGGACGAGCAGGCGCAGGTGGACTGCGTCATGTTCCGCAGCCGCGCCGCCGCGCTCGGCTGGGAGCCGAAGGACGGCCTGAAGGTCGAGGCGCGCGCGCTGGTCACCCTGTACGAGCCGCGCGGCCGCTTCCAGCTCACCGTCGAGGCCATGCGCCGGGCGGGACTGGGGCCGCTGAACGAGCGCTTCCTGAAGCTGAAGGCGAAGCTGCAGGCCGAGGGCCTGTTCGATCGCGACCGCAAGCGCGACATCCCCGCGCATCCGAGGCGGATCGGCGTCCTCACCTCGCTCGCCGCCGCCGCGCTGCGCGACGTGCTGACCACGTTGCGCCGCCGCAACCCGTCCATCCCCGTCATCGTCTACCCGGTTCCGGTGCAGGGCGAAGGCGCGGCGGCGAAGATCGCGCAGATGCTCGCCACCGCCGGCGAGCGCGCCGAATGCGACGTGCTGCTGCTGGTGCGCGGCGGCGGCTCGATCGAGGACCTGTGGCAGTTCAACGAGGAAGCAGTGGCGCGCGCGATCCGCGCCAGTTCCATTCCCGTGGTGGTGGGCGTGGGCCATGAAACCGACTTCACCATCGCCGATTTCGCCGCCGACCAGCGCGCGCCCACGCCCACCGCGGCGGCCGAGCTGGTGAGCCCGCCGCGCGCCGAGCTGCTCGCGCGGGTGGCGGAACTGGGCTGGCGCGCCACGCGCGAAGCGCGCCGGCGCATCGAGTACGCGGTGCAGGCGGTGGATTCCCTGGCGCGGCGGCTGGTGCATCCGGCCGACAGGCTGCGCGGTTCCCGGCAGCTGGTGGACCAGCTCGCGGCCCGGCTCGCTTCGCTGATGGGCCACCGGCTCGAGCTGCACCGCTACCGGCTGCGCGACGCGCCCTTGCGGCTGTCCTCGCTGCTCGCGCGCCGCATGGACCTGTCGGCGTCGAACCTGGCCCGGCTGCGCGCCGCGCTGGGCAGCCTGGATCCGGCGGCCGTGCTGGCGCGCGGCTACTCCATCACGCGCGCGGCGGACGGCACGGTGCTGAGCGACGCCTCGGCGGTGCGCGAGGGGGAGCGGCTGCGCACGACGCTCGCCAAGGGCTGGATCGAGAGCGAGGTGCGGGGCAAGGGCTGACCCGGATGTAACCGATCGGTTACATTTGGGCGCGGCTATAATCGTGCGGCATGGGCAACCGCCTCTCGAAGATCACCACCCGCACCGGGGACCGGGGCGAAACCGGCCTGGGCGACGGCACGCGCGTGCCCAAGGACGCGGCCCGCGTCCAGGCGATGGGGGACATCGACGAGCTCAATTCCGCGCTGGGCGTCCTGCTCGCGGAGAAGATGCCGAAGGCCGCCCGCGACGCGCTGCTGCAGGTCCAGCACGACCTGTTCGACCTCGGCGGCGAGGTCTGCATCCCCGGTCACCAGATGGTCGGCGAACCGCACGTCGAGCGCCTGGAGAAACTGACGCAGGCGAACAACGCCGGCCTCGCGCCGCTGAAGGAGTTCATCCTCCCCGGCGGCACGCGCGCCGCGGCGATGGCCCACCTTGCCCGCACCATCTGCCGGCGCGCCGAGCGCAGCCTGGTGGCCCTGGGCCGCGCCGAAGCCGTGGGCGATCCGGCGCGCCGCTATCTCAATCGGCTATCGGACCTGCTGTTCGTGCTCGGTCGCAGGCTCAACCGCTCCGCCGGCCGAGGCGACGTGCTCTGGCGCCACGAGCGCGGCAAGCGCGCGAAGAAATCCTGAGCGGCCCGCGCCGCGTTGGTTAGAATCCGGGGATGGTCAAACGCACGGCCACGCGCAGGCCCGCGGTGAAGGCGCTGGTGTTCGACGTCTTCGGCACCGTCGTGGACTGGCGCGGCTCGCTGATCCGCGAGGGCCGGCGCCTCGGCAAGCGCAGGAACCTCAAGGTGGACTGGGCGGCCTTCGCCGACGCCTGGCGCGCCGGCTACAAGCCCGCCATGGCGCGCGTGCGCTCGGGCGAGCTGCCCTGGACCACCATCGACCGCCTGCATCGCATGATCCTCGAGGACCTGCTGAAGCGGTTCGGCATCCGCGGCCTGTCGGAGGCGGACCGGTTCGAGTTCAACCGCGCCTGGCACCGGCTTGCGCCCTGGCCCGACGTGCGCGCGGGCCTGGCGCGCCTCAAGCGCCGCTACGTGATCGCCACGCTGTCCAACGGCAACGTCGCGCTGCTCGTCAACATGGCGAGGAACGTCGGCCTGCCCTGGGACACGGTGATTTCCGCCGAGCTGTTCCACCACTACAAGCCCGACCCGGAGGCCTACCTCGGGACCGCCGCGCTGCTCGACCTCGCGCCGGCGGAGGTGATGCTGGTCGCGGCGCACAAGGACGACCTGCGCGCGGCGGCCGCCTGCGGGCTGAAGACGGGCTTCGTGCCGCGGCCGCTGGAGAAGGGCCCGACCGCGGAGCCGGACGTGACGCCTGAGCGCGCGTTCACCGTGAACGCGACGGACTTCGTGGACCTGGCGCGAAAGCTGGGCGCATGAGGCGCCCGGCATGAGCGCGACCCCGGCGACGGCCGGCGACGGCGGCGCCAGCCGGCACCGCGTCCTGATCGTCGACGACGAGGAGTCGATGCGCCTGCTGCTCGCGCACATCCTCAGCCACGACATGCAGGTGGACGTGACCCTCGCCGGGACCTGCGAGCAGGCGCTGAAGCTGGCGGGCAACTACGCCTACGACGCCATCCTGCTCGACCTGCTGATGCCGGGCATCGGCGGCATCAAGGTGCTGGACGAGATCCGCGCCTCCTCGCCCAACACCACCACGCCGGTGATCATCGTCTCGGTGCTGTCGGACCCGGACACGAAGAACCGCTGCATGGCGGGGGGCGCCACCGCGTACGTGGTGAAGCCGGTGGAGCGCAAGTCGCTGGTGGCGACGGTGAAGTCGCAGATCGAGTCGCGCGGCAAGCCCAGATCGTCGGGAATGCCCGGAAACTGAAACAAGGAAAGGGACATGGCGGAAATCAGCATCGAGAACGTGGAAGCCCTGGGCAAGCCCCTGGGCCAGTACTCGCACATGACGCGGGTGCGCAACGCGAAGGAAACCCTCTACATCGCCGGCATGCTGGCGCCCGGCGACACGTTCGACGCCCAATGCAGCGGCTGCTTCGAGCAGGTGGGCCAGGCGTTGCGAGCGGTAGGCGGCGGCTGGGGCAACGTGGCGCAGTTCACCACCTATCTGGTGCACTCGCAGGACATCCCGAAGTTCATGGCCTGGCGGCTGCGGGAGTTCCCCAGGATGTTTCCCGACGGCAAGTACCCGCCCAACACCCTGCTGGTGGTCGACCGCCTCGTCCAGGAGCAGTTCCTGGTCGAGGTGCAGACCATCGCCGTGCTCTAGGGAATATCTCCCGGCCCGCTAGTCGGGCTTCGCGCCGGAGCGCTTCACCAGCTCGGCGTAGGTCTTCTGCTCCGCGGCGACGAACGCGGTGAACTGCTCCGGGGTGCGGATCGCCGGCTGCTCCGAGCCCATCGCGCGCAGGCGCTCGCGGACATCCGGCGCCGCCATTGCCTTCAGGATCTCGGCGTTGAGCCGCTCCACCACCGGCTGCGGGGTCTTGCCGGGGGCCATGATGCCCCACCAGGTGGTCATGTCGAAGCCCTTCAGGCCGGACTCGTCCAGGGTCGGCAGCTCGGGCAGGAATCCGGAGCGCGCCTTGGTGGTGACCGCCAGCGCGCGCACCTTGCCCGAGCGCACGTTGGGCAGGGCGCTCGCCAGGTTGTCGAACATCAGGTGCACCCGGCCGGCCATCAGGTCGATCACCGCCGGCGCGGCGCCCTTGTACGGAATGTGGACCATGAAGGTGCCGGTCATGCCCTTGAACAGCTCCCCGGCCAGGTGGCCGGTGGAGCCGGTCGAGCCCGAGGCGAAGTCCAGGCGCCCGGGGCGCGATTTCGCCAGCGCGACCAGCTCGCCCACGTTCTTCGCCGGCAGGTCCAGGTTCACGATCAGGATGTTCGGCACCTGCACCATCAGCGCGACGTGGCGGAAATCCTTGATCGGGTCGTAGGGCACGCTGCCCATCAGGGTCGGGTTGATGGCGTGGGTGGCGATGGCGCCGACCACGACGGTGTAGCCGTCGGGCGCGCTCTTGGCGACATGGTCCACGCCCAGGTTGCCGCCGGCGCCGGGCCGGTTCTCCACCACCACCGGCTGGCCCAGGGACTCCTGCAGCTTGGCGGCGATCAGGCGCGCCGAGATGTCGATCGGGCCGCCCGCCGCGTAGGGCGCGACGATGCGGACCGGGCGCGAGGGCCAGGCCTGCGCCGCCGCCATGCCGGCGGCGCCGAGAAGGACGAGAAACAGCGCAAGACGCTTCATGACGACCCCTCCACCAATGAAAAGGGCGCGCCGCGGCGCGCCCCCGAACCCGCGTGCCGGCGCTACTTCTGGTCCTCCCCGGCGAAGGCCTCTTCGCGCTTGGAGCGCAAGGCGGGCAGCGCGATGACCACCAGCAGCACGATCGAGATGATCAGGAACGTGGCGCTGATCGGCTTCTGGAAGAACACCAGCGGGTCGCCGCGCGACAGCAGCATCGCCCGGCGCAGGTTCTCCTCCATCAGGGGCCCGAGGATGAAGCCGAGGATCATCGGCGCCGGCTCGCAGGCGAGCTTGGCGCAGATGTAGCCCAGCACGCCGAAGAACGACATGATCAGGACGTCGAACGGGTTGTTCGACAGGCTGAACACCCCGATGCACATGAAGGTGAGGATCGCCGGGTAGAGGATCCGGTAGGGCACCGTCAGCAGCTTGATCCAGATGCCGATCATGGGCAGGTTGAGCACCACCAGCATCAGGTTGCCGACCCACATCGAGGCGATCATTCCCCAGAACAGCTGCGGCCGCTCGGTCATCACCTGCGGCCCGGGGGCGATGCCCTGGATCATCATGGCGCCGATCATCAGCGCCATCACCGCGTTGCCCGGGATGCCGAGCGTCAGCAGCGGGATGAAGGAGGTCTGCGCGCCGGCGTTGTTGGCCGACTCCGGCCCGGCCACGCCCTCGATCGCGCCCTGGCCGAACTCGTGCGCGTGCTTCGAGACCTTCTTCTCCACTGTGTAGGCGGCGAAGGAAGCGAGCAGCGCGCCGCCGCCGGGCAGGATACCCAGCGCCGAGCCCAGCACCGTGCCGCGCAGGATGGAGGGCGTCATGCGCTTGAAGTCCTCGCGCGTCGGCATCAGCCGGCCGACCTTGCTCGTGAACACCTCGCGCGCCTCCTTCTGCTCGAGGTTGACGATGATCTCGGCCAGGCCGAACATGCCCATCGCCACCACGACGAAGCCGATGCCATCGGCCAGTTCCGAGACCCCGAAGGCGAAGCGCAGCACGCCGGAATTGACGTCCGTGCCCACCAGGCCCAGCAGCAGTCCCAGCAGCACCATGGCGATCGCCTTGATGAGCGAGCCGTGCGCGAGCACCGTCGCCGCCACCAGGCCCAGCACCATCAGCGAGAAGTACTCCGAGGGGCCGAATTTGAGCGCCACCTCCGCCAGCGGCGGCGCGAACAGCGCCACGATGACGGTGGCGAAGCAGCCGGCGAAGAACGAGCCGATCGCCGCGGTCGCCAGCGCGGGCCCGGCCCTGCCCCGGCGGGCCATCTGGTAGCCGTCCAGGCAGGTGACCACCGACGAGGATTCGCCCGGCAGGTTGACCAGGATCGCGGTGGTGGAGCCGCCGTACTGCGCGCCGTAGTAGATGCCGGCGAGCATGAT
>CAZMDA010000084.1:0-11954 GCA_964564865.1 uncultured Bordetella sp. | reverse complement strand
GTGTTCGCGCACGAAAAACGCCATCGAAAAGATCAGGACCGTCGCCATGAAGGACCCGAGGAACGCCACCACCACGACACCCGGGTAGAACGCCAGGACCAGCCACAGCAGGACCACGATCACGCCGAGCTTGACGCCTTCGGCGGTGAGCGCGGTAACCAGAACCCCCCCTGCGGAGTCCGACTTTCTCCCCGATGCCACCCTCGCCGACGCCCACCCGGCGCCGACGCTGACCGCGCCACCGAGGGCTGCGGAGACCGCGCCATGCGCGCCGGCCAGAACCCCGGCCAACAGCGTCAGGGCGGCGGTGGCGATCAACTGCCACCGGAGTACGGTGCGAAGCGGCGAAATTATATTTGCTTCACGCACTTCGGGTCAACGTGTTGCATTGCAAAACGGTCGCGTGGCGCAGGCTCAACGCAGCTTCTTCAGCAGCTGGTCGAGATGGTCGAGCCCGGAGTACTGGATCACGACCTTGCCGCTGCCCTTGCGGCCGGGGCGGATCTCGACCGTGGTGCCCAACCGCCCGGACACCTCTTCCTCCAGGCGCTGCAGGTCGCGGTCGCCCCGCGCTCCGGCACCCTTGCGCCTGGCCGCCGCCGGACCGCGTGCCATCTGGCCGGCCAGCGCCTCGGCCTCGCGCACCGACAGGCCCCTTGCGGCGATGCGGTTGGCGGCCTCGATCTGGCGCGCCGGGTCCAGGGTCAGCAGCGCACGTGCATGCCCCATCTCCAGTTGGCCCTGCATGAGCATTCCCTGCACTGGCTTCGCCAGCTTGAGCAGGCGCAGCAGGTTGGTGGTGGCGCTGCGCGAGCGGCCGACCGCGTCGGCCGCCCGCTCGTGCGTCATGTGGAACTCGTCCACGAGACGCTGCAGGCCGGCCGCTTCTTCCATCGGGTTCAGGTCCTCGCGCTGGATGTTCTCGATCAGCGACATCGCCAGCGCGGCCTCGTCGGGCACCTCGCGGATCAGCACCGGCACCTCCTCGAGGCCGGCCAGCTGGGCCGCGCGCCAGCGCCGCTCGCCGGCGATGATTTCGTGGCGTCCGGCGCCCACTGGCCGCACCAGCAGCGGCTGCATCAGGCCCTGCGCGCGGATGGACGCGGCCAGTTCCGCCAGCGCGGCCTCCCCCATCTGCGTGCGCGGCTGGTACTTGCCGGGCTGGATTGCGGTCACCGGAAGGCTCCCGACCGCATCCCTGCGCGCACCCGCATCCGTTCCGGAGTCCGTGCCCAGCAACGCATCCAGCCCACGGCCCAGTCCCCTGGCCATGCCCTTTTGCTTGGTGCTCATTGCGCCCTCCTGAGAACCTCCTCGGCCAGCGCCAGGTAGGCCTGCGCACCTTTCGAGGCCTGGTCCCATGTCACCGCCGGCGCGCCGTAGCTGGGCGCCTCGGCCAGGCGCACGTTGCGCGGCACGAGCGTCCGGTACACCTTGTCGCCGAAGTGCTGCTCGAGCTGCTGTGACACCTGGTGCGCGAGGGTATTGCGCGGGTCGAACATGGTGCGCAGCAGGCCGGCGATCTCCAGGCGCGGGTTCAGGTTGCCGCGCACGCGCTTGATGGTCCCGACCAGGTCGGACAAACCCTCCAGCGCGTAGTACTCGCACTGCATCGGGATCAGCACTTCCTCGGCGGCGACAAAGGCGTTCACGGTCAGCAGGCTGAGCGACGGCGGGCAGTCGATCAGGATGTAGTCGTAGTCGCGCTCCACGGTCGCCAGCGCCGCGCGCAGGCGGCCTTCACGATTGGGCAGTTCCACCAGTTCCACTTCGGCGCCGGCCAGTTCGCGGTTGGCCGGAACCAGGTCATAGCCCGCGGCCTGGGCCATGACGCGGATGCTCGCGACTTCGCCCAGCCCCAGCAGCACGTGATAAACCGTGCGTGCAAGCTTGCGCTTGTCCACGCCGCTGCCCATCGTGGCATTGGCCTGCGGGTCGAGGTCCACCAGCAGAACCCGCTTGCCGGCCTTCCCCAGGCCGGCTGCCAGGTTCACGCTGGTCGTGGTCTTGCCCACGCCGCCCTTCTGGTTCGCCACTGCGAGGATGCGCGCCATGCTCAGGCGACCGGCCTGCACAGCACCAGGTGGCGCTCTTCGTCCAGCAGCGGAACCTCCAGCCTGCGCACATCACTGCAATCGCAGCGGCTGCCGATCGCGGCGAGTTCCGCGGCCGGGAACGTGCCCTTCATGCCCGCCAGCACGCCGCCTGGCGCCACCAAGTGCCGGCACGACGAAACGAACTGCGCCAGCTCCGCGAAACCGCGCGAGATGACCACCGCAAAGCGCTCCAGCGGCTTCCAGTCCTCGACGCGGCCGACCTGCACTTCGGCGTTGCCCAGGCGCAGCTCGATCACCGCCTGGCGCAGGAACGCGCCTTTCTTCTGGTTGGCATCGTTCAGCGCGACGCGGCGCGCGGGCTCCGCGATCGCGATCGGGATGCCCGGCAGGCCGCCTCCGGCACCGACGTCGGCGAGCGCCCCCGGCGGCAGTTCCGGAAGCACCGCGAGGCTGTCGAGCAGATGGTGGCTGACCGAGCGCAGCGGATCCCGGATTGCGGTCAGGTTGTGCGTGCGGTTCCACTTCGCCAGCAACTCCAGGTACGCCATCAGCTTTGCCGGCGCGCCCTCGGGAAGCGGCGCAGGAAGGCGCGGCGCGAGTTCGGCCAGTCCTTGGGACAGCGCAGCCTCGGGGGTCATGCGGCGGACTGCTCGGGGGAAGCGCGACGCGGTCCGCTCGCGCCGGTGCGCTTCAGGTGCACCAAGAGAAGGGCGATCGCGGCCGGCGTGATTCCGGAGATGCGCGCCGCATGGCCGATGGTCTCGGGCCGGAAGTGCGCCAGCTTCTGGCGCGCCTCGACCGAAAGCCCACGCACCGCGGCGTAATCGAAGTCCAGCGGCAGGCGCAGCGAATCCTGCGCGGCGCGACGCCCGACTTCATCGCGCTGGCGGGCGATATAGCCCTCGTACTTGGCCTGAATCTCGACCTGCTCGGCCACGAATGGATCGTCTACACCCTTTAAAGATGTAGCTATTTCCATAAGTGAGCGATAGCTTACATTTGGTCGGCGCAGCAGGTCCGCGAGGCTGTATTCGCGCTCGATCGGCTGGCCCAGGAGGCGTTCGGCGGCCTCCGGCGGGAGCGTTTTCGGGTTCACCCAGATGCTGCGCAGGCGCTCCCGTTCCAGCGCAATCGCGTCCCGCTTGCGGTTGAACGCGTCCCAGCGGACGTCGTCCACCAAACCCAGCTTCCGGCCGGTCTCCGTCAGTCGCAAGTCCGCGTTGTCCTCCCGCAGCATGAGCCGGTATTCGGCCCGGCTGGTGAACATCCGGTAGGGCTCGGACACGCCGCGGGTGACCAGGTCGCTGACGAGCACGCCAAGGTAGGCCTCGTCCCTGCCCGGGCACCAGGCATCCCGTCCCTTGGCCTGCAGGGACGCGTTGATGCCGGCCAGCAGGCCCTGCGCAGCCGCTTCCTCATAGCCGGTGGTGCCGTTGATCTGGCCGGCGAAGAACAGCCCGGGGATGGACTTGGTCTCCAGCGAGGACTTCAGTTCGCGGGGGTCGAAATAGTCGTACTCGATCGCATAACCCGACCTGAGGATGTGCGCGTGCTCCAGTCCCCGGATGGAGCGCACCAGCGCCAGCTGGACGTCGAACGGCAGGCTGGTGGAAATGCCGTTGGGGTAGATCTCGCTCGTCTCCAAGCCTTCGGGCTCGAGGAAGATCTGGTGGCTGTCCTTGCCCGCGAAGCGATGGATCTTGTCCTCGATGGACGGGCAATAACGGGGACCAACGCCCTTGATGACCCCGGTGAACATGGGCGAGCGGTCGAGCGCGCCCCGGATGAGCTCGTGGGTACGGGCATTGGTATGCGTCACCCAGCACGGCAGCTGCTGCGGGTGCATTTCGCGCCGGCCGAGGAACGAGAACACCGGCTCGGGGGTGTCCCCTGGCTGCTCCTCGAGCTGGCTGAAGTCGATGGTCTTCCCATCCAGGCGCGGGGGCGTGCCGGTCTTCAACCGTCCCACGGGCAGCTTCAGCTCCCGCAACCGGGCAGCCAAGGTGACTGACGCCGGGTCGCCTGCCCGTCCGGCAGTCGAGTTTTCCAGTCCTACGTGGACCTTCCCGGCCAGGAAGGTCCCGGCGGTCAACACCACGGTCCGGCCGCTGAAACGAATCCCAAGCTGGGTCACCACCCCAGTGGCCCGCCCGCCCTCCACCAGGATGTCGTCCACGGCCTGCTGGAACAGGGTGAGGTTGGGCTGGTTCTCCAGCCGTCGCCGGATCGCCTTGCGATAAAGCACCCGGTCGGCCTGGGCCCGGGTAGCACGCACCGCGTGCCCCTTCGAGGAATTCAGGGTTCGAAACTGGATGCCGGCTTCATCGGTGGCGAGCGCCATGGCGCCGCCCAGTGCGTCCACTTCCTTCACCAGGTGCCCCTTTCCGATCCCCCCTATGGAGGGATTGCAGGACATCTGGCCCAGCGTCTCGATGCTGTGCGTGAGCAGGAGCGTCTTCGAACCGGAGCGTGCAGCCGCAAGCGCGGCCTCGGTGCCGGCGTGGCCGCCGCCGATCACGATGACGTCGAAGGTGTCTGGGAAGCGCATGGGTCGGGTTTGGGGAGGCGCAATCATACGTGAGCGTTCCACGTGGAACCACCCCAAACGGGGCGGGATTCGCCAACGCTTGATGTTCCACGTGAAACCTTGTTGGTTGAGGCAACTGTTGCGCCGCAGCAATAGTTATCCACAGGCGTCGGTCGTGAGACAATCGCAGCCCTTTCGCGCCGCAACCCCCGCCATGGGGTTCGCACCCGATGATTTCGCTGTCCCGCTATGCCACGCTGCTCGAGCGCCCGCACTTGCGCTCGCTCATCCTCGCCTCGATCCTCGGCCGCCTGCCGATCGGCATCCTGGGCCTGGCGATCCTGCTGCTCGCCCAGTCGGTCACCGGATCGTTCGCCCAGGGCGGCATCGCCAGCGCGAGCTATGTCATCGGGCTCGCAGCCGTTGCCCCCCTTCTCGGGCGCGCGATCGACCGCTTCGGGCCCCGCTCGACGCTGCTCGCCTGCGCCTTCGCCTTTCCGTCGGCCCTGGTCGGCCTCGTGCTCGCCTACTCGCTGCAGGCGCCGCTCTGGATCGCGCTGGGTTGCGCGGCTGCCTCCGGCGCGAGCTTCCCGCCGATCACGGCCTGCATGCGGACCTTCTTCAAGCAGCAGCTGAAGGAGGACATCCAGCTCACCACGGCCTACTCGCTGGAGTCGGTGCTGATCGAGCTCATCTTCATCACCGGCCCGATGCTGGTGGCGCTGTTCGTCGCCTTCGCCTCGCCCTCGATGGCCGTGCTGTTCGCGGCCGGCTGCGGCTTTCTCGGCCCGATCCTGTTCCTGCGTGCGCGCGCGATCACGCAGTGGCGCATCGAGCCGCGCCGCGGCGCAAGCCTGTTCGGCCCGCTCACCGAGCCCGCCTTCTCCCGCCTGCTGATCGTGATCCTCTGCTACGCGAGCGCTTTCGGCCTGATCGAGATCGGCACCACGGCACACGCGGCCGAGGCCGGCATGCCCGCGTACGCAGGCGTGCTGCTGGCGATCATGAGCGTGGGCAGCGCGGCGGGCGGCCTGTTCTACGGCAGCCGGACCTGGCGCATGCCGCTCAGCCGCCAGTTCCCGTTGACCCTGGCCCTGATGGGCTTCGGCGTCGCGCCGCTCGCGATCGGATTGCCGGAATGGCTGTTCGCGCTCTACTGCGTGGTCGCCGGCGTGGTGATGGCGCCGGCATTGATCATGCAGGCCATGCTGGTGGCGAAGACCTCGCGGCCGGAGCACTCTGCCGAGGCCTTCACCTGGTCGGCGACCGGACTGCTGGCCGGCGTCGGCGTCGGCCTGACGCTGGGGGGACAGCTGCTTGAGTTCACCGGTTCGCCGACGGTGTTCGCCGCGGCCGCGGCGATCGCGGTCTTCGCCGCCGTGCTGGCGCTACCGATGATCCGTCCGAGGACCTGAGCTAGGCGGCGAGCTTCTGGTGCATGGTGCCGCGGCGCTTCTCGAGCACCGCCGGCATGCGGCTGCCGAGCTTGCCGAACAGCTCGTCGTGCGACTTCAGCTCCTCCGCCCAGGCGGGCTCCTCGACCCGTGAGATGTCCTCGAAGCAGTCCCGCCCGAAACCCTCCAGCCCCGACCACTGCAGATCCTCGTAGCGCGGAATCACGCCCAGCGGCGTCTCCGCGCCCGTGGCGCGCGAGGCGCAGCGGTCCACGATCCACTTCAGCACGCGCATGTTCTCGGAGAAGCCCGGCCAGATGAACTTGCCGTTGGCGTCCTTGCGGAACCAGTTGACGCGGAAGATGCGCGGCGGCTTGGCGACCGCCTTGCCCATCCTGAGCCAGTGCGCGAAGTAGTCCGCCATGTGGTAACCGCAGAAGGCGATCATGGCCATGGGGTCGCGCCGTACCACGCCCACCTTGCCCGTGATCGCCGCCGTGGTTTCCGACCCCAGCGTCGCGCCCATGTACACGCCTTCCTCCCAGTTCGAGGCCTCGACCACCAGCGGCACCGTGGACGAACGCCGGCCGCCGAAGATGAACGCCGAGACCGGCACGCCCTGCGGATCCTCCCAGGCCGGGTCGATCGAGGGGCACTGCGAGGCCGCGACGGTGAAGCGCGAATTGGGATGCGCCGCCGGGCGGCCGCAGCCCGGGGTCCACTCCTTGCCCTGCCAGTCGATGAGCTTCGCGGGCGGTTCCTTCGTCATTTCCTCCCACCAGACGTCGCCCTCCGGGGTGAGGGCCACGTTGGTGAAGATGACGTTCGCGCGCAGCATCTTCATCGCGTTGGAGTTGGTCTTCTCCGAGGTCCCCGGCGCGACGCCAAAGAATCCCGCTTCCGGGTTGATGGCGTAGAAGCGGCCGTCCTTGCCCGGCTTGATCCAGGCGATGTCCTCGCCCACCGTGGTCACCTTCCAGCCGGCGAAGGACGCCGGCGGGATCACCATGGCGAAGTTGGTCTTGCCGCAGGCGCTCGGGAAGGCCGCGGTGACGTAGTGCTTCTCGCCCGCGGGCGACTCCACCCCGAGGATCAGCATGTGCTCGGCCAGCCAGCCCTCGTCGCGCGCCATCACCGAGGCGATGCGCAGCGCGAGGCACTTCTTGCCCAGCAGCGCGTTGCCGCCGTAGCCCGAGCCGAAGGACCAGATCTCGCGCGTCTCGGGGAAGTGCACGATCCACTTCTCGGCGTCGTTGCAGGGCCAGGGCACGTCCTTCACCCCCGGCGCGAGCGGCGCGCCGACCGAGTGCACGCAGGGCACGAAGGCGCCGTCCTCGCCCAGGTGCTCCACCACGGCGCGGCCCATGCGCGTCATCAGCTTCATGTTCACCACCACGTAGGCAGAGTCGGTGAGCTCGACTCCGACCTGCGCGATGTGCGAGCCGATCGGCCCCATCGAGAACGGCACCACGTACAGGGTGCGGCCGCGCATGCAGCCCTCGAACAGGCGCTGGAGCGTGCCGCGCATCTCGCCGGGCTCGATCCAGTTGTTGGTCGGGCCGGCATCCTCCTTCTTCGCCGAGCAGATGAAGGTGCGGTCCTCCATGCGCGCGACGTCGTTCGGATGCGAGCGCGCGAGGTAGCTTCCCGGGCGCAGCTTCTCGTTCAGCTTGAGGAAGGTCCCGGCCTGCACCAGCTCGGCGCACAACCGGTCGTACTCCGCCTGCGAGCCGTCGCACCAGACCACGCGCTCGGGCTTGACCAGCGCCGCCACGCCCGCGACCCACTCCACCAGCTTGCGGTGACGCACCCAGTCAGGTCGGGCGAGCGATTCGGGCATCGAGGCGGCTCCTGAAAACAAAACGGCCCTAGGAGGTCCCGGGCCGGTCGGGTTTGATGTGGGGGCGGATTTTACCGCGCCGCGACCGGGCCCGGTATGGAACGATAATTCCCTTTAGCGACAAAGGGATGCGCTGTCACAGGCAGCGTCGCAGGAGGCGGAATACCGGCGCGGTGGTGGTGATGAGCACGATCACCCGGGTGACGTGCGCGGCGGTCACCAGAGGCACCCCCAGGTGCAGCACTTTGGCCATGATGCACATCTCGGCGATGCCCCCGGGCGCCGTGGCGAGCACCAACGTGGCCACCGGGAGGCCCGACAGCCACGCAAGCAGCCAAGCGCCTGCGGCGGCCAGCGCGATGGCGAACAGGATGCTGGCGAACACCGCCGCGACATAGCGTGCCATGCTGGAGAGGTAGGTGCGCTCGAAGCGTGAACCGAGCGCGCAGCCGAGCAGCAGCTGCCCCAGCCCCGAGAGCCATCCCGGAACCGAGGACAGGTTCAGTTCGGCGACGGTGAGGGCGATGGTCGCGACCAGCGGCCCGAACATGAAGGCGTTGGGCAGGCGCGCAAGCATCAACAGGCCGCCCGCCGCCGCTGCGATCGCGAGCAGCGCCGCAAGGCCGCCGCCGTCGAACGCGATGACGGCGCCTGGCAGGTAGCTGTCCGCGCCGCGCGCCCCCGACCAGACCAGCGCGAACGGGACCACCACCACCACGGTGAGGATGCGCAGGCTCTGCGCCAGCGCGACGCGGTCCACTCGTCCGCCGTAACGCTCGCCCAGCACCGCCATCTCGGTGGCGCCCCCGGGCACGCTGGCGAAGAACGCGGTGATGCGATCCACCCCGCCCACGGCCGCGAGCAGCCAGGCGCACGCCCAGGCGAGCAGCATGGCCAGCAGCGCGGCCGCGACCAGCAGCGGCCAGTACGACAGCACCTCCCGCGCCACCGACGGCGTGAAATACAGGCCGAGCGCGACCCCGATGATCATCTGCCCGACCGGCCGGGCCGGGCGCGGGGCGCGCAGGCGCGCGCCGCTGAAGTTGCACAGCGCCATGGCCAGCAGCGGGCCGATCATCCAGGGCAGCGGGGCGCGGACCGCCTGCATCAGCGCGCCAGCCGCGGCGCACAGCGCCAGTGCCAGCGCCGGGTTGAGCCAGCGGTCGCGGGCGGGCTTCACGAGCTGGCGCCGGTGCCGGACCGGCGCCGATGTAACCGATCGGTTACATCGGGCGGCCGCAGCGCCCCCCGCCTGGACCTATTTTCCAATGCAGAACCGCGTGAAGATCGCCCCCAGCAGGTCCTCGGTGGTGACCTCGCCGGTGATCTCGGACAGCGCCTGCTGCGCCAGGCGCAGGTCCTCGGCGAACAGTTCCCAGCGCTTGCCCTGCGCCGCCGCCGCCGCGAGATGGCTCCGCGCCCGATCCAGCGCGCGCAGGTGGCGCTCGCGGGCGAGGTACACCGTTTCGCCGCCGCGCTCCCAGCCGGCGGCTTCGAGCAGCGCCGCTTGCAGCAGGTCCAGGCCCGCGCCGGTCTTCGCCGACAGCCGGACTTCGCCCGCCGCCCGGGCCGGCGCCATGCCGGCAAGATCGATCTTGTTGACGACGCGGATCCGCACCGCACCGGCCGGCAGCGCCGATTCGAAGCCCGACAGGATTTCCGCCTCCCCCCGGCCATCCGCCTCGACCACGGCAAGGACGACGTCGGCGCGCCGGATTTCCTGCCAGGCGCGCTCGATGCCGATCCTCTCGACCTCGTCTGCGGGTTCACGAAGCCCGGCGGTGTCGACCACGTGCAGCGGCACGCCCTCGATGCGGATGTCCTCCCGCACCAGATCGCGCGTGGTCCCCGCCACCGGCGTCACGATGGCGCGCTCGGCACCCGCCAGCCGGTTGAGCAGGCTCGACTTGCCGACGTTGGGCCGGCCCGCGATGACCACGTGCAGACCCTCCCGGAGCAGGCTTCCCTGCCGGCTGCGCGCGAGCACGTCCTCCAGCGCGGCCCGCGACGAGGCCAGCCGGCGCTGCGCGTCGTCGCGGTGCAGCTCGTCCACCTCCTCCTCCGGGAAATCCAGCATCGCCTCGGTGAGCGCGCGCAGCTCGGTCAGGCCCGACACCAGCTGGCGCACGGCCGCGGAGAACTCCCCGTCCAGGGAGCGCATCGCCGAGCGCGCCGCCTCCGAGCTGGCGGCATCGATGAGGTCGGCCACGGCTTCGGCCTGCGCGAGGTCGAGGCGGCCATTGAGGAAGGCGCGGCGCGTGTACTCCCCGGGCTCGGCCAGGCGCGCGCCGGCATCCAGGACCGCACCCAGGACCGCGTGCATCACGACCGGTCCGCCGTGGCCCTGGAACTCGAGCACGTGCTCGCCGGTGTAGGAGCGGGGCGCCGGGAAATAGAGCGCGATGCCCTGGTCCAGCTTGTCGCCGCGGGCGTTGCGCGCGGTGGCCAGGGTCGCCTGGCGCGGCTCGGGCAACGCGCCCAGGAGGGCGCGGGCGATGGCCGGCGCCCGGGGGCCCGAGACCCGCACCACGCCGATGCCACCGCGCCCGGCCGGCGTGGCGATGGCGGCGATGGTGTCCGGGGCGGGCGGCTCCGTCCCTAGATCACCGCTTGGCATGGGCAGGCTTGTCGCGCTCGAACATGCGCTGGATCTGCCACTGCTGGAGGATGGAGAGGATATTGTTGACCAGCCAGTACAGCACCAGCCCGGCCGGGAAAAAGAAGAAGAACACGCTGAACACGTAGGGCATGAACTGCATCACCTTCGCCTGCACCGGATCCGGCGGCACCGGGTTCAACTTGGTCTGGATCACCATGGTGACGGTCATCAGCACCGGCAGCACGTAGTACGGGTCGAGCGCGGACAGGTCGTGGATCCAGAGGATGAACGGCGCGTGCCGCAGCTCGATCGCCGCCAGCAGGACCCAGTACAGCGCGATGAACACCGGGATCTGCACCAGGATCGGGAAGCAGCCGCCGAGCGGGTTGATCTTCTCGGTGCGGTACAGCTCCATCATCGCCTGGTTCATCTTGGCGCGGTCGTGCTCGTACATCTCGCGGATCTTGGTCAGCCGCGGCGTGATCAGCTTCATCTTCGCCATTGACTTGTAGCTCGCGGCCGACAGCGGGAAGAACACCACCTTGATGGCCACCGTGAGCAGGATGATCGCCACGCCCCAGTTGCCCGACAACTGGTGGAAGAACTCCAGCACCGCCCACAGCGGCCAGGCGATGATCGTGAGCCAGCCGTAGTCCACCACCAGCTCGAAGCCGGGCGCGGCGGCGCTCAGGCGCCGCTGCTCCTGCGGCCCGACGTAGAGCGGCACCGACAGCTTGGCGGCGGCGCCGGGGGCGATCGCGGCCGAGGGCAGCATGACGCGCGCGGCGTAGCTGCCGTCCTGGCGCTTCTCCATCGCGTAGTCGCGCTCGACCCCGGCCGCCGGCAGCCAGCCGGCGACGAAGTAGTGCTGCACGAACGCGAGCCAGCCGTCCTTCGCCTGGCGGACATGGTCCGGCTTGCCCTTGTCGAGGTCCGGCAGCGCGACCTTCTGGAACTTCTTCTCCTCGGTGTAGACCGCGAAGCCGAAGAAGCTCTGCGCGCCGAAGGACTGCGCCAGGGAATCCCCGCCCGCGGGCAGCTTGCCGTTGTGCGTCAGCTGGAAATAGGCGAACGGCGAGACCGGCGCGGCGCCGTTGTTGCGGACCTCGAAGGCGACATCGACGAGGTAGCTGTCGCGGCGGAAGGTGTAGACCTTCTCCACCGCGAGGCCGTCTCGGCCCTCGGCCGCCAGGCGAACCTCGAGGCTCGCCTGCCCGGGCTCGAGCGCGCGCGCACCCGGCAGCAGGCGCCACTGGCTGCGGTGGTTGGGGCCGCCCTCGCCCGCGATGCCGCTCTGCGCCTCGTACGCGAACTCCGGCCCGAGCAGGGTGAAGCTCTTCTTCTGGTCGACGGTGTCCTTGTGCTTGAGGAGCTCCACCCGCTTCAGCGTGCCGCCAAGCGTGTCGAGCTCGACCAGCAGCAGGTCGGTGCGGACCTGGACCGTCTCGCCCTTGACCCCCGCCGCGGCCGCAGGCGCGGCGACGGCCGGCACCGCAGCCGGCTGGCCCGGCACCTGCGGCGCGGCGGCGGGCTTGGG
>CAZMDA010000083.1:0-12145 GCA_964564865.1 uncultured Bordetella sp. | reverse complement strand
TTCGCCTTGCCGTGTTCCTGCAGGCGCCCGGTGATCACCTCACCGCGGCGGCCGCGGGGTGGCGAACCTCCTGAACGCTGGTCGCCCACAGCGAGGCTCACCGCGTCGGTTGGAAGTCCCGATCCTGGCTGCGCGGCGCAACGGTACGCTCTTCGCCACGCAACATCACTGGGTCGAGAGGTTGACCGAACTCGATGCGTTGCGCGATGTGCGCCCGCAGGTGATCCACGAACTGTTCGCGCTGCGCCTTGTCGCGGAACTGCTGTTCGGCGAGTGCGCGTCCCATCTGCAGCTGCATGTACGAGCCTTCCAGCTCGGGATGGCGACGGATGCCATCGGCGGCAGGCGTCTCCGTATTTCTCAGCACTTGGGCCATACGCTGCCGCTCATCGAGGAAGTCCTTGCGCTCGACGATCCACTGGTTGCGATGGGTGTCGAGCGGCGCCTGCCCGGTCTCCCTACCCTGGGCATCCAGCTTCGCGGCCAGCACGGTGACGGGCTGCCGGCCGATGGCGCGCACGCCGATCTCGTCACCGATGCCCGGGGTGCTGAGCGACTGCCGAAACGCGCGCTCCAGGTCCACCCCCCAGATCTCGCGATCCCCGCGAGCCGTCTCGACCCGCACGAAATAGGACATCGCCTGCTTCGGATCGTGACCGTAGGGCGCGGCGCCGTGATCGACCAGCCGACCGACGATGAGATCGCTGGAGGGCGGGCGCGGCTCCGCGGGGCGGGCCTCGGCGGCGGCCCTCGGAGCCGGTCGTTCCTCCGCAGGCGCCGGCGGGGCGCCCAGCGCGGGCGTCTCTGGCACCCCTGGCACGCGCCGCGCGGCGATCGCGCGCGCCAGACGCTCACGCTCGAAATCAGTGGGCTGATAGCCGCGGACCTCCAGGCCGGCGAGGCTGGCCGCGAACCACGCTTCCTTCTTGAAGAATTCCGTCCCGCCAACGGTGACCGGACCTTTGCCATTCTCACGCGCGATCGCCACCATGCTCTGGATGACGACGGAGTTCTCCGAGCGCGTGGTCAGGCGATTGCTGTCGTGCGTGAACGCTTCGGCCCCGTCCGGGAAATGGAACTTGTTGCCGATCTGGATGAAGCGCTCCTGGACGGAATCGGGCACGCGCAGCTGGCGCGGGGCCTCCTTCATCGCCGGAGCTGCGGCACCCGCTGGGCCCCGCCCCCCCTTGCGGTGCCTGTCGTCGTCCTGCTCGCGTCCCGACTTGGTGGGAAGACTGATGGTGTTCTGCGGGCGTCCCGCTCCTTCGGTCGGCGCCAGCTGGATGAAGTTGTCGTCGTCCCTCGTGCCGGCCGCCGGCACGGTCGGCGGCGCGACCGGCTGCGACTGCTTGCGGCCCGCCCTGGCGCGCTTGCTGTCCGAGGGAGAACCGGAGGAACTGGAAGGCGTCTTGGGCATTGATCGGTCCTAGCGCTCCTGAAGCGCGGAGAGAAAGGATTCCACAGCGGAATCGAGTTCCTGGGTCGTCAGTCGCTCGCCTTCGGGCTTCTGGGGCATCTCCACGCGACTCAGATCGACGTCGAAGTCCTCCAGCTTCATCTCGTCGATTCGTTCGATGTCCTGTGGCGTGGCGCGACGACTTCGGCGGCGCGGCGGACGCTGTGGCTGGGGCGCGGGATCGAGGCTGATGGAGCCGCCCTCAACGGCGGACTCCGTCGGCGCGGGCTGCACCGGCGCGGGCGGCGGCGACGCCTTCATGCCGGGCGCCGCATGTCGGGGTGGCGGACTAATGAGCCGCTTAAAGCGGCGCTCGCGGAAGTATCGGATCTTCGTGCAGCGGATCGGCCGGATACCCTCAAAGAACACGATGGCCTGATCGGCACGCATCGCCTGCACCTCCTGCGGCAGCATCAGCGAGCGGCGCTGCTCGCTGACGTTGACGCTCGGTGGACGGTGCGCCCGGCTGAACAGGTCGAAACCCGGTTTGGAAACGGATTGGGTCTTCACCGTGATCGTCCCCAGCTCCTCGGAGATCTCGCGTGCGTCGCTGTACTCGTCGGCACCAAATACTACGCGCGCAGCCAGATTTCGGAGGATGGTTTCCGCGGCATTTTGCCCATAAACCTCACGCAACTGGGACCGCGCCTGGATCACGAGCACCACCCGGATGTTGTAGCCGCCCATCAATCCGATGGCCTCGGCAATGATCGGGATGCGCCCCAGCGAGGTGAACTCATCGAGGAGGAACATCACCTGATAGACAAGCGCCGGGTTGTGCTCGGGCAGCTGGCGCGTCTGCAACGCAATCGCCTGCTGGAAGAACAGCGACAGCACAGGCCGGAGGCGGTGCAGGTCTTCCGGCAAGACCCCGACGTAGATGCTGATGCGCCTGGAGCGAAGCTCGCGCAGATCGAAGTCGTTCGCCGATGTGGCCCAGTCCAGGATGGGGTTCAACCACAGGTCGAGTCGCGATGTGAAGGTCTTGCGGATACTGGAGGCCGTGACGGGCGCCAGGTCAATCACATCGCAGAGCGCCCGCACGCACTCGGCCGACAAGGGATACTTTCCACTTCCGCGCCCCTCGATCAGCCGCTTCCAGTGAGCCCCGAACCCCTCATCGTCGGAGGCCATGCCCTGCCGCAGGATTTCGCCAATCGTTCGCGGCAGTCCCGGCGTCTCGAACACGTAGAGCCCGATGCCGAGGAACAGCGTGCGCGCCGAGGCCGACCAGAACGGATCGACTCCAGGCGCCTCCTGGTAAAGCATGTCGGCGATGCGCTGCAGGCCGTTGATGCGCAGCGCCGGGTCGTCCGGGATGTAGCCCAGCGGATTCCAGCGGGCCGTGTTTCGGGTCTCGGAGAACGGTGCGAACAGGTAGACCGCATGGCCGCTGCGGGCGCGATGGCCGGCGGTGATGGTGTAGTTCTCGTGCTTGGGGTCCACGCAGATCAGCGAGTCCGGCCACTCGAACAGGTTCGGGATCACGATGCCCGCGCCTTTGCCGCTGCGCGAGCGGGCAATCACCGCCACGCCCTGCTGTCCCGGCAGCCGCAGCAGCCGCCGGCCGACGTGGGCCAGGATGATGCCGACGGGTGAAAAGAGCCCTGCCTGTCGCGCCTCTCCCCGCGTCGAGAACCGGGCACTGCCGTGCAGCGGCCTCGCACGGGGCCGCAGCGCGAGGATCACGGGAAGCATGACCAGCGCGAGACCTGCACCGGAGCTGACCCAGAGCTTGCGTCGGATATCGCTGCGCTCGCCAAAGTAGTAGCCGTAGCGCGCGACCGTCAGGGGCGTCGCCGTCTTCGGGTCGCCATGCACCCACTGCAGGAACAGGAATCCCGCCAGGTACTGCGCAGCCAAAAGGACTCCCACGAACAACAGGAGAGTCTTGCATGCCAGCGCGACCCAGCGGCTCCTAGCGCGCGGCCGCCAGCGTGCGGTGCTTGCGGTCGGGGTCATACCAGATTTCCTGAATGCAACGCTGCCGGTGCTCTACGCCGAACTGCACGACCACATCGATCAGCAGATACAGCAGGTGCTTGATCTCCTCGCGCGCCAGCTCCTGGCCGGCGCGGCTTTGCTTCACAAGCAGCACCAGCTGCTCGAACGCGAGTTCCGCACTCGCGGCATGGATACTGGTGATGGAGCCCGGGTGGCCCGAGTTCACGTTGCGTAGATAGTCGAACGCCTCCTCCCCGCGCAGCTCGGCGAGCAGGATGCGATCGGGCTTCATGCGCAGGCAGCTTTCCAGCAGCTGCTTTGGGCTCACGCGCGCGAGACCCTGATCGTCCTTGGAATAGAACAGCCGCACATGGTTGTCATGACGGTCGAGCACGAGTTCCTTGGCGTCCTCGATGGTGATCAGTCGCTCGTCGGCGGGGATCTCTCGGATCAGCGCCTTGGTGAACGTCGTCTTGCCGGAGCCCGTGGGACCAGAGACGAGGATGTTCCGGCGCCGCTCGACGGCGAGGCGCAGGAAAGTCTGGTAGTCCCGCGCTTCCAGCAGTCGCAGCAATTCGGTCTCGGTCTCGTCCGGACCGGTCGCGGCGCGTCGGGTCGAACGGAACAGCCCGCGCTGCTCCAGCTCCTGCAGAGTCCAGACCTCATCCGCCGGCCGACGGATTGTGATCGCCACCGTGCCAGGCGTGGTCGCGGGCGGCAGGACGATCTGGATGCGCTCGCCGCCGGGCAAGGCGGCCGACAGCAGCGGGGATTCGGCATCGACGCGCTGGCGCGTGGAATTCGCCACCAGCTTCGCAAGGGAGCTGCACCACTCGAACGTCGCGAACGCGAGCGGCACGCAGCGCCAGCCGGCGCGCGTCTCGACGTACGCCTCGCCGGGGCGGTTGATGCAGATCTCGGTGACTTCACGGTCGGTGAGGATCGGACGCAGCGCACGCAGCGTCAGGTCGAGCGCAGAGGATTCCGCCACGGCCGGCGGTCGCGTGAAACCCGCCGACACCACCGCAGCGCCCGGGTCCGGCACGAGCACGGGCCTAACGACTGGCTGGTCGAAGCTCATACACGCTCCGGAAATCCAGATCCCGCGCCACCAGTACCTGGATGCGATCACCCTGCGGCTTCACGACGGTCGGGGGGATGTTGATGGTCGAGCGAAGGATTTCGGTCATGATGTCCCTCGAACCGGACGGGTCCACGACCACCGTCGAGCCGTTCCCGCGCTGCGAGGCCACCTCCGCCTGGATGGCACCGTCGATCACACTCACGAGGATCGCCGCGCCGAACCGCTCCATGAAATGCCGGTCGACACGGCCTGGCAGACCGGAGCGTCCGAGTTCGTCGGTGCCCGGCGAGGCCAGCGGCACGACAACGCCCTTGGACGTGCGCGCCTCGGTCCAGAGGACGTAGACCCGCGCAGCACCTTGCCGCACCTGACCACGGGTCTCGCCGACGAGTTTGGTGCCCCGCTCCAGCAGCACGACGCTCCCGTCCGCGCTGAACGCATCGGTCGCCAGGATGCAGGTCGTCATCCCCGGCAGGGTCGAGTCGAGCGCCGTCTCCAGCGTGCAGTCGAGGAACGCGCCCTTGGGCAGCAGCATCCGCCGGGTTGGCAGGACCTGGGCCTGGACGGCCGGCGTCACGCTCGGGCGCAGCAGCGCATCGAGATCCCCCGCGGGGGCAGCGGCCTCGCCGCCGACACCTCCGATGGCCTCAGCATCCCCGACAGCGGCAGTCCGGTCCGCACTGGTGACGAACGCCCGTCCCGACAACTGCCTTTCCAGCCGCAGATCCCGCGGTTCCTGGACCGGCGGCGCGTAGCCGGGCGTCCGGGTGGCCGGTGGATCTTCCGCCGGCCGCAGCCAGGCTTCCGGGATGTCCTCCGGAGGAGGCTCTTCGGGGGCGTCGCCCAGCACGCTCTGCGCCAGCGCCGGTGGGTCCACGCGCCCGAGCGGGCGAAGGTTGATCTCTCCTTCCGCCTTGCTCTTGGCCGACGACTCCGCCGCGGTCCGCGCAGCCATGCGCGAGGTCATGACCTTGCCGTAGTACCAGCCGAGCAGCCCCAGGCCGATGGCCGCCATGAGCCCAAAGGCCAGCAGATTGCTGACCCTCGATTGCAGGGACGCCGGCCGTTGAACAGCACTCGCGGCACGTTCGCCTTCCACCCCGCTCTCACCGTCTGGCGAACCCGATGGCGGTTCGGCGGGCGGCTGCCGGAAGCGGTCGAGCAGGCTCATGGCCGAGCCCCTTTCACATCGCGCTCGATCTGCGGCGACACCGTGCCGGAATCCAGGCGCAGCCCCGCGCCCGCATATCCCTTGTTGACGATGCAGCCTGTCAGCTTCCCCCGCCGCAGCACGAACCGTGACGCTACGCGATGGATCACCACATCGCCCGTGTCCATCGAGAAGTTCAGCAGCGATTCCGAGCCATCCTCATTGCGCACGAAGATCGCCGGGATCTCGGACCGGTCGCCAAACGTGATCCGCGTATGCACGCCATCGTCGGAGGTCGCGACCGGCTGCAGGGCGCGGTTGCCGCAGTACCAGTAATCGCGGTTGCGGGGCCGCGCGGCATCCGCGGCGGCAAGGTCCCGATCAACCTTCGCCTGCAGATCTTCCCCGTTGACAGTTCGCACGGGGGGATAGGTGAACCGCACGGCATACATGACCTCATCGGTCAGCCGGTTCGGTGCGCGCGCAGCGACCGTATAGTCGAAGCGATAGGCACGCCGGTCAGTGAAGACCACGAGGTTCGTGGACACGATGGCTGCGCGCGGCTTCAGCAGCACCGAGCTGCCATGCGCATCCACGGTCACGCCCTCAAGATCGCCGCCGCCGGTCCCCGCGAACCGCTCACCGTCCTCGAAGATGAGTTCCACCGCGTAGCCGACGAAGCCGTAGACCTTGTAGACCTGATCGGGGTTGTAGGCAGCGGTGCGGACGCGCGCATCCACCTGCCCGCGCACCGGCACCGTCTCGGCCCATGCAACCGGCGCCGTGATCAGGGCCGACAGCAGGAGCACGCCGGACAGCATTCCAACGGACTTCACGGCTTGCTCCCGGCGGGCGCGGCCGTGGCGGTCGGCGGACTCGCTGGCTCCGGTTGCGTGGCTTCCGCCTCGGTCCGGAGTTCGACGATCTTGAATCCCAGTGGATTCCAGCGGCGCATCCGCGGGTCCTTGGACGGCGCACCGTAGACATACTGGACCGTCGCGATCCAGTAGCTGTGCTGCTCACTGCCGTTGCCCGTGCGCAGCGCTTTCACGTACCGGACCTGCGCCAGGTCCTCCGTGCCACTGCCGCGCTTGAAGAACGTGATCGAGCTGACCTGCACGCGGACGCTGGAGCCATCCTTGTGGCGGTTCAGCGGCGACTCCGGATTGCTCCGGTCCCACAGCGTCATCCATTCCTGATGGCGGGCGGGCGCGTGGAAGCTCGAACATTCCTCGTAGTCGCTCTCGGCCGTCGAGAAATTGAAGCGCTCGCACACCGTCAGGTAGTGATCGAGGAAGTAGCGCGTCACCACTTCCGGCATCGCCGCCTGGCCGGCGAACACGGGCACCACATCCACGATGCCAGTGGCGTTGTCGACGCGGATCACGAACGGGTCCACACGCTTCAGCGGCATCAGCAGTACCAGCGCGAAGATCGCCGCCACCGCGAGCAGGGAGGCGCCGACCGCCACGCGCCAGGCCGTGCGCACACTGCGCTCGCTGGCCGCCACGCGATCCGCGTCCCAGGACGCGGCCTCCGCGAAGTACGCCTGCAGGGCGGCATCGCGTTTCATGGCGTCTGCTCTCTAGCCGGATTGACGACGGCCGGCGCTTTCACCGGCGCGTGTGCGTTGATCGGTCGTAACCGTCCGTCGCAGTCCACGCGCCTCGCCTGCGTGCTGCATCCACTCACGAGTCCTGCCATGAGAGCGGCAAGCACGAGCCCTACGGTTGCCTTGATCCTTGGCATGGCGATCACCCGTACTTCAGCGTGTTCTGGCGCGGCCGCTTCTCGCGGGCCATGCGGGCGCCGATCAGCCGCTGACCTGCCTTGCGGGTCATGCTGTCCCAGCGGCTCTTGTCCTGATCCAGGAAGGCACCCCGGGAGAACTCCCCCATCTTCCCGAGACCGGAGCGGCCCACGCCCATACCCATGCGCAGCAGATTGCCGACGGCACCGAAGCCCGACAGGGCGATGCCGCTCGCCATGCCCTGCGCCATCGACGGCACCTGCCGCATGATCAGGAACGTGAGCGCCGCCGCCGCGCACACCTGAAGTGCATTGGCAATCCCGATGCCCCCGCCGGCCGCCACGGCCGACTCCGCGGCGGTGGAGATCACCTGCAGCATCAGCGCTGCGACCAGAATCGTCAGAATGGCCAGAAATGCGTAGTTGCTGAGCTGCGCGAGCCACGCCTCGAAAAACCGCTTGCTGGAGTCGAAGAACAGCAGTGCGAGGAAGATCGGTCCCATCGCGAGGAGCACGGCCAGCGCGATTCGACTCATCGCGAGCAGGAACATGGTGTAGACGGCGGTGAGACCGACGATCAGATAGATCGCCAGTGCGCCGAAGTAGAAGACGATGTCCCGCCCGAAGATCTCGCCCTTCTCCATCAGGAGCGAGGCGGCGTCGTCCCCATCGAAGAAGATCTCATCGACGACTGCCACTGGCTGGAACGCCGGCCCACCGGGGTTGCGCGCGGCGATGATCGACGCCGCCAGCTCCGTGGGCGCATTGAAGAACGTATCGACAAACACGTCGTTGTAGAGCCACAGTTGCAGCGACAGCCCGAGTACCACGCCGAGCGTCAGCAGGCGCTTCGCACCCTCGACGAATGGCTCCTCGATCCTGCCGGTCAGCTGCAGGTAACCCCACACGATTACGTAGAGAACGCCGAGGGTGACGATGACCGGCTCGAGGATGCCGGCGATCACCGCGAGGGTCTGCCCGATGTACGCGTTCAGGATCCCGGTCAGCCACGCGTTGAACTCGCCGAAGAAGCCCATGCCTCACCGCCTCCCGCTGGGATCGATGCCCACCGGCGCCTGGTCACGCAGCGAGCCGTGGCTTTCCAGCCGCTCGGCCTCCCGTGCGTTCACGCAGTCCGGGGTCTGGCCGAGCCCGCCCGGATCGTTCCGGCACCGTGCAAAGACCTCTCGCCGCAGCGTCGCATCGGCGCGGTAGTCGGAAACGGTGTGCTCGGCCACCGGCGGTCCCGGGGCGCAGGACACCGCCGCGCCGACGAGCGTCGCCAGGAGGATCAGCACGAGCATGCCGCGCGACATGGCGGCCTACGGATTCAGGCCGACGGCAGGCAACCGGCGCAGCGAGCCGAAGTTGCTGATCGCGAGTTCCCGCGCCCGCTGTTCCTGGGCGCGCTGCTCCGCCTCCGCCGCCTGGTTGAGCACCATCAGCTTCGTGTGCTCGTTCTGGAGCATGGCCTGCTCGGCGCCAATCCTCGCCTGCAGATCAAGGACCGCCTTGGCATCCGTTGCCCGCGGGATGGCGTCGATCAGTCCCTGCAGGGATACGAAGCGCTGGCTGCTGGCCTGCAGGGCTTCGCGACTCGTGGCCTGAAGCAAAGCGACGGAACGGCGCGCCGCTTCGAGCTGCTCGATCTGCTCCGGCGACATCCGTGCCGTCTGCGCCGGGGTCAGCACCGTAACCTGCCGTAGCGCCGCCTGCATTTCTGCTGAGAGCGCCGCATAGCTCGCCTGTGCGCCACGCAGTGTGGCTTCGAGCGTCACCCAGTCTGCGGGCAGGTAGTTTCGCGTAACCCCCGAGAGCAGCTGCTCCATGCCGCGCTGCCCCGTGAGCGACTGGAACTGCTGCTGCGCCTGGGTGAGCTGGTTGCGGGCCGTGGTCAACTGGTTCTGAAGGACCTGCAGCTGCTGGGCCATCTGCACAATGGCGCGAATGTCGATCACGGGCATCGCCGCGTGTCCGACCGACGTGCACAGGAGGCAGGCGACAGCGCCGACAAGAGCATTGGATGCTTTCACGATGACTTCTCCGGTGTGAGGAATGAGGACAGCCAGTGCCGCGGGTCGGGACCGGTACGCGCGATGAGCCGTTGCAGCTCCTCGACCGTGCTGGCGCGACCCGAGATGACTTTCAGCTCTGCGTCGAACCCCTTGAGATCGAGCTGGCAGACCACGGAGTAGTGGCCCTGCTTGATGAGGAACTGCCGCGAGCCGGGCTCGATCTGCTCCTTGATGAGCTTGAACTCCCGCTCGGACAGGCCGAACCCTTCGATGTACTCGGCCGAGTTGGCATCCGGATTCGGGAACAGGATCTTGGTCGGCGTCTGCTCGATGATCGTGCGGCTGATCGGGCTGTCGAGCACGTCGCTGGCGCTCTGGGTCGCAAGGCACATTACGCCGTTGAGCTTGCGCCAGGTCTTGGGGCCGTCCTTGGCGAAGCCCTCGAAGGACGGATCAGACAGCAGCTTCCAGAACTCGTCCATCCAGCAGACGAACTTTCGGCCATCGAGCAGCTGGCGGATGACGTGGAACAGGTACAGCGTCACGGGCGCGCGCGTCAGCGCGTTGTCGAGGAACTCGGTGACATCGACGCCGAACAGGCTGGCCTGCGCGAGCTGCCCGACCAGCGAGTCCTGCGCGTTGTCGAACACCCAGGCGTAGTGTCCCTGCGTGCTCTCGCACCATCGGGAAAGCCGCATGTGAATTCCCTCTGCACGCGTAGCGTCGGTGAACTCGATCAGCCGCGACAGGCGGCGCGCCGACGGCTCCAGCGCAAGAGTCCCCATCAACGCGGCGTCGAGATCGCCCTCCTCCCGGATCGTCAGCGGAACGGTCCCGCGCACCAGCGCACGCAGCCAGACTTTTTGGAACTCGATGGTCTCGGCCGTCGGCGGGAGCTGCAGCGGATTGAAACCGGTCGGCACGCCGTTCCGGAGCGGGAGATAGGTGCCACCCAGTGCCCGCGTCAGGATGTCGAGGCCACGGTCCTTGTCGAAGATCACCTGCGTCACGCCCTGCCGGGCGAGCAGGGTCACCAGAAAGCCGATCAGCACGGACTTTCCCGAACCTGTCGGGCCGCAGATGAACGTGTGACCGGTGTCCTTGCGGCTGCCGCCGTCCGGATCGTGCGGATCGCTCGCGTGCAGCGAGAAGTGGTAGGGAGAGCGGGCACTGGTGACGAGCAGCGCCAGCGCGTCGCCCCAGTGGTTGCCGGTCGCGCGCCCGGCGGGGAAGTTGTGCAGCGGCGCCATCGCGCAGAAGTTCCGGGACGTGATCGGCGCCTTGCGCGGCCGCATGGGGAAGCACGCCGGCAGCTGCGCCCAGAAGGCCGCCTCCAGCGCGAGATCCTCGCGCGCGGTCGTCATGCCGGTGTCGGAGAGGATCGCCCGCGCCAGTGCCACCTCGTCATTGAGAGACTTCAGTCGCTGCTCATTGGAGTTGCCGCTCTGCCGATCCACCAGCGGCGAAAGCACCTGCAGCGTGAAGTGGTGGTCGCCCATCACGAAGTCGTTGGAAGTCAAGTCATCCAGCGCGTCCTTCAGCTGCTCCGCCTGGCTCACCGCGAAGTCGCCGGCATTGGCCATCTGGTTGTACTGGCGCTGCAGGAGACCCTGCCCTGCCGCCTTCGTCAGGAACGCAAAGGACTGCGTCAGCACGAACTCGAACGGCGCCGACAGCAGTACGTTGTACATGCCGACCGTCGTCGGCGAGGCGTACTCCTTGATGCCAAGCATCGCGCCGAAGCGCGTCTGGGTGGGCAGGCGGTACTCGATGGTCTCGCTGCCAAAGATGATCCGCGTGGTGGCGAGCACCTCATCGAGCGGTGCCGTGGGCAGCGGCACGGGCGACAGGTCCGCGTTCACCAACTGACCGAAGAACTCCAGCACGCGCGAGTACAGGCGTCCGCCGGATTCGTAGACGCCGAGGCGCTCGGGGTCATAGCGGGCAAGTGAAGAGCCCACGGTCTGCGAGAGCTTCTCGCAGGCATCGAGTGCGTCTGCGTGCTCTGCGAGCCAGTGTTCTCCAGCCTTCGAGCTGAGCAGGCGCGCCACCAGATTCGGGGCCGCGCCGGCAATCGGCCGATAGGCGACCGACAGGTACAGTTCGTTGACCATCAGGGTCTCTGTGGACAACCGTGCCTGGTAGCGGGTGGCTAGGCGTTCGGCGAAGTCGGCCCCCGCCATGTCGTCGATCTTCACTGCACCGACCCGCTCGCGACGCCGGATGACATGCATCCACAAGGCGACATTCGGCGCGGCGATGTTCCGCCACAGCACGTTCAACCGTTCGTGCCAGTTGTTCAGCACTTCGTCGTCGGCGGTCTCGAAGCTTGCCCCGTCGAGGCGGAACACCTGGACGTAGTCGCCCGCCTCCGTCCGCACGACATGCGGTGAGAGCTGCACGCGATACGGAATTCGGAATGCCGCCGGCAGCTCGCGTCTTAGGGCAGTGGCGCGCTTCATGTGAGCCGCACCGTTGCGACGGCCTTGCGCCGACCGTGCCTGTCTGGAAGGTCAAGCAGCAATGGGCTGTAGCTCGCGCCCTTCCAGAATCGGATGCTGCTGAAGTACGCGAGAAGTCGCGTCTTGGCCCACATCAGCAGCAGGTCAAAGTAGCGGGCGTCCCGCGCGCACAGCAGCATGCAGATGCCGTGGACCGGCAGCATCATCAGCAGCACCAGCAGGTTCTTCGTCAGGAGGAACACCTCCATCGTGAAGGCGGCATTCAGCAGCAGCGCCGCGTAGGTC
>CAZMDA010000082.1:0-12320 GCA_964564865.1 uncultured Bordetella sp. | reverse complement strand
TGGAAGCGCTGCCGAAGGAGCTGGAAGCCCTGGAGGCCGAGCAGCACGCGCTGGCCGCGAAGATGAGCAACGCCGAGTACTACAAGCAGGGCGCCGAGGTGGTGCTGAAGGACCAGCAGCGCAGCCTGGAGATCGAAGGGCTGCTGCTCGCGAAGCTGGAGCGCTGGGAGGCGCTGGAGGCGAAACAGAAGGCGGCGGCGTCCTAGATCGTTCCGCCCTGCCGCTTCACCCGCAGGCGAGGCCGCCGCAGAACTTCCCGACGTAGGGGTGCAGCTTCTCCGACAGCGCGCGCGCCTCGGCGTTGGCGGCGGCGAGCCGCTCCACCGCCCGCTCGGCGTCGCGCCGCAGCCGGGCAAGGTCCACCGTCAGCAGCTTGCCCGCGCGCACCACCCAGCGCCCGCCCACCATCACGCTGTCCACGCCGGTGCCGTCCTCGCCGAACACGATCTGCGTCACCAGGTCGTTCAGCGGGATGTAGTGCAGCGCGCCCAGGTCGAGGAGCACCAGGTCCGCCAGCCAGCCCTTCTCGATGCGGCCGATGTCCTTGAACCCAAGCGCCCTGGCGCCGCCCTCGGTGGCGGCATGCAGTGCCTCGCGCGCGCTCACCCACTGCTCGGGCTCCCGCCCCTGCACGCGCGACAGGCCCGCGGCGAGGCGCATCGCCTCGAACGCATTCAGGTTGTCCGAGGATGCGCTGCCATCGGTGCCCAGTGCCACGTTCACGCCCGCCGCCAGCATGGCCCGCATGTCGGCGATGCCGGAGCCCAGCTTCAGGTTGCTGCCCGGGTTGTGCGACACCGAGGCGCCGCCGTCGGCGAGGCGCCTGCGGTCCTCGTCGTCCAGCCACACGCCGTGCGCGACGCAGAACTTCTCGTTGAACATCCCCAGCTCGTGCAGGTGCGCGACCAGGCTCTTGCCGTACAGCCTGCGGCCCACCACCGACTGCATCTTCGATTCGGCGACGTGCATCTGGATGCCCAGGCCGTGCTCGGCCGCGAGGTCGCGGCAGGCGATGAGGAAGTCGTCGCTGCAATGGTGCGGGATGGTCGGGCCCAGGGCCGGCCTGATGCTGCCGCCGTGGTCCTTCCAGCCCTTCAGGATGGCCTTGACCGCGGCAATGGATTCCGCCCCGGGCGCGTTGCGCGCCTTCATCGCCTGGCTGCGCAGCGGCTCGGGCAGCGCCTCGGCGAGGCCCGGAATCGCCTCGTAGAACGTGCGGTCGGCCATCATCGGCGCGAGCGCCGCGCGCATCCCGGCCTCGGCATAGCCGCGCGCGACCGCCTCGACGCCCTCGGCGCTCGGCAGCGGGAACTCCGCGAACATGTCGTAGCCGGCGGTGCAGCCCTTGCGCAGCATCTCCGCGGCGCCGATCAGCGCCGACAGGTGCTTGTCCTCCTGCGTGCGCCGGCCCGAGGCCCAGGGCTGGGCGCTCAGGTAGGTCTCGAGGTTGTAGCGGTCGAACAGGCCCTTGGCGAGGTGGGTCTGCGCGTGGTTGTGGCCGTTCACCAGGCCCGGCATCAGCGCATAGCCGGTGGCGTCGAGCACCTCCATCCCTTCGCCCTTGATCGAGCCGCGCGGCACCAGGTCCTGGATGCGCTCGCCCTCGATGAGGACATCCAGCGCCTCGGGCCCGGCGGCGGCCGAGCACAGCACGCGCGCGCCTGCGATCAGCTTCATGCGAGCCTCATGTGGGAAGGCCGGTGGACACGCGCGCACCCTCCAGCCTGAGGAAGCTGGCGTTGCCCGCGGCGTCCGCCTTGAAGCCGAACGAAAGCCGTCCGCGCAGGGTGACGGCCTGTCCCGCCCGGGTCCTGAACTCCGGCAGCGACACGGCCGGCACCGGCGAGCAGTGCGGGCAGCCGCCGGGCTCGGCCACCAGCATCTGCGCGGCGCCGTCGTGCGTGTCGACCACCCAGCCGGCGATCTCCACCACGGCGCCCTCCAGCTCCGCGCAGCGCGGGCTGTAGCTCAAGGCCCCGCCTTTTACTTCTATCAGGTCAGGGAGCTTCAGCTGCATGGGCGCGCATCACTTCCTTTTCCATGTGCGAGGTCAGGCGCACACGATACCCGTTGAAATCGGGGTCCGTCATGCTGCGCGGCCGCGGCAGGCCGATCTTCACCTCCTCCAGCACCCGCCCCGGCGCGGCGCTCATCACCACCACCCGGTCGGCGAGCAGCACCGCCTCGTCGATCTGGTGGGTGACGAACAGGATCGTCGACTTGAACCCGGACCACACCTCCAGCAGGAACTGCTGCATCAGCACCCGGGTCTGGAAGTCCAGCGCCGCGAAGGGCTCGTCCATCAGGATGAACTCGGGCTCGCCCACCAGCGCGCGCGCGATCGCCACGCGCTGCTTCATGCCGCCGGACAGTTGGTGCGGGAAGTGCTTCGCATACTTCGCCAGCCTGACGCGCTCGAGCACGTCGCGCCCCCGGCGCCAGCGCTCGAGCCGGCTTTCCTTCTTCATCTTCAGGCCGAACACGACGTTGTCCTCGACGGTCAGCCAGGGAAAGAGCGAATGCTCCTGGAACACCATCACCGCCTTCGGGTTGGGGCCGGTCACGGGCTCGCCGCCGATCAGGATCCGGCCGCCCGACATCGGCTCCAGGCCCGCGCACAGCTCGAGCAGCGTGCTCTTGCCGCAGCCGCTCGGCCCCAGGATGGCGACGAACTCGCCCGGGGACACCTCCAGGCTCACCTCCTGGATGGCCTCGACCGCCAGGCCGCGCGCGCCCGGCCAGGTCTTGCGCGCCTTCTCGATGACGAGGGAGCTCATTCGGCGGCCTTCCACCACAGGATCTTGCGCTGCACGAACAGCAGCAGCGCGTCCACCGCGTAGCCGGTGACGCCGATGATGCAGATGCCCAGCATGATCAGGTTCGGGTTGAACATCTCGCGGCCCAGGATCACGATCATGCCGACGCCGTTCTTGAGGCCCACCATCTCCGCGGCCAGCACCGCCATCCAGGCGGCGAAGAAGTTCAGCCGCAGCATGGTGAACACCTGCGGCAGCACCGCCGGGAACACCACCCAGGCCCAGACCTGCCCGCGCGTGGCGCCGAAGGTGCGCGCGGTCTTCACCAGGCGCGGGTCCACCGACTGCACCGCCGCCACCGTGGCGAGCGTGAGCAGGAAGTACACGCCGGTGAACACCACGAACACCGCGGTCGGGTTGCCCAGGCCGAACACCACGATGCCGATCGGGATCCAGGCGATCGGCGCGATCGGCGCCAGGCCGCGCACCAGCGGCAGCACCGCCAGCGACGCCCAGCGCGACATGGACACCAGGATCCCGGTCGCCACCGCGGCGACGAAGCCGATGAACAGGCCCGCCACGACGCGGAACGAACTGGCGACGATCGCCGCCGGAATGGGCATGCCCTCCTTGCCGAAGCCGACGCGGAAGTCGCTCTCGATGGCGAAGGCGATGAACGACGACGGCGGCGGGAACAGCGTGGTCGTCATCCAGCCGCGCGCCGCCGCGAGCTCCCACAGCCCCACCACCGCCAGCCACGGCACCAGCGCCGCGGCGGCGGCCTTCAGCATGTCCCGCACCGGCGCAGGCTAGGACTTGAGCGCTTCGTTCAGGAACCTGAAATCGATCAGGTTGCCCGGCACCGACTTGATGTAGCCCAGCGTGGTCATGTCGGCGATCGCCGTGCGCATGCCCGCCTCGCCCGCGCCGATCAGGTTCACCTGCGGGCGCTGGCGCGGCAGCGAGGCGCGCAGCGTGTCCTTGTCCACCCGGTAGTACTTGGAGGCGTCCAGCACGTCGACCGCCCGGACCGGGTCGGCCTTGATCGCCGCGTCGGCCTTGAGCAGCGCGCGCATGTACCTGGTCGCCGCGGCCGGGTACTTCTCCAGGAAGTCGACGCGCGCGTTGGTGACGCAGTCCGGGCCGTCCTTGCCCCAGGTGTCCAGGTTCGAGGCGATCGGCACCCCGCCCAGCTTGTCCACCAGGCGGGTGGCGAAGGGCTCCACGTGCGTGACCAGGTCCAGTTGCTTCGCCTCGAAGGCCGCGGCCATGGACAGCACGTCGCTGAACCACACCATCTGGAAGTCGTCGTACTTGAGGCCGGCGCCCGCCAGCGCCCGGTAGGCCATCAGCTCGAAGGTGTTCAGGCGCATGGCGCCGATCTTCAGGCCCTTGCCCTTCTGCTTCGCCAGGTCGCCCATGCTCTTGATGCCGGTGGAGCCCTGCGCGATCAGGAACAGCCCGCCCGCCCCGCTGCCGCCGATGATGCGCACCGGCGCGCCGTTGTTGGCGGCGACGATGATGTTGGTGAAGGGGATGTGCACCACCTGCATCGCCCCGCCGGTGAGCGCGGTGAGCGCATCGCCCGGGTTGGGCATGAACTTCATCTCCACCTTCAGCCCCTCGGCCGCGAAGAGGCCCGTCGCCTGGGCGAAGAACAGCGGCGACATGCAGATGCCGACCAGGTGGCCGACGTTGATGACCGGGGGCATCGCCTGCGCGGAGGCGAGCCCGGGCAGGCCCAGGCTTGCGGTGCCGGCGACGGCGGCGGTGGCGGCGGTGGACTTGAGGAAATCACGGCGTTTCATGCGGCCTCCCTGGGGCATGGATGGAATGCCCATTCCACGCAATACCCGTGCCACACGCCTGGCGCACCATTTCCGGCTGGCGAGCGGGAAACCCGGCACGATTGCAGTGCACGGCGCCTTTCGGCGCTTCAAGTTGGTGCCTGGCCGGTCCTTATCCTCGCCAGCAGCCGGTCCAGCTGGTCGGCGAAACGCTTCCGGTCCGTGTGGTCCAGCGGCGCCGGACCGCCGGTCTGGACGCCGGTCTCGCGCAGCTTGGCGAGGAAATCCCGCGTCTCCAGCCGTTCGCGGATGTTCTCCGGGGTATAGAGTTCGCCGCGCGGGTTGAGGGCGTGGCCACCCCTGGCCACCACCTCGGCCGCAAGCGGGATGTCGGCGGTGACCACCAGGTCGCCCTTCTCCACGCGCCTGGCGATCTCGTTGTCGGCGACGTCGAAACCGTGCGGCACCTGCAGGGCGCTGATCCACGGCGAGCGCGGCGTGCCGAGGAGCTTGTTCGCCACCAGGGTCGTCTTCACCTGCATGCGCTCCGCGGCGCGGTAGAGGATTTCCTTGATCGCCAGCGGGCAGGCGTCGGCGTCGACCCAGATCTTCATCCCGGTCAGCCTGGGGCTAGGCCCACAGCGCCCGCAGCTTCGCCGCCACGTCCACCGACGGGCCCATGGGGCGAAGTTCGCCCGCGCCGTCCTTCTCGGCCCAGGCCACCTGGTCCAGGCACTGCATCACGCTGCGCGTGAGGAAGCGGCTCTTCGCGCCGTAGACGTGCCGGTCGCCCATGCGCGACTGCTGCGTGACGTAGTACTTGAGCGGCGAGACGAGGTCCAGGCTCGTCTTGGCGCGCGTCATGGCCACGTACAGGAGGCGGCGCTCTTCCTCGATCTGCTCGGGCTTGCCGGCGGCGAATTCGTTGGGGAAGTTGCCATCCGACACGTTGAGCACATACACCGCCTCCCACTCCTGCCCCTTGGCCGAGTGCACCGTGGAGAGCACGAGGTAGTCCTCGTCCAGCAGCGGGTCGCCCGCCAGGTCGCCGGTGGCGCCGGGCGGATCCAGCGCAAGCTCGGTCAGGAACGCCTCCCGGTCGCGGTAGCCGCCGGAGACCTTCTCCAGCTGCGCGAGGTCCGCCGCGCGCACCTCGGGCGCGTCGTACTTGCGCTCCAGCACCGGCGCGTACCATTCGCGCACCCGCTCCATCTGCCCCGGCCAGGGCGTGGCCGCGTCGCCCAGGTGCGCCATCAGCGCGTTGAACTCCGGCGAGGGCGACTTGAGCGCCGCCCAGCCGTGGCCCTGCGCCTCGAACGCGGTGAACACGCGCTCGGCGCCCTTCGGGCCCACGCCCGGCAGCAGCTGCAGCGCGCGCCAGGCGGCGACGCGGTTCTTCGGGTTGTCCGCCCAGCGCAGCACGGCGAGCGCGTCCTTGACGTGCCCCGCCTCCAGGAACTTGAGGCCGCCGTACTTCACGTAGGGGATGTTGCGCTTCACCAGCTCCAGCTCCAGCACGTCGGAGTGGTGCGAGGAGCGGAACAGCACCGCCTGGCGCATCAGCTCCACGCCCTGCTCGCGCGCCTCCAGCACCCGCGTCACCACGTACTGCGCCTGCGCCGCGTCGTCCGCCACCGTCACATGGCGCGGCTTCGGCCCTTCCGTCCTGCGGCTGCGCAGTTCCTTCTGGTACTGGCGCGAGGCCTCCGCCATGAGCGCGTTGGCCGCGTCCAGCACCGGCTGCGTGGAGCGGTAGTTCTCCTCCAGCACCACCGTCAGCGGCGAATTTGGGGACTGTCCCTGATTTCCGCTTTTGGAAATCGGGGACTGTCCCTGATTTTCAAACTGCCTGGTGAACTGGAGGATGTTCTCCACCGACGCCGCCCGGAACGAGTAGATCGCCTGCGCGTCGTCGCCCACCACCGTGAGGCCCTCGCCCGTGGGCCGCAGCCGCTGCAGGATCTGCGCCTGCAGGACGTTGGTGTCCTGGTACTCGTCCACCAGCACGTGGTCCCAGGCCGCCGAGAGTTCGCGCGCGAAGGCTTCGTCCTCCAGCATGGCGTGCCAGTAGAGAAGCAGGTCGTCGTAGTCCAGGGCCTGGTGGGCGAGCTTGCGCTCCACGTAGCCGCGGAACAGCGCCTTCAGCTCCGCCTCCCATTCCGCGCACCACGGGAAGGTCGATGCCAGCGTGTCCTGCAGCGTTCCTTGCGTGTTCACCCGGTGCGAGTAGATGGCGAGGCAGGTGTCCTTGCGGGGAAAGCGCTTCTCCAGCTTCGAGTAGCCCAGATCGTGGCGCACCAGGTCCAGCAGGTCCGCCGCGTCGCCGCGATCGAGCACGCTGAAGCGCTCCTCCAGCCCACCGGGGACGAAAATGCGTCGCGCATGCCTTCGCAGCAGCCGGTTGGCCACCGAGTGGAAGGTGCCCGACCAGGGCAGGCGCACCGCCTTCGTCGTTTCGCCGGCGATGCGCTGCGCGCGCCGCGTCATCTCCAGTGCCGCGCGGCGGGTGAAGGTGAGGAGCAGGATCCGCTCGGCCTCAGTGCCCTGCAGCACGAGGTGCGCGACGCGGTGCGCAAGCGTGCTGGTCTTGCCGGTGCCGGCGCCGGCGATGATGAGCAAGGGCCCGGACTGGAACGCACCGCAAGCGGCGCGTTGCCCGTGCGTGGCGGCCTCGCGCTGGCGGGGGTTCAGCCTGGCGAAGGCCGCGATGGCGGGGTCGGTGGCGCCCATGGCGCCACTATAGGCCAACTACTGTATATCCGGCCAGTCCCCGGGGCCCGGGCAAATGTGTACGATCGGTAACATTTTCCCCGCCCCGGAGCCCCGCCATGGCCGTCAAGAACCCTTCCGCCCCGTCCGTGCCCGCGCCGCCGCCCGCCGCCCCCGGCGCCGCGCCCGCTCTCGCCTTCCTGCCCTCCCCGGCCGCGCTCGGCGCCGCCGTGGAAGCCGCGCGCCGCGCGCGCGGGCTGACCCAGTCCGACATCGCGCGCCGCGCCCGCGTCAGCCGGCGCTTCGTCCTCAACCTCGAGGCCGGCAAGCCGGGCTGCCATCTGGGCAGGACCCTCACCGTGTTGATGTGCGTCGGGCTGGTGGGCGTCGCCGTGCCGCTGGAGGCGATGCAGGCGGCGCTGGGCTAGCGCCCGTGTACCAGCAGGTCCTCGCGTTCCGCACCCGCGGCCGCGGCACCCTGGACATCACCGCCCAGGTGGCGCGGGTGGTGGCCGCGAGCGGCGTGCGCGCCGGGCTGTGCAACGTGTTCCTGCAGCACACCAGCGCGTCGCTCATCCTGTGCGAGAACGCCGATCCGGACGTGCGGGTGGACCTGGAGACGCTGTTGCGGCGCCTTGCGCCCGACGGCGACCCGGCCTACGTGCACGACACCGAGGGCCCGGACGACATGGCGGCGCATGCGCGCTCGGTGCTGACTTCGAACAGCCTGGGGATCCCGGTGTCCGACGGCCGGCTGATGCTGGGGACCTGGCAGGGGCTGTACCTGTACGAGCACCGCACCGCGGCGCATGAGCGCAGCGTGGTGGTGACGGTGATGGGATAGAACCGGGAGCGACCATGAGCACCGCCAAGGACCGCATTGCCGCCGCCATCTCGCAGCGCTTCGGCGAGCGCCTCGACCCGCCCGCGCTGCCCAACCTCGATGCGCTCGCCGCCCTGAACGCCCGCTCGGTGTGCCGGCGCTACAAGCCCGACCCGGTGCCCGATTCCGTGCTGCGCCTGCTGTGCGCCACCGCCCTCGCCGCGCCGACCAAGAGCGACCTGCAGCAGGCCACGCTCATCCGCGTCGCCGATCCCGCGAAGCGCCGGGCGATTGCGTCGCTGCTGCCCGGCTCGCCCTGGCTCGCCAGCGCGCCCGAGCTCTTCGTCTTCTGCGCCGACGGCTGGCGCTTCCGGCGCTTGTTCTCGCTGCGCAATGCCGCGTTCGTGAACGAGCACCTCGATGCGTTCTTCAACGCCTCGGTGGATGCCGCGATCGCGCTCAGTGCTTTTGTTTCAGCCGCGGAACTCGCGGGCCTGGGCACCTGCCCGATCAGCCAGATCCGGGATCACATCGGGAAGATCGACGCGCTGCTCGAGCTGCCGGACTGGGTGGTGCCGGTGGCGGGGCTGGCGATGGGCTATCCGGAGGCGAGGGAGCCGCTAAGCGCGCGGCTGGCGCTGTCGGCGACCGTGCATACGGATCGGTATGACACTGAGGCGGTCGAGCGGGAACTGGGGGCCTACGGCGCGCGGCGCGGGAGGGATTGGGTGGGGGACAAGGTGAAGCAGTATGGGGTGGAGACGCGGGGGGATTTCGGGGGGTATGTGAGGGGGAAGGGGATTGGGGTCGGCTAGATGTGCACGATTGGTTACATCGGCCACTGCCAGCGCCACGCCTTCGCATCCCCTAGATGAATAGCGGCTTGCAGCACCTCAACTGAACCAGATGCGCGGACTTTCCATCCAACTCATTTCAATACTCGCACAAACTCTGCGACAAGCTGAACGGCGCCTTCTGCATCCGCCCTCAGTACAATGGGCTGATAGTCGCCATTCAAAGGCTCGAGCACAATCTCCTCGTGCCGCCATTCATCTTCGCCTGCAAGCGCCTTCGTCGACCGGTACCGCTTCACCGTGAATGCGCCACCAGTTTCAGGATCTGACGGCCCTCGATACTGAACCAGCACGATTCTTCCTTGCCGGCTTCCTTTCGGCTTTGCACGAAAAACACAAAGGTCGCCACTGCGGATCAGTGGTTCCATTGAACAGCCAATAGCACGTGCAACGAAGAGGTCTTCATCCAAGTGCCCGATATCAGAAGCATCAATCCATCCCTCTGGTTCGACTTCTTCGCCAGCGCCAAAGTAGCCTGCCGCTGCTTTCAGTGAGTACAGTGGAAGATGCGTCACAAATCTGCCGCTTCTCGCGCGCGCATCCTCTATTGGAACCACAGAGCGGGATTGAGCTCCACTTCCTGCCGGCAATTCGTAAGGTGCAACAAGCCCCTCCTCATTCGACTCAGCTCGCGGTGCCTCGAACGGCGTAGGACTAGCCAGTTGCTCCTTGAAGTAGGCCTCGGTGCCCTTATCCATGAAGTACACGTACACGCCCTTGTGCGCACGCGATAGGAGCACCCTGTAAACACTCGCCAGATGCTCACTAAGCTTCGGATTCTTGCGCTTCACTTGGGTATCGTGCGACCTCTCGGGAACGGCCCGCCACGTACTTGAAGCAAGGTCGTAGACAAAATCATTCCCGAAGATAACCGCCATGTAGTCGAACTCGAACCCTTGGGCCGTATACACGGTACCGACTTGCTCCATCCCGGAGTCGTCCGTCGCCCACTTCCAGAAGGCGTCCTTCCTCTCCCACGGCATCTGAAAATCGCCAATTACGACATCGTTCACTAGACTTCCATCAGGGCGAGGTTTACTCCACTTCCAACAGAAGCCCGCCGCAATACGTGCCGAGTTCTTGCGTTCGGCGTTCCTGGCCCTCACCTCCCGCATCATCGAAGCAGGATCATCGAAAACTCGGAACTCCATCCGAGAATCGAACCTAGGGAACTCGGAGGGCCGGATGCCAAGCGCGTTGTCGAGCCATTGAAGATAGGCGTCGGATCCCGAGCATCGAAACTGGGTTTGAAGCTCGAACTCTGACAGATCGTTCTGATCCACACCCGCCTTTGTCGCCGCTTGCCGAATCTGCTCCACGCTACCGATCTCATTTGGCCGGACGATCTGCTTCTCGTCGATAAAGAAGACCGAGAGGCGCGCGACATTCAATAGTTCGTCGATCTGCGGCACCTTCGACTTCTTATCCCGGCGCGTATACATGTTGTTGCTGGTCTCGCGAATGCGGTGCGCCTCATCCGCAATCAAGACGTCAAATGCATTCGCTTCGGCCCCTATGAAACTGTTGAAAAACTTGAAAAGCGCCCTTGCCCGGCTACCAACGATCTTTCGAAGAGTGTTGGTGAACGCAGACGACCCCGTGGCATGCATTACCGATCGTCCCTGCCGAAGCAGCTCTCCCATCACCTCAAGGGCAATTACAGACTTTCCGGTTCCTGGCCCTCCCTTAACAATCACTACCGACTTCCTTTGCGCTCGCGCCAAGTCCTTGGCCCGATGCATGATTGCGTTATAGGCGGCAATCTGGTCATCAATCAGGGTGAAGATCTGCCTCTCGTTGATCATTTCGCCGGTATGGGCGAGTAACTTCTTCGACGGCCTTACCGTGCTTCGGACAAAGCGGCCGAATATCTCGGCACCAGATCCTCCCGCCAAGCGCTTCTGGAGGTACATCCCGAGTGCCTCGACATCCTCCTTAGCGAAGACGGGGAACCGATCCAGGCCTTTCTGGAACTTCTCGGCAAAGAGAGTTCGCGGTTCCTTGAGCCGGGCGTAGTTGTGGCAGTAGGCGCAGGAACTGAGTTCTGGCGTCGGTCTGTCGTGGAACACATGCAGAAAATCCTGGAGATCGTAGTGGTAACCCTGAACCTGCCACGAGGGATGTGCCACTTCCCGAACGCCAGATGCAAACCTGACTTTGACGTTACCCTCAGCTTCTGCGTCCTCGACGCCGTCATTCGACCACTGCTTCAATTCGATCAGTACCACACCATCATCGCCTTCCCGGCTTTGGCCAAAGACCAACGCATCAATTCTGCGCGACGAGTATGGAAGTTCGTACTCGATGATGATCTGGTTCTCGTCCAAGCCCGCAACTTCGAAGGAGTTCTTCAGAAAGTTGAATGACTGCTGCCACGCGCCAACCTCCCCTTTAGCGGCAGCACGATGGTAGTAGTCCTTAAAAGCTCCTGCCAGCTTGTCTGCAAGCTGACTGTAGACCACATCGTTCCGGAACTTCTTAATTGAACCTTCGTAGAGGCGCATCAGCCTATAGCTTGGTGTACTTGGTTGATACTCCGCGAGCTTTCTCTACCGGATACTTCTCCTCGTTCTTCTGCAACTTCGCCAGCATGGCGCTTTTGAGGTCAATTCCCAGATTGTCAGCTAGCTCGAAGAGATACATCGCCACATCTGCAATTTCGTCTGCAATCTCGTCCCTGTGCTCCACCACATGCTTTGCTGCACCATCCACGTCCTTCCACTGGAAATGCTCGAGTAGCTCTGCGGCCTCTATCGAGATCGACACCGCCAGGTTCTTCGGATCGTGAAACTGCATCCAATCCCGCTCATCGCGGAACTTTCGAATGCGACTCAGCACATCGGCTATATCTGCGTTCGCTGTGCTCATATACCCCCGATGGCTCGTTCCATTTGGAGAATGTATCAGCCGCGGGCGAATGCGAACAGCATCCTCCGCGGCCGCGTTGAGGAGCCATTCCGCGCGACGGCTACGCTGCTCAGGAGCGCGAGATCTTCCGATACCTGTGCCCCACCGTGATCACCTTCCCATCCCGTCCCAGGATCGCGTACGCCCTCCCCCCGACCTCACCCACCCAAGCCCGCGCCGCCTTGTCCAGGTACACGATGGAACGCCCGCGCGAATTCAGGTGCCGCACGCGCCCGAACTCCAGCAGCGCCTCCAGCGCCTCGGCCCGGATGCCCCGCTGGCGCATGCGCGCCCGGGCGTGGCCGGTGAGCGCCGCCTCCAGTCCCGCCCCCACGGCACGGCCCTCAGCCGTCCATCAGCCAGAACACGCCCAGCGCGATCCAGGGCGAAAGGACGATCAGGACATCCAGCGGGACGGAAACGCCGATCATGGGAGGCCTCCTGAAAGGTTGAGGAGGATCCAGTGTCGGACCCGGCAGGCTCA
>CAZMDA010000081.1:0-12512 GCA_964564865.1 uncultured Bordetella sp. | reverse complement strand
CGCCTGCAGCGCGTCCTTCTGGCCGGCGCCATAGAGGCCCGGGTCGGCCAGCTTCGCCTCGATGGCCTTCCGGTCCGCGTTCAGCTTCGCCATCTTCTCTTCCAGCCGCTTGATGCGCGTCTCGATCGGCTTGCGGTTGCCTGAGGGCTTCGGCGGAGTGTTGCGCTTCTGCGCCGACCCGGGCGCCGGCCGCGGCGCATCCTGCACCTTCGGCTTCTCCGCGGCCTTGTCCTCGCCCTCGGGCTTGAGCTTGGTCTTGAACAGCCAGTCCCGGTAGTCGTCCAGGTCGCCGTCGAACTCGGCCAGCCTGCCGTCGGCCACGATCAGCAGCTGGTCGGTGGTGGCGCGCAGCAGGTGCCGGTCGTGCGACACCAGCACCAGCGTCCCCTCGAACTGCGCCAGCGCCACCGTCAGCGCCTCGCGCGTCTCCAGGTCGAGGTGGTTGGTCGGCTCGTCCAGCAGCAGCAGGTTGGGGCGCTGCCAGACGATCAGCGCCAGGGCGAGGCGCGCCTTCTCGCCGCCGGAGAAGGTGGCGATGGGGCCCAGCGCCATGTCGCCGGGGAAGTTGAACATGCCGAGGAAGTTGCGCAGGTCCTGCTCGCGCGTCTCGGGCGAGAGGCGCCTGAGGTGCAGCAGCGGCGAGGCCTTGTCGTCCAGCATCTCCAGCTGGTGCTGGGCGAAGTAGCCCACGGCGAGGCCCTTGTTGAAGGTGACCGTGCCGGCGAGCGGCGGCTGCGTCCCGGCGAGGGTCTTGATGAAGGTGGACTTGCCCGCGCCGTTGACCCCGAGCAGGCCGTAGCGCTGGCCCGATTGCAGGGAGAAGCTGATCCCGGACACCACGGCGGTGTCGCCGTAGCCGGCGTCCACGCCCTCCAGCACCAGCAGGGGATTGGGCGAGCGCAGCGGCTCGCGGAACTCGAAGGAGAACGGCGCCGAGACGTGCAGGGGCGCGAGCTCCTCCATCTTCGCCAGCATCTTCATGCGGCTCTGCGCCTGGCGCGCCTTGGTGGCCTTGGCGCGGAAGCGCTCGATGAACGATTCCAGGTGGGCGCGCTCGCGCGCCTGCTTCTCGGCCTGGCCGGCGGCGAGCACCACCGCGGCGGCGCGCTGGCGCTCGAAGTCCGAGTAGTTGCCGCCGTAGCGCCTCAACTTGCCGCCGTCGATGTGCACCACCACCTCGACCACGCCGTCGAGGAAGTCGCGGTCGTGCGAGATCACGAGCAGCGTGCCGCGGTAGCGCCGCAGCCATTCCTCGACCCACAGGATGGCGTCGAGGTCCAGGTGGTTGGTGGGCTCGTCCAGCAGCAGCAGGTCCGAGGGGCAGATCAGCGCCTGCGCGAGGTTGAGGCGCATGCGCCAGCCGCCCGAGAAGCCCGCCACCGGCTGCTGCATCTGCGCGTGCGAGAACCCCAGGCCGCGCAGCAGCTGCTCGGCGCGGGCGCGCACGGTGTAGGCGCCGGCGTCGGCCAGGGCGGCGTGCAGCTCGCCCATGCGGATGCCGCCCTGCTCGCTGTCGGGCGCCGCCTCCGCCTCGGCGAGCTCGCGCTCCAGCCGCCGCAGCGTGGTGTCGCCGTCGATGGCGTAGTCGAGCGCCGGCCGGTCGAGCGCCGGCGTCTCCTGCGCCACGTGGGCGACGCGCCAGCGCGCCGGGAACTCGACCTCGCCCTTGTCGGCGTGCAGCTCGCCGCGCAGCAGCGCGAACAGGCTGGACTTGCCCGAGCCGTTGGCGCCGATGAGGCCGATGCGGTCGCCCGGGTTGAGCGCGACATCGGCCCCTTCCACGAGGACCTTGGCGCCGCGCGCCAGGGTGACGTTCGTCAGCCGGATCATGGCGCCCCGCAGACCTTGCAGGCCGGGTCCTTGGTCACGCGCACCGTGCGCCATTCCGGGATGCGCGCGTCCATGAGCAGCAGGCGGCCGTCCAGCGTGCCGCCGGCGCCGGCTAGCAGCTTCAGCGCCTCCATCGCCTGCAGCGCGCCCACCACGCCCGTGAGCGGCGCGAACACGCCCAGCTGCGAGCACTGCACCTCCTCGGCGTCGCCGTCCTCCGGATACAGGCAGGCGTAGCAGGGCGCCTCGGGCCGGCGCAGGTCGAACACGCTGACCTGCGCGTCGAAGCGGATCGCCGCCCCGGACACGAGCGGCTTGCGCGCGCGGACGCAGGCCCGGTTGAGCGCGTGGCGCGTGGCGAAGTTGTCGCTGCAGTCGAGCACCACGCCGGCGGCGGCGACCAGCGCGGCCAGGTCGGCGGCCTCGAGGCGCCGTTGCAGGACGGCGAGCTCGACCTCCGGGTTCAATGCCGCCAGCGCGGCCCTCGCCTCCTCCACCTTGGGCTTGCCCACGGAGGCGGTGCGGTAGAGCACCTGGCGCTGCAGGTTGGTGAGGTCCACCGTGTCGGGGTCGGCGAGTGTCAGGCGGCCGATCCCGCTCGTGGCGAGGTACAGCGCCGCCGGGCAGCCCAGGCCGCCGGCGCCGACCACGAGCGCGCTCGCGGCGCGCAGGCGCTCCTGTCCCTCGATGCCGATCTCCGGCAGCAGGATGTGCCGGCTGTAGCGCAGGAGCTGCTGGTCGTTCAGGCCAGGCCCGACCGCTTGGAGGACTACTGGGCCGGCGCGGTCTGCGCCACCGCCGGCGGCTGGCTCTTGACCGGCTCGCCCTTGAGGAAGGCGAGCGCCTGCTGCAGCTGGAAGTCGTCCTTGGAGCCCAGTTCGACCGGCTTCATGTCCGCCGGCGGCGCCGCCGCCGGCGCGGCGGGCTTGGCCGCGGGCTTGGCCGCGGGCTTGTCCCCGGCCTTGCCGTCGCCCAGGTGGCGGTTCAGGTCGGCCTCGCGCAGGCGCGCCTGCACGGCGCCGGGTTCCTCGACGATGATGTCCGGGGTGATGCCCTTGGCCTGGATCGAGCGCCCGCTCGGGGTGTAGTAGCGCGCGGTGGTGAGCTTGATCGCGGTGTTGTTGCCGAGCGGCATGATGGTCTGCACCGAGCCCTTGCCGAAGGTCTGCGTGCCCATGATGGTGGCGCGCTTGTGGTCCTGCAGCGCGCCGGCGACGATCTCCGAGGCCGAGGCCGAGCCACCGTTCACCAGCACCACCATCGGCACCGTCTTGGCCGCGGCCGGCAGCGCCTTGAGCAGGTCCTCGCGCGTGCCGCGCGCGTAGTCCTCCGGCGAGGCGTGGAACTTCTTCCTCGCGTCCTCGGTGCGCCCGTCGGTGGACACCACCAGCACCTTGGAGGGCAGGAACGCGGCCGAGATCGCCACCGCGCCGTAGAGCAGCCCCCCGGGGTCGTTGCGCAGGTCGAGCACCAGGCCCTTCATCGGCCCCTGCTTGTAGAGCTCGCCGACGTGGCGCACCAGGCTCTCCACCGTGGTCTCCTGGAACTGCGACACGCGCACCCAGCCGAAGCCCGGCTCGATGACCCGCGACTTGACGCTCTGCACCCGGATCACCGCGCGCGTCAGCGTGACCACGATCGGCGCCGCCTCGCCCTTCCTCGAGATGGTGAGCGTGATCTGGGTGTTGGGCTTGCCGCGCATGCGCTTCACCGCGTCGTTCAGCGTCATGCCCTTCACCGGCGTCTCGTCCAGCTTGATGATCAGGTCGCCGGGCTTGATGCCGGCGCGGAACGCGGGCGTGTCCTCGATCGGCGACACCACCTTGACGAAGCCGTCCTCCATCCCGACCTCGATGCCCAGGCCGCCGAACTGGCCCTGGGTGCCCACCTGCAGTTCCCTGAACGCCTCGGCATCCAGGTAGGCCGAGTGCGGATCGAGGCCCGCGAGCATGCCGTTGATGGCCTCGGTGATGAGCTTCTTGTCCTCGACCGGCTCGACGTAGTTCGACTTGATGGCGCCGAACACGTCGGTGAAGGCGCGCAGTTCCTCCACCGGCAGCGGCGAGCGCGTGGCGAGCTGGCCGATGGCCTGGAAGTTGAGGCTCAGCAGGACGCCGGCGACGGCGCCCATGAGGATCAACCCGACCTGCTTGTACTTGTTCATGCCCTTCCTTGCGGGTGGCCGCGCGGGATCGGGTTCGACGCCACGCCGGGGCTGAAGTTCACTTGCGCGCCCAGCCCAGGGGGTCGAACGCCCGTCCCAGGTGCCTGAGTTCAAAGTATAAGCCCGTTTCCTCGTTGCCCCCGCTCGCTCCCACTGTCGCCAGCGGCTCGCCCGCGGCCACGGCGTCGCCGGGCTGCTTGAGCAGGGCCTCGTTGTTGCCGTAGACCGAGAAATAGTCCTCGCCGTGGTCCACGATGAGCAGGTTGCCGAAGCCGCGCATCCATTCGGCGTAGACCACCCGGCCGGCGGCCACGGCGAGCACCGGCTCGCCCTCCGCGGCCCGGATGAACACGCCCTTGGCGGCGCCCGCGCGGCGCGCCAGTTCGCCCCGGACCGGCAGGCGCAGCCGGCCCTTGAGCGAGGAGAACGGCCCGGCGGGGGCGGCGGCGTCCGGCACCCGGTCGGAACGGGCGAAGCCGGCGCCCGGCCGGGCGCTGAGCACCTTGCCGATCTCCTGGACGACGCGGGCGAGGCGCTTCTCGTCCGCCTCGGCGACGCGCAGCTCCAGGCGCGCCCGCCGGATCTCGACCGCGACGCGGTCCAGCACCTGGCGCCGCTCGCGCCGCTCGGCGAGCAGGCGGTCGCGGTCGGCGCGCTGCCCGGACTCGATGGCCTCCAGCTCGCGCGCCTTGGCCTCGGAGGATTCGCGCAGGCGGCCCAGCTCGGCGAGCCCCTCGCGGTGGCCGTCGATCAGCGCGGCGGCCGCCTTCGAGACGTAGGTGAGGTAATGCAGCCGGCGCGCGGCCTCGGCCGGGTCCTCGCCCGAGAGCGCGATGCGCAGCGCCGCCGGCGCGCCGCCGGAGAGGTCCGCGACCGCGCGCGCGGCGAGCAGCCGCCCGAGCGCGGCCTGCTGCCCGGCGAGGGCCAGTTCCCGGGACTGGCGCCGGGCCGCGAGCTGCGCGATCGCCGCGCGCGTGCTGCGCGCATCGGCCTCCAGCTTCGCGAGCGCGCGGCCGGCCTCGGAGATCGCGGTCTCGGAGGCGCGCAGCGCCTCGCGCGCCTCGCGCCGGCTGGATTCCCGCTCCTCCAGCTCGCCGCGCAGCGCCGAGAGCTTCTGGCGCAGGGCGGCGAGATCCTCCTCCCGGCCCGGCGCCGCCCCCGCCACGGGCGGCGGCGCCGACAGGGCGGCGGCCAGCGCCGCGGCGAGGAGGGCGCGTCTCAGGCCTTCGCCTTGCCCTGGGCGGAGACCGCGGCGATGCGGCGCGCCACGTCCTCCGGATCGCCGAGGTAGCGGTGGCGCAGCGGCCGCAGGTCGGCGCCCAGCTCGTACAGGAGCGGCACCCCGGTCGGGATGTTGAGGCCGACGATGTCGGCGTCCGACACCCCGTCCAGGTGCTTGACCAGCGCCCGCAGCGAATTGCCGTGGGCCGCGACCAGCACGCGCCGTCCGGCGCGCACCTGCGGCGCGATCGCGGCTTCCCAGTAGGGCAGCACCCGCGCCACGGTGTCCTTGAGGCACTCGGTGAGCGGCAGCCCGGCGGCCGGCACCCCGGCGTAGCGCGGGTCGCCCGCCGGAGAGCGCGGGTCAGAGGGCTCGAGCGCCGGCGGCGGGGTGTCGTAGGCGCGCCGCCAGGCGAGCACCTGCGCCTCGCCGAACTTCGCCGCCGTCTCGGCCTTGTTGAGGCCCTGCAGGGCGCCGTAGTGGCGCTCGTTCAGGCGCCAGTCCTTGGTCACCGGGATCCACAGCTGGTCCAGCTCCTCCAGGGCAAGGTTGAGGGTCCGGATGGCGCGCTTGAGCACCGAGGTGAAGGCGAGGTCGAACACCCAGCCCTCCGCGCGCAGCAGGCGGCCGGCGGCGCGCGCCTCCTCCACGCCGCGCTCCGACAGGTCGACGTCGGTCCAGCCGGTGAAGCGGTTCTCGCGGTTCCAGTCGGACTCGCCGTGGCGCAGCAGGACCAGGCGATGGACGGGTGCGGACATGCGGTGAATTATAATGAGCGCACTGGACGCCCGCGTCCGCCCGGGAAAGCCCCCTTGGATTTCGTCACCAGCAACTGGCACCTGATCGCGCTCGCGTTCATTTCCGGCGCGATGCTGATCTGGCCCGCGGTGCGCCGCGCCAGCGCCGGCGGCGCGAGCGTGGACACGATGCAGGCCACGCAGCTCATCAACCGCGAGGACGCGATGGTGCTCGACGTGCGCGACCCGGCGGAGTTCGCCAGGGGCCGCGTGCTGGGGGCGAAGAACGTCCCGCTCGCCGAGCTGGGCAAGCGCGCGGCCGACCTGCAGAAGAACAAGGCGAAGCCCCTGATCGTCGTCTGCCAGAGCGGCAACCGCTCGCTCGGGGCCATGGCCGAGCTGCGCAAGCTGGGCTTCGAGCGGGTGTTCAACCTCGCCGGCGGCTTCAACGCCTGGCAGCAGGCCGGGCTGCCGGTCGAGAAGTGACGCCGCGGAGCTGACCCGGTGAGCGCCGCGCCCCGCGTCCTGATGTACCTCACCGCCACCTGCCCCTATTGCCAGGCGGCGGAGCGGCTGCTGGAGGCGAAGGGCGTGCGCGACATCGAGAAGGTGCGCGTCGACCTGGAGCCGGCCCGGCGCGCCGAGATGATGCAGCGGAGCGGCCGGCGCACCGTGCCGCAGATCTGGATCCGCGGCCGCCACGTCGGCGGCTGCGACGACCTGCACGCGCTCGAGGACGCCGGCGAGCTCGACGTCCTGCTCGGGGCCGCCTGAACGGGCGCGCCGCCGCAACCCACACCCAACCGGAGAAGCCCTTGGCCGACGAAGCAGACAGCGCAGCAGCCCCCGCGTTCCAGATCGAGAAGCTGTACGTGAAGGACCTGTCCCTGGAGGTGCCCAACGCGCCGCAGGTGTTCACCCAGCCGGCCAGCCCGGAACTGGAGGTGCAGCTGCGCAACGAGGCGAAGCAGTTCGCCGACGGCCTGTTCGAGGTCGTGGTCTCCGCCACCGTCACGGCGCGGGCCGAGGGCAAGACGGTGTTCCTCGCCGAGGCTTCGCAGGGCGGCATCTTCTCGGTGCGCAACGTGCCGCCGGAGGACATGGAGCCGCTGCTCGGCATCGGCTGCCCGACCATCCTGTATCCGTACCTGCGCGAGGTGATCTCCGACATCGTCACCCGCGCCGGCTTCCCGCCGGTGGTGCTGCAGGCGGTGTCCTTCGAGCAGGCCTACCTGCAGCAGCGCCAGCAGCAGGCCGCCGGCGGGCCGCGCATCGAGGTCGCGAACTAGCATGCGCGCCGCGCTCGCCGCGCTGCTCGCGTCGGCCTGCGCCGCGGCCGCGGCGGCCGAGTTCCGGTCGGTCGAGGACAACGCCGCGGTGCTCTACGACGCGCCGTCGCGCGCGGCCAAGCCGCTGTACGTGGTGTCGAAGCACTATCCCCTGGAGGTGATCGTGAACCTGGAGGCCTGGGTGAAGGTGCGCGACCACGCCGGCGCGCTCGCCTGGGTGGAGCGCAAGTCGCTGGGCACGCGCCGCATGGTGCTGGTCACCGCGCCGCTGGCGGAAGTCCGCCAGCGCCCCGAGGACGGCGCGCCGGCCGCCTTCGGCGCGGCGCAGAACGTCGCCCTGGAGCTGGTCGAGATCGCGCCCGGCGGCTGGCTGCGGGTGCGCCATGCCGACGGCGCCGCCGGCTACGTGCGCGCGGCGCAGGTCTGGGGCCACTAGCGCCGTGAGCCGGATCGCGGTCCTCGGCGCCGGCGCCTGGGGCACCGCGCTGGCGGCAGTGCTCGCGCCGCGCCACCAGGTCCGCCTCTGGGCGCGCGACCGCGCCCAGGCCGGGGCCATCGCGCGCGAGCGGCGCAACCGCCGCTACCTCCCGGAGATCGTGCTGCCCGAGGCGCTCGAGGTTGGCGCCGATGCGCGCGCGGCGCTGGCGGGCGCGGACCTGGCGCTGGTCGCCACCACCGTGGCGGGACTGCGCGAGACGCTGGCGCACGCCGGGGCGGTGCCCGTGGTCTGGCTGTGCAAGGGGCTCGAGGCGGGCAGCGGGCTGATGCCGCACCAGGTCGCGGAGCAGGTGCTGGGCGCGGGCGCGCGCTTCGGCGCGCTGTCGGGCCCGTCCTTCGCGCTCGAAGTGGCGCGCGGACTGCCCTGCGCGCTGACGCTCGCGGCGCGCGACGTGCAGTTCGCGCGCGAGGCCGCGGCGTTGGTCCACGGCGGCCGCCTGCGGGTGTACTACGGCACCGACCTGGTGGGCGTGGAGGTCGGCGGCGCGGTGAAGAACGTGATGGCGCTCGCGGTGGGCATCTCCGACGGACTGGGACTGGGGCAGAACGCGCGCGCGGCGCTGATCACGCGCGGCCTGGCGGAGATCGCGCGCCTGGGCGCCGCGCTGGGGGCGCAGCCCGAGACGCTGATGGGGCTCGCCGGCGCGGGCGACCTGATCCTGACCGCGACCGGCGACCTGTCGCGCAACCGGCGCGTGGGCCTGGAACTGGCGCGGGGGCGCGCGCTGGGCGAGGTCCTTGCCGGCCTCGGACACGTCGCCGAGGGCGTGCGCACTGCCGCGGAGGTCGCCAAGCTCGCGCGCTCGCGCGGGGTCGAGATGCCGATCACCGAGACCGTGGTCGAGGTGCTGGAGGGCCGGCTGGCGCCGGCGCAGGCGGTGGAGCGGCTGCTGGCGCGCGATGCGAAGGCCGAAGGCGCCGCCTAGCTAGCCCGCGCCCGCGAAGCGCAGCTGTCGCCAGGCCTCGTACACCATCACCGCCACGGCATTGGACAGGTTGAGGCTGCGATTGCCGGGACGCATCGGCAGGCGGATCCGCCGGTCGTGCGGGAACCCGGCGAGGATCGCCTCCGGCAATCCGCGCGTTTCGGCGCCGAACACGAAGACGTCGCCCGCTGCGTAACGCAGGTCGTACGCGTTCACGCTGCCGCGCGTGGTGCAAGCGAACAGCCGCCGGCCCCGCAGCTGCGCCGCGAGCGCCGGCCAGGAAGGATGGACGCTGACGTTCGCCAGCTCGTGGTAGTCCAGCCCGGCGCGCTTCAGCTGCCGGTCCGCCATGGAAAAGCCCAGCGGCTCCACGAGGTGCAGCCGGGCGCCGGTGTTCGCCGCGAGCCGGATGACGTTGCCGGCATTGGGCGGGATCTCCGGCTCCACCAGCACGACCTCGATCACGCGCCGTCCTCCGGCGGCGGGGTGCGCGCCACCACCCAGTTGACGACGCGGGTGGCCCCGGCGGCCTTCAGGGTGCGCGCGACCTCGTCCAGGGTGGCGCCCGTGGTCATGACGTCGTCCACCACCGCGATCGACAGGCCGGCGGCGAGGCGCGGGCAGGCGAAGGCGCCGCGCACGTTGGCCGCACGTTCGGCGTGGGGCAGGCCCACCTGCGCCGGCGTGTCGCGCACGCGCTCGCACAGGCCCGGCTCGAGCCGCGCGCCCGCCGCGCGCGCCGCGGGCCGCGCCAGTTCCATGGCCTGGTTGCCGCCGCGCTCGGCCAGGCGGCGCGGCGACAGCGGCACCGGGACCACGGCGTCCACGCGCACCGGCGGGGCCGCGGCTACGGCGGCGGCCAGCAACTCCCCCAGCAGCGGCGCGAGCGCCAGCTCGCCCTGGAACTTGAGCGCCTGCACCAGCACGTCGGCCGGGAAGCGGTACGCCAGCGCGGCGACCGTCGCATCGTAGTGCGGCTCGCGGGCGAGGCAGCGCCCGCACACCTCGCCCGCGGGTGATGCCAGCGCGCAGCGCGGGCACGAGGGGCCGCGCAGGCGCGGCAGGTCCGCGTCGCAGGCCGGGCACAGCAACCCGGCGGCGCTGCCGCGGCACAGGAAGCAGGCGCCGCCGAAGAGCGCGGCCGCGAAGCGGGAAAGGACCGGGCCGGGCATCGCGGATATTATCGTTCCATGCCGGAGCTCGACCCGCGAGCCGTCCGCCGCCGCTTCGAGCGCGCGGCGGCGAGCTATCCGGCCGCCTCGCGGCTGGAGGCCGAGGTCGGCGGCCGCATGCTGGAGCGGCTCGACTACGTGAAACTGGCGCCGCGCCGGATCCTGGAGGCGGGCTGCGGGCCCGGGCGCGAATCCGCGGCGCTGCTGAAGCGCTATCCCGGCGCGACGCTGGTCGAGCTCGACTTCGCGCTGCCGATGCTGCGCCGGGAGCGCAGCTGGCTCGGGCGCCTGCGCGGGCGCGCCGGTGCCGCGCAGCTGTGCGGCGACTTCACCCGGCTGCCGCTCGCCGCGGGCAGCGTCGACCTGGTCTGGTCCAACATGGCATTGCACTGGTCGGCCGAGCCGCCGGCGGCGCTGCGCGAGTTCGCGCGCGTGCTGGCCGCCGACGGCCTGGTCCTGTTCAGCACGCTGGGGCCCGACACCCTGGCCGAGCTGCGCGCCGCGGCGGGCGGGGGCCGCGTGCACCCGTTCGCCGACATGCACGACGTCGGCGACGCCCTGGTGGCGGCGGGATTCACGGCGCCGGTGATGGACACGGAGCGCCTGACGGTGACCTATGCCGGCGGCGGGGCGCTCCTCGAGGACCTGCGCGCGAGCGGCCAGACCTTCGCCGCGCCGGGCCGTGCGCGCGGGCTGGCGGGACGGGGCTTTCGCCGCGCGCTCGAGGCCGCGCTCGAGGCGCGCATGCGCGAGGGGCGGCTTGCAGTCACGGTCGAGGTGGTCTACGGGCACGCCTGGAAGGGCGCGCCGCGCAAGCGCGCGGACGGCAGCAGTATCGTGCAGTTCAAGCGCCGTTAAGGCAGTGAAACCCAAGCAATTTCATCGTCTTCTCGCTTGAGCGAGGGGGCCGGCTATGGTAAATTTGCGCGGCATTTCCCAAGGTCGCGAAACGCTTGCGCAACTGCTCGATCTCGCCGCAAGGCCTGGCACTGGTGTTTGTCCTGCTCGCCGCGACCGCAATCGGCATCGGGGTCGCGTTCGCGGCTTTCGGTGCCTGGCTGGTGCTCCCTTTCGCGGGGCTTGAGGCGCTCGGACTGCTGGCGGCGTTCTTCGCCATGGCCCGCAGGGCGCCGGGCGGAAGCCTGGGCAACAACGAGGTTTGATCCGGGAAGGACTGAAGATGGCAAGAAAGCCTGTACGCATCCTCGCAACCCTGGCGGCGCTCGCCGCGGCGGCGGCTTCCGGCGCCGCGCTGGGCCTCGAGTGGAACCTGCAGCCGGCCGGCAGCAAGATCGCGGCCGACATCCACAGCCTGCACGAATACGTGATGATCCTGTGCACGGTCATCTTCATCGGCGTGTTCGCGTTCATGTTCTACTCGGTGTACGCGCACCGCAAGGACAAGGGCCACAAGGCGGCGCAGTTCCACGAGAACACCACGGTCGAGATCCTCTGGACCGTGATCCCGGCGCTGATCCTGGTGGGCATCGCGCTGCCCACGACGCGCACCGTGATCGCGCAGAAGGACACCTCCAACCCCGACCTCACCATCAAGGTCACCGGGTACCAGTGGAAATGGGGCTACGACTACCTGAAGGGCGAGGGCGAGGGCATCAACATCATGGCCTCGCTCGGCACCCCGCGCGACCAGATCGAGGGCCGAGCGCCCAAGGGCGAGCACTACCTGCTCGAGGTGGGCAAGGACCAGGAGCTGGTGGTGCCGGTGGGCAAGAAGGTGCGCATGCTCACCACCGCCGCCGACGTGATCCACTCCTGGTGGGTGCCCGCCTTCGGCGCCAAGCAGGACGCCATCCCGGGCTTCATCCGCGACCTGCACTTCAAGGCCGAGAAGACCGGCACCTTCCGCAGCCAGTGCGTCGAGCTGTGCGGCAAGGAGCACGGCTTCATGCCGATCGTGGTCAAGGTCGTGACCCAGGAGGAGTACACGCAGTGGGTCGGCGAGAGGAAGAAGCTGATGGCCGCCGCCGCCGACGACCCGAACAAGCAGTACTCGCTGGAGGAGCTGAAGGTGCGCGGCGAGAAGGTCTACGCCGCCAACTGCGTCGCCTGCCACCAGGCCACCGGCAAGGGCACCCCGCCGGTGTTCCCGGCGCTGGACGGCTCAAAGGTCGTGACCGGGCCGAAGGACGCGCCCATCGGCGTCCTCCTCAACGGCGTGGTCAAGGACGGCAAGCCCACGGCCATGGCCGCCTTCGGCAAGCAGCTGAACGACGTCGAGCTGGCCGCGGTCCTCACCTTCGCGCGCAACAACTGGGGCAACAAGACCGGCGACGCCGTGCAGCCCGCCGAAGTCAAGGCCGCCAGGAAGTAATCCGGCAGGATCCAGGAGAAGAACATGAGCGCAGTCGTAGACAACCACGGGCACGCAGCAGGACACGGCGACCACGGCCACCATGACCACCATGGGGGCTACGGCGGCATCATGCGCTGGGTCACCACCACCAACCACAAGGACATCGGCACGCTGTACCTGTGGTTCAGCTTCATCATGTTCATGGTGGGCGGCACCATGGCGCTGGTGATCCGCGCCGAGCTGTTCTCCCCCGGCCTGCAGGTGGTGAACCCGGACTTCTTCAACCAGATGACCACCATGCACGGCCTGATCATGGTGTTCGGCGCCATCATGCCGGCGTTCGTGGGCTTCGCGAACTGG
>CAZMDA010000080.1:0-13031 GCA_964564865.1 uncultured Bordetella sp. | reverse complement strand
GGTCACGCGGCCGCAGCTGGCGCCCCTCGCGGAAGGCGCGGCCGAGGCGACGCCCGCCGCGGCTGCCCCGCCCGACGGCAGCCGGCGCCTGGTGCTGCGCTTCGAGCGGGAATCCTGGGTCGAGGTGCGCGGCCGCGGCGGCAAGCTGCTGCTGTCGCAGCTCCATGCCGCGGGCACCGAGCGCCAGGTCGACGGCGAGCCGCCGTTCCAGCTCATCATCGGCAACGCGCAGCACGTGCGCCTCACCTACGGCGACCGGCCGGTGGACCTGGCGCCGCACGTCAAGGTCGAGGTCGCGCGCCTCACGCTGGAGTGAGCGCCGTGACGCCCGTGCAGCGCCGCCAGTCGCGGCAGGTCCTGGTCGGAGGGGTCGCGCTGGGCGGCGGCGCCCCGGTCGTGGTCCAGTCCATGACCAACACTGACACCGTGGACGTCGAGGCCACCGTGCGCCAGGTCGCCGACCTGGCGCGCGCCGGCTCCGAGCTGGTGCGCATCACGGTCAACTCGCCCGAGGCCGCCGCCGCGGTGGCGCCGATCCGCGAGCGCCTGGACGCGCTGGGCTGCGGCGTGCCCCTGGTGGGCGACTTCCACTACAACGGCCACAAGCTGCTGACGCGCTACCCGGACTGCGCGCAGGCGCTCGCCAAGTACCGCATCAACCCGGGCAACGTCGGCCGCGGCGCGAAGCGCGACGACCAGTTCGCCACCATGATCGAGGCCGCGCTGCGCTGGGACAAGCCGGTGCGCATCGGCGTCAACTGGGGCAGCCTCGACCCGGAGCTGATGGCGCAGATGATGGACGACAACGCGCGCCGCGCGCAGCCGCTGGAGGCGGGCGAGGTGATGCGCGAGGCGCTCATCGCCTCGGCGCTGGGCTCGGCGGAGCAGGCGCGCAAGCTGGGCCTGCCGGCCGAGCGCATCGTGATCTCGTGCAAGGTGAGCGGCGTGCAGGACCTGATCGGCGTCTACCGGGAACTGGCGCGCCGCTGCGACTACGCGCTGCACCTGGGCCTCACCGAGGCCGGCATGGGCTCCAAGGGCATCGTCGCCTCGGCCGCCTCGATGGGGGTGCTGCTGCAGGAGGGCATCGGCGACACCATCCGCATCAGCCTGACGCCCGAGCCGGGCGGGGACCGCACGCGGGAAGTGGTGGTGGCGCAGGAACTGCTCCAGACCATGGGGCTGCGCAGCTTCACGCCGATGGTCGCGGCCTGCCCGGGCTGCGGGCGCACCACCAGCACGGTGTTCCAGAGCCTGGCTGGCAGCATCCAGGGCTGGCTGCGCGAGAGCATGCCGGAGTGGCGCACGCGCTACCCCGGGGTCGAGGAAATGAAGGTGGCGGTGATGGGCTGCGTGGTGAACGGTCCCGGCGAATCGAAGCACGCCGACATCGGCATCAGCCTGCCGGGCTCGGGCGAATCGCCGGTGGCGCCGGTGTACGTGGACGGCGAGAAGACCGTCACGCTCAAGGGCGAGCGCATCGCCGAGGAATTCCAGGTCATCGTGCTCGACTACGTGCAGCGCCGCTACGGCGCGGGCGCGCAGCCGAAGCGGCCCTCGCACATCAGGATCAAGTCCATTTGAAAAAAGTCAAACCCGCGTTGCTGAAGGGCTTCGACCAGGAGTACCTGCCGCAGCAGCAGCTGCAGTTCAACGCGCTGCTGGAGGTCATCCGGCGCAACTTCGAGCTCTACGGCTTCCTGCCCATCGAGACGCCCTCGGCGGAACTCAAGGAGGTGCTGACCTCCAAGGGCGGCACCGAGAAGGAGATCTACGCGCTCGCCCGCCTGGCGGCGGGGGACGACGCCGACGAGGCCGCCACGCGCGGCGCGCTGCGATTCGACCTCACGGTGCCGCTGGCACGCTACGTCGCGATGCGCGAGCGGGAGCTCGCGTTCCCGTTCCGGCGCTACCAGATCCAGCGCGTCTGGCGCGGCGAGTCGCCGCAGGCGAGGAAGGGCCGCTATCGCGAGTTCTACCAGTGCGACATCGATATCATCGGGCGCGAGAAGCTGAGCACGCTGGCCGAGGCGGAGATCCCTGCCGTGATCCACAGCGTGTTCCGCGAGATGGCGATCGGCGAGTTCCTGATCCGCATCAACAACCGCAAGGTCCTCAGGGGCCTGCTGCAGGCGCACGCAGTGCCCGAGGCGGCCGCGGCGGCCGTGCTGCGCAGCCTGGACAAGGTCGAGCGCGAGCCGCGCGCGACGGTGCTCGACAACATCGTGCGCGAGGGCGTGTCGGCGGCCACGGCCTCGGAGCTCTACGAGCTGCTGGCGCAGAAGCGCGACACGGATGCGACGCTGGCGCTGCTGGGCGGGCTGTCCGGCCGCAATGCCACGCTGGACCAGGGCCTTGCCGAGGCGCGCGGCATCGTCGAGGCCATCCGGCGCTTCGGGGTGCCGGACGGCGCGTTCGCGCTGGACCTGTCGGTGGTCCGCGGGCTGGACTACTACACCGGCACCATCTACGAGACCACGCTGGTCGGCCATCCGGAGCTGGGCAGCATCTGCTCGGGCGGGCGCTACGACGACCTCGCCAGCTACTTCACCGCCACCCGCCTGCCCGGCGTGGGCATCTCGATCGGGCTGACGCGCCTGTTCTCCCGGCTGCTGGAGACGGACCGGCGCTGGGTGGTGCCGCGCAGCCCCGCCGAGGTCCTGGTCACGACCATGGACCCGGCACGCATGGACGCCTACCTCGCGCTCGGGCGGCGGCTGCGCGAGGCCGGCATCAACACCGAGGTCTACCTCGAGGCCGCCAAGCTGCAGAACCAGCTTGCCTACGCGGAGAAGAAGGGTTTCCGCGTTGCGCTGGTCGCGGGCGAGACCGAGTTCGCCGCCGGCACCGTGCAGGTCAAGGACCTTCTCCAGCGGACGCAGGAGAGCCGGCCGGAGGCGGAACTCGCCGCGGCCGTGCAGGCGATCCTCGCCCGATACCGCAACGCAAGCTGACAGGAACCGTAACCGATGGCCTACGACCTCGAGGAACAGGAACAGATCGCCACCCTGAAGGGCTGGTGGAAGGACAACGGCAACACCGTGCTCGGCGCGCTGGTCGCGGTGTCGCTTGCCGTGAGCGGCTGGTTCGGCTGGCAGAACTGGAAGGCGGGGCAGGCCGCCTCGGCCGGCGCGCAGTACGAGGCGCTGGTGCGCGCGGCGCAGGCCGGGGACATGAAGGCGATGCGCGAGGCGGGCGCGGCGCTGGCGGAGAACTACGCCGGCACGGTGTACGCGTCGCTGGGCGCGCTGGCGAGCGCCAAGACCCTGTTCGAGCGCGGCGACCTGAAGGGCGCGCGGGCGCAGCTGCAATGGGTGCTGGACAAGGGCGCCACCGACGACTTCAAGGACCTGGCGCGGCTGCGCATGGCGGCGGTGCTGCTCGACGAGAAGGGCTACGACGAGGCGCTCAAGCTGATGGAGGCGAAGCCCGCGGCGCCGCTGGAGCCCCAGTACGCGGCGATGAAGGGCGACCTGCTGGTGGCCAAGAACCAGCCGGCCGAGGCGAAGGCGGCCTACCGAGCGGCGCTGGACAAGCCCGGCGGCAGCGAGGCGTTCCGCGCCAGCGTGCAGATGCGGCTGGACGCGCTGGGCGGATGATGGCGACGGCGCGCGCAAGGACCGCGCTCGCGGCGCTCGCCGCGGCGCTGCTGGGCGGCTGCTCCAGCCTGCCCAGCGTCAACCCGATGGACTGGTTCAGCGCGCCCAGCGGCCCGAAGCCCGCGGCGCTGCCGGTGCTCAGCAACCCGCAGGCGGTGAAGGTGCTCTGGAGCGCGGGCATCGGCGGCGCCGAGGCCTTCGTGCTCAGCCCGGCGCTGGCGGGCGACGTCTATGTCGCGGCGCGCGACGGCAGCGTGGCGCGCCTGGATCCCGCCAGCGGCCAGGCGCGCTGGCGGGCGTCGGCCGGGATCCGGATCTCCGGCGGCATCGGTGCCGATGGCGAGCTGGCGGTGGTCGCCTCGGACGTGGGCGAGGTCGTGGCCATGGACGCGAAGTCCGGCACCGTGCGCTGGCGCGCGCGCGTCTCCAGCGAGGTGCTGGCCGCGCCAAAGGTGTCCGACGGCCTGGTGCTGGTGCGCAGCGCCGACAGCCGGATCTTCGCCTTCGGCGCCGAGGACGGCCGCCGGCGCTGGGTCTACCAGCGCGCGCCGACCGCGCTCATCGTGCGCACCCCGGCCGGGCTGACGGTGCACCAGGGCGCGGCCTACGCCGGCTTCTCCGGCGGCAAGCTGGTGGCGCTCGCGCTCACCAACGGCGGCGTGCGCTGGGAGGCCACGGTGGCCCTGCCCAAGGGCGCCAACGAGCTGGAGCGCGTCACCGACATCGTCGGCGACCCGGCGGCGCAGGGCCGGGAGGTCTGCGCCGCTGCCTACCAGGGCCGCGTCGCCTGCTACGACGCGCAGAACGGCAACCAGCTCTGGGCGCGCGAGCTGTCCTCGCTCACCGGCGTGTCCTTCGATGCCCGCTTCGCCTACGTGAGCGACGACAAGGGCGCGGTGCATGCGCTGGACCGCAGCAACGGGCGCAGCGTCTGGCGCCAGGACCGCCTCGGCAACCGCCGCCTGTCGCAGCCGCTTGCGCTCGGCGCGGAGATCGCCGTGGGCGACCTCGAGGGCTACGTGCATTTCCTCGCCCGCGATTCCGGGGCCTTCGTCGCGCGCCACGCCACCGACGGCAGCGCGATCCGCGCCGCGCCGTTGCGCCTGCCGGCCGGCTTCCTGGTGCAGACCGCGAACGGCGGCCTGTTCGCGCTGTCGCCTTGAAACCGGTGATCGCCCTGGTCGGGCGGCCCAACGTCGGCAAGAGCACGCTCTTCAACCGCCTCACCCGCAGCCGCTCGGCGATCGTGGTCGACGTGCCGGGGGTGACCCGCGACCGCCACTACGGCAACGGCTGGCTCGGCGGCCGGCCCTACATCGTCATCGACACCGGCGGCGTCGAGGCCGCCTCCACCGACCCGATCTACGCCGAGATGGCGCGCCAGGCCGAGCAGGCGATCGCCGAGGCCGACGCGGTGATCTTCGTCACCGACGTGCGCGCCGGGCTGACCCCCGGCGACCGCGCCATCGCCGAGCGCCTGCGCCGCCTCGCCAAGCACGTGCGCATCGCGGCCAACAAGGCCGAGGGCATGGGCGCGGCCGCGGCGGCGGAGTTCCACGAGCTGGGCATGGGCGAGCCGGCGCCGATCTCCGCCGCGCACGGCGAGGGCGTGGCCGAACTGATGGAGGCGGTGCTGGCGCCGTTCCCGTCCGGCGACGAGCCGGCCGAGGACGAGGGCAAGCACCCGCGGGTGGCGATCGTCGGCCGGCCCAACGTCGGCAAGTCCACCCTGGTGAACGCGCTGGTGGGCGAGGAGCGCGTCATCGCCTACGGCGAGCCGGGGACCACGCGCGACGCCATCGAGGTGCCCTTCGAGCGCAACGGGCGGCGCTACACGCTCATCGACACCGCCGGCCTGCGCAAGCGCGGCAAGTCGCACGGGGCGCAGGTGGAGAAGTTCTCCATCGTCAAGACGCTGCAGGCGATCGAGGCGGCCAACGTCGCGGTGCTGGTGCTGGACGCGGTGGAGGGCATCTCGGAGCAGGACGCGCACGTCGCCGGCTACATCCTGGAGCGCGGCCGGGCAGTGGTGGTGGTGGTGAACAAGTGGGACGCCGCGGGCAAGGACGAGCGCGAGCGCATCAAGCGCGAACTGGCGTGGAAGGTCGGGTTCCTCGGCTTCGCCGAGACGCTCAACATCTCGGCGAAATCCGGCAAGGGTGTGCCGGGCGTGATGCGCGCGGTGGACGCGGCCTACGCCGCGGCCATGGCCAAGCTCTCGACCCCGCGGCTGACGCGGGCGCTGATCGCGGCAGTGGCGCAGCAGTCGCCGCCGCGCAAGGGCTACTCCCGGCCCAAGCTGCGCTACGCGCACCAGGGCGGCTCCAACCCGCCGATCGTCGTGATCCACGGCAACTCGCTGGACCAGATCGGCGACAACTACAAGCGCTACCTCGAGGGCTGGTTCCGCAACGCCTTCAAGCTGGGCGGCACGCCGCTGAAGATCGAGCTGCGCACCGCGCGCAATCCCTACGCCGACCCGAAGCCCGGGAAGGGCCGGACGCCACGCGCCAGGCGTTCAAAGAAGTAGCTGGTGCAGGAAGCGGCCCGGGGCGAGCGCGCCGGCGCCGGCGCCCAGCAGGCCGAGCAGGGTGCCCACCATGAACTTCTTGTGCGCCGCGACGTTGCCGCGGCGGATGAACCAGATCGCGGCCGCCAGGTTGCACAGCACGAACACCGACAGCAGGTGGATCACCGAGAAGCCGTCGTTGTTGATGCCGAAGATCCAGAAGGACGACACCGCGGCGATCGCCATCGCGGCCACCCACAGCCAGCCGAAGGCCTTGTGCGCGCGCGTGCCCTTGGGCAGCAGCAGTTGCGACAGGCCGACCACGACTGCGGGCAGGACGGCGGCAAGGTGGATGGCGCTGGCGAGGGTCAGTTCACGGGTCATGGCGGATGTGGTATGTTGACGGCGACAACATAACGCTAGCGATTAATGTAGACAATGTCAACATCAAGCCGCCGAAAGGCCCCCTACCACCACGGCGACCTCTCCGGGACGATCCTCCAGGCTGCCGCCGAACTCCTTGAAGAACAAGGCGTTGAGGGCCTGAGAGTGCGCGAACTGGCGCGCCGCGCGAAGGTTTCCCACAACGCCCCCTACCGCCATTTCCCGGACCGGGACAGCCTGCTTGCGGCCCTCGCGGCCGATGGCTTCGGCCGGCTTGGCCGGGCGCAGCAGGAGGCGCGCGCGGCGGGCGGACTGAAGGCGATGGGCGAGGCCTACGTGCGGTTTGCCCTGGCGCACCCGCAGCGCTTCCGCCTCATGTTCGGCGGCGCGGTCCGCATCGGCGCGCACCCGGCCCTGCGCGAGGTGGCGACGAAGGTGTTCGACGGCCTGTCCGGGGCGCTGTCGGGCGAGCTCGCCCAGGCCGCCGGCGCGCGCGACGCCTCGATCGCCGCCTGGGCGATGGTGCACGGCCTGGCGAACCTGATGCTCGAGGACAAGATCAGCGCGGCGGCGAAGCAGGGCCGCGACGATGCCGCGTTCGCCCGCGACGTCCTGGCGACGCTGCGCTTCGCCGCGCGACCGCCTCAGCCGGGCTGAGCGGCGAAGGCGGCCGCGCAGTCCTCCGGACGGGCCCGGCAGCGCAGCAGCCGGAACAGCGGCTGCACCCGCGCGGCCTGCGACAGGCGCGGCGCGTAGTGCTCCCATAGCGTGAGCGCACGCGCCGGGGCGCCGGCGGCGAGGTGGCCGGCCATCCCGGCGAGCAGGAGGTACTCCCGGTTGTCGGGCCCGAGGTCGGTCTGCGTCGCGAGCAGGACCTCGGCCAGGTGGCCGGCCTGCGCCGAATCGCGCTGCCCGACGGCGCGGAACAGCGCGATCCAGCGGCGCTGGAACTCGTGCAGGCCGTCGTGGCAGGGCGCCGCCGCGATTTTCGCCCAGACCGCCTCCGCCTCCGCCGGCGGCAGGTACGGATTCACGATGCGCGCGACGTTGACCAGGCTGTGCAGCCAGACGTCCTGCTCGCGCGGCTGGCGGCATTCCACCAGGCGCAGCTTGGTCACCTCCAGGTCCTTCTGCAGCAGCGAGGAGATGCCTTCGGGCGCGGGCGGCGCGGGCCGGGTGAGGAAGTCGCGCGCATAGCGCGCCAGGCGCGTGTTCTCGATGCGCTGGAACGCGTAGGCGCCCTCGTGCAGCGGGTTCACCGGGCGCAGGCTGCGCGCGGGCTCCAGCATCTCCAGCACCGGGACGCCCGCGTTCAGCATCGCGACCACGTCGCTCGCGCTCTTCTCGGTGAAGCGGTGGCGCGCGGCATGCAGGTCGAGCACCGGGTAGAAGTCCGAGTTCGGGCGCATGCCGTAGCTGCGGAACAGCGGTTCCAGGGCCTCGCGGCCGCCGAGGTAGCGCGCGTCGAGGTCGCCGGCCGAGAGCACGTGCACGCGCCACAGCTCCTTGGCGAGGCCGGGGTGCTCGAACACCGCGGGCTTCGCCGGCAGCGGCAGCGGCGTGGCCGAGGCCATGATCAGCAGGTCGTGGTCGCTGGGCGCGAACACCGCGTAGTGCGGGAACGCGGCGCCCAGCGCGTTCATCACCGAGGCGAGCAGCGACGGGTCGATCTCGTAGAGCTGGAACCACTGCACCAGGATCCCGCCCGGCCTGAGGTGCGCCTGGATGCGGTCGTAGAACTCTCGCGTGAACAGGCTGGAGACGCCGCTCACCCAGGGGTTGGAGGGCTCCGAGATGATGACGTCGTAGCGCCGGTTCCGGGTGGAGAAGTAGGTCTTCGCGTCGTCGATCTCGATGCGGCTGCGCGGGTCGGCGAAGGCCGCGCTGTTGCGCGGCATGAAGCCGCGCGCGGCCTCGGCCATCGCCGCCTCGATCTCCACGGTGTCCACCCGCGCCACCGACAGGCTCTGCAGCAGCGTGTGGGTGGTGAGCCCGGTGCCGATGCCGATCACCGCCACCTCCCGCGCCTCGGGCTTGAGCGCGAGCGGCAGCGCGCCGGTGAGAACCATCGTGATCTCGTCGGTGCCGCGCCGCGCGGCGCCCTCCAGCGTGACCGAGCCGTCGGACTTGCCGTTGGTGCGGATGCTGATCGCGTCGTGGTAGCGCGCCAGGTGCACCGTCGCGGTCTTGCCGTCCTTGCGGTACAGGATGGCGGCATCCCGGGAGCTGGACAGGTCGCCATGCCGGAACACGCCCGCGGTCATCTTGTTGGCGTCCAGCTCGAAGCGCAGCGCGAGTGGCACGAACAGCGCCGCGCAGGCGGCGCCGGCGAAGGCGAGGGCGCGCCCGCCGGCGCCGTAGCGCCAGAGCAGGACGAGGCCCAGGCCCGCGTCCACCAGCGCGCCCAGCATCAGGGTCGCCTTCAGGCCCAGCAGCGGCAGGCCGACGTGCACCGCGGCCAGCACACCGGCGATCGCGCCCAGGGTGTTGGCGGCGTAGACGCGGCCGATGGCCGCCTCGCCGGCGCCGCGGCGCATCAGCGCCCCGGTGATGAGCGGCAGCGTCATGCCGGCGAGGAACGTGGTGGGCAGCATCACCAGGGCGGCGATGCCGTGGCCGGAGAGGTTGAAGAACAGGTAGCCGGCGTCGGTGCGCGCGAGCCCGGCCATCAGGTACTCCATGAGCTGGAACGTGCGGTCGTACACCGGCAGCGTGCACAGGGCGGCCAGTCCCATCGCGACCTGCACCCAGGCCAGCACGCGCTCGGGATGGCGGGCGCGGTCCGCCACGCGGCGCACCGCCAGGCCGCCCAGCGCCAGCCCGAGGATGAACACCGACAGCATGAGCTCGAACGAATGCGTCGAGGCGCCCAGCACCAGCGACAGCATCCGGATCCAGGCGATCTCGTAGATGAACGAGGCGAGGCCGGTGAGGAACGCCACCGCGAGCAGCAGGCGCGCCGCGCCGTCGCCCGCGGCGCCGCCCGCGAGCGGCGCGTCGCGCGCCGGCCGCGCCACGACGAACACCAGCGCCGCCAGGGCGAGGTTGATCACGCCGGCGCTGCGCAGCGTCCCGGGCAGCCCGGCCCATTCGATCAGCACGAAGCCGCTCGCCAGCACGCCCAGCGCCGCGCCCAGGCTGTTGGTGAAGTAGAGCATCGCCACCGACTCCCCCGGCGTGTCCGGGCGCGCGCGCGCCAGGCCCGCGCTCATCAGCGGGAAGGTGGCGCCAAGCAGGATCGATTGCGGCAGGATCAGCGCGCAGGACAGGGCGAGCTTCGCCGCCAGGGCCAGCCACTCGTGCCCCAGCGCCGGCAGCAGCACCGCGTAGGCCCAGCCGGTGGTGGCGTCGAACACCTCGTGGAAGGCGAGCGCCAGGGCGCCGACCACGCCTTCGGCGAGGGCGTAGCCCAGCAGCGGGTTGCGGATGCGCGCCGACAGTCCGCCGCACAGCGCGGCGCCCAGCGCCATGCCGCCCATGAACACCACCAGCACCAGCGATTGCGCGTAGGCGGCGTGGCCCAGGAACAGCTTCAGGTAGTGCGTCCAGATGGACTGGTAGATCAGGCCGGCGAAGCCCGAGACGGCGAACAGCGCGTAGAACGCGGCGCGGGGCGGGATTCTCGTCAGCATCGCGGCCTATATAGCATGCCTTGTAGACTGCGGCGGCCATGCCCGTCGCCGCGCGGCTCGCCGCGTTCTACTTCGCGTTCTTCGCCCACGCCGGCGCCTTCGTCACCTACTTCGCGCTGTACCTGGCGAGCCTGGGACTGGGCGCGGGCGAGATCGCGTTCGCGGTCGCCATGCCCCAGGCGGCGCGCATCGTCGCGCCGGCGCTGTGGGGCTGGCTGGCGGACGCCTGGGGCGCGCGCCATGCCGGCGCCAAGCGCGCCATCCTGGTGTTCTCCGCCGGCGCCATGCTGGCGGGCTTCGCCGCGCTGCTCGGCGAATCGCGCCCGGGCGCCATCGCGCTCACGCTGCTCGCGCTCAGCCTGTGCTCCGCGGGCGCCGCGCCGCTCATCGAGTCCATCACGTTCTCCGCGCTGCAGGGACGGATGGGCCGGTACGGCCCGATCCGCCTGTGGGGGTCGATCGGCTTCATCCTCGCCGTGCTCGGCACCGGGGCCTGGCTGGACTTCAACGACCCGGCGACGCTGCCGCCGATCCTGGTCGGGCTGGCCGCGGGCGTCCTCGCCGCCGCCCTGCTGGTGCCGCGCGGCCCAGCGGCGCGCCAGGAGCAGGCCGAGGCGCGCCTCGCCGAGGTCCTGCGCCGGCCCGGCGTGGCCGCGTTCTTCGCCGCCGCCCTGTGCATGACGGCGGCGCACGGGACCTGGTACGTCTTCTTCTCGATCCACCTGGCCGATGCGGGCTATTCGAAGACCATGATCGGCGCGCTCTGGACCGTGGGCGTGCTGGCGGAGATCGTGCTGTTCCTGCGCCTGCCGCAGCTGCTCGCGCGCTTTCCGCTGCGCGCGCTGCTGCTCGCCAGCTTCGCCTGCGCCGTGGTGCGTTTTCTCGCCATCGGCTGGGGTTCGGCATGGCTCGCGGTGCTGGTGGCGGCGCAGCTGCTGCACGCGTTCACCTTCGGCGCGTTCCACGCGGCCTCGGTGGCCGCCGTGCACCGCCTGTTCCCGGGCGCGGTGCAGGCGCGGGGGCAGGCGCTGTTCTCGAGCCTGTGCTACGGCGTCGGCGGCACCGTCGGCTCCCTGGCGGCCGGCGCCACCTGGGAGGCACTCGGACCGGCGCCCAGCTTCGGCATCGGCGCGCTGTTCGCGCTGCTGGGCGGGGCCCTGGTGGCGTGGAAGGTGCGTGTCTGAGCGGTAGAATGCCGCGGTCAACTTCCGTCCGCCTGGAACGTTAAGCGCGCATGCGACAGCTCCTGACGGCGACGTTCGCGGCCCTGCTGCTGGCCGGCTGCCAGTCGGTCCAGACCACCGCGCCGGGCGAGGTCGGCGTCAGCCGTTCGCAGACGATGCTGGTGTCCGCCGGCACGGTGAACCAGAGCGCGCACAACGCGTACCGCAAGGTGCTCGGCGAGGCGCAGCAGAAGGGCCAGCTGAACCAGGACCCGGCGCAGGTGGCGCGCGTGCGCGCCATCGCCGCGCGCCTGATCCCGCAGACGAAGGTGTTCCGTGCGGACGCGCCGGGCTGGGCCTGGGAGGTGAACGTGATCACCTCCAAGCAGGTCAACGCGTGGTGCATGCCGGGCGGCAAGATCGCGTTCTACACCGGCCTGATCGAGCAGCTGCAGGCGACCGACGACGAGATCGCCGCGGTCATGGGCCACGAGATCGCGCACGCGCTGCGCGAGCACGGGCGCGAACGCGCCTCGCAGGCCATGGCGCAGGGCATCGGCATCGCGGTGGTCGGCACCGCGCTCGGCATGGGCGGCGCCGCGCAGGACCTGACGCAGCTGGTGCTGGACCTCACCTTCAACCTGCCCAACTCGCGCACCGACGAGATCGAGGCCGACCGCATCGGCGTCGAGGTCGCCGCGCGCGGCGGCTACGACCCGCGCGCGGCCATCACGCTGTGGGAGAAGATGCAGAAGGCCGGCAAGGGCCAGCCGCCGCAGTTCCTGTCGACCCATCCGTCGCACGCCACCCGCATCGGCGACCTGAGGACCTACGCGGCGAAGGTCATGCCCTTGTACGAGGCCGCGCGCGCGAAGCGCTGATCGCCGGGGCGCGCGCCCCGGCGAGCATGTCGAAGGTCCGCCGCCTGGCGCGCTGGACGTGCCTGCGCATGGCGAGCTCGGCGTGCTCCGGGCGTCCCTCCAGGATCGCCTTGGCGATGGTTTCGTGCTCCGCCTGCGACAACGCGGTTTCCTGGCGCGTGAGGAGGGTGCGCCACTGGAACATCAGGATCGGGATCTGCAGCCGGTCCAGCATGTCCGGCAGGCGCGTGTTGCCGGCGATCTCGACGATGGTGGCGTGGAACAGCTGGTTGCTGGCGATGAAGGCCGCGCGGTCGCCCGGGTCGCCGCGCCGGACCCGTTCCCACATGGCGGAGAAGCGCCGGCGGCGGTCGCCTTCGCCGATGCGCTCGGCGGCGCGGCGCGCGGCGTGGCCTTCGAGCACTTCCCGGATCTCGAACAGGTCTGCCATTTCCTGCGGCGACAGGCGCTGCACGGCGACGCCGCGGTTGGGCACCAGGCTCACCAGGCGCTCCGCCGCCAGGCGCCGGAACGCCTCGCGGAAGGTGCTCCGGCTGTAGCCGATCTCGTCCTCGAGGTCGCGGATCACGAGGCGCTGGCCGGGCGCGAAGCGCCCGGTGAGGATGCCCTGCCGGATGGTGTCGAAGACGTCGTCCACGGCCTGGCCGTGCCGGCGGGTGTCCGGGGCCGTGCCGCGCGCGCCTGTCGCCTTGGGGGCCATCGGCGCACTGTAGCACGCGGCGGATTGACACTGAAGATGTAGTCTGCTTAAATTGTCTGACAATCAATCCGACGGCGGGCGCAGGACGCTGATTCGCTGTGGGATAATTTGGCCCCCCCAAGGAACGCCGACCATGCCGGGACGCACGCTTTACGACAAGCTC
>CAZMDA010000079.1:0-13521 GCA_964564865.1 uncultured Bordetella sp. | reverse complement strand
GGCACCACCCAGAAGTAGGCGCGGCGGCCGTCCATGTTGGAGGTCTCGTCCGGCTCCCAGTCGTCCATGGTGAAGGAGTGCGACACCACGCGCGTGCCGGGCCGCATGGCGAGGATGGTCGGGCGCAGCTTCAGGTTCAGCGCCGGCAGCAGGTACATGGTGACCACGGTGGCCTGGCTGAAGTCGGTGGCGAAGATGTCGCCCTGCTGGATGCGCGCGCGCCCGGCGACGCCGGCCTTCTCGGCGTTGGACTGCGCGTGCCGGGCCATGTCCGGGTTGTACTCGATGCCCACCGCGCGCGCGCCGAACCTCTTCGCCGCCGCGATGGCGATCTTGCCGTCGCCGGCGCCGAGGTCGTACACCAGGTCGTCCTTGGTGGTCTGCGCCATGCGCAGCATGCGGTCCACCACTTCGTCGGGCGTCGGCACCCAGATCACGTCCTTGCCGGCCTGGCCGACCTGCGGCTCGTAGCCCTTGGTCTGCGCGGCCGCCGGCTGCGCGAAGGCGAGGGCGGCAAGCAGGGCGACGGACATCTTCAGCACGTTCATCGTTCGGATCCTTTTTGCGAGGCTGCGAAGGTTAGCAGAAATCTAGAGCGAGGCCGCGGCGCTACAAGGATGCTGCCGCATAGTCCGCCAGCCTTGAACGCTCGCCGCGCGCCAGCGTCACGTGCCCGGCATGCGCCCAGCCCTTCATCCGGTCCACCACGAAGGTGAGGCCCGAGGAGCCCTCGGTCAGGTAGGGCGTGTCGATCTGGGCGATGTTGCCCAGGCACACCACCTTGGTGCCGGGACCGGCGCGGGTGACCAGGGTCTTCATCTGCTTGGGGGTCAGGTTCTGCGCCTCGTCGATGATCAGCCACTTGTTGACGAAGGTGCGGCCGCGCATGAAATTGAGCGACTTGATCTTGATGCGCGAGCGCACCAGGTCGCGCGCCGCGGCGCGGCCCCACTCGCCGCCGGAGGCGTCCGAGGCGTTGAGCACGTCCAGGTTGTCCTCCAGCGCGCCCATCCACGGCTGCATTTTCTCCTCCTCGGTGCCGGGCAGGAAGCCGATGTCCTCGCCGATCGGCACCGTGACCCGCGTCATGATGATCTCCGAGTAGCGCTTGTCGTCCAGCACCTGGGTCAGGCCGGCGGCGATGGTGAGCAGCGTCTTGCCGGTGCCGGCCTGGCCCAGCAGCGTGACGAAGTCGATCGCCGGGTTCATGAGCAGGTTGAGGGCGAAGTTCTGCTCGCGGTTGCGCGCGGTGATGCCCCAGACCGCGTTCTTGGCGTGGCTGTAGTCGCGCAGCGTCTCGAGCACCGCCATGCGCCCGGCCTGCTCGGTCACGCGCGCGAGCAGCGGCCGCTCGCCGGATTCGTCCCAGACGAACTCGTTCAGGCTGAACTGCGGCACCAGCGGGCCGCGGATGCGGTAGTAGGTGTGGCCGTCCTTCTTCCAGGATTCCATGTCCTTGCCGTGGCCGTCCCAGAAGCCCGCCGGCAGGCGGCGCACGCCGGTGTACAGGAGGTCGGTGTCCTCCAGCACCTTGTCGTTGGCGTAGTCCTCGGCGGCGAGCCCCAGCGCGCGCGCCTTGATCCGCATGTTGATGTCCTTGGACACCAGGATGACCTCGCGCTGCGGCTCCCGGGTCTTCAGGTGGCGCACCACCGACAGGATCTGGTTGTCGGTCTTGCCCGCGGGCAGGGTCGCCGGCAGGTTGCCGTTGATCGCCTCGGTCTGCAGGAACAGCCGCCCGGGGGCGTGCGGCCCCCCTTCGCGGGTGCGCAGCGGCAGGCCGGCGGCGATGTCGCCGCCCTTGGCCGAGACGATCTCGTCCAGGAAGCGGCTCGCCTGGCGCGCGTTGCGCGCCACGTCCGACAGGCCCTTCTTGTTCGCGTCGAGCTCCTCCAGCGTGCCCATCGGCAGGTACAGGTCGTGCTCCTCGAAGCGGAACAGGCTGGAGGGGTCGTGCATCAGCACGTTGGTGTCGAGCACGAACAGCTTGGTGGCGCGGGTGCGGGCGGGCTTGCGGGGGCGTTTCGCCATGGCGGGGAGGGGTTCTGCGCTTGCGGCTTCGGTCCGTTCTTGTTCCAGCGATTGCGGACTCTCAGAGGGTCTTAACAAAGTCGAGTACCTCCTGTGCGTGGCCCGGCACCTTCACCCCGCGCCATTCGCGCGCCAGCCGGCCCTCGCCGTCGATGACGAAGGTGCTGCGCTCGATGCCGCGGACCTTTTTCCCGTACATGTTCTTCAGCTTGATGACGCCGAACTGCCTGCAGGCCGCCTCGTCCGGGTCCGACAGCAGCTCGAACGGGAAGCCCATCTTCCGCTTGAAGGCGTCGTGCGACTTCAGCGAGTCGCGCGAGACGCCGAACACCTCCGCGCCGGCCTTGCGGAAGGCCTTGTGCAGGTCGCGGAAATTCTCGCCCTCGACGGTGCAGCCGGGGGTGTTGTCCTTGGGGTAGAAGTACAGGACCAGCGTCTTGCCGCGGTGGTCCGAGAGCCGGAACGTGGCGTTGCCGGTGGCGGGCAGGGTGAAGTCCTGCACTTTGCCTGCCGATGCTTTACCGGGCATGTACTGAGCTACTTGGCAATCTGCCTCAGCTTTGCGATGCAACGCTTTCATTGAACATGTTTTTTGCGACAGCCGCAAGTCCGTCGCAGGGGCCTGAAATCAAAGCCCTTTTTCCGGCGTGAAGACTTCGTGAACACCCGCGACGCCGCGCAGGTCGAAGCTTCCCATGCTGCGCAGCGGCTGGCGGACCTGCGCGGCGAACTTCGCCGAAACGAGCAGCGACACCCCGGCGTCCTTCGTCCTCGCCTGGATCCTCGCGGTCCGGTTGACCGCGGGACCGACGACGTTGAAGGCCAGCCGGTCCGGCGAGCCGACGTTGGCGTGGGTGACCTCGCCCACGTGCAGGCCGAGGCCGAACTCGATCGCCGGCAGTCCGGCCCGCCGGCGGCGGTGGTTGATGACCCCGATCGAGGCAAAGGCGTCGATGGCCGCGTCGAGCGCCGCCTCGCAGACCTTGCGCTGGTCGGCGTGGTCGCGGATCTCGAACACGATCAGCACCGCGTCGCCGATGAACTGCAGGATCTCGCCGCCGCGGGATGCCGAGGCGGCGGCGCAGCACTCGAAGTAGTCGTTCAGCAGGTCGAGCAGCTGGCCGGTCGGGAGCCGCTCGCTCAGGTCGGTGAAGCCGCGCAGGTCCGAATACCAGAACGCCGCCTCGATGCGGTCGCCGTCGCCGCGCCGGACCTGGCCGCCGAGGATGCGCTCGCTGATGCGCGGGCCGATGAAGGTGTCCAGCAGCCCCAGCGTCATGCGCCGGCGCTCGATCAGCTCGAACAGCGGCGCGACCAGGTTCGACAAGGCCGCGAAGCGCTCGAGGTCGCCTTCGGCGAACCCGCCGGGGGCGGCGGTGGCGAGCGTGAAGACGTTGACCGTGCCGTTGCCGAAGACCATCGGGATGGCCGCGTAGTCGGTCAACCCCTCGGCGCGCAGCTCATGCAGCAGCACGTGGTCGGATTCGGCGAGGCCCTCGAGCCGCCGGCGGAACGCCAGCTTGCGTTCCCGCACATACTGCGCCGGGCTGCCGATGTAGGCATCGGTGGTGATGGAGGCATGGGTGCCGGTCCAGAGCTGGCTGCCGTTGACGCGGCTCCAGCGGATTCCCCAGGCGAGCATCTGCGGGTGCAGCGTGCTGCTTGAGATGCTGATGCGGTCGATGCGGGCGCCCGCCGCGTCCAGCTGCGCCATGAGCGCGGCGGCGAAGGCCGGGGGATCCTCGATGCGCCTGCCCTCGGTCAGCAGCCAGACCGCCACCGGAGCCAGGGACCACCGGTCCTCCGGACCCAGCAGCGCCTGGCGGTTGGGCGCGATCTGGATCACCTCGCGCCGGACCCGACGGCCGCGAGGAAGCGGCGCAGTTCCCGCAGCACCTCGGCGGGCTTCTCCTCCGGCAGGAAGTGGCCGCAGTCCAGCGCCTTGCCGCGCACGTCCTTCGCCACCTCGCGCCAGTCGCGGATCGGGTCGAAGGTGCGCGCCACCACGCCCTTCGCGCCCCACAGCGCCAGCACCGGCATGGCGAGCTTCCGGCCCCGGTCGGCGCGGTCGTGCGCGAGGTCGATGCCGGCCGAGGCGCGGTAGTCCTCGCAGGTGGCGTGGATGCACCTCGGGTCGCGGAAGGCGCGCTCGTACTCGCGCCGCGCCGCCGGCGCGAAGGGACTGGCGCCGGCGCGGCCGCCGCCCAGGCGGTCGAGGATGTAGCCGGGCACCTTGCCCGCGAGCAGCCGCTCCGGCAGCGGCGGCTTCTGGATCAGGAAGAACCAGTGGTAGTAGGCGGTGGCGAAGGCCTGGTCGGTGCTCTCGTACATCTTCAGCGTCGGGCAGATGTCCATGACCGTGAGCGAGCGCACGCGCCGGCCGTGGTCGCGCGCGAGGCGATGCGCCACGCGCGCGCCGCGGTCGTGGCCGACGAGGTGGAACCGGCGGTGGCCGAGCGCGGTCATGACCTCGGCCATGTCCTGCGCCATGGCGCGCTTCGAGTAGTTCGAATGATCGGGCAGGCCCTTCGGCTTGGACGAGTCGCCGTAGCCGCGCAGGTCGGCGCAGACCACGCTGTAGTCGCGCGCGAGCGCCGGCGCCACCTTGTGCCACATGGCGTGGGTCTCCGGATAGCCGTGCAGCAGCAGCACCGGCGGGCCTTCGCCGCCGTGGACCAGGTGGATGGTGGCGCCGCTCGCGCGGACGCGCTTCGCCTTGAAGCCGGGGAACAGGGTCATGGAGCGGTCCTTCGTCAGAGCCAGCGTTGCATCGGGTAGCCGTTGCCGACCAGGCGCGCGAGCGCGAGCGCGCCGATCTGCCGGCCCCAGTTGAACTCCTTGTACAGGAGGAGGAAGCGCCAGATGTCGCGCAGCACCAGGCGACGCTCGCGCCAGGACAGCTGCAGCAGCGCAGCCGGGAAGTCGGCCTCGTGCGGCTTGCCGAAGGCGATCTTGAGCGGGTTCCACTGGTCGGTGGTGCGGCGAACTTCCGACGAAATCATGCGCCGGTACGTCTCCTGCACCGGCCGGCCGCGCAGGCGCGCCTCCACCACCGCCTCGCCCGCGATGGCGCCGGAATGCAGCGCGCAGCTCATGCCCTCGCCGATCATGTTGAGGAAGCCGCTCGCCTGCCCGGTGATCAGCACGTTGCCCTTGCCGAACACGTAGCGGTCGATGAGCGAGGGGCCGAAGTTCTCGGCGCAGCCTTCCTCGTCCTCGTGCCCGGCAAGCCGCACCTGGTGCACGTCCTCCAGGTAGCGCTTCACCTTGCGATGGCGCTCGTCGAAGTTGTCGCCGCGCTTGAAGCCGACGCCGACGATCTGGCGGCCGTCGCGGGCGTGGCTCCAGGTGTAGTGGCCCAGCTCCGGGTGGAACCAGAAGTGGAAATAGGCCGGGTCGAGCGGGCAGTCCACGATGTCATGGAACTTCTGGCCGACGAAGAACCAGGGGATCCGCTTCGGGTAGTCCGGGTAGACCGCGCGGGTGACGAGGGAACTCGGGCCGTCGGCGCCGATCACCTGGCGCGCGCGGTACAGGCGGTCCTCGCCCCGGCTGCGCGCGCGCACCAGCACATGGTCGCCCTTGTCCTCCAGGCCCGCGAACGAGGTCTGGTCGTGCACCTCGGCGCCGCTGCGCTTGATCGCCCAGTAGTCCGAGTACTTGCGGTGCAGGTGGGGCGTGGTGCCGCCGAAGAAATCCATCGACAGCGGGATCCGGCAGGGAAAGTGGAAGGTGACGCCGCGGCAGGAGGTCGGCTCGTGCAGCGCCTCGCGCGGCAGGGGGCCGAAGTTCTCCAGCAGGAAGCGGTAGCCGCGCGGCGACAGGATGCCGCTGCAGATCTTGTGCCGCGGCAGCTCCTTCCTCTCCAGGATCACCGTTTCCAGCCCGGCGTCCACCGTGCGCTTGGCGGCCGCCGCCGCCGACAGGCTGGCGCCGACGATCAGGGTGTGGACGTCGCGTACTGCGCTCACAAATCCCCCACGTGAAGGACCGGACGGTCGGTCACCGCCGCGAACACCGCGCAGTCGTGCGCGTCCTCGACCACCACGCGGCCGAAGTCCCGGCCCTCCAGGATCCAGCGCGCCTGGTCCTCGGCGTCGAGCGCCGGCAGCCCGAGCCGGCGCTGCGCGCTCGAGGCGGTGGTGGCGATGGCAAGGCGCTGCAGGTCGAGGTTCATCTCCAGGCCGAGCGCCGCGCGCAAGGCATCGTAGTGCCCGACGAGGCCTGCATGGTCGGCATGGAAGGCGCGCGGCTCGATCACGTAGAGGTCGCGGGCGCGCAGCTTGCCGCGCACCGCGGGCAGCGCGCTCAGCGCGACGCCGAGGCCCTCGGTCCGCTTCCCCGGCAGCCACTCGCGCAGGCGCCGCAGCAGCAGGCCGTCCGCCGCCACCAGGCGCGTCGCCGAGGCGAGGCTGGCGAGGAACTCCGAGAGGCGCGCGGAGGGAATCACGGCGCCGGCCTCCAGCGCCAGGCCGATGTCGGCGCCGTCGTCCGCGGCGATCGCGGCCCCGAGCAGCGCGGCGATGCGCTGCAGCCGCCCGGCGTCGCCGCGCAACGCCGGGTCCGGCAGGAGCAGGGTCGCGCCCGGGGTGGCCTGCGCCGCTGCCGGCCCGGCCGGCAACGCGGCCAGCGGGCTCTGCCGCCGCAGCCCGAGGATCAGGTCCACCAGCGGGATCTCCTCCGGGCAGGCGGGCTCGCAGGAACCGCACAGGGTGCAACTGGAAACCGACGCGCCCAGCTCCGCGGCGGTCGCGCCGTGCTGCAGCGCCTTGGCGCGGCCGTGCGGCGTGAGGCGGATGTCGCGCGTCTGCCGCCAGACCGGGCAGGCGAGCAGGCACAGGTCGCAGCCGCTGCAGGAGGAGTGGTTCGGCGCCGGCGGAGCCATGAAATCAAAATATCACATCGCGGTTGAGGATCATGGCCGGATCGGCCGCGCGCTTCATGGCGAGGTGCCGGTCCACCAGCGCGTCGCCGAAGGCGCGGCGGATGTAGCCCTTCATCATGCCGCCGAAGCGGTAGTAGCTCCCGCCCAGGTCGAGGCCGATGTCGTAGATGGCGTTCTTGAACGACTGCAGCGTGTCCCGGCTCCAGGTCTCGTCCCCGAGCAGCGGCTCGAACTCGCAGCCGTAGGCCCAGCCCCGCGCATCCGGCGGAATGCAGCTCAGCTCGTAGTGCGGGCGATGGTCCTCGCGCAGTCGGATGCCGACGCAGTAGAGCGTGTAGTACGGAAAGTACTGCCGGCACACCGCGTTGCCGCGCTCCACCGCCTCGGCGAACTTCTCCGCCGAGGTCGCGAGGTCCGGGATCACCATCTGCCGCCCGCCCCAGAACTTCCACACCGCCCGCGAGAACACCACGGTGCGGTCGTGCATCCTGCCGTCCCGCATGTGCTCGGGGCGGCGGAACTCCGGGAACAGCTGGCGCTTGCGGCGCAGCAGGAACAGGGCTTCCCGCCACCGCCAGGGGCGCAACGCGTAGTGGAGGGCCATGCGCAGCGCGAAGCCGGCTTCGCCGCTGCCGCGCAGGCGGGCGCGCCAGCGCGCGTCGAACGCCGCCTCGCGCTCGTCCGAATCGAAGGCGACCAGCAGCGTGATCGCCTTGTCCATCATGGTGAGGATGCCGGAATAGTCGCTCGCGTCCTCCCGGTCCAGGGCCTGCAGGTCCTCGATCGCGGTGCGCAGCGATGCGTAATAGTAGTAGCGCATCCTCAGCGGCGTGTAGGGCCGGATGGCGAGCGTCGCCTCGGTGATGACGCCGAACTGGCCGTAGCCCAGGATCACGCGCCGGAACAGCTCCGGGTTCTCGCTGTCCGAACACTCGACGATTTCGCCCGTGGGCGTCACCACCTGCAGCGCGAGCGCCTGGTCCGCGCTGCAGCCCAGGCGTGGCGAGTTGACGTCGATGCCGCCCACGCCCAGCGTGCCGCCGACCGAGGAGGTGAGGTTGAGCGGCGCCGACAGGTAGTCCATGCCGTGGCGGCGCAGGACTTCGGCCAGGCTCGCCCAGAAGATGCCCGCCTCGGTGCGCACGGTGCGCTTCGCCTTGTCCACGGCGAGCACGCGGCTCATGCCGGTCATGTCCAGCAGCACCCCGCCGAAGGCCACCGACTCGCCTTCGGTGGTCAGGCCGCCGCCGCGCACCGTCACCGGCACGCGGTGCGCCTGTGCCGCCTTGAGCAGGGCCGACACCTGCTGCGCGCTGCGCGCGATCACCACGCCGTGCGGCATGCCGTAGGCGGTGCCGCCGGCGTCGGTGGCGAAGGTGCCGCGCGCGGGCGCGTCCTCGATGAGCGCCACGCCGGCCTCCGCCAGTGCGCCGGCGAACGCCCTCCAGCCCTCGCCCTGCCAGCGTGCGGGGTTGGTCTGCTGGCGCGGGATGCCCACCAGCGCGTCGGGCGCGACCGGATCGGGCGGGATGTCGCCCGGCTCGATGACGGGAATCTGCATCCTAGGAGCGGGCGACGAGGACCACGCCGACGATGATGAAGCCGATGCCGACCAGCTTCATGGCCGCCAGGCTCTCGCCCAGCAGCCACCACGCCAGCACCGCGTTGAGCGCGAAGCCCAGCGACACCATGGGGTAGGCGACGCTGACTGGCGTCTTCGCCAGCGCGAGCACCCAGACCACGAGGCTGACGGCGTAGCAGGCGGCGCCGCCGATGATGCGCGGCTCCAGCGCAAGCGCCCAGCCGACCGGCGTGGCGTTGGTGCCCGCCTTGAGCAGCAGCTGCGCCCCGGTGCCCAGCGCCACCGCCAGCAGGATGTAGCCCAGGCTGAGCGCGCTCATGCCACGAGCAGGGCGGCGGCGACCAGCCGTTCCTCCGCCATGAGGATGTTGTAGGTGCGGCACGCGGCCGCGGTGTCCATGACCTCGAGGCCGACGCGCGCCTGCATCAGGGCTTGCGTCAGGCGCGGGTGCGGGAAGCGCTGCCGCGCCCCGGTGCCCAGCAGCACGATCTCCGGCCGCGCCTCGGCGAGCATCGCGAAGTCCTCGGCGCGCAGCGCCTCGAACCCGGCCACCGGCCAGTCGAGGACGCGGTCCGGGAACACGATCAGGCTGGCGGCGCGGCGCTCGCCGTTGACCGCGAACCAGCCCTCGCCGTAGCCGGTGAAGGTGTTGCGGCCGGATGGCGCATGGGCATGGAGCTTCACGATGCCCGGATTCTAGCGGAGCTAGCGCACCAGTCCCCGGCGCGTCGCCGCGAGCGCCGCCTCGGCGCGCGAGGAGACGTTCAGCTTGCGGTAGAGCGATTTCACGTGGTCCACCACGGTGTGGCGGGACAGCCCGAGGTGCCCGGCGATCTCCTGCTGGGTGAAGCCCTTGGCCACCAGCCGCAGGACCTCGGTCTCGCGCGGCGTCAAGGCGACCTCGCCGCCGTCGGCCGGCGCGGCGGCGTTGAAGTGGGCGATCATCCGCCGTGCGATCGCCGGCGACAGCGGCGGGTCGCCGCGCAGGATGCCCTGCAGGCCGGCGATGAAGCGCTCGCGCGGCTGCTCCTTCAGCAGGTAGCCCTGCGCGCCCGCCTGCATCGCCGGGAACACGTGCGCGTCGTCGTCGAAGATCGTCGTCACCACCGCGGCGGTGGCGGGCGAGCGCCGGCGCAGCGCGCCGATCGCCTCCAGCCCGGAACCGTCGGGCAGGTCCAGGTCCACCAGCGCGACCTCGAACCCCTGCCGCTCGATGAGCGCGAGCGCCGCCGCCAGGCTGCCCGCGCTCTCGATGGCGATGCCGGGAAACGCGCTTGCGAGCGCCTCGCAAAGCCACAGGCGCGTGGCCGGGATGTCCTCGACCACCAGGCCGGCCTTCATGCGCCGCCCGCGGCCGGCAGCGGGACCGAGAGCGCGAGGCGCAGGCCGGCACCGTCCTCGCGCCGCCAGGCGATCGTGCCGGCCAGGTCGGCCGCGCGGCGCCGCATGGTGGCGAGGCCGGTGCCCTCGCGCCACTGCGCCGGGTCGGTCACCGCGCCGCCGTGGCGCATCTCGATGCCGAGCGCGCCGTCGCGGATCTCGATCGCGACCTCGATCGCGCGCGCGCCGGCGTGGCGCAGCGCGTTGGAGGCCGCCTCGCGCAGGATGCGCGCGAGGTTGAGCTGCTGGCGCGGGGACAGCCGGGTCGCCGGCACGGCCTCGGGCTGGCGCCAGGTCATCTCGCAGCCCGCGGCCGCCGCGCGCTCGGCGAGCTCCGCGCGCCAGTCGGCCAGCGCATCGGCGAGCGCCAGCGGCTGCGCGCGCAGCCCCGCCACGACCTCGCGCATCTCCGCGACCGCGGCGCGCGCCAGGGTCGCGACGCGCTCGGAGTTGCTTTCATGGATGAGCGTGAGCAGCTTGGCGCCGATGTCGTCGTGCAGGTCGCGCGCGATGCGGTCGCGCTCGCTCTCGACGCCGCGCCAGTAGCCGTCCTGGTAGCCGGCGCCCTGGCGCAGCAGGTCGAGCAGGCCCTGCGCGAGCCGCGCGTCGCGGCGCGAGAACAGCCGCTCGCCGCCGTCGGCGTAGTCGAGCGCGATGGCGCCGCTGCCGCCGGACTGCGGCACCACCAGGCGCAGGCCGCCCTGCTCGATGCGCACCGACGCCGGCCCGCTCTCCATCTGCACCAGGGCGCGCGGCTCGAACACCCGCGCGAGCAGCGCGCGCCAGCGCTCCTCCAGCGGAGGCGCGCCGTCCGCCGGCGCGAGCAGGATGCGCACCAGGTCCGGGAACAGGTCGCGCAGGTCGCGCTGCTGCCGCCGCCAGATGCGGGTGAGCAGCCATTGCCGGAGCGGGAAGTAGAGCCAGCCCACCGCGGCAAGCGAAACCGCGAGCGCCGTGGTCTCCTGCATCGACAGCGCGTAGATCAGGAGCACGTCCAGCCCAATGACCAGGGCGCCGCAGAGGAACCAGGTCCAGGCCTCGATCCACCAGCGCTCCAGGTCGAAGGCGCGGTGCTTCATGATGAGCAGCACCATGCCCAGGTACAGGACGATCGCCGAGGACAGGCCGTGCGTGCCGCGCGGGATGGCGAGCTCGCCGCCGAGGGCGACCACCACCAGCCCGCTGCCCCAGACGACCGGCGCGGCCAGCAGCATCAGGACCATCCATCCCGCGAGCACGCGCTGCACGGGGTCATGCCGCGCCGCTCGCCATTGCAGGATGGCCAGCATCGCGATGAGCAGGGTCAGCGCCATCATCGGCCCGCGGTAGGCGAGGTTGGTGGTCGGCGCCAGCTGCAGCGTGTCCGCGATCCAGGCCGCGGCCGCGAACGCCGCCACCACCGCGGGCAGCGGCGCCCGCGCGTAGCGGCGCGGGAAATGCCACGCGAAGCAGGCAAGGGCCGACAGCGAGCAGAGCGCGCTCGCATGGGCGACGGCCACCGCGGCCTCCAGGACCTGCGCGTCGATGACCAGGCTGCGCGAGCCGTACAGCGCGCGCATCAGCGTGCCGAGGTAGAAGCCGAAGCTTCCCAGCGCGAACCAGCGCGCCGAGGGGTCGCCGGCGCGGAACGCGAGCAGCACCGCGCCCACGGACAGCGCCAGCAGCGCGTAGGCGACCTGGTACCAGAACGCCACCGGCAGCGCGGCAAGCGGCCGGTCCACCGGCGCGATGCGCGCTCTGCTGCCGTCGCCGCGGACCAGTTCCACCTCGGGCGCCTCGAGCACGCGGCGCAGCTCGCCCTGCCGGGCCAGGAACGCGTTGTAGTCCGCGTAGCGGATGAAGTAGCTCGGGGTCTCGACCAGCCAGTCCGGGGGGATGTCGAAGCGCTCGCCGCCGGCCTCGACGGCGAGCACGCGGTCGCCGGGGCGCAGGCCGGCCGCGCGCGCGCGGGCGTCCGCGGATTCGACCACGAGGCCCGCTTCCGATCCCGGCGGCTCAGCGAACGCCAGTCCGAGCCAGGGCTCGTGCAGCGCGAGCCAGAGGGCCGCGAGCAGCGCGATCGCCGCGCCCGCGAGCGCGGCGGCCAGGATCCGGCCCGGGGCCACGTGCGTCGATTCCGGGAGCGACGCATCCATATGCGCCGCATTGTAGCGGCGGCCCCCGGCGGCCGGGTCAGCGCCGGGCAGGCGAACCGGGCACGTGGGCCGCGCGCGCATCGGCTTCATGCGTCGCGGCGCGCAGCCGTTGCGCGATGGCGCCGTCCAGCGCCCGCAACTGGCCGCGCATGAGGTCCTTGACCGGCAGGCTGGTGTCCTCGAACGCCTCCCGCGCTTCGCCGAGCAGCTGGCGGCTGGCGGCGACGCGGCCTTCGCCCGCGGCGATGAGGCCGAGGTAGTAGTTCGCGAGCAGCGTCAGCGCCGGGTTGAGCGCGCGCGCCCGGACCAGGCTCGCCTGCGCCGCCCCGCTGTCGCCGCTCGCCGCCTGCGCGAGGCCCAGGTAGAAGCGCGCGCGAGCGTTGACCGGGAACGTCTTCGCGAAGTGCGCGAGGTCGGCGACGGCGCGCTCGTGCCGGCCGAGGAGGAACGCGGCGATGCCCCGCTCGGCGTAGAAGTGCGGGTAGTGGGGCGCCAGCGTGATCGCGATCTCGGCTGCGTCGAAGGCTTCGCGTGGCTCGTCCACCCGGTTGTACGCGGCGGACAGCATCGCCCACAGGTCCGCCCGGTTGGGTTCGCTCTTGAGCAGGGCCTCGTACATCGGGATGGCCTGCTCGTGCTGGCGCAGCGTCATGTGGATGTGCGCGGCGAGTTCCAGCGTGTCCGGCGCCGAGAAGTCGCTCGTGGCGAGGCGGAAGTCCGGATTGGCGAGCACGTCGAAGGCCGGCGCCGCGGCCTGCTGCGCGGCCGCGGGGCCGGCGAGCGCGGCGAGCAGCGCCGCGAGGGGGGCGAACCTGGCGAGGGCGTTCATCGGTTGGCCTCCACCATGCGCGACACCGTGCCGAACATCTCCTTCCCGTACAGGTTGCCGGATGCACCCCGCTGCATGTCGCGGTTGCTCTTCTGGCTGTACTCCATGTGCGGGCGCGCCGACGACCATTGCTCCATGCGGTTCTCGATGCGCTCGCGCAGCGCCGGCTGGCGCTTGAGCTCGGCGTCCATCGAGTCGCCCAGCTTCTTCACCGCCTGGATCTTGCCGATGCCGTCGGTGACGGCGCCGAGCGACTTGTCCAGCCCGGTGTTCTCCAGCGCGGCGCCGACGCCGCTGCGCTCCATGAGCGTCTCCTTGACCTTGTCCTCGACCTTGCCCTTGATCTTGTCCTTCACCCAGTTGGCGGCGCTGTCGGCATACTCGACGACGTAGTCCGCCCAGGTCTTGCCTTCCTCCTCCTCCTTTTTCTTCTTGCGCGCCGCGGCGGCGTTCGCGTCGGCGTCGGTCCAGCCGCCTCGGGCGCGGGCGTCGCGCTCGCGCTGCTGCTGGTCGAGCCAGGCGCGGTGCTCGCGCTCGGCCGCGGCGCGCGCGCGGGCGCGCTCGGCTTCGCGCGCCCTCACCCGGTCCTCCAGCTCGCGGATGCGGGCCTCGCGCTCGGCGCGCTCCTGGGCCTGGCGCGCCTCGCGCGCCTCGCGGGCGACGCGCGCCTTCTCTTCGG
>CAZMDA010000078.1:0-14308 GCA_964564865.1 uncultured Bordetella sp. | reverse complement strand
CCACGAGGTGATGATGCGCGGCACCTTCGCCAACGTGCGCATCAAGAACCTGATGCTGGGGGGCAAGGAAGGCGGCCTGACGAAGTACAAGGGCGAGGAACTGCCCATCTACGACGCCGCCATGCGCTACATCGCCGACGGCACCCCGACGGTGATCTTCGGCGGCGAGGAATACGGCACCGGCTCCTCGCGCGACTGGGCGGCCAAGGGCACGCAGCTGCTGGGGGTCAAGGCGGTGATCGTGCGCAGCTTCGAGCGCATCCACCGCTCCAACCTCGTGGGCATGGGCGTGCTGCCGCTGCAGTTCATGGGCTCCGACAGCGCCGCGTCGCTCGGCATCACGGGCGAGGAGACCGTCTCCATCTCCGGGCTGGACGACATCCGCCCGCAGCAGGAACTGACGCTCACCCTCACGCGCAAGGACGGCTCGACGCAGTCGGTGAAGGTGAAGTCGCGCATCGACACCGCGATCGAGGTGGACTACTACAAGCACGGCGGCATCCTGCCCTACGTGCTGCGCGAGCTGATCTCCAAGGCGGGGCCGGCGAAGTCGAAGGCGGCCTGAGGACGGGACCGATGTAACCGATCGGTTACATCGGCGCTCTCAGCGCCGGCCGCCCGCCCGGATCAGGGGGCCGACCAGGCGATGCAGCCCCAGCCGCGACAGCGGCTGGCGGTAACGGGCGACCCACGGGTAGATCCGGTCGAGCACCGGCCGCAGGCGCGGATGCGCCCAGAGCCGGGCCGCGCGGTCCAACCCCGCGGCGGCATAGACCGCCTCGAAGGCATCCAGTCCCTTCAGCCAGCGCCCTTCCGGGTCGCGCGCGTGCAGGCGGGTCATCATCGCCTCGCGCGTGACGCCCTCCCCGGCCGCGACGCGGTCTTCGAACCCGGCGGCCGAGCAGTCCACCAGCTCCAGCCGCCCGCGCCAGTCCAGTTCCTGCAGGGCGTCCATCTCGGTGGCGCACAGCGGACAGGACTTGTCGTAGTACACCTTCAGCGGCACGCAGAACTTCCGCGTCGTGTTCACCAAGCCTCCTAGGCGGCCTTCAGGAGAGCCCGCATTTTCGTCTCCAGCTTGGCCCCCAGCTTGGCCAGGCGCTTGAGCACGCTGTTGTCCATGCCGAGCATCTGCTCGGCCCAGCTGGAGAGCGACTCCATCAGCGCCAGGGTCTCGCGCAGGCGCTTCTGCGTCGCCGGGTCCTCGCGCGCGAGCGCCGGGCTGTCGACGCAGTCGCGCAGGAAGGCCACGGTGGGGTCGAACTCCCGTTCCTTGCGCTCGCGCACGATCACCCGCAGCAGCTCCCAGGGGTCCTGCAGGGTCTCGAAGTGGTCGCGCCGGTCGCCGATCTGGTGCACCACCTTCACCAGGTCCCAGTTCTGCAGCTCGCGCAGGCTGGTGCTGACGTTGGAGCGCGCCACCCGCAGCTGCGCGGCGATGTCCTCGGCGTTGAGCGGCCGGCCGGCGAGGAACAAGAGGGCGTGGATCTGGGCCACGGTGCGGTTGACGCCCCAGCGCGCGGCCATCTCGCCCCAGTGCAGGACGAAGCGCTCGGTGATGCCGGTGTCGGGGGCCAAGGGGTCTGGGGTCGGGGCGCGAAGGGCTTGACACGGAGGATAGTCATGTCTTAAAGTTCTGTCAAGGCAGAAATAACAGAAAGGACTAATCATGAAAGTCCTCATCCTCGGCGGCGCCGGCTTCATCGGCCGGCACGCCGCGCTGGCCCTGCAGGCGCGCGGCCACGACGTGCTCATCGCCTCCCGCGACCCGGCGCGCGCCGGGCGCCGCCTCCCGGTGGCGCTGTTCCTCGCCGGGCGCCGCGAGTCGCACCTGGACTGGCTCACCGCCCCGTCGGCCTGGAACGAACTGCTGCGCGGCGTCGACTGCGTGGTGAACGCGGTGGGCATCCTGCGCGAGCGCGGCTTCGCGACCTACGAGCGCGTCCACTACCGCGCCCCGCGCGCGCTGGCCGAGGCCTGCGCGCGCAAGTCCATCCGGTTGATCCACATTTCCGCGCTCGGCCTTACGGAGCTGGCGCGGAGTGGCTTTTTACGTTCGAAGCTGGCCGGCGAGCGCGCCATCATGGCAAGCAGGGCCGACTGGAGCATCGTGCGCCCTTCCCTGCTGGACGGCGAGGGCGGCTTTGGCGCCCGCTGGCTGCGCCGGGTGGCGCGCTGGCCGCTGCACTTCGTCCCCGCCGATGCCGCGGGCCGGATCGCGGCGCTGGACGTGCGCGACCTGGGCGAGGCCATTGCCGCGCTGTGCGAGAAGAGCGGCGCCGACGGCTGGCGGGAAGTCGAGCTGGGCGGCGGCGCGCGGCGCACCATGGCCGAGCACCTGGCGGCCCTGCGGTGCGCGCAGGGACTGCCGCCCGCGCCGGCGGTCCCGGTTCCCGGGTTGCTGGTCCGGATGGCGAGCCACCTGTGCGACCTGGCGCGCTTCTCGCCCCTTTCCTACGGCCACTGGGAACTGATGCGGCGGGACAACGCGCCCAGGCTGAACGTGCTGCCGGCGCTCATCGGGCGCGCGCCGGCGCCGGTCGGGATGGAGGCGCCCGCGCCGGGACCGGGCCTAGTCGACCGGATCCGGTTCGCGGCCCGCGAGCTGCTCCAGTAGGCGCCGGTCGCGCTTGGTGGGCCGGCTCCTGAGGCCGGCCGAGGGTTCGGCGCCCCAGCGCCGCTGGTCCATCGCCTTCTGCCGCGCCGCCTGCCCGGCGGCGCTCTCCTCATACAGCTTGCGGGCTTCCGCGGCCGGGCCGCGGCGCTCCGACAGGCCGCGCACCGCGACGTCCCATTCGATCTCCTCGATCCGCACCACGATCGCGTCGCCGGGCCGCACCGCGTGCGCCGGCTTCACCCGGTCGCCGTTCAGCTTCACGCGCCCGCCGGCGATCGCCTGCTGCGCGAGGCCGCGCGTCTTGAAGAAGCGCGCCGCCCAGAGCCACTTGTCGAGGCGCACGGCGCCCGCTCAGGCTCTTGCGAGCACTCCCGCCGGGCAGGCCACGCCGGTGCCGCCGAGGCCGCAATAGCCGTCGGGGTTCTTCCCGAGGTACTGCTGGTGGTAATCCTCGGCGTAGTAGAACTCGGGCGCCGGCCGGATCTCGGTGGTGATGGCGCCGAAGCCCGCCTTGCGCAGCGCCTCGCCGAACGCCTCCTTCGAGGCCAGCGCCGCCTTCAGCTGCGCCTCGCCGTGGCAGTAGATCGCCGAGCGGTACTGCGTGCCCTGGTCGTTGCCCTGGCGCATGCCCTGCGTCGGGTCGTGTCCTTCCCAGAATGCCTTCAGCAGGTCCTCATAGCTCACGCGCTGCGGGTCGTACACCACCAGCACCGCCTCGGTGTGGTTGGTGAACCCGGAACAGACTTCCTCGTAGGTCGGGTTCGGCGTCTCGCCGCCGGCATAGCCCACTGCGGTGCTGTAGACGCCCGGGATCTGCCAGAACAGGCGCTCGGCGCCCCAGAAGCAGCCCAGCCCGAACACCGCCTGCGCCATGCCCGCCGGGAACGGCGGCACGATGCGGTGGCCGTTGACGAAGTGCGCCTCCGGCACCGGCATCCGGGCGCTGCGCCCCGGGAGCGTGCTGCCGGCGGGCAGCAGGGACTTCACCTTCTTCATGAACGCGAACATGGTTCCTCCGTGGCGAACGCTAGAATAGCACCATGAAAATATGCATTTACGGCGCCGGCGCGGTCGGCGGCCTGGTCGCCGCGCGCCTCGCGCGGGCTGACCACGAGGTCTCAGTCGTCGCCAGGGGCGCGCACCTGACGGAGATCCTCGCCAAGGGCCTGCGGGTACGCTCCGCCGAGGGCGATTTCACCGCGCGCATCCGCGCCAACGTGGATCCCTCCAGGCTGGGCGAGCAGGACTGCGTGTTCGTCGCGGTGAAGGGCCAGAGCCTGCCGCAGGTGGCGGCGAACATCGCGCCGCTGCTGGGCGAGCGCACCAGCATCGTCACTGCCATGAACGGCGTGCCGTGGTGGTTCTTCGACCGCCTTCCCTTCGGAGGCGGCAAGCTTCGCCTGGAGACGCTGGATCCGGGCGGCGCCCTGTCGCGCGCCATGCCCACCGAGCGCATCGTGGGCTGCGTGATCCACCTCGCCGCCTCGACGCCCGAGCCCGGCGTCATCCAGCACAACATGGGCAAGCGCCTGATCCTGGGCGAGCCCGGGGGCCGGAACACCGAGCGCACCGCGCAGCTCGCCGGGGCGCTCTCCGGCGCCGGCTTCGAGGTGGTGCAGAGCCCGTTCATCGAGAAGGACTTCTGGGTCAAGCTGCTGGGCAACGTCAGCTTCAACCCGGTGTCGGCGCTGACGCTGGCCACGGCGAACCGGCTGCTCGCGGACGCGCAGGTCAAGGCCTACATGGTCGCCATCATGCGCGAGGTGCTCGCCATCGGGCGCGCCGCGGGCGTGGACGCGGACATCGATCCGGAGGCGCGCATGGACATGGCGCGCCACCTGGGCGTGTTCAAGACCTCCATGCTGCAGGACCTCGAGGCCGGCAAGGCGCTCGAGATCGACGGCCTGCTGAGCGGCACCCTGGAGATCGCCGCCAAGACGGGCGTCGCCGCCCCCTTCACCGAAAGCCTGCTCGGCCTCGCCCGGCTGCGGGCGCAATCCACCGGACAGTATCCATGACGAAGCTGCTTGCCCTGCTGGCCCCGCTCGTCCTTCTCTCCGCCGCCGCACCCGTGCTTGCCCAGTACTCGGGTCCCGCAGTCCAGGCTTGCCGGACGCTCGCCGAGGCGCAACTGCCCCCGGGGGCCGCGGGCAAGCCCGCGGTGCAGCTGGACCAGCCCACCCTGTCCATGGACCGCTACGCCAGGAAGCTGGGCAGCCAGTTCGTCGCCTCGCTGCTGCACGGCGAGGGCGCCATCGTGCATGTGGTGGGCGTGCCGATCGAGGTCAGCTTCGTCTGCCTGCTCGCCGACGAGCGCCGCGCCCTGTTCTTCCACTGGATGCCGCGCGGCGATGCCCCGGCGCTCCTCCAGTGCCGGCGCGCCCGCGACGCCGGCGCCTGCCTCGACACCCTGCTCGTGGTCGCCGAGCAGGACCTGACCCACCGCTACGCGCAGCTGTTCGTGGAGGCACGGGTGGCGGACGACAAGGCGGGCAACGAGAACGCGGCCAGCGTCTTCCGCCGCAGCTCGGAGGCCTTCCTCGCCTACCGCGCCGCCGAATGCGCGCGCCGCGGCGCGGCCGGCAGCGAGCCGCACAAGGCCTGCCTGGTGGACATCACGCGCAGGCGGGCGCTGGACCTCAGATGAGCTCGCCTCATCGGCTCTGCGTGGCGCCGATGATGGACTGGACCGACCGGCATTGCCGCTTCTTCCTGCGCCAGGTCTCGCCGCAGGCGTTCCTCTACAGCGAGATGGTCACCACCGGCGCGCTCATCCACGGCGACGTCGATCGCCACCTGGCGTTCTCGCCCGAGGAGCACCCGGTGGCGGCGCAGCTGGGGGGCAGCGAGCCCGAGGACCTCGCCCGCTGCGCGAAGCTGGTCGAGCGCTACGGCTACGACGAGGTCAACCTGAACGTCGGCTGCCCCAGCGAGCGCGTGCAGCGCGGCGCGTTCGGGGCGTGCCTCATGCGCGAGCCGCAATTGGTGGCCGACTGCGTCAAGGCGATGGGCGACGCGGTCGCGATCCCGGTGACGGTGAAGCACCGCCTCGGCGTGGACCGCGTCGAGGACTACGGCTTCGTGCGCGACTTCGTCGGCGCGGTCGCCGAGGCCGGCTGCCGCACGTTCCTCGTCCATGCCCGCAACGCGGTGCTGAAGGGCCTGTCGCCGAAGGAGAACCGCGAGGTGCCGCGCCTGCGCCACGACGAGGTGGCGCGCCTCAAGCGCGACTTCCCGCAGCTGGAGATCGTCCTCAACGGCGGGCTCGCCTCGGCCGCCCCGTATCCCGGGGTGGACGGCGTGATGCTGGGCCGCGCCGCCTACCACGACCCCTGGGTGCTCGCGCCCGAGGGCGCCTCGCGCCGCGCGGTGGTCCGCGCCATGCATGCCTATGCCCGGCGCATGCGCGGCGCCGGCGTGCGCCTGCGCGGGATCGCGCGCCACATGCTCGGCCTGTACCACGGCCGGCCGCGCGCCCGCCTCTGGCGCCGGATGCTGTCCGATCCCCTGCGCCTCGAGCGCGACGATCCGGACCTGCTGCTCGAGGCGCTGGAGGCAGTAGAATCGCCGGCACTGGAAACCAACGCGGAGACCGCCACATGAGCGCCGTCCTCAAGAGCAAGCCGTCCAAGCCCGTCCGTGACCGCGTCAGCAAGGAGGAATGGCAGCTGCGCGTGGACCTCGCCGCCGCCTACCAGCTGGCCGCCCAGTTCCGCTGGACCGACCTCATCTACACCCACTTCTCGGCGCGCCTGCCCGGCAGCGACGAGTTCCTGATCAACCCCTACGGGCTGATGTTCGACGAGATCACGGCCTCGAACCTGATCAAGATCGACCATGACGGCAAGGTCATCGACGACCCGCTGGACCTCGGCTACAACGAGGCCGGCTTCGTCATCCACGGCTGCATCCACGAGGCGCGCCCCGAGGCGGTGTGCGTGATCCACACCCACACCCGCGTCGGGGTCGCGGTGTCGGCGATGAAGTGCGGCCTGCTGCCCATCAGCCAGCACGCCATGCGCATCCAGCGCGAGGTCACCTACCACGCCTACGAGGGCATCGCGCTGGACATGGAAGAGCGCGTGCGCCTCGCCAAGGACCTGGGGCCGAAGTCGCGGGCCATGATCCTGCGCAACCACGGCCTGCTCACCCTGGGCGAGTCGGTGCGCGAGGCCTTCGAGATGATGTACTACCTGGACTGTGCCTGCCAGATCCAGGTGGACGCCATGGCCGGCGGCATGGAGAACGTGCTGCAGATGACGAAGGAAGCGGGCGACAACGCGGCGGCGCAGTTCAACCGCCCGGATCGCTCCTCCACCAGGAAGGATTGGCCGGCGCTGCTGCGGCTGCTGGAGCGCCGGAAGATCAACTACATCGACTGATCAAGCGGCCGCGGGCGCTTTCTTCCGCCCCGGCAGGTTGAGCACCATGCCGATGGTGAGCACCAGCGCCGCCACCACGGTGTAGAACACCGCGTCGGCCTGGCCGCGGTCGAGCAGCCAGCCGAAGAACACCGGCGTCACCATCGAGCCGACGTCCAGTCCCGAGTAGACGAAGCCGTAGACCTTGCCGGTGGCGCCCGCCGGCGTCGCCCCGCGCACGATGAAATCCCGCGACGGGTTGGTGATGCCGGTGGCGAAGCCCGCGGCCGCGAGGAATACCGGCAGCATCGCCGCCGGGATCCAGGCCGAGGCGAGAACGAACATGAAGGCCGCGCTTGCCGCCATCCCGGTGACCGCGACCAGGTCGTGGCGCGTGGCGCGCACCGCGACGAAGCCCCCGGTGAAGATGCCCGCGGCACCGCCCAGCAGGTAGGCGGTGAGCGCGGTGGAGGCGAGCGCCGGCGAGGCGCCGTAGAGCATCCCCATGGCCGTCATGCCGAAGTTCTGCATCGCCACGAAGGCCACGGCGATGAACACGAAGTAGCCGAAGCACATCAGCACCGGCGCAGAGGCGAGCAGCTTCAGGTCGGTCGCGAGGCCGCCCTGGCCGCGCTCTCGCTTGCGGTCGGCGGGCTCGACGTGGATCCAGACGCGGTTGAGGTACAGGAACAGGATCACCGCGGCGCCCACCGCCGCCGCGCCCAGCAGCGCGCCGCGCCAGCCGAAGGCCGCGGCCATGCCCACGCTGTAGACCGGCGCCGCGGCGTAGCCCAGGTAGCCGGCGATCCCGTGCCAGGAGAAGGCGTAGCCCAGGCGCGCCTTGTCCACGCGCGCGTTCAGGATCGAGAAGTCGCAGGGATGGAACACGCTGTTGCCGATGCCGCCGACGACGGCCGCCGCCAGCAGCATGGCGTAGCTGTGCGCCAGGCCCGCCAGCACCGCGCCCGCGGTGGCGAGCGCCAGGCCCGCGAACAGCACGCGCCGCGCGCCGAAGCGGTCCGCGGCGAACCCGGCCAGCGTCTGGCAGACGCCGGACATCGTGTAGTACAGCGCCACCGTCGCGCCGAGCATCGCGTACGAGACGTCGAGATCGTCCTTGATCAGCGGGAACACCACCGCGGTGGCGATCTGGAAGAAATGCGACAACCCGTGCGCCAGCGCCACCAGGCCGATGATCCGGGCGCTCTGGCCGAGCGTCTGCGAGGGAGCGCTCAAGTCAGTCCAGCCCGGTTACGAAATCCGCGATCGCGCGCAGCACCCTGTCCGGCTGGTCCTTGTGCGGCGAGTGGCCGCAAGCGGTCAGCTTGAGCAGCTCGCAGCGCCCGCCCGCCTGCCGCGCGATCGCCTCCACCTGGGCCATGGTGCCGTACTGGTCGTCCTCGCCCTGGATCGCGAGCAGCGGGCAGCGGATGCCCGGCAGCGAGGCCTCGATGTTCCAGCTCCGGAAGGCGGGATACAGCCAGGCGTCGTTCCACAGGTAGAAGGTCTTGCGCGGGTCCCTATGGTACTTGGCGAGTCGCTGCGGCAGGTCCGTGGTTTCGAACGCCCGCGCCGCGTCGGCGATGGACCGCACCGAAATATCCTCGACGAACACATGGGGGGCCATCGCGACGACGCCCTGTACCGCATGCCCCGCCCCGGCGTGGATCAGCGCGATCGAGGCGCCGTCCGAGTGCCCCACCAGCACCGGGTTCTCCACCCCCAGCGCCGCGAGCAGCGCCGGCAGCGCCTGCAGCGCCTCGCGGTGCATGAAGTCCGGCCCGACGCGGTCCTCGGCCAGCACCTCCGACTGCCCGTAGCCGTAGCGCTCGTAGGCGAGCGCGCGGCGCCCGGTGGCGCGCGCCACCCGCGCGGGGAAGTCCCGCCACTGCGGGATCGAGCCCAGGCCCTCGTGCAGGAACACCAGCGACCCCGTGCCTTCGCCGAACCACTCGTAGTTCAGCTTCCTTCCCGCCACCGCGATCTCCGGCATGAATCCAGATTAGCATGCGCACCGTGAAGCTCACCGCCTGGTTCGTCCTCGCCGGGACGCTCGTCCTGTGGTCCGGCAACTGGATCGTCGCCCGCGCGGTGCGCGAGGAGATCGCACCCGGTTTCGCCACCGCGGGCAGGCTGGTGGTGGTAATCCTGCTGCTCGCGCCGTTCTGCTGGCGCGCCATGGCGCAGAAGCTGCCGCGCTATGGCTGGGCCGAGTGGAAGCCGCTCGTGCTGCTGGGCTGGGCGGGCGGCGGCCTGCACCTCGCGCTGCAGTGGCTGGGCCTGCACTACACCACCGCCACCAGCGCCACGCTGTACCTGTCCACCTCGCCGATCTTCATCCTGCTGCTCGCGCGCCCGCTGCTGGGCGAGCAGATCTCCGCGCGGCAGTGGGCCGGGGTCCTCATTTCCTTCTGCGGCGTGTCGCTCATCGGCACGCAGGGACAGTTCGCGCTGGTTTCGTTCAACCGGGGCGACGCGCTGGCGCTCGCCTCGATGGCGATGTGGGGGTCCTACACCGTGTTCCTGCGCATGCGCCGGGACACGCTGGACACTCCCGAGTTCATCACGCTCGTCTGCCTGATGGGCCTGGCGTGGATGGCGCCGTGGGTGCTGTGGGAGCTGTGGGCCGGCAAGAAGGTGGCGCTGTCGCTGCCGGGGGGCCTGGCGGTGCTCTACTCGGCGATCGGCTCGCTGCTGCTCGCCTATGCCGGCTGGAACTACGTCGTGAAGCGCCTGGGCGCGGCGCGCGCCGGGGCGACCATGCACCTCATGCCCGGGATCGCGGCGGTGCTGGCGATGCTGTTCCTGGACGAGTACCCGCGCTGGTACCACTTCGCCGGCATCGCGCTGGTGCTGGCAGGGGTGGGGCTGTCCACCTTCCGGCGTCAGGCCGCCCGTCAGCTTCCCACGCGGTAGGTATTGCGCCCCGCCGCCTTCGCTTCATAGAGGGCCACATCGGCGCGCTTGGCGAGCGCTTCGGGCTCCGCCTCGCCGCCAAAAAGCGCGATGCCGATGCTGGTGGTCACCACCACCGGCTTGCCCACCGCGTCCACCGGCGCGCGCATCGCCTCCAGGACCTTCTGCGCCACCCGCGCCGGCGCGTCCTCCTCCTTCACCTCCTCCAGCAGGATGGCGAACTCGTCGCCACCCAGCCGCCCGACGGTGTCGGTGGCGCGCACCGCGGCCTTCAGGCGCGCGGCGAATGCCTTCAGCAGCGCGTCGCCCGCGTCGTGGCCCAGCGTGTCGTTGATGCCCTTGAACTTGTCGATGTCCAGGTACATGAGCGCGGCGCGCCCCTTGCTCCTCGCGCAGCGCGCGATCGCCTGCCTGAGCCGGTCCGAGAACAGGTTGCGGTTGGCGCAGCCGGTGAGCGTGTCGTAGTTGGCGAGCTTCTCCAGGCGGATCTCGCCGCGCTTCCTCTCGGTGACGTCCAGATTGGTGCCCATCAGCGTGAGCGCCCTGCCCGTCGCCGGGTCGCGCGCCACCACCTTGCCGCGCGACAGGATCCACTTCCAGTGCCCGCTCTCGGCGCGCACCTGGTGCTCCACGGCGTACTCGGCCTTCTCGCCTTTCAGCACCGCGGCCGCCTCGCTTTCCACCCGCGCGCGATCGTCCGGGTGGACCAGCGCCGCCAGCTCCTCGGTGGTCGTGCGCGTCTCGGCACGCTGCCGGTCGAGGATCTCCGCCCAGGCCTCGCTCAGCACCGTCTCGCCGCTGGACACGTCGGTCTCCCACACCGCGACGCGCGAGGCATCGAGCGCAAGGTCGAGCTTCTGCAGGGCGCGGTCGAGGGCCTTGCGGGCGTTCTCCGATTCGGTGATGTCGCTCGAGAGCAGGAAGAACCCCTGCGCCTTCCCGTCCGCGCCGAGGTCCGGCACGAAGGAGGTGCGCACGATCCGGCTGCCCCTGGCCGTGGCCAGCGTCTGCACGTAGTCGACGCGCTCGCCGGCGAGCGCCTTCTCGATGTGCGGGCGCGTGAACGCGTAGCGCCAGGGCTCCCAGACCTCCCGCATGCGCCTGCCGAGGAGCTGGTGCCGCCCGATGCCGTACCACTCGTCGTAGGTGCGGTTGGCGAACCGGTAGCGCTCGTCCGCATCAACGTACCCGACCAGCGCCGGCACGCTGTCGGCGATTGTCTGCAAACGCTCGTGCGCGGCCCCGGCCTCCGCCCGGGCCTCGGACAGTTGCGCGGCCAGGGGCTGGACCCGTCGCCGCAGCAACAGCACCCCCAGGCCGATCGCGGCGAGCGCCATGAACACGACCGCCGGGAGCTGGCGGTAGAGCAGGCCGGCGATTTCTTCGGTGTCCACCTCGACCGCCAAGACCAGGCCCAGGTTCCCGACCGGCCCATAGGCGGCCAGGACCTCATAGCCCAGCGAGTCGCGCGCGCGCACGATGCCGGTCTGGCCCGCGGCCGCGTGCGCCGCCGGCAGCATGGCCCCGCCCTCGCCGCGCAGCGGCGCCTCCACCACGCGCGCATCGCGGCGTTGCGGATAGCAATGGACGCGGTCCCCTCGGGCCGCGCACAGCGCGATCTCCCCGGTGCGCCAGAGGCCGATCTCGGCCTTCATCAGCTCGGCGACGACGGTCATGCGCTGCTCGACCAGCACGCTGCCCAGCACGCGCCCGCCCTCGCTCACCGGCGCCCGCGTGCGCAGCACCGGGCCGTCGGCCCACAGCAGCTCGGATCGCATCGGGCTGTCCAGGCCGAGCGCGAGCGTCGGGGCATGCGCCACCGGGCCGACGCTCGCGACCCTGTCGCCGCTCTCGCTGAATACCGTGACCGCGGTGAACTCGCCGCCGATGCTTTCCTGGACCGAGCGCCGGACGGCTTGCGAATCGCCGCCGTCCCGAAGCGCCTGCAGCAGGTCCGCCTGCCGGGCGACCACCCTCACGTTCGTTTCCCGCAGCTCGACCTGCGACTGGACCAGCTGGCGCCGCACCTCCAGCGCGGTCAGGAGCATGCCCTCGACGGACCGCTCGAGGCTCTGCTGCATGAGCGCGAACACCCCGCCTCCCGCCACCAGCGCCGTGAACGCCAGCACGCCGACCGCCGCCGCGGTGATGCGGCGGGCCGCCGAACCCGAGTTGTGCCGCGCCTCGTCCATCAGAGCTTCATCGGCCTCCAGTACCCGGTGAGTTCCAGGTATCCCCGCCCCACCGCCACGCCGTCCAATTTCACCCGCACTGCGCCCTCCCAGTAAATCGTACCTGTACTACGCGTCGCATCCAGTTCCTGGTCGTCCATCATCGGCTCCACCAGCCACTCGCGCCCGTGGATGCCCAGCTTCATCGCCACCGGGTACTCCGCGCCGGTGCGCGGCGAGCGCCAGCGCCGCAGCGGCGCGAAGGCGACCTCCCCCGGCGCGAGCACCCGCAGCAGGTCCTGGGGCGAGAGCACCGAGCCGCCGGCGTAGAGCGTGCCGCCGCCGGCATCGCGCATGCGGAACGCCATCAGCGCGCCGCCGCCCTCCAGGTTGATGCCGACCCAGTCCCAGCCGACGGCGCCCTCGGGCATGAGCTGGCTGGACCACTCGTGGTCCAGCCACGCCTGCCCGGTCACCGCCTCGCGCCCGCCGCCGCGCTCGATGCTGCCGGAGGCGGCGAGGTGCGGCACGCTGTAGTAGTAGCTCGCCTGCTCCGGCCGCGGCCCCTTGCGCGAATAGCCCAGGTGGCCGTTGGCCATCGGCAGGCGGCCCATGCGCAGCTCCAGGTCCAGGGCGAACTCGCGCGCGGCGATCTTCGTGCGCCAGGCGTTGCGCTCCAGGTCGAGGCGCCAATCGTCCACCCACACCCGCGTGGTGCCGGTATCGGCGCCGGCCAGGCCCAGGCTCGCGCGGCCGGCGCGGTCCTCGTGGCGCAGCCGGCCGTGGCGCGCATCCGCCAGCGCCGCGTGCGCCACGACCACCTGCCGCGGCACCAGCGCGCCGGGATTGTCGGTGACGATGTCCGGCCGGGCGCGGAAGAAGGTCACCTGGAAGCCGAGCGTCTCGCCGCGCGCCGTCGACAGCAGGCCGGTGACGTACCACCATTCCTGCCGGAAGTCCGGGTGCGCGCCATGGTCGCGCGGGAACTCCAGGCGGTAGCCGGGCCGCACCACTGGGTACTCGATGCCCTTCGCCCGCGCCGCCGCCGGCAGCAGCGCGAGGGGCATGGCGAGGAACAGGCGCCGCCTCACCGATCCCCCTGCACTACCAGTCCTCCCGCACCGCGCGCACCGGCGCCATGCCGGTCGCCTCGCGGCCCGACAGCCACGCCACGCCGGCCGCGAGCGCCACCAGCACGCCCGACAGGGCCGCCAGCAGCAGCCACGGCGGGTGCAGGTCCATGCTCCAGCCGAAGGATTGCCGGTTGACGACGTACACCAGCACCAGGCTGATCGCCGCACCGAGGACGAGGCCCGCGCCCACGCCCAGCGCGGCCAGCAGTCCGCCTTCCGCCGCCAGCATGCCGCCCACCTGGCCCCGCGTCATGCCGAGGTGGCGCAGCATGCCGAACTCGCGCCGGCGCGCGAGCACGATGGCGCCGACGCTGGAGGCCAGGCCGAACAGGCCCACCAGCACCGCCACCGCCTCCAGCGCGTAGGTCACCGCGAAGGTGCGGTCGAACAGGCGCAGGGAGACCGCGCGGATTTCCCCCGGGCCGGCGATCTCCAGCTGCCGGCCGCCGGGCAGCGCGCGCAGCGCCTGCGCCGCGCCGTCGGGCGTCGCCCCCGGCGCCAGCCACAGCGCGGCGTCGTTCGAGCGCCGGTCGCCGGTGAGCGCGGCATAGACCGCGCGGTCGATGATGATCGCGCCGTGCTGGCGCGCGTAGTCGCGCCAGATGCCGCCGACGACGAAGGGCCGGTTGCGGCCCGCGAGGGGCAGCTCGATCCGCTCGCCGGGCTGCTTGCGGTACTGCTCCGCGAGCACCTCCGAGATCCACGCCACCGGCGGGTCGCCCTCGCGGGGCTGGTAGGCGCGCCCGGCGAGCGGGAAGCGCGCCGCGCCGGGCGCGCCCGCGCCGTCGCGCGCGAGCAGCGCCACCGCCGGCCGGGACGGATCCAGCAGCACGCGCTGGCTGCGCAGGAACTCGGCCCTGGCGATCTGCGGCAGCTTGCGCACTTCCTCCTCGAATCCGGGCTCGATCCAGCCCGATTCCCCGGCGTGCGTGGTGCGGAAGTACAGGTCGGCCGGCAGCACCACGTCGAGGCCTCCGCTGACCGATTCGGCCCGCAGGCTGCCCCCGGCGGCCAGGCCCGCCTGCAGGCGGGCGTCGCCCGAGACCGAGCTGTGGGCCAGGCGCTCGACCCGGCCGGCCACCACGGTGGCGTCGCCGGACACCGTCTCGA
>CAZMDA010000077.1:8380-14330 GCA_964564865.1 uncultured Bordetella sp. | reverse complement strand
CCCACCTTGGTGGTCACCAGCCCCAGCACCACCTTCTTGCCCCTGGGCAGGTAGCGCAGCGGCTCGAAGGTGCCGGAGCGCTCGTCGTCGAACTCCATGAAGAACGCATCCACGCCGGAGGAGAACATGGCCTCGGCCACCGTCTCGTAGCCGCCGGAGGCGACCCAGCTCGACTTGAAGTTGCCGCGGCAGGTGTGCATGGTGATGGTCATGCCGGCGGGGCGGTCCTTCACCGCGGCGGAGACCGCGTCGGCGTACTGGCGCGGCAGCAGCGCCGGGTCGTCGCCGTTCTTCCGGGCCGTGTCCTGGATCTTCGGGTCGCACAGGTACGAGAAGCTGACGTCGTCCAGTTGCAGGTAGCTGCAGCCGGCGTCGGCGAACTGGCGGATCGCCTTGCGGTAGGCGGCGGCGGTGTCCGCCCAGAACTCGGCCAGGTCCGGATACACCGCCTGCGAGATGGAGCTGCGCCCGCCGCGCAGGTGCAGCATCGCGGGCGAGGGGATGGTGAGCTTGGCGGTTTCCTTCGTCACCGACTTCAGGTACTTGAAATGGTCCACGAAGATGGGCTTGGAGCAGCCGATTCTTCCGGTGACGGACGGAATCGGCGGCTGCTCCTCGGTGCCGCCGAATTTCGGCCCCGGGTTCACCACCGCGGTGACGCCGTCCAGCTGCGTCATGAAGTCCAGGTGCCACCAGTCGCGGCGCATCTCGCCGTCGGTGATGGACTTGAGGCCGGCGGCTTCCTGCCGGCGCACCGCGTCCAGGATCGAGCGATCCTCGATTGCCTTGAGCGCGGCGGCGTCGAGCTTTCCTTCCTTGAACTGCTTGCGGGCGTCGGCGAGATCCTTCGGGCGCAGGAGGCTGCCGACCTGGTCGGCTCGAAAGGGAGGCTTCATTTCAGCGGGTTCAATCCGGTTCGTGTCACGCGGCCGTGCAGCTCACGGCCAAGCGCCTGCTCGCAGGCTTCCGCGGTCGCAAGCAATCCATCCAAGTCTATCCCGGTGGCGATGCCCATGGATTCGAACAGGCCGACCAGGTCCTCGGTGCAGACGTTGCCGGTATGGCCGCCGCCGTACTTCACCTTGGCCGGATGGCCGCCGACGCCGCCGAACGAGGAATCGAAATGACGCACGCCCGCCTCCCAGGCGGCGACGTAGTTCACCAGGCCGGTGCCGCGCGAGTCGTGGAAGTGGGCGATGGGCACCAGCCCATCCAGTTGCGACAGGCGGTCGAACAGGTCGCGCACCGACAGCGGCGTCGCCATGCCGGTGGTGTCGCCGATGGCGACGTGGCGCACGCCCAGCGCGGCGAAGCGCGCCGCATCCTCGGCCACCACGCCGGGATCGACCTTGCCTTCGAAGGGGCAGCCGAAGGCGACCGAGACCGTGCCCACCATGCGGAAGCGCCCGTCGGCGGTCCGCACCATCTCCTCCACGTTGGCCCACTGCCCGGCGCGGCTGCGCCTGAGGTTCTTCTGCGTGTGCGACTCGGTGGCCGACACCAGCAGGCTGATCTCGTTGGCGCCGAAGCCGGCCTCCTGGTCGGCGCGGGCCCGCTCCACCGCCTTCGGGTTGGCGCAGGTGGCCTTGTAGTGGACCCCCTCGCGGCGCGGCAGCTGGCGCAGCAGGTCGGAGGCGTCGGCGAACTGCGGCACCACCTTCGGATTGGAGTAGGAGGTGGCCTCGATGCGCCGGAAGCCCAGCGCGGCGAAGCGCTCGATCAGGGCGCGCTTCACCGCCGTGGGGATGAACGCGGGCTCGTGCTGCAGCCCGTCGCGGGCGAAGCACTCGCAGAGGACGGCGGCCGACATGGTTGACAGTATCAACTACATCGGCTTATAAGGTCAACCATGGCCATCGAGATCCTGCCCATCAACGGCTTCATCGGCGCCGAGGTGCGCGGCGTGCACCTCGGGCGCCTGGACGACGCCCTGTTCCGCACCCTGCGCGAGGCGCTGGTGCGCCACGAGGTGCTGGTGTTCCGGCGCCAGGACATCGCGCTGGAGGACCAGATGGCCTTCGGCGCGCGCTTCGGCAAGCTGTCGGTGCACCCGTTCTCGCCCAACCGGGAGGACAAGCCCGAGGTGATGGTGCTGGACTACTCCGAGGACCATCCCGCGGCGCGCACCGACATCTGGCACACGGACGAGACCTTCCGCGCCAGCCCGCCGATGGCGACCATGCTGCGCGCCCGGGTCCTGCCCCCGGCCGGCGGCGATACCTGCTTCGCCAGCATGACCGCCGCCTACCGCGGCCTGTCCGAGCGCATGAAGCGGCACATCCACGGCCTGGAGGCGCTGCACGACTTCAAGCCGTTCCGCTCGCTGTTCGACAACACCCCGGAGCACCGCCGGCGCCTGCGCGAGATCGAGGACGAGTTCCCCAATCCCTGGCACCCGGTGGTCGCGGTGCATCCGGAATCCGGCCGCCGGGTGATCTACGTCAACCCGCAGTTCACGATCCGCATCCGCGACCTGAAGGACGACGAGAGCCAGGCGCTGCTGCAGTTCCTCTACGCGCAGGCGAGCGTGCCGGAGTACCAGCTGCGCGTGAAATGGGAGGTGGATACCGTGGTCATCTGGGACAACCGCTCGGTGCAGCACTACGCGCCGCACGACTACTACCCGCACCGGCGCCTGATGGAGCGGGTCACCATCGCGGGCGAGGCGCCGGTGGGCGTGCAGGGCGAGTACCGGCCCGAGACCGTCGCCGGCCCGGGCATGGTCAATCCGCGCACGCCGCCGCGCAAGGCGCCGGTGCGCCAGTTCGAGCGCCGCAAATGAGCCGCGCCTACGCCATCCTGCCGCGCGACGAGCGCACGCAGCCGGCGCGCATCATCGCCGGCTATCCGCAGACGCCCTGGCGCACGCCGGCCGAACCCCTGGTGAAGCGCGCGCCGACGCTGTCCGAACTGACCGGGCCGATCGAAGTGGCCCGGCGCGTGCAGCTCCTGGGCGGCGACATCGCGGGCAGCGGCACGAAGCAGGCCATCGGGCAGGTGATCCGCCTTCGAGTGCGCGTCACGGACGAGGATGGCTCGCCGGTGCCGGGCACCGTGGTGGAGATGTGGCAGGCCAACGGCGCCGGCCGCTACATCCATCCCAACGACGACGACCACGCCCCGGTGGACCCGAACTTCTACGGCGCCGCGCGCCTGGTGACGGACCAGGCCGGCGCCTTCGAGCTGCGCACGGTGAAGCCCGGCGCCTACCCGGTGCCTACGCGCGACGGCTGGTGGCGCCCGCCGCACGTGCATTTCTCGCTCTTCGGCAAGGTGTGGCTGTCGCGCCTGGTGACCCAGATGTACTTCCCGGGCGAGCCGCTCAACGCCCAGGACCGGATCCTGAACGCGGTGCCGGACGCCGCGGCACGCGAGCGGCTGGTGGCGAAGTACGTCCCGCCCACCGGCGACCCGTACAACGAACTCGTCTTCGAGCACGAGATCGTGCTGCGCGGGCGCAGGGCCACGGCGGCGCAGCCATGAGGGCGGCGATTCCGACCGGCGAAGCCACCGTCGGCCCGTTCTTCCCGCCGCGCTACGTGGACGCGGGCGCCAACGACCTGACGCAGCTGGAGGGCCGCCCGGCGCGCGGCCAGCCGATCGAGATCGTCGGCCGCGTGGTGCAGGAGGACGGCAGCCCGCTGGAGAACCTGATCGTGGAGATCTGGCAGGCGGATGCCGCCGGCATCTACCGCCATCCCGCCGACCCGCGGCATGGGCAGGAGGATCCGGATTTCCTGGGCTGGGGACGCGCCGCCACCGACAAGGACGGCGTCTACCGCTTCCGCACCGTGCTGCCGGGCGCGGCGCCGGGCCGGCAGGCACACGCGAACCTCATCCTCATGTTCTCGGGGATCATGCGCATCCTCAAGACCACGCTGTTCTTCGCGGCGGGTCCGGACCCGGTGCTGGACGCGGTCCCGGCCGCGCGCCGCGCACTGCTGGTGGCGAAGAAGGAAGGCGAGGGGCGCTATCGCTTCGACATCCGGCTGCGCGGCGAGGGCGAGACCCCGTTCTTCGACGACTGATGCTCCAGCGCGCCGCCCCGACCATCAAGGAGTTGCTGTCCTACCGCCTGCACCGGGTGGCGAACCTGCTGTCGCGCGGCGCGGAGATGCGCTACCGGCGCGAGTTCGGCGTCAGCCTGTGGGAGTGGCGCACCGTGGCGCTGCTGGGCGGGGCGGACCGGCCGCTGTCGCTGAACGAGCTCGCGCGCGCCGCGGGCGTGGACAAGAGCCAGATGAGCCGCGTGGTGTCCGGGCTCTCGGCGCGCAGGCTGGTGCTGCGCGCGGAGGACAAGGCCGACGGCAGGGGCGTGAAGCTGCGCCTGTCGAGCGCCGGGCGGAAGGTCTACGACGGCCTGATCGCGGCGGCGGCCGAGCGCAACGATGCGTTCCTCGGCTGCCTCAGCGCGAAGGAGCAGGCCTGCCTGGACGCGGTGCTGGACAAGCTGGCGGACGAGGCCCGGCGCTTCATCCAGCGCGAAGCGGTGGAATGAAGACGCGCATCACCGCGCTGCTCGGCATCGAGCACCCGATCATCCAGGCGGCGATGAGCTGGGCCTCGTCCAACTCTGCGCTCGTCATCGCGGTGTCGAATGCCGGCGGCATGGGCGTGCTGGCGGGCGGGCCGATGCGGGTGGAGGATTTCGCAAGGGCGGTCGCGGAGATCAAGGCCGGCACCGCGAAGCCCTGGGGCGTGAACATCCCGCTCAACAACCCGCGCGCGCCGCAGCTGCTGGACATCGCCTTCGAGGCGCGCATCCCGGTGATGGTGGCCTCGCAGGGCGGGGTGCGCGGGCACCTCGCGCGCTTCCGCGCCATCGGCACCAAGTGGCTGCATGTCGTGGCGTCGGTCGAGCACGCGCTCAAGGCCGAGGCCGCGGGGGTGGACGCGCTGGTGGTGGACGGCGCCGAGGCCGGAGGCCATCCGCCGCCCGCGGAGGTCAGCACGCTGGTGCTGGTGCGGCGGGTGGTGAAGTCCGTGAAGCTGCCGGTGGTGGCGAGCGGCGGCATCGCCGACGGCTACGGCATCGCGGCCATGCTGGCGCTGGGCGCCGAGGGCGTGCAGCTGGGCACGCGCTTCATCGCCACGCCGGAGGCGAGCGTGCACCCGGCCTACAAGGAAGCGGTGCTGAAGGCGGACGTGGGCGACACCGCCTTCGTCGGCCGCGGCGGCCATCCCATCCGCCAGCTGAAGAACGCGTTCTCCGAGAAGTACGCCGCTGCCGAACGCGCCGGCGCCTCCGCCGGGGAACTGGAGAAGCTCTTTGGCGAGGCGACGCTGAAGCAGGCGGCACTGGACGGCGACGTGCAATGGGGCAAGGTCGAGGCCGGCCAGTCCGCCGGCCTCGTGGACGACATCCTCCCCGCCGCCGAGGTGATGCGCCGGCTGGCGGCGGAGCTTGCGGATGCGCGGCGCAGACTGGGGGCTGCATGAGCGTACTGCTGGTGGAAGACCGCGGCCCGATCCGGGTGCTGACCATGAACCGGCCGGAGAAGCGCAATGCGCTCAACAGCGAGCTCACGCGCGCGCTGCTCGAGGCATTGCGCGCCGCGGACAGGGACGAGGGCGTGGCCGCCGTCGTGCTTGCCGGCGCGGGGCCGGGCTTCTGCGCCGGCGCGGACCTCGCCGAGTTCAAGGACCTGACGCCGGAGAATCACGACCTCGTCGAGGCGCGGGCCGAGCTGACCATGCAACTGCACCTCGCGTTCTCGAAGATGGCGAAGCCCGTGGTGACCGCCATCCAGGGCGCGGCCATGGGCGGCGGCGCGGGCCTCGCGATCGCCGCAGACATGGCCGTCATGGCCGAGGGCGCGAAGATCGGCTACCCGGAGACGCGCCACGGCATCGTGGCCGCGATCGTCATGGCGAACCTGTCGCGCCAGGTCGGGCGCAAGGCGGCGTTCGAACTGGTGGCGCTGGGCGAGCCCATCGGCGCACGGCAGGC
>CAZMDA010000077.1:0-8280 GCA_964564865.1 uncultured Bordetella sp. | reverse complement strand
CGCCGGCCTTCGCGCTGGTGGGCGCCTGGCTGCTGGTGGGCGAGCGGCTGGGCTGGTACGAGATCGGCCTGATGGCGCTGGTGTGGCTGGGGCTGTGGCTCACGCAGCCGCGCGCCGGCGCCACCCGGGTCACGGCGGCGCAGGCCAGGCGCGGCTTCATCGCGGGCCTGCTGACGGTCGCCGGCTTCGGCTTCGGCAACGTGCTGCGCGGCATCGCGACGCGCACCTGGGAAGAGATCTTCCTCGGCACCGCGATCGCGTCGGCCGCGGCGCTCCTGTGCCAGGTGCTCGTCACGCGCGACTGGGGCCGCATCGGCGCGCAGCTGCGCGCGGCGGACCGCAAGGCGATCGGGCTCTACCTCGCCTGCGGCGTGACCACGAGCCTGGGCTCGGTGTTCATCTCCGCGGCGATGCTGCGGATGGAGATCGCGCTGGCGACGCTGGTGGTGCACACCACGCCCATCCTGATCTTCCCGGTGAGCGTGTTCATCCTGAAGAACCGCGAGGAACTGACCGGGCGCACGCTGGCGGGCGCGGCGCTGGTGCTCGCCGGCATCGCGGCGCTGCTCCTGAGGTGAAGCCGTGAAGCCGCTCGTCAAGGAAGCGGCATGAAGCCGCTTGAGCACGTCACCATCCTCGACCTCTCCCGCGTGCTCGCCTGCCCGTTCGCGAGCATGATCCTCGCCGAGCTGGGCGCGACGGTCATCAAGGTGGAGCAGCCCGGCGCCGGCGACGAGACGCGGGCGTTCGAACCGCAGCTGGCCGCCGACAGCGCCTACTACTTCGCCTGCAACCGCTCGAAGTCCTCCATCACCGTCAACCTGCGCCGGCCCGAAGGGCAGGCCGTGATCCGCGAGCTGGCGCAGCAGGCCGACGTGCTGGTGGAGAATTTCCCGGTGGGCACCCTCGGGCGCTACGGCCTGGACTACGCGACGCTCTCGGCGCTCAACCCGCGCCTTGCCTACGTTTCCTGCACCGGTTTCGGCCAGACCGGGCCCTACGCGCACAAGAAGGGCTACGACACCGTGTTCCAAGCCATGGGCGGGATCATGAGCCTCACCGGGGAGAAGGGCGGCGGGCCGGTGAAGCCCGGCCTGCCGGTCGCGGACCTCACCTCGGGCCTGTGGGTGGCCATCGGCATCCTTTCGATGCTCGCCGGCCGCGAGAAGACCGGGCGCGGCGCGCGGCTGGACTTCTCCATGCTGGACGGGCAGGTGTCGCTGCTGACGCTGGCCGCCGCGCGCTACTTTGCCCTGGGCGAGATTCCGCCGCGCCTGGGCACCGAGCATCCGGGGCGCGTGCCCTCGGCAACCTTCCGCTGCAGGGACGGCCGCTTCGCGCACATCACCGCCAGCGACCAGCACTGGGAGCCGCTGTGCCGCGCGCTCGGGCTGGAGGACTGGGGCAAGGCCTTCGGCACCAACGAGCTCCGGGTGGAGAAGCGCGACGAGGTGATGCCGAAACTGACGGAGCGGATCGCGGCGTTCGACCGCGACGCGCTCATCGCTGCGCTGGACGCGGTGGAGGTGCCCATCGGCCCGGTGAACGACGTCGCCGAGATCCTCGCCGACCCGCACGTGCGCGCGCGCCGGCTGGTGGGCAGCTTCGACTATCCCGGCGTGGGCGAATTCAAGGCCCTCGCGCTGCCCTTCAAGTTCCTCGGCTGGGACGATCCCGCGATCGGCCGCCCGCCGGCGCTGGGCGAGCAGACCGAATCCATCCTGCGCGAGCGGCTGGGCTACTCCGACGAGCGCATCGCGCAGCTGAAGGCGGCCAAGGCGATATGAACGACGCCGTGCGCTATCAGCGGGACGGAGCGGTGGCGACCCTCACGCTCAACCGCCCCGACAACCGCAACGCGCTCAACCTGGCGATGTGCGAGGGCCTGCTCGCCGCCGCGCAGGCCGCGGCGGCGGACCCGGAAGTGCGCCTGGTGCTGGTGCGCGGCGCGGGCGCGGTGTTCTGCGCCGGCGCCGACCTGAAGGAGCGCCAGGGCATGGACGCGGCGCAGGTGCGCGAGCGGCGCATGAAGGGCTTCGCCGCGTACGCCGCGCTCGAGGCCCTGCCCATGCCGGCGGTGGCGGTGGTGCACGGCGCGGCCGTGGGCTCCGGAGTCGAGATCGCCGGCGCCTGCGACTTCATCGTCGCCACCCCGGAGGCGTGGTTCGCCACGCCCGAGGCCATTCGCGGCACCGTGGGCGCCACGCAGCGCCTGCCGCGCGTGCTCGGCTTGCGCCTCGCCAAGGACCTGATGTTCACCGGCCGGCGCCTGCCGGCGGAGGAGGCCCTGCGCCACGGCTTCGTGTCGAGGCTCGTGCCCGCGGCGGAGCTGGAGAAGGAGCTGGCCGTGATCGCGAAGTCCATCTGCGAGGCGCCGCCGAAGGCGCTCGCCTTCGCCAAGCGCTGCGTGGACGCGGCCGAGGATGCCGCGCGCGCCGCGGCGCTGCAGGTCGAGATCGACGCCATCGAGGCGCAGTTGCGGCAGGGCGGGGGCCTCGGCAAGCCATGAGCTGGCAACCGAGGACGCTGGGCCGGCTGCTGGAGGCGAATGCGCGCGAGCGCGGCGCGGCCGAGGCCCTGGTCACGCCCACGGCGCGCCTGACCTGGGCGCAGCTCCGGGACCGCGCGCGCGGCGCGGCGGCGGAGCTGCAGGCGAGGGGCCTCGGGCACGGCGACCGCATCGGCATCCTGATGGGCAACGGCGAGGAGTGGTTGTCGCTCTTCTACGGCGCGGCGCTCATCGGCGCGGTGACCGTGCCGGTGAACACGCGCTTCAAGGCTGGCGAGATCGCGTACTGCCTGAAGCAGTCCGGGGCGAAGGCGCTCTACTACGCGCCGCAGTTCCTGAAGATCGACTTCGAGGCGATGATGCCCGGCGTCGCTGCGGAAATCCCGGCGCTCAAGCGCATCCCGCTCACGCAGGTGGACTGGTCCGCGACCCTGCAGCCGGTGCCCGGCCCGTCGCCGGAAGACCTGCTGCTGATCCAGTTCACCTCCGGCACCACCGCCTACCCCAAGGGCGTGATGCTGACCCACGACAACATGCTGCGCAACGCCTGGGCCGCCGGTACGCGCATCGGCTGCCGGGAGGACGACCGCTACTTCAACTGCCGGCCGTTCTTCCATGTCGGCGGGTCGACCTTGTCGGCGCTGATGTCGCTCAGCTTCGGCTGCTGCCTCGCCACGCTGCCCACCTTCGAGGCGGCGGCGGCGCTGGAGATGCTGGAGCGCGAGCGCTGCACGCTCATCTCGGGCAACGACACCATCTTCCAGATGCTCATGGGCGACGAAAGCTTTCCCCGGCGCAAGCTGTCGCTGCGCGGCGGCTGGGCCGCCGCCGGCCCGCAGACCATGCGCGCCATCATCGAGCGCCTCGGCATGAAGCACGTCTGCGCCGCCTACGGCCTGTCGGAGGCCTCGCCCAACGTGGTGATGAACGACTGGCGCGACCCCGAGGAACTGCGGGTGCAGGGCCTGGCGAAGCCGCACGAGGGCCTCGAGATCCGCGTCTCGCCCGAGGGCGAGATCCAGGTGCGCGGCTGGAGCGTCATGCAGGGCTACTGCAACAACCCGGAGGCCACCGCGAAGGCGTTCACCGCGGACGGCTGGCTGCGCACCGGGGACCTGGGCGAGATCGTGGCCGACGGCCGGCTGCGCATGGTGGGGCGCCTGAAGGACGTATTCCGCGTCGGCGGCGAGAACGTGGCGCCGGCGGAGGTGGAGGAGGTGCTGCTCGCGCATCCGGCGGTAAAGAACGCGCAGGTGGTCGGGGTGCCCGACGCGCGCCTGGGCGAGGTCGGCTGCGCCTACGTGACCCTGAAGGACGGCGCCCGCGCCACCGAGGAGGAACTCACGGCGTTCGCGAAGGCGCGTTGCGCCAATTTCCGCGTTCCGCGCTATCTTCGGATCGTGTCCGATTTCGAGGCCATCGGCATGACCGCCAGCGGCAAGGTGCAGAAGACCAAGCTGCGCGAGCACGCGCTCAAGGAGTTCAACCTGGGAGGGGAGAAATGAGGAGCAGCCTGTTGTTCGCAGTCCTGTTCTCTGCCGGCGCGGCATGGGGGCAGGCCTACCCAAGCAAGCCGGTCACCATCCTCAACGGCTTCCCGCCGGGCGGGGCCACCGACCTGACCCTGCGCCAGGTGTCGGCCAAGCTCTCCGAGCGCCTCGGCCAGCCGGTGGTGATCGAGAACCGCGCCGGCGCCGCCGGCACCATCGCCGCGGCGGCGGTCGCGCGCGCCCCGGCCGACGGCCACACGCTGCTGTTCGGCGTCGCGGCCAACCTCGCGGTGGCGCCCGCCGCGATGAAGAGCCCGCCCTACGACCCGGCGACGGCCTTCGCGCCCATCATCGAGATCGCGCGCGGGCCCTACGTCTGGATGGTGAAGCCCGAGGTGCCGGCCAAGAACCTTAAGGAGTTCATGGACTGGGCGCGCAAGAACGCCGGCAAGGTGAACTACGGCTCGCCGGGCCAGGGCAGCGTGCACCACCTCGCGGGCGAGATGTTCCGCCGCGCCGCGGGCCTGGAGATGACGCACGTGCCCTACAAGGGCGGCACCACCGCCTACACCGCCATGCTGGGCGGGGAGATCGACGCCATGTTCGACTCCATGCCGGCGCCGATGGCGCATTTCCAGTCGGGCAAGATCCGGCCCATCGCGGTCACCGGCGGCAAGCGGCTCGCGGCGCTGCCCGAGGTCGCGACGCTGGCCGAGCAGGGCGTGAGCGGCGTCGACGTGCATTTCTGGTGGGGCTTCGTCGGCCCGGCCGGGCTGCCGAAGGACATCGTGGCGAAGCTCAATGCCGAGGTCGCGCGCGCGCTCGCCGACCCGCAACTGAAGGGCACCTTCGCGAAGTGGAACATCGAAATCTCCACCGGCACGCCCGAGGCCTTCGGCGCCTACATCGCGCAGGAATCGAAGCGCTGGCGCGAGTTCATCGCCGGCGCCGGCCTGCCGCTGCAGTAAGGACCTCCCTGCGGGAACTTTCGCAACCTGCGCCGGTCAAACCGGCGCAGGACGATTGCTTTCGCCGTTCCATCAACCTACACATGGAGGCTGCCGTGGTTCACGAATCAGAAGCAATGCACGCAACTCCAGCCCGTAGCTGGGGCCGCTCGGCCCGACCTGGTCTCGCCCGGGCGCGCTAAGCCCCGGGCCGTTCTCCGGAGTTGCTTTTCCTGGCGCCGCCGCGCCTGTCGCGGCGGCTCGTGCGTTCTCATTTGCAGGAAGGAGATGGACATGGTCATGAACGAGGACATTGCAATCCTGGCGCGGGCCGCGGACGAGTCGCGCATGGAGCCCAACCGCGCCGCCGTCGGCAGCGTGGTTTCGTACGAGGAACTGGCCTCTCGCACGCGCCGGGCGGTCACGCTCGTGCCGCCGGGCCGCGCCAATCCCGCGGCCGGCCTGGTCTCGGTGCTCTCGCCCGTGGGGCGCGCGCTGCTCGGGCGGCGCGCCGGCGAGGAAGTGGATGCGGACCTGCCGGATGGGCGCGCGTTGCGCCTGAGGGTCGCGGGCATCGGCCGGTAGGCAAGGGGGCATCGGGTACCATCGCGGCCCGATGCCCTCGTTCCCGCTGCGGTGAGCAGCCGCGCCGTCGTCGTCCTGTCGCTCGCCTCGTTCGCGAGCGCGGCGGCGCTGCGCGCCCCCGACCCGCTGCTGCCGCTGCTGGCGCAGGCCTTCGGCACCACCGCGGGCGGCGCCTCGGCGGTGATCACCGCCTTCGGCCTCGCCTACGGCCTGCTGCAGGTGGTGAACGGTCCCATCGGCGACCGCATCGGCAAGTACCGAATGGTGTTCTGGGTCACGGCGGTCTCGGCCGCGGGCAACCTCGCCTGCGCGCTGGCGCCGTCGCTGCCGCTGCTGGTCGCGGCGCGCTTCGCCACCGGCGCCACCGTGGGGGCGATCGTGCCCCTCGCCATGGCCTGGATCGGCGACGCGGTGCCCTACGAGCGGCGCCAGCCGGTGCTGGCGCGCTTCCTCATCGGCCACATGTTCGGCATCGCGCTCGCGGCCACGGCCTCGGGCTGGCTGGGCGAGCGCCACGGCTGGCAGGCGGTGTTCCATGCCCTGGCCGGCCTGTACGTGGCCATCGCGGCGCTGCTGTGGTTCGAGCTGCGCACCAACCCGGCGACCGCGCAGCGGGCCGGGGGCGGCCTGACCCTGCGCGAGTCGTTCCTGCGCATGGCGGCGCTGACGCGCGACCGCTGGGTGCGGGTGATGCTGGCGACGGTGTTCCTGGAGGGCGCGCTGCTCTACGGGCCGCTCGCGTTCGTTGCGTACGACGCGCACCAGCGCTTCGGCCTGAGCCTGGGGCAGAGCGGGGCCCTGCTGTCGGCGTTCCCGCTGGGCGGCCTGCTGTATGCGCTGGTGTCCGGGCGGCTGCTGCCCTGGCTGGGCGAGGGGCGGGTGGCGCTGGGCGGCGGGCTGCTCGCGGGCGCGGGCTTCATTTGCCTCGCGTTCGCCCCGATGGTGGCGCTGGCCCTGCCGTGCATCCTGATGGTCGGCATCGGCCTGTACATGCTGCACAACACGCTGCAGGTGCACGCGACGCAGATGGCGCCGGATGCGCGCGGCGCGGCGGTGGCGCTGTTCGCGCTGTTCCTGTTCACCGGACAGTCCACCGGCGTGTGGATCGCGGCGCGCGCCGTGGATGGCATCGGCACGCTGCCGGCGTACCTAGTGTCCGCCGCGGGCCTGCCGTTGCTGGCGTACTGGTTCCAGCGACGCCTCCAGCACCATCGCCTAAGATAGCGCCATGGAAGACGAAACCCTGCTCCTGCTGCGCGAAAGCCTGCGCCGCTTCGTGGAGAAGGAAGTGGTGCCGCATGCGGCCGGCTGGGAGGCGCAGGGATTCGTGCCGCGCGAGGTGCTGCGCCAGATGGGCAAGCTGGGGTTCCTCGGCCTGCGCTACCCGGAAGAGTTCGGCGGCGGCGGGCTGGACGCGCGCGCCACGGCGCTCCTCGCCGAGGAACTGGGCCGCTCCACCTACGGCGGCTTCGCCATCACGGTGCTGGTGCATACCGACATGGCCTCGCCGCACCTGGTGAACGCCGGCTCGCCGGAGCAGATCCGGGCCTGGCTGCCGCGCCTCGTCTCCGGCGAGGCCATCAGCGCGGTGGCGGTGACCGAGCCCGACGCGGGGTCGGACGTGAAGTCCATCCGCACCACCGCGAAGCAGGACGGCGGGGACTGGGTGCTGCGCGGCTCGAAGATGTTCATCACCAACGGCGCTCTCGCGGACGTCTATTTCGTCGCCGCGAAGACCGACCCGGCGGGCGGTTCCAAGGGCCTGTCCATGTTCATCATGGAAAAGGGGATGAAGGGCTTCTCGGTCGGGCGGCGGTTGGACAAGATGGGCTGGCGCTCCTCGGACACCGCCGAACTGGTATTCGAGGACTGCCGCGTGCCGGCGGCGAACCTGCTGGGCGAGGCGCACCGCGGCTTCTACTCCATCATGAAGAATTTCCAGAACGAGCGCATCGCCATCGGCGCCATGGCCATGGGCGAGTCGCAAAAGGCCATTGAACTCACGCTGGAGTACGTGCGCACGCGCAAGGCCTTTGGCGCGCCGCTGTGGGACAAGCAGGCCATCCGGCAGCGCCTTGCCATGCTGGCGGCGAAGGTGGAGGCGGGCCGGCAGCTGGTGCGCCATGCCGCGGAGCTGGACGCGCAGGGGCGCGACTGCGTCCGGGAGGTCTCGATGGTGAAGGCCTATTGCGGCGAGCTGGTGAACGAGGTGATGTACGACTGCCTGCAGTTCCACGGCGGCGCCGGGTACATGAAGGACTCCGCGATCGAGCGCATGTACCGCGACGCGCGGGTCCAATCCATCGGTGGCGGGGCCACCGAGGTCATGCTGGAGGAGGTTGCGAAGCGCCTATGAAGAGGAAACAGGAATTCATGCTGCCCGGGCTTGCCACGCCCATCAGCCATTACTGCGACGCGGTGCAGTGGGGCGACCTGCTGTTCATCTCCGGCATGGCGCCCATCGACGCCAACGGCCGGGTGGTGGGCGACGACGTCGTGCTCCAGGCGCGCAAGGTGTTCGAGAACCTGAAGCTGGCGCTGGATGCGGCGGGCGCGCACTTCGAGGACGTGCTCAAGGTCACGGTCTACCTCACCAACATCAACGACCGCACGCGGATCAACCCGGTGCGGCAGGAGTACTTCGGCGACTCGCGGCCGGCCAGCACGCTGATCGGCGTCAAGGAACTGGCGATCCCGGGGATGAAGGTCGAGATCGAGGCGGTGGTCGGGCTGCACAACCAGCGCGGCT
>CAZMDA010000076.1:0-14505 GCA_964564865.1 uncultured Bordetella sp. | reverse complement strand
GTGCTGGCCAGCGGGCGCGCCATCGGGCAGCGCATCGGCGCCGGCAAGGTGCGCATCATCGACAATGCCTCCGAAATGTCGAAGGTGAAGAAGGGCGATGTCCTGGTCACCGACATGACCGATCCGAACTGGGAACCGGTCATGAAGGTCGCCGCGGCCATCGTCACCAACCGGGGCGGCAGGACCTGCCACGCGGCGATCATCGCCCGCGAACTGGGCATTCCGGCGGTGGTGGGTTGCGGCAACGCCACCTCGACGCTGCCGGACGGCCAGCCGGTGACGGTGTCCTGCGCCGAAGGCGACACCGGCCACATCTACGAGGGGGCGCTGCCTTTCGAGGTCACCACCAGCGCCCGCGGCGAGCTGCCGAAGATCCCGGTCAAGATCGCGATGAACGTCGGCAACCCGCGCCTGGCGTTCAATTTCGCGCAGTTGCCCAATGCCGGCGTCGGGCTGGCGCGGCTGGAGTTCATCATCAACAACGAGATCGGCGTGCATCCCAAGGCCTGCCTGGAGCACGCCGCGCTGCCGAAGGAACTCAAGGCCGAGGTGGCGCGCGCCGCGCGTGGCTATGCCGACCCGCGCAGCTTCTTCCGCGACAAGCTGGTCGAGGGCGTGGCCACCATCGCCGCCGCGTTCTGGCCCAAGCCGGTGATCGTGCGCCTGTCGGACTTCAAGTCGAACGAGTACCGCAAGCTGCTGGGCGGGGAGCGCTACGAGCCGGAGGAAGAGAACCCGATGCTGGGGTTCCGCGGCGCCTCGCGGTACCTGGCGCGGGACTTCCAGGACTGCTTCGAGCTCGAGTGCGAGGCGATGCGCAAGGTGCGCGGCGAGCTGGGCTACACCAATGTCGAGATCATGGTGCCGTTCGTGCGCACGGTCGGCGAGGCGCGCGAGGTGGTCGCCTTGCTGGGGCGCAACGGGCTGAAGCGCGGCGAAAACGGCCTGCGGCTCGTCATGATGTGCGAGCTGCCGTCCAACGCCGTGCTCGCGGAGGCATTCCTCGAGCACTTCGACGGCTTCTCCATCGGCTCTAACGACCTGACGCAGCTCACGCTGGGCCTGGACCGCGACTCCGGCCTGGTGGCCGCGTCCTTCGACGAGCGCGACGCGGCGGTGCAGGCGATGCTGTCGATGGCGATAGCGGCCTGCCGGCGGCAGGGGAAGTACGTCGGCATCTGCGGCCAGGGTCCGTCGGACCACCCGGACTTCGCGCGCTGGCTGATGGAGCAGGGGATCGGCAGCCTGTCGCTGAATCCCGATACGGTGGTCTCGACCTGGCTCGCCCTGAGCGAGGACGCCGCCGCGCCTAGCGCGGCCTCAACAAGCGCTGCTTCTCCCGCTGCCACTCCTTCTCGCGCTCAGACGCCCGCTTATCGTGCTTGAGCTTGCCCTTGGCAAGCGCGATCTGGGCCTTCACCCGCCCCTTGGAGAAATGCAGGTCGAGCGGGATCAGGCTGTAGCCGCGCTGCTCCACCTTCCCGATCAGGCGCCGGATTTCTTCCGCGCGCAGGAGCAGCTTGCGCGTGCGCACGGGATCGGGATGGACGTGCGTGGAGGCGGTGAGCAGCGGGCTGATATGGGCGCCGATCAGCCACAGCGCGCCGTCCCTGACGATGACGTAGGCATCGTTGATCTGCACCCGCCCGGCGCGGATCGCCTTCACTTCCCAGCCCTCCAGCACCATGCCGGCTTCAAAGCGTTCCTCGACGAAGTAATCGTGGAAGGCCTTGCGGTTCTCGGTGATGGACATGGCGGGGAAGGGGCGCAATTGTAGCGCCGCCATGAAGCGCATAGCGCGCTCGGCGATCGTCGAGCGCAGCGCGGAGGCGGTCTACGCCCTGGTGGAGGACATCGAGTCCTACCCCTCGTTCCTGCCGCGCTGCCTGGCGGCCGAGGTCCGGGAACGATCGCCGGGGCGCACGGTCGCGTCCCTGACCTTCGGCTTCCCCGGCGTGCGCCAGTCCTTCACCACCGAGAACACCAACCAGCCGGGCCGCGCGATCGACATGCGCCTGCTGGAGGGGCCGTTCCGCCGGTTCACCGCCGCCTGGCGCTTCACGCCGCTGGGCGCGGAGGCGGCGAAGATCGAGTTCTCCATGGCGTACGAATTCTCCAATCTGCTGGTGGCGAAGGCCCTTTCGCCGCTGTTCGAGAACCTCGCCGACTCGATGGTCGAGGCGTTCCGCGCGCGCGCGGAGAAGCCATGAGGATCACGGTCGTCCGCGCGCTGGCCGGCCGCCAGGCCGTCGTCGAGCTGGTCCTGGCGCCGGGCGCGACCGCGGACGCCGCGGCGCAGGCCAGCGGGCTGGCGGGTCCCGGCGAGGCACTCGGCGTCGCGGGAAGGCGGGTGCAGCCCGGGCGGCGGCTGGAGGATGGCGACCGGGTGGAAATCCTCAGGCCGCTGGCCGCGGATCCGAACGAGGCCCGGCGGCGGCGGGCACGGAGGCAGAAGGCCGGCGGCTAGTTACACCACTGCTGGACGGCCTGCCGCGCCTTGGCCAGTTCGGACTGCATCTGCGCCTCGTCGAGGAAGATCCGCTCGCCCTGCGCATTGGTGCGGGCCACGCGCTGGCCGGACTCATAGGTCTGCGCCGCCTCGCGCGCCCGTGCGCAATTCTCCTTCTTCGCTTCCGCGTCCTGGCGCTCCTGCTCCGCCTTGGCGGCCGCCTTCTGGGCTTCGGCCTGGCGGCGGCGGAAATCCTGTTCCTGCTCGGCGGGCGTCATCGGGCCGGATTTCTTCGCGCCCTTGGCGTCCTTCGCGTCCATCGCCGAGGGCGGCGGCGCGGCCGGACCGGACGGGGCCCTGATGGTCACGGTCTTGGAGCCCGGCGGCGGGACATCGCCGCAGACGCGCTTGCCGTCGGCGCCGGTCCAGCACTTGATCTGGGCCTGCGCGGCGCCGGGAGCGGCGGCCGCGGCGATGCCCAGCACCAGGAAAGTCGCGATCAGTCTCATGGTCATCCCTCGCTCAACGCATCACGCGCGTCCCGGAGGACAGCGCCGCGGGACAGCGGCAAGCTATCGGCTTTCCCCGTTTCCGTCAAACGCTTGAGCGCGTATAATGCCGCTTTGCGTGCAAGGAAAACCATGCGGGTGATCCAGAAGGCGCTGACCTTCGACGATGTCCTCCTCCTTCCCGCCCACTCGCGCGTCCTGCCGCGCGAGGTTTCCCTGAAGACCCGGCTGACCCGGAAGCTTGAACTGAACATGCCGCTGGTGTCCGCCGCCATGGACACCGTCACCGAGTCGCGCCTGGCGATCGCCATCGCCCAGGAGGGCGGCATCGGCATCGTGCACAAGAACATGCGCCCGAAGGAGCAGGCGGCGCAGGTGGCGAAGGTGAAGCGCTTCGAGTCCGGCGTGCTGCGCGACCCGATGACCATCTCCCCGGAAATGACGGTGCGCCAGGTGCTGGCGCTGCAGAAGCAGCACAAGATCTCGGGGTTCCCGGTGCTGAAGGCGGGCAGGGTGGTTGGCATCGTCACCAACCGCGACCTGCGCTTCGAGAAGCGCCTCGACCAGCCGGTCGGGAAGATCATGACGCCGCAGAAGCGCCTGATCACCGTGCCCGAGGGCGCGAGCCGCGAGCAGGCGATGCACCTCATGCACAAGCACCGCCTGGAGCGCGTGCTGGTGGTGGACGCCGCCTGGCACCTCAAGGGCCTGGTCACCGTCAAGGACATCCTCAAGGAAACCGAGCACCCGAACGCCTGCAAGGACCGCATGGGCAAGCTGCGGGTCGGCGCGGCCGTGGGGGTGACGTCCGCGGACGACGAGCGCGTCGAGCTGCTGGTGGAGGCCGGGGTGGACGTGCTGGTGGTGGACACCGCGCACGGGCACGCCCAGGGCGTGCTGGACCGCGTGAAGAAGGTCAAGAAGCGCTACCCGAAGATGCAGGTGATCGGCGGCAACATCGCCACCGCGGAGGGCGCTCGGGCGCTGGTGGACCATGGCGCGGACGCGGTCAAGGTGGGCATCGGGCCGGGCTCGATCTGCACCACCCGGATCGTGGCCGGCGTCGGCGTGCCCCAGATCTCGGCCATTCTCAACGTGGCCGAGGCGCTTGCCAGAACCGACGTGCCGCTGATCGCCGACGGCGGCATCCGGTACTCGGGGGACATCGCCAAGGCGCTGGGCGCGGGTGCCAATGCGGTCATGCTGGGGTCGCTGTTCGCCGGAACCGACGAGTCGCCCGGGGACATCGAGCTCTACCAGGGCCGCTCCTACAAGTCCTACCGCGGCATGGGGTCGCTGGGCGCGATGCAGAAGGGCGCCGCCGACCGCTATTTCCAGGATCCGGAGATGAACGTGGACAAGCTGGTGCCCGAGGGCATCGAGGGTCGCGTCGCCTACAAGGGCAGCCTGGTCTGGGTCATCGACCAGCTGCTGGGCGGGGTGCGCGCGAGCATGGGCTACACCGGCTCGCGCAGCATCGACGAGCTGCGCACGAAGACGAAGTTCGTCCAGATCACGAGCGCCGGGATGCGCGAGTCGCACGTGCACGACGTGCAGATCGTCAAGGAGGCCCCGAATTACCGGGTTGAGTAGTTCCTTGCACGACAAGATCCTCATCCTCGACTTCGGGGCGCAGTACACGCAGCTCATCGCCCGCCGGGTGCGGGAGGCGGGGGTGTACTGCGAGATCCATCCCTGCGACGTGCCCGACGCCTTCGTGCGCGATTACGCGCCGAAGGGCATCATCCTCTCCGGCAGCCATGCCTCGGCCTACGAGGATTCCACGCTGAAGGCGCCGCAGGCCGCCTTCGACATCGGCGTGCCGGTGCTCGGCATCTGCTACGGCATGCAGACCATGGCCCAGCAGCTGGGCGGCAAGGTCGAGGCGGGCAAGGTGCGCGAGTTCGGCTACGCCGAAGTTCGGGCCCGTGGCCACACCAAGTTGCTCGACGGCATCGAGGACTACCGCACGCCCGAGGGCCACGGCATCCTGAAGGTCTGGATGAGCCACGGCGACAAGGTGGTCGAGATGCCGCCGGGTTTCAAGCTCATGGCGTCGAACGACGCCTGCCCGATCGCGGGCATGGCCGACGAGGCGCGGCGCTACTACGCGGTGCAGTTCCATCCCGAGGTGACCCATACCGCGCAGGGCACGAAGCTCCTGCGCCGCTTCGTGCGCGATATCAGCGGCTGCAAGGGCGACTGGAACATGCCCGACTACGTCGCCGAGGCGGTGGCGAGGATCCGCGCCCAGGTCGGCCAGGAGGAGGTGATCCTGGGCCTGTCGGGCGGCGTGGATTCGTCGGTGGCCGCCGCGCTCATCCACAAGGCCATCGGCCCGCAGCTCACCTGCGTGTTCGTGGAACATGGCCTGCTGCGCCTGGACGAGGCAAAGCAGGTGATGGCCACCTTCGCCGAGCACATGCACGTCAAGGTGATCCACGTCGACGCCGGCGCGGAGATGTTCGCGGCGCTGAAGGGCGTGTCGGACCCGGAGCAGAAGCGCAAGATCATCGGCAAGCTGTTCGTGGACGTGTTCCAGCGCGAGTCGGCGAAGATCGCAAACGCGAAGTGGCTCGCGCAGGGCACCATCTACCCGGACGTCATCGAGTCGGCAGGGGCCAAGACCAAGAAGGCCGTCACCATCAAGTCGCACCACAATGTCGGCGGCCTGCCCGAGACCCTGCACCTGAAGCTGCTGGAGCCCCTGCGCGACCTGTTCAAGGACGAGGTGCGCGAGCTGGGCCTCGCCTTGGGCCTGCCGCGCGAGATGGTGTACCGGCACCCGTTCCCGGGGCCCGGACTGGGCGTGCGGGTGCTGGGCGAGGTCAGGCAGGATTATGTCTCCCTGCTGCAGCGGGCGGACGACATCTTCATCCGGGAATTGCGGGAATCCGGCTGGTACGACAAGACCGCCCAGGCTTTTGCCGTGTTCCTGCCGGTGAAGTCAGTCGGCGTCATGGGCGATGGCCGCACCTACGAGTACGTAGTGGCGCTGCGCGCCGTCGAAACCTCGGACTTCATGACTGCGGGCTGGGCGCGGCTGCCGCACGAGTTGCTGGCGAAGATCTCCAGCCGAATCATCAACGAGGTGCGCGGCATCAATCGCGTCACGTACGACATCTCGTCGAAACCCCCGGCCACGATCGAGTGGGAATGATTCGGCGTCTTTCTGGGTCTATCGGGACCTATCGAAATAGTAATTCAAGATACTGATCTACAACTATATTATCTGTCCAGATGTATCGGGATGTATCGACGGGGTGCGGCCAAATCTGACGGTAAATTTGACGGTAAGAGTCTCATGGCTGGATCTCGAAAATTATTTACCGTCAGGTCAAAAAGCAAGTTGACGGTAAAAATAACAATAAATGATGTAATAAAACCAACGAGTTAAAGAATTAGTAGCGCCTATTTTTGTGTGACGGTAAAATCGTCGCAAAAGGAGGTGCTGCGATGCTGTCCGATGGAGCGCTGAGGGGCCTGAAGCCCCAGGCCGCCGCCTACAAGGTGGCCGACCGGGACGGGATGTACGTGACCGTGTCGCCCAAGGGGACGATCACCTTCCGCCTCGACTACCGGCTCAACGGGCGGCGCGAGACGCTCACGATCGGCCGCTACGGGACCCCGGACGGTGTTTCTCTGTTACTGGCGCGCGAGCGCTGCGCCGAGGCGCGCAAGGCGATCGCGGCCGGGCTTTCTCCCAGCCAGGAGAAGCAGCGCGAAAAGCGCCGTCTGGCAGAGGCCAAGACCTTCGAGGCATTCGCCAACCGCTGGCTCGAAGGGGCGCGGATGGCGGAAACCACCAAGGCAATGCGCAAGAGCATCCTCGACCGGGACGTCATGCCGGCGTTCCGCAATCGCCTGTTGTCCGAGATCGGGCCGGAGGATCTGCGCGCCCTGTGCAGCAAGGTCAAGGAGCGCGGGGCGCCGGCCACCGCCGTCCACGTCCGCGACATCGTGAAGCAGGTGTTTGCCTTCGCGGCGCTCCACGGCGACAAGGCGCCTAACCCGGCCGACGAGGTTGGTCCCTCGTCGATTGCGACGTTCGTACCGAAAGATCGAGCGCTGTCGCCCTCCGAGATTCGGGTTATGCATCGCGTGCTCGATGCCACCACGACGTTGCCCACCATCCGCTTGGCGCTGCGCCTGATTCTGCTGACGCTCGTGCGGAAGAGCGAGTTGATCGAAGCCACCTGGAACGAGGTCGACTTCGAAAATGCTGTCTGGACGATTCCCAAGAGCCGGATGAAGGCCGGCAAGCCGCACAACGTTTATCTTTCCCAGCAGGCGCTCGACATCATGGTCGCGCTGCGAACCTGCGCCGGCGGTTCGCGCTATCTGCTGCCCTCGCGCTACGACGCCGATCGCTGCATGTCGAAGGCGACTCTTAACCGCGTGACGCAGGCTGTGGTCGAGAAGGCGAAGGAGTCAGGCCTCCCGTTGGAGCCTTTCACCGTGCATGACCTGCGGCGGACCGGCTCCACCATTCTCAATGAGCTGGGCTTCAACAGCGACTGGATCGAGAAGGCCCTTGCTCACGAAGACGGACGGTCGTCGCGCGGCATCTACAACAAGGCCGAGTACGGCGAGCAACGTCGCCACATGCTGCAGGAGTGGGCCAACATGATCGACGCGTGGGTGGCGGGGGAATCTCACACGCCGACGCTGCTCCCGCCGAGCACGCGCGCAGTGATGACGTCGGCGCCGATTTGATGGCTGAGGCATTGCGGTGGGTCATCTTTCGGCCATTGGACTGTCGTACGGGAAGATCGCGAGAAGCGGTCGTTCGATGACAATATCGACCCAAACTGGACTCTACGGGGTGGCTTTCGGCTCCGCGGCGGGCTCGTAGTCCTCAGGCCAAGGGGGTAGAAACGTGCATGTTTCGGAAATTCACGCATCGGGATTTCGGTGCTTCGGACCGGACAGCCCCTTGTCGCTCAAGCTCCGGCGCGGCTTGAACATCCTTGTCGGGCCGAACGATTCCGGGAAGACTGCCATCATCGATGCGCCGCGGTTCGTGCTGTGGACACGAGGCGATGACTTCCTCCGCCTTGAGCCGGGCGACTTTCATGTCAAGCCCGACGGCACCAAAGTCGGTGAGCTTTTCATCCGCTGCACGTTCGAGAGTCTGACGCCGGACGAGGAAGCCCGTTTTCTCGAATGGTGCTCAAATGAAGCCGGCACGCTGCGCCTGCATGTTTGCCTGCGGGCCAGCCTGCGAAAGGCCGCCGGCGGCGGCGAATCTGTCATTACGCAATACCGCGCGGGCAGAAACGCGGACGGCCTGCCGCTTGAGGGCGATCTGCGCGAGTACCTGAAATCCACGTATCTCCGGCCACTGCGGGATGCCGAGCGCGAATTGCGCTCGGGGCGGCGGTCGCGGCTTTCCCGGATTCTCGGTGCATTGCCCGCCATGGCCAGCCAGGCGGCGCCGGCACAGCCGGGTCAGCTTGCAACGTTGCGCGACACTATGAATCAGGCCGATATGGATGTCGAAGCCAATCCGGCCGTGCAGACTGTTCAGCAAAACGTCAACACCACCTATCTCGACGATCTTTCATTTGCTGACGATCCCCTGGCGGCCACGCTTGGCCTCGGTGCAAAAGGCTCGTTCGACCAGCTCCTCGAACGGCTTGAGCTTTATCTCAACCCGCCTCCAGGAAGGGAGGTACGCCTAGCGCGCGGCCTCGGATACAACAACCTGCTTTTCATGGCGGCAGAGCTGCTTTTGCTTCAGTCGCATCCCGATCAGATTCCCTTTCTGCTGCTCGAAGAACCCGAGGCCCACCTTCACCCACAGCATCAGACGCTGTTCATGCAGGTGCTTGAGCGCAGGGCCGCGCCTGCCGCGGCGGGCGAGACAGGCCAACAGGTTCAGGTTCTGCTCAGCACGCACAGCCCGCAGCTTGCCGCGGGGGCCGATCTTGACGCCATGGTAATGGTGCTCGGGCATAAGGTGTTTCCGCTGGCCAAAGGCATGACCAAACTTGAGGCGGACGATTACGCCTTTCTGCGCCGGTTTCTCGACGCCACCAAGGCCAATCTTTTTTTCGCGCGCGGGCTGGTCATCGTCGAAGGTGATGCCGAAAACATACTGCTGCCAGCGCTGGCAGCGAAAGTCGGGCGTCCGTTCGGCAAGCACGGCGTTTCGATCGTCAATGTCGGCCATCGGGGGTTGTTTCGCTACAGCCGTATTTTTCAGTGTACCGACGATACCGTCGTGCCCGTACCGGTCGCCCTCATACCGGATCGCGATATTCCCCCCGATGCCGCCGCCGCGCTTCTCGGCGGAGATCACCGGATGCAAGGACAGTGGGAGGCCGCCGCCCTTGCTGAATACATGCAAAACCTGTCGAAACATTCGGGTGGAACGGTTCGCGCGTTTCCTTCCGAACAATGGACGCTTGAATTCGACCTCGCCCGGGAGCCGGCGCTCGCCAGTCTTGTGCATCAGGCGGTTCAGGTCGGCAAAGGCAGGGCCGGCAGAACCCGCGCACAGATCATTGAGGAAGCGAGGGCCGAGGTTGATGCGTGGCAAGCTGATGACGCCAGGACCGCCGATGACATCGCGGTGCTCATATTCACCCCGCTTCACAAGAAGCAGGTTTCCAAGGCCGTCGTCGCCGAGCAGCTTGCCGCCTTGATCGAGGAATTGCCCGAGGACGCCGCCGCATTCAGGGCGAAGCTGCCGGCGTATCTTGTGACGGCGATCGAATACGTCACGGCGACGCCGGGCGCTGCCGCAGGCGGGGAACAAGCGGCTGCCGCTGCTGCAGGACCGCCCCCGGCATGATCGCGCTTCCGCCCCTCACTCCGGACCTGCTGGACCAGCTCGGAAGAGATCTGGGCGGTTGCGATTTTACCGGCGCGAACCAGCAGGCCTTTTTATCCAGCGTGGACTCCTGCGACGTGCAAGCGGCACCGGGCCACGGCAAGACAACGTTGCTGGTCGCGAAACTCGCCTTGCTGTCGCGATGCTGGGATTCGCGTGCGCAAGGTGTTTGCGTGATTTCCCATACGAATGCCGCCCGCGAGGAGGTAGAGAAGAAACTGGCCCATCATCCGGCGGCGTCCGCATTTCTCGGCTATCCGCATTTCATCGGCACGGTGACGGCCTTTCTCGACCGTTACATAGCACTTCCGTATTTGCGCGGCCTCGGATGGTCCGTTCATCGCATCGACGATGAGGTATTCGCCGCGGTAGCCGGTTCCAGGTGGCGCTCGAAACAGGCGCTTGTCGGCTATGCACAGATGAACAACGGCGCCAATCAGCGGGTCGTCGAGCATGAGTTTGTCCCGAAGCTCGCCTTGGTGCCAACCTTCGTATGCGATGTCGGCGTCACACCGCAACGTCTCGCTATTCGCCGTCGCCGCCGCCAGCCCGGCCCGAACACCGCATCGGGCGCTGCCCTTGAGGAATTGAAGGCAGAGCTTGTCAATGACGGCTACTACCGGTTCTGCGATCTGACGGCGCTCGCCGTTCAGGCCCTCGAAAAGTGCCCGGCCGTCGTCGAGCGCATCCGCAGACGCTTCCCCCTAGTACTTCTTGACGAGGCGCAAGATACGAACGGCGAGCAGCTCGCGCTACTGAATCGCCTGTTCGCCGCCGACGTCGCGTACCAAAGGCTGGGCGATCAGAACCAGACGCTATACGAAGATGAAGACCTGACGCCCGACGACTACTGGCGTGCCGGAGACGGCGTGATACCCCTGAATGAATCGCGGCGCTTCGGTATAAACATCGCTGGATTCGCAAGCCGGCTTACCGTACGGGCGCAGCAGCAGATTACAGGTCTGCCCAATGTGCCGAGCCGTCGGACGCTGATACTGTTTTGTCCGGACACGATCGGCGCGGTGCTGCCGGCCTATGTCGCCGAGGTACGCAATCACTGGGGCGACGCCGTCAACACCGGTATTGATATCCGCGCCGTTGCTTCGCGCCACAACCCGACGACCGATAATACGGGCGAGTCGCCGAAAACCCTGGTCGAGTACTGCCCGGATTACAGGAGTGGGCGGGGACGCCAGGGCCGTCCCGACACGCTCTGTGCCCCCTTGCGGCAGGCGGCCCTGCTGCATCAGGCGCTGTCTTCGCCCGCGGAGGTCATGGAGTTGTTCACTGCCGGCATTGCCGGCCTGCTGCTGCGCCAGCTCTGGCGCGACGCCCTCGGCCAGGCTGCCGACGGCCGCAACTTATGGCGCATTCTCGCCGCGCATGAAGACAGGCTGGCGCTCAAGGTGCGGCGCCTGCTGCTTGACCGGATTGCCGTCGGGAATGCACCCTGGAGCGCCAATAGCTGGAACGCGTTTCGCGACGAACTAACCGTCATGCTCGGCATACACGGCGCATTGACAGACGCCGCAACGACCTATCTGGAGTTTGTTGCCGCGGGCGCCGCTGACCATGACGGGCCGGCGCCCCAACCATCGAAGACCTTGTTCGAGCATGACGGCGTTGCTGTCAGGCTCGGATCGATCCATTCGGTAAAGGGCAGGACCGTCGATGGGCTTCTTGTCGTCGAAACCGAAGTCTGGCGGGGCCAGGCCCTTGCCAACCGCGCCATGGATCTTGCCACTGTCCTGCCTCATGCGTTCGGCCTCGAGGATCGGGATTTCAGCGCCAATATTGCTCAGTTGGCAGCGGCGACGAATATTTTTGTGGCAGCGACGAGGCCTCGCCAGTTACTTGCTTGTGCGGTTCGCAAGGCGGCCGTGACAGACGACCTTGTTGAAGCGGCCCGCGCGCAGGGCTGGCAAGTTTGCGATCTCACCGCAGCGCCGGCGGGCGACGGCTCATAGAGATGTTCGTTGATCGTGACATGACATATTCGAGGTGTAACAGGGGGGCCGTGTAACTTTCCGGCGAGTGGCCTACTGGATCGAAAAATTGCACTGATGCTATCTACCATCCGCCCATGGAACGATTCTCCATTGATGAAAGTGGCTACACAGGCTTCGACTTACTGAATCGGGATCAACGATTCCAGGGTGCTACTGCCATTTCCATAGGCGATGAGGAAGCAAAGGGACTTATCGCTGAGCACTTCCCAAGATTGCAAGCCGCCGAGCTCAAATATGGAGCCTTGGCACGGCGTCCAAACAATCGTGGACGTCTCATCAATCTGCAAGAGCATGTATTGGCGAACCACAAGTGCGTCACGTACATCTGCGATAAGCGGTTCCTTCTTATCCTGATGTTTCTCGATTACGCAACCGAGCCGTGGTACTACGAGCGAGGAATCAATTTTTACGAGAACGGACAGAACTATGCAATGGCGTCGCTCCTTTACTACATTGGGCCGACCATGCTTGGCGAGGAAACCTTCGACGCGATACTGGCCGCGTTTCAGCTAGCGATCAAGGAGAAGACGCCAGAAGCTCTTAATGAACTCGTGCTTCGCGTTCGACGCTCAAACTGGGAGGCGGCGCTACCGGAAGCGCTCGGCCCGATAGCGCTTGCTTCGCCAGAGTGCACCTCGGCTATCGCTACTCCGGAAGTATCGACCGATGCAGCCATAGTCGTTCTACAGTCTCTTATCAGTCGGTTGGAGATCCTGGCCGATGGGCCGTATCGGGTTGAGCATGACCAATCGAAGAACTTGCTCCAGTACAACAAACTGCTGCGGGGCCTGATCGATCATGACGAAGCGATCGAATTTACCCAAACCAAGATCGCACGCATCAAGTTTCCGCTCAAGCTGTCAGAAGTAACCCAGGTTGATTCGAAGGACAGTCCTTCGGTCCAGGTCGCGGACGTGCTGATCGGTTCAGCGATCGAAGCAGCAAATGCCCTGACCGGCCTGCGGAAGGCGGAAAGTGATCCTCAGAAGGTAATGAGCTTGTACCGCGACGATCAATTCATCCATCTGATCCCGTCGCTTGATTTTGAGGAGCAGAAAAAGTTTCGTGAAGGCTCCCAAGCGGCGGAAGTCATCGACTACTTTTCCAAGCACTTCCGCAAGTAGGTAGATCCTGAGCTTGCGGACTTCCGCGATGACCCTCTTCAAGCCGATGAGATACGTCTGCATGGATTCCCGTTGTTGTTCATGAAGCGGTTCAGACGACAAGGCGTACGGTCGAACCAAAGGAGAAGCTCAGGTTCTGGATGTGCGGATTGGATCGTCAGCCGCTAGCTACCTCTCTCTTTTCCTTAGTTTGTAGTCGGGCACCGGCGCTTTCTTCACTTCCTTCCCCACCTCGGGCTGGCGGCGGCTTCGCAGCCAGGCCTCGACCTCGGCCAAGTCCCACACTACACAGCGCGGCGTGAGGAAGTAGCGCTGGGGAAATTCCCCGCGCCGCTCCAGTTCGTAAATCGTCGAGTCGGCCAGCGGGACGATCTGGCGCAGCTCGTTGCGTCGAATGGTACGTCGCAGCGTCCGAGGATCGATCGGCACAGCCTGTGACAGTTCCCTGAACGCACGCGCATCGAAGGCACCCCGAGGTTGCCGTGCGCGCACTTCCTCGCGTGCATTCCTGGGCGACTGCGCGGCAGCGGTTTCCATCTCCGTATTGCCCCCAGCTCCGTGAGGCTTCGGTCCGGTCTCTGATTGCATCGAACCGGCGTACCGCGTTCCGCGCTTCATTCGCTTCTCCGTCATTGCTCGTTATGCCGCTTGGGTTTCCGGCCTGTGCGGCGGTCGGGCGTGTCGCCCTTGCGGCTGTCGCCAAGTTTCGCGGTCTATCGCCTTCTATCGCGGGCGCCCTCATTTTCCTGATACGGAATCCGGCTAATTAGTGTCGGGGGGTCGTACCGCCTATGGCTTGTTAGTAACTGATTAACAAGGGAATGTGGTGTTGATGGCCTCCTGATGGGCGCTCGTTCAGCCCTTCGTCACGTGACGAAGGGAGGGCGGCATGGCGCTCAGGCATGGGCAAGAACTTCAGCAATGGGAAATAGCGGTAGCGAAGAAGCTGGTCGGTGAATTCAGAAGGCGCTCGCGAATTCTGGAGCGTGAGGAATTCGACGACCTTCTCCAGGAATGCCTCACGCACTGGATCGAGGTGCGTCGCAAGCTCGAGGCGGATCCCGGCGGGCCGCCGATCGCATACATGGCGCGGGTGGTGCGCAACAAGCTGACCGACCTGCTGCGCGAGCATGGCGCAACCAAGCGCGGCGCCGATCTCGACACCGTATCGCTCGATGCAGCGGTGAGCGACGCTGACGACGTGCCGACGCTCGCCGATGTGCTCGAAGGCACAACATCGGACGGTGTCAGCGATGCGGATGCCACCAGTCGCAATGACGCGCGCATCGACATCGCCAAGGCGCTGCAACAGCTGACGCCGCGCCAGCGCCGCCTGTGCGCTCTGCTGGGTGAGGAAGGGCTGTCGATCAAAGAGGCCGCGGCACGGCTACGAATTCCGCGGGGCACGCTCTACGAGGAGATCAAGCGCATCAGAAAGGTCTTTGCCGAACACGGGCTTGGAGACTATCTCGCGCGTTGACCCGACACTTTTCGATCGAAATCCGTATTGCTGATTTGGGACCCCAATCTGCGCGGATTCGATGATCAAGTTCACGGTGACGAGCACCAAGGGCGG
>CAZMDA010000075.1:0-14814 GCA_964564865.1 uncultured Bordetella sp. | reverse complement strand
TCCGCCGTCGTCATCACGCTGAACGCCGCCGGGCAGCTGGCCGAGTGCCTGGCGAGCGTCGCCTTCGCCGACGAGATCCTGGTGGTGGACTCGGGCAGCACCGACGGCACGCGCGAGCTGGCGCAGAAGTACGGTGCCCGCGTGGTGGCGCAGGACTGGCTGGGCTTCGGCCGCCAGAAGCAGTTCGCCGCCGACCAGGCGGCGAACGACTGGGTGCTGTCGCTGGACGCGGACGAGCGGGTCTCGCCGGAACTGGCCGCAAGCCTGGTGCGCGCGCTGCAGGCGCCGCAGGCCTCGGTGTACCGCATGGCGCGGCGCAACCGCTTCATGGGGCGGTGGCTGCGCCACGGCGAGGGCTATCCGGACTGGAGCGCGCGCCTCTACGATCGCGGCAAGGCGCGCTGGAGCGACGACGTCGTGCACGAGAAGCTGCTCTACGCCTCCACGCCCGGCACGCTGGACGGCGACCTGCTGCATGAGTCGGCGGAGGACCTCGGCCGCTACCTGGACAAGCAGAACCGCTACACCGCGCTCGCGGCCGCCGCGATGCACGAGCAGGGGCGCAGCGCGGGCGCGATCGAGCTGGTGCTCTCGCCGCTGGTGCGCTTCGTCAAGTTCTATTTCCTGCGCCTGGGATTCCTGGACGGCATCCCGGGCCTGGTGCACATCTCGATCGGCTGCATGAACAGCTTCCTGAAGTACGCCAAGCTGGCGGAGCTGGGCAAAGCCCGCCCGTGAAGGTCCTCGTCACCGGCGCCGCCGGCTTCATCGGCATGCACTGCGCGCAGCGCCTGCTTGCGCGCGGCGATACCGTGATCGGCGTGGACAACCTGTCGGACTACTACCCGGTGGCGCTGAAGAAGGCGCGCCTGAAGCAGCTCGAACCGGCCCGCGGCTTCCGCTTCCTGGAACTGGACATCGCCGCGCCCACCGCACTCGGGCGCGTGTTCGAGGAGATCCGGCCCGACGCGGTCCTGCACCTCGCCGCCCAGCCCGGCGTGCGTCATTCGATCACGCACCCCGAGCCCTACTTCCAGGCGAACCTGGTCGGCTTCGGCCGCCTGCTGGAAGCCTGCCGGCACCACAAGCCGAAGCACCTCGTGTTCGCCTCCAGCTCCAGCGTCTACGGCTCCAACCAGAAGATGCCCTGGTCGGAGACCGACAACGTGGACCATCCGGTCAGCCTGTACGCCGCGACCAAGAAATCCAACGAGCTGATGGCGCACGCCTACTGCCACCTGTACGGCGTGCCGATGACCGGGCTGCGGTTCTTCACGGTTTACGGTCCCTGGGGCCGGCCGGACATGTCGCCGATGCTGTTCGCGAAGGCGATCCTCGATGGACAGCCGATCCCGGTCTTCAACCACGGCGACATGGAACGCGACTTCACCTACATCGACGACATCGCCGAGGGCTGCCTGCGCGTGCTGGATGCGCCCTCCGACGCCGCGCCGCCCTACCGCATCTTCAACATCGGCAACCACCAGCCGGTGCGGCTCACCCGCTACATCGAGGCGCTGGAGAAGGCCCTCGGCCGCAAGGCGATCCTGGAGATGAAGCCGATGCAGCCCGGCGACGTCAAGGCGACCTGCGCCGACACCGCCGCGCTGCAGGCAGCAGTCGGCTTCGCCCCTGCCACGCCGCTGGAGCAGGGCCTCGCGAAGTTCGCCGCCTGGTACAAGGACTACCACCGCCATGGCTGAACCGAAGCTCCCCTCCTCCTCCGAGATCGTTGCCTTCCACGACAGCTGCCTCGCCATTCCCGGCTGGGCAAAGTCCGGCGCGCAGAAGTTCACCGCCGGCGCCTGGAACGCCATCGAGGACAATCACCGCTGCAACTGCCTGCTGTGGGACGAGGAGGATCTCGCGCGCCGCAAGAACGTGCCCGACGCCGAGATCGCGAGGAACAAGCGCGCCATCGACGGCTTCAACCAGAAGCGCAACGACGCCATCGAGCGCATCGACGAGCAGCTGCTCGCGGTGCTGGACGCGGTGACGCGCATGCCGCGCGCGCGGCTCAACTCCGAGACCGCCGGCGCCATGACCGACCGCCTGTCCATCCTCTCGCTCAAGTGCCACCACATGCGCCTGCAGACGCTGCGCGCGGACGTCACCGAAGCCCACGTCCAGGAATGCGCCGCCAAGCTGGCGCGCCTGACCGAGCAGCGCGAGGACCTCGCCGGGTGCCTGGGACGGCTGCTCGCGGAAGCCTCGCGCGGCGAGGCCTACTTCAAGGTCTACCGCCAGTTCAAGATGTACAACGACCCGAAGCTGAACCCGGCGATGTACGGGGAAAAATAGCGGGGAAGAACAGGGACTGCCCCTAGTTCTGTCCCAGCGCCTGCGCGAGCGCCCCGTGGAACGCCTCGGGCCGCTCGTACTGCACCCAGTGACCCGCCCCCTCGATGACCTGCAGCTGCGCCGCCGGATGCGCCGCGCGCAGCATGGCGTGGATGTCGTCGAACCGGCCGTGGGCGGTCACGTCCTCCCGCCCCCAGATGCCGTGCACCGGGATGCCCAGCTTCACGATGCAGTCCTTCAACGCGGACGTCCGCGATGACCTCGCGCTGTTCACCCGCGTGCGCGTGACGTCCGCCACGTAGTTCGCCAGCGTCTCGTCGTCGATCGCCGCGCCCTTCGAGAGCATCAGGGCCGACAGGTTGAACCGGTGCGCCGCTTCGCGCTCCGCCGGATCCTCCAGCGCGCGCCACGGCTTCAGGATGCGCTCGTTCGTCTTGCGCAGCCCCAGGCCGCCCGCCCCGACCAGCACCAGCGAGCGCACCCGTCCCGGCAGCTTCGCGGCGACGAACCCGGCGACGATGCCGCCGAAGGAGAAGCCGACGAGGTCGAACGACTCCCCGGAAATCAGCTCGCGCAGGTTCTCCGCCAGCACCGTGGCGATCGCGTCGTGGTCCCGCGGCTCGGGCGCGTCCGCCGAATCGCCCAGGCCCGGCAGGTCCGGCGCCCACACCGTGCGCGAAGCCGCGAGATGGGGAATGTTCCGGATCCAGTGCTTCCAGCTCCCGGCGCCGCCGTGCAGCAGCACCAGCGCCGGCCCGCCGCCCCAGCGGCGCCACACGGTGCCGCGCACCGGGCAAATGTTACCGATCGGTAACATTTGCCAGCCGGGCGAGAGCCTGCAACACTGTCTCGTCGCCCAGTTCCTGCACGCTCTTCTGCGCTTCCAGGTAGCTCGCGCGCGCCCCCCGCGGCCCCCACTGCCGCGGATGCGGGGACACGTCGGTCTCCGCGAACAAGCCCAGCACCCCGCCCGGGCTCGCCGCGGCGAAATGCATCAGGCCGGAGTCGGGAAAGAGCGAGGTGCGCGCGCTCCAGACGAGGCCCAGCGCCTCCCAGAGCGGCCCGCGGTGCGGATGAACCTGAGGCGCCCGCGCATCCAGCACAGGCTGCGCCGTGGCGTCGTCGCCCGGGTAGAGCGGGTCGTCCGACTGCCCCGGCGTCCACATGAACACCGTGTCCAGCCCCCACGCGCGCTTGAAGTGCGCGGACCAGTCGAGCACCTGCCGGGTGGAGGGCTGCTTCTTCGGCCGCCGCGCGCCCAGGCCAAGCACGATGTAGCGGCCCAGCGCCAGGCCACGCTCGGCCAGCCACTGCGCCGCGAACGCGGCCGAACGCGCGGGCAGCGCGTAGCGCGGCGGCTCGGGCGCCGCAGGCATCGGGACGCCGAGCGGCCCCAGCAGCCGGAGCATGCGCTCGACCTCGTGCAGCGAATCGTCCACGGACAGCGGGTGGCTGAGGCCCGGGTAGGCGGAGGCGTCCCGGCAGGCGGCCACCGTGCGAGCGCCCTTCACCGCAAGCCCGCGCCGGATCGCCCGCGGCGACTCGTCGCCGTTGGCCACGATCACCCAGTCGAACTGCTGCGCGCGCAAGGCAAAGCCCTGGCGCAATCCGCCCCATGCGGCAGCGAGCGACACCCGCCCGCCCGAACGCACGCGCCGGTACACCCACACGCGATCCACGTCCGGATTGCCCTCCACCACCCACGCGTTGTAGTCGTTGGCGAGCAGGTGCACCTCCACGCCGGGAATCGCGCGCTTGAGCTGCGCCAGCATCGGCGTGGCGAGCAGCAGGTCGCCCAGCTTGTCGCGCTTGATGACGAGGACCTTCATCCCACTAGAATAGCCGGATGTCGAGAACCGTTCCCCGCATCGTGCCCGTGATCCTCGCCGGCGGCTCGGGCAGCCGGCTGTGGCCGCTGTCGCGCCAGTTGCTGCCGAAGCAGTTCCTGCCGCTCGCCGGCAAGCGCACGATGATCCAGGAGACCGCGCTGCGCCTGAAGGGACTGAAGGGCTGCGGCGCCCCGGTGGTGGTGGCGAACCAGGAGCACCGGTTCCTGGTCGCGGAGCAGTTGAAGGAAATGGGCATCCGCCCGGCGGCGATCATCATCGAGCCGGCGGCGCGCAACACCGCCCCCGCGATCGCCGCCGCGGCGCTGGTGGTGTCGGTCAGGGACCCGCGGGCGCTGCTGCTCGTCCTGCCCTCGGACCACCTGGTCGACAAGCGCTCCTTCCAGCAAGACGTGGCCGCCGCGCGCGCGGCGGCGGCGCGCGGCTCGCTTGCCACCTTCGGCATCCGGCCCACGGCGCCCGCGACCGGCTATGGCTACATCGAAGTCGGCGCGCGCATGGACGGAACCGTGCACCGGATCAAGCGCTTCGTGGAGAAGCCGGACCGGGCGCGCGCGAAGCGCTTCCTCGCCTCGGGCAACTTCCTCTGGAACAGCGGCATGTTCCTGTTCGGGGCCAGGACCTACCTGGCTGAACTGCACCGGCATGCACCGAAAATCTTCGACGCCGCGCGGCGGGCGGTGGCCAAGGCCGCCACCGACCTGGATTTCGTGCGCCTCGATCGCAAGGCCTTCGCCGCGAGCCCCGCGCTGTCGGTGGACTACGCGGTGATGGAGAAGACCGCCGCCGGCGCCGTGGTCCGCAGCCGCATGCGCTGGAGCGACGTCGGCTCCTGGTCCGAGCTGTGGCAGGTGAGCGCGCGGGACGCGGCCGGGAACGCGCTGCGCGGCGACGTCTCGCTGCGCGACGCCAGGGGCAACTTCGTCCACGCGGGATCCCGTCACGTCTCGCTGCTGGGCGTCGAGGACCTCGTGGTGGTGGAGACCGACGACGCGGTGCTGGTGGCGGCGAAGGACCGCGCGCAGGAAGTGAAGGAAGTGGTGGCGCAGCTGGACCGGCAGAAGCGCACCGAGCATGTGTCGCATTCGCGCGTCTACCGCCCCTGGGGCTACTACGAGACCGTGGACGTGGGGGCGCGGTTCCAGGTGAAGCGGCTGATGGTGAAGCCCGGCCAGGCGCTGTCGCTGCAGCGGCATCGCAGGCGCGCGGAGCACTGGGTGGTCGTGCAGGGCACCGCGCGCGTCACCCGCGGCGGGAAGACGATGACCCTGAAAGAGAACCAGTCCACCTACATCCCGGTCGGGATGAAGCATCGCCTGGCGAACCCCGGCAAGGCACCGGTGTACCTGGTGGAAGTCCAGTCCGGCGGCTACCTGGGCGAGGACGACATCGAGCGCTTCGAAGACCGCTACGGGCGCCGCTAGGCCTTCGGCCCGGGCACGTACTCCGGGATCCAGCCCTTCAGGCGCGCGCGCACCGCGTCGTCGTCGCCGCTGCCGTCCTCGCGCGCGAGCCAGGCGACGAGCTCGTCCACCAGCCGCTCGGATTCCGGCGGCCGCGCGCGCGCGATGCGCAGCTTCGGGTGCGGCGTGGGCAGCGAGTGCTCGGCGTCCGCGAGCGGCTCCTCGTACAGCTTCTCGCCCGGCCGCAATCCGGTGAACGCGATGCGCACGTCGTTCTCCGCGAGTCCCGAGAGCCGGATCATCTGGCGCGCGAGGTCCACGATCTTCACCTCCGCGCCCATGTCGAGGACGTAGATCTCGCCCCGGCGCCCCATGTGGCCGGCCTGCAGCACCAGCTGCGCGGCCTCCGGGATGGACATGAAGTAGCGGCGCATCTCCGGGTGCGTGACGGTGACCGGGCCCCCGCGCGCGATCTGCTCGCGGAACAGGGGCACCACGCTGCCGGTGGACCCGAGCACGTTGCCGAAGCGCACGATGACGAACTGCGTCGCGCCCGCCTCGCCCTGCAGCGCCTGGCAGGCCAGCTCCGCCAGGCGCTTGGAGGCGCCCATGACGCTGGAGGGGTTCACCGCCTTGTCGGTGGAGATGAGGACGAACTTTCCCGCGCCGGCGGCAATGGCGGCGCGCGCCGCCGCAAGCGTGCCCAGCACGTTGTTCCGCACCGCCTGCAGCGCGTTGGCCGACTCCATCAGCGGCACGTGCTTGTAGGCCGCGGCATGGAACACCACCGCCGGCCGCCACTGCGCGAACAGCGAGCGCATGCGCGCTTCGTCCTTGACGTCGCCGATCGCCGCCACCACCTCGACGCCGGGGTTCGTCTCGCGGAACTCGCGCTCGATGCGGTAGAGCGCCAGCTCCGACAGCTCGAACAGCACCACGCGCGCCGGCTGGAAGCGCGCGATCTGCCGGCACAGCTCCGATCCTATGGAGCCGCCGGCGCCGGTCACCAGCACCGTCTTGCCCTTGAGGAAGCCCTGCAGGCCGGGGATGTCCAGCTCCACCGGGTCGCGCCCCAGCAGGTCATCGAGCTCGATGTGGCGCAGCGCCGAAACGCGGACGCGGCCGGAGATGATGTCCGCGAGCGCGGGCACGGTCATGACCGACAGGCCAGCCGCGGTGGCGAAATCCACTGCCCGCTTGCGCACCTCGTGCGTGGCCCCCGGCATGGCGATGATCGCCTGTGTGACGCCGTACTGCGCGGCCACCTGCCCCACGCGCTCGATCGGGCCCAGCACCTTGACGCGCTCGATCTCCCCGCCCTGCTTGCGCGGATCGTCGTCCAGCAGGCCCAGCACCCGCCACCGGGGGCTTCCGGCCAGTTCCTTGAGCAGCAGCACCGCGGCATCACCCGCGCCCAGCACCAGCACCGGCGCGGCCTCTGGATGCGCCACAAGCGCGATCAGGCGCTTCTCCTTCCAGGCGCGGTAGGCGAGCCGGCTTCCGCTCATGATGCCCGCCAGCAGCAGCGGCGCGATCACGTACACCGAGCGCGGCACCAGCGCGGCCACGCCGAGCAGCGTCAACATCGCCGGCGCGGCAAGCGCGCCCAGTCCCACCGCGAGCAGGATGCGCTGCAGGTCCGGGAGGCTCGCGTAGCGCCACAGCCCCCGGTACAGCCCGAGCAGCCAGAAGATCACCGCATGCATGCCAAGCACATAGGGCAGCTGCCGCAGCATGTCGCGCAGGTAGTCCTCGGGAACTTCCAGATTGAAGCGCAGCCAGAAGGCTGCGTACCAGGCAAGGCCGGCGGCGGCGAGGTCGTGCAGGAACGCCAGCAGACTGCGGAGGTGCATAGGGATGGCGAAGAACCGGGGGCCGGCGCTTCGGCTACAGTCTCTCGGTGTCGGGGAGCCTGCCCAACCTGCGATCGAACGTTCCCAGCGGCAAGTGCCCCGCCTTGCGCGCGATCTCGAGCATCAGGCAATCGGCGAACTCCGGCGCCGACTTCGCGCGAAACCGGGCAAGGGCGCCCGCAACCACCTCGGGCTCCTGGATCGACAGGCTTTCGTGCTGCAACAACCCTTCCACGGTCGTGGCGATGCGAGCGTCTTCGAGCCCATAGACGGCGGACAGGACCCAGGTCGCTTCGGCCAGCACCAACTGGGAAATCCAGGCGCCTTTCGCGACATAGGCATCCGCAGCCGCCGCCTGGCGCGGCTCGTCGCGAACGATCAGGCGCAGCAGCACATTGGTGTCAATCGCGCGCATGGCGCCTGCGCACCGCCTGCCGCAACCCCGTCTTCAGTTCTTCAAGCGAGCGCTTGCGCGGCGGGCCGTCGGGGAACAGCGCCTTGTGCAGCGCCGCCGATGAACAGCGCCCGGCGCGGCGGATCACCACCTCGCCATTTGCGTCCGCCCATTCGAGCACCGAGCCCGGTCCGATGCCGAGCTTGCGCCGGATCTCCGCCGGCACCGAGATCTGCCCCTGCGCCGTGACCTTGGAATGCGCGATCGCCATGGTGGCACATTACCACGGTAATCAATCGGGCGGCAAGGCGCGCCGGCGCCAGCGCAGTTCGATCGCACCCATCGCCGCCGCAAGCAACGCGAACCACCCAGCCGCCGCCAGCGCCTGGATCGCGTCGCCGCGGCCGGGGAGTGCCGCAGCAATCGCGGCAGCGCCCAGCATCAACGCATAGGCGGCCAAGGCAGTGCGGCGATGGCCCCAGCCCAGGCGGACCAGGCGCTGGTAGTAGTGGTCGTGGTGCGCCTGCCAGAAACGCTCGCCGGACAGGATCCGCCTGATCAGTGTCACGGTCGCGTCGGCGAGGAACGGCGAGAACACCAGCAGCGGCAGCCACGGCGACCACAGGCCGCGCTCCCAGCCGCCCAGACCGAATGCGGCGGCCAGGAATCCCAGCGGCACCGAGCCGGCGTCCCCCATGAAGATGCGGGCGGGATGGAAGTTGAACAGCAGGAACGCCGCCGCCGCCGCCGCCACCGACAGGCTGGCCGCGGCGAAGCCCGCGTCGCCGGCTGCCGCCGCGATCCAGCCGTAGGCTGCGAACCCGGACACCGCCATGCCACCGGCCATGCCATCGGAGCCGTCCATGAAGTTGTACGCGTTGATCGCCCACGCGATCACCAACGTCAGGCCCAAGATCGTTGCCACTCCGGCGTCGGGCATGCCGAGCGCCACAGTGGCCGCGGCAGCGAAGTGACAGGCGAGGCGAACGGCAACCGGCAATCCACGCAGGTCGTCCAGGAACGAGATCGCGGCCAGCAGCGCCAGCGCGCCGAGGATCACCGCCGAAGGCATCGATTCCGCCAGCGCGAGGCCGGCGGCGATTCCCGCGAGGATCGCCAGGCCGCCCGTGCGCGGCACCGGGCGCGTGTGCAGGGAGCGATCGTTGGGCTGGTCCAAGCCGATGGAAACCGGCACGCGGGACAGGAGCGCGGCCAGCGCCGCGGCAATCAGGAACGCCGCCGCTGCCGGCGCCGCGAGACTGGTCAGGTTCATGATGACGCTTCCGTCCGGTACCAGCGCGCGGTCTGCTCCAGGCCCTGCGCCATCGTGTGCGGCGGCCGCCAGCCCAGCGCCTCGCGGATGGCGCTCGAATCGATTTGCAGGGAAGCGCATAGCCGCTCGACCGCGCCCTCCCGCCCGACGAGCCGCCCGGCCATGCGCAGCAGGCCGACCGGGATCCCGGGCAGCCGCGCCCGGCGGCCAAGCGCTGCGGCGATGCGCCGCGCGAGCTCGGGCGTGGACACGTCCTCGCCGTCGGAGACGAGGAACGTCCGACTCGCGGCAGCAGGATGCTCGCACGCAGCCGTCAACGCGCTTGCCAGGTTGCCGGCATAGATCAGGCTGCGACGGTTCCGGATCGCCCCCAGCGGCAACGGCAGGCCGCGGTCCAGGGCACGCATCAAGCTGAGGAAGTTCGCTTTCACCCCGGCACCATAAACCAGGGGCGCGCGCAGGATGGTGCATTCGAGACCCGTGGCCGCGGCCACGTCGGCCAGGGCGCGCTCGGCTTCCAGCTTCGACTGCTCATAAGGCTCCGCCGGCGCCGGCAGATCCGTTTCGCGGAACGGCGCCTCCCCGCTGCTCGGCCCGTTCACGCGCGCGGAGCTGGCGAACACCAGGCGCCGCACGCCCGCCGTGGCGGCTGCACGCGCCAATCGGTCGGTGGCCTGCACGTTGTCGCGCCGGAATGCCGCGGCCGGATCCGCATCGACCTCCCGCAGCACATGCACGCGTGCCGCGAGGTGCACCACGCAATCGACGCCGCGGAGCGCGTCCGCCCAGTCCGTATCGGGTCCGATCTCGCCAACCAGCGCGGGCTCGACGCTCCCGATCAGCGCGTCCCGGGCCGGCGCGCGGCGCAGCGCCCCGCGCACCCGAATACCGCGCTCAAGCAGCGATCGGCACAGATGGCCGCCCACGAAGCCGGTTGCGCCCGTGACCAGGATTGTTCCCGGACTCGCGCCCACCTAACGCCCCGCTTCCCGCACGAGCGCCGCGTATTCGGCCAGCACGCGCGCGTTCACCGCAGCGGCATCGAACAGGCGCAGCGCGCGCTCCCGCGCGGCCTCGCCCATGCGCCTGCGGCGGTCATCGTCCGCCAGCATCGTCTCCAGGGCGGCGGCCAGCGCGACCGCATCCTTCGGCGCCACCAGCACCCCGGTGACGCCGTCCTCGATCGCATCCCGCAGCCCGGCGATCGCGGTCCCGACCGCCGGCAAGCCCATCGCGGCCGCCTCGATCACCACGTTGCCGAAGCCTTCGCGGTAGCTGGGCAGGCACATCAGGTCGCCGGCCGCCAGGTACTGCGCGGGCGCATCGCTGTAGCCGATCGCGTGGATCCGTGGATGTCCCGCGATCGCGGCTCGCGTCGCCTGCGGCAGGGGATCGCGCTCCGGCTCCTCGGGACCCACCAGGACGAGGTGCACATCGGCGCGCTTCTGCGCCAGCGCCTGGAAGGCCGACACCAGCTCGGCCACGCCCTTGTCCCGCGTCACGCGCCCGACGAAGACGACCACCTTGTCGGCCGATCCAATGCCCAGGCGGGACCGGACCCCGGGCGCGTCCGCCGCATGCCGCGCCCGGTCGAAGGCGCGCGTGTCCACGCCCGCCAGCGACCCGTTCCCCAGCACGACCAGCGCTCCGCGCCGAGCCACGCCCTCCGCCTCCAGGAACGCCCGCTGCGAGGCGCTGTCGGCATAGCACCGGGTGTCGAGCGCGATGATCAGGCGATCCGCCGCCTTCGCGACCCAGCGCGCCGGCCCGCGCAGCTCCGCCCAGGCCTGGCCCGTGAAGGTGTGCAGCCGGACCGGAACGCCCGCCAGGCGCCCGGCGATGGCGGCCAGCAGGCCCGCCTTGGGCGTGGTCGAGTGCAGCACGTCCACCGGATGCCGCCGCAGCAGGCGCCACAGGCCGAGCAGCGCGCGCAGGTCGGCGACTGGCGAGATCGGGCGCGCGATCGGAAGCTCGAACGCCTGCGCGCCGGCGATGGCGCGCAGTGCCGGCCATTCCGCTCCCGGGCTCGCCACCAGCAGCACCGCGTGCCCGGCCTGCGCCGTGGCGCGGATCTGCGTCCCCAGGTGGTGCAGCAGGAAGAAGGGGACGGTGGCGATGCGGCAGACGCGCAGGGACCTGGCAGGAGCCATGCTAGTTCCGCGGGAGAACGCCGGCATGCGCGAGGCTCTCGGCGACCAGCGTCGCCAATGCGGCGTTGCCCAGCGCGGAAGGATGCCCGTCGATGGCCGAGTTGCGGAACAGCCGCTCGTCCATGCCGCTCCAGCGCGGATCCTCCCGGCGCTTCAGGTTGTAGAACGCAATGCCTTCGCGCCGGGCAACGGCCTCGAGCAAGGGCAGGATCGGCGGGCCCTCGCCCAGCGCGAACAGCACCAGCGGAACGCCAGCCGCGCGCAGCACGCGATTCATCTCCGACAGCGCGCGCTCTACCGCCTGCCAGCGTGGGTCATCGGTGCGGTATCCGTCCATGCTGACGAGCGGCGCATTCAAGCCCGCGATGCCGCCGGCGTGAGCCGACGCAATCGGGGCGACGCGCCGGCGCACTTCGCGCGCCAGCACATAGAGCAGCGAAGCAGCGTAGCTGCGCTGCGCAAGGTCCGCGTACCACCGTCCACGCCGGTCCAGCACCCAGCGCTTGGGCTCGATGTCGTTGGACGAGAAGAGCAGGATCGCGGCGTCGGGTTCCAGTCGCAGGCCGAGGCCGTTCAACTGGATCAGCTGCTGCTCGGTATTGTAGGAGGGCACGCCCAGGTTCAGCGTGCGGACGCGGCGTCCAGGATGGCCCGCCTGCAGGCGTTGCTCGAGCTGGTGCGGCAGGGAGTCCTCGTAGGACACGCCGATCCCGAACGGCACCGAGTCGCCCAGCACTAGGATGCGGTACTCGCCAGGCGCCTTCGGGCCGACCTCGCGGTCGCGCATGCCGAGCGCGTTGATCCGGACCGCCGCGCCGTAGAAGCGGCCCTCCAGCCCCGGACGGTTGCGGTAGGCGATCGGCTCCTCCAGCACCAGCGTGTCCAGGTAGCGCGCGGTTTCCGGGTAGTACGACACGCCAAGGGGATCGAACCCGCGCCCGGCGATCTCCAGCAGCGCGAGCACCGCCGCGAGCTGCGCCGCGGCCAATGCAAGCGCGCGGCCCAGGCCGCGCAAGGTCGGTCTCATCCAGCGCCCCCAGGAAGGCCGTCGCCTCGACGAAGTCCGATTAGAATATCAGGGGAATGGCGCACGAAGACTTCTCCCGCGACGAGGCAATCGAAGGCTCCTCCAACCGCGCCTTCGGCGTCGTGTTCGCCGTGGTGTTCGCGCTGGTCGGGCTCTGGCCGCTGACGGGCGGCGGCGCGCCGAGGCTGTGGGCGCTCGCCTGCGCCGCCGCGATCCTCGCGCTCGCGCTCGCCGTTCCCGCCATCCTGGCCGCCCCCAATCGCGCCTGGACCCGGTTCGGCTTGCTGCTCGGGCGGATCATGAGCCCGGTCGTCATTGCCATCCTGTTCTACGTGGTGTTCACGCCGTTCGGCCTGGCGATGCGTCTGGTGCGGCGCGACCCGCTGCGGCTGCGGTTCGACCGCGATGCCTCCACCTATTGGATCGAGCGCGTGCCGCCTGGACCTGACCCGGCCGGCATGCGCGACCAGTTCTGAGGGCGCGATGCTGTCCTTCACGCGCGAGATCTGGCGCTACCTCAGGGCCCGGCGCAAGTACTGGCTGCTGCCGATCCTGCTGGTGATGGCGGTCCTCGGCTCGCTGCTGGTGCTCGGGCAGGGCTCGGCGGTGGCGCCGTTCATCTATACCCTGTTCTAGGCGGCGTGCGGGTCCTCGGCCTCTCGGCCTACTACCACGACAGCGCGGCGGCCCTGGTCGAGGACGGCCGCATTGTCGCCGCCGCCCAGGAGGAGCGCTTCACGCGCCGCAAGCACGATGCGCGCTTCCCGCGCCATGCCGCCGCCTGGTGCCTCGCCCACGCCGGCATCCGCCTTGCGGACGTGGACCATGTGGCGTTCTACGACAAGCCGTTCCTCAAGTTCGAGCGGCTGCTGGAAACCTACCTTGCGCTCGCACCGCGCGGCTTCGCCTCGTTCCGCATGGCGATCCCGGTCTGGCTGAAGGAGAAGCTGTTCCTGAAGACGCTGCTCGAGCGCGAACTGCAGGCGCTCGAGCCCGGCTACCCGGCCGAAGCGAGGCTGCTGTTCGGCGAGCACCACCTCAGCCACGCCGCGAGCGCGTTCTACCCCTCGCCGTTCGCGCGCGCCGCGATCCTGACCCTGGACGGCGTGGGCGAGTGGACCACCTCCTCCCTCGCACTGGGCGAGGGCAATCGTATCCGCATCCTGCGCGAGATCCATTTCCCCCATTCCCTGGGCCTGCTCTACTCCGCCTTCACCTATTACCTGGGCTTCAAGGTCAACTCCGGGGAATACAAGGTGATGGGCCTCGCGCCCTACGGTCGGCCGGTCGCGGCGCAGAAGATCCTCGAGCACCTGGTCGACCTGAAGGCGGACGGCAGCTTCCGACTCGACCTGTCCTACTTCGACTACTGCACCGGGCTCACCATGACCAACGGGCGCTTCGACGCGCTGTTCGGCGGACCCGCGCGCAAGCCGGAGACGCAGCTGCTGGAACAGCGCCACATGGACCTCGCGGCCTCGATCCAGGCGGTGACCGAAGAGATCATGCTGCGCCTGACGCGCTCGGTGGCCGCGCAGACCGGCGAGGAGAACCTGTGCCTCGCCGGCGGCGTCGCGCTCAACTGCGTCGCCAACGGCAAGGTGCTGCGCGACGGACGCTTCAAGCGGATCTGGATTCAGCCGGCCGCGGGCGATGCCGGCGGCGCGCTGGGCGCGGCGCTGGAGGCCTGCCATGGCTACGCGAGCCGGCCGCGCCCGCCCGAGGGCGGCACCGATGCGATGCGAGGCGCCTTCCTGGGCCCGGAGTTCCCGCAGGCCGACATCGAGCGCCGCCTCGCCGCCGCCGGCGCGGTCTTCGAAACCCTGCCCGCCGGGGCGCTGCTGCAGGCCTGCGCGGAGGGGCTCGCCGAGGGCAAGGCGCTGGGCTGGTTCCAGGGCCGCATGGAGTTCGGCCCGCGCGCCCTCGGGGCGCGGTCGATCCTCGGCGACCCGCGCGCCCCGGGCATGCAGAAGCAGCTCAACCTCAAGGTCAAGTTCCGCGAGTCGTTCCGCCCCTTCGCGCCCTCGGTGCTGCGCGAGGCGGTGGCCGACTGGTTCGAGCTGGACGCGGACAGCCCGTACATGCTGCTGGTGGCGGACGTGCTCGAGCGCCGGCGCCGCGCGATGAGCGCGCACGAAGCGGCCCTGTTCGGCATCGACAAGCTGAACGTGGTGCGCTCGGAGATTCCGGCGGTGACCCACGTGGACTACTCGGCCCGCATCCAGACCGTGGAGGCGTCGGTCAACCCCCGGTACCACGCCCTGATCGCGCGCTTTCGCGACCTCACCGGCTGCCCGGTGCTCGTCAACACCAGCTTCAACGTGCGCGGCGAGCCGATTGTCGGCACGCCGGAAGACGCCTTCCGCTGCTTCATGGGCACCGGCATCGAACTGCTCGCGGTGGGCGATTGCCTGCTGCGCAAGGAGCGCCAGGACCCGCGGCTCGCGCGCAGCTACGAGGATGCGTTCGAGCGCGACTGAGACCTGGCGCGCACGGAACCGCCCGCCGCCAAGCCAGAACGCGATCTTCGCCCATTCCAGCAGCACCTCGCGCGCCGCGTCCTGCG
>CAZMDA010000074.1:0-16225 GCA_964564865.1 uncultured Bordetella sp. | reverse complement strand
AGACCACCACCGCGTCCGGCTCCCCGTCGTGGCGCTCGATGCGCCCGATGCGGTAGACCGTTTCCCCGGCCGACTCCAGTTCCTGCACCGCCCGGGCGGCATCCGCCTCGGCGACCACCACCGCCATGCCGATGCCGCAGTTGAACACGCGGTGCATCTCGTCCTCGGCGACGCCGCCCGCCTGCTGCAGCCAGTCGAACAGTTCGGTCCGCGGCCAGGCCTTGCGTTCGATCACCGCGCGCGTCCCGGCGGGCAGCACGCGCGGCACGTTGCCGGTGATGCCGCCGCCGGTGATGTGCGCCATGCCCTTCACCCGCACCGACTGCATCAGGGCCAGCATCGGCTTCACGTAGATCCGAGTCGGGGTGAGCAGGTCGATGCCCGCCGGCGGCTGCGACCGGTCCAGGATGCGCCGCAACAGCGAGTAGCCGTTCGAGTGCGCGCCGCTCGAGGCGAGGCCCAGCACGGCGTCGCCGGGCTCGATGGCCTTGCCGCTGATGATGGCGTCGCGCTCGACCACGCCGACGCAGAAGCCGGCGAGGTCGTACTCGCCCGCCGGGTACATGCCGGGCATTTCCGCGGTCTCGCCGCCGATGAGCGCGCAGCCGGCCTGCTCGCAGCCGCGCGCGATGCCCCTGATGACTTCCGCGGCGACCCCGGCCTCCAGCTTGCCGCAGGCGAAATAATCGAGGAAGAAGAGCGGCTCGGCCCCCTGCACCAGGACGTCGTTCACGCTCATCGCCACCAGGTCGATGCCGACGGTGTCGTGGCGGCCGAGCTGGAAGGCGAGCTTCAGCTTGGTGCCGACGCCGTCGGTACCCGAGACCAGGATCGGCTCGCGGTACTTCTTCGGGATCGCGCACAGGGCGCCGAAGCCGCCGATGCCCGCCAGCACCTCGGGCCGCATGGTGCGCTTCGCGAACGGGCGGATGGCGTCGACGAGCGCGTCCCCGGCGTCGATGTCGACGCCCGCGTCGCGGTAGGAAAGGCCTTTGGACATGGCAGGCTAGAATGGTCTTTTGTCGGGCGATTCTACGTGAAATGAACGGCGCGAATTCCTCCATCGGAGCAAATCCGAAGCTCTGGGCCTGGCTCGCCATCGGCGCGGGGTTCTTCGCCATCGTCTACCTGCTGTCGCCGATCCTGGCGCCGTTCCTCGCCGGGGCGATCTTTGCCTACATCCTGAACCCGCTGGTGGGGCGCATCGCCGGGCGGCGCATCAACCGGACCGTGGCCGTGGTCCTGGTGCTGCTGCTGTGCGTGGTCGCGCTGGTGGCGCTGCTGCTGGTCGTGCTGCCGCTGTTCGCCAAGGAATTCCGCATGATGTCCGAGCGCCTGCCGGCGTTCCTTGAATGGCTGAACCGCGTCGCCGCACCCTGGCTGGCGCAGCACCTTGGCCGCGAGGTGCAGTTCGACCTCGGCACGCTGAAGCAGCTGCTGGGCGGCGCCCTCCAGTCCAACCAGGACCTGGTCCCCAGGCTGCTCGGCTCGGCGCGCATCGGCGGCATGGCGCTGCTGGGGATCGCGGTCAACGTGCTGCTGATCCCGGTGGTGCTGTTCTTCCTGCTGCGCGACTGGCGCGGCATCGTGGCGCGCGCCGAGCACCTGATCCCGCGCCACCAGGTCGACCGCGCCCGCCTCATCCTCTCCGAGATCGACGCCGTGCTGGCGGAGTTCCTGCGCGGCCAGGTGCTGGTGATGCTGGTGATGAGCGTGTTCTACGTCACCGCGCTGTGGCTGGCAGGACTGGAGTTCGCGCTGCCGATCGGCCTGCTCACCGGCATGCTGGTGTTCATTCCGTACGTCGGCGCCATCACAGGCTTCGTCCTCGGCACCATCGCCGCGCTGCTGCAGTTCGGCACCCTGCCGGAGATTGCCTGGGTCTGGCTCGCCTTCGCCGCTGGCCAGACCCTGGAGGGCATGGTGGTGACGCCCTGGTTGGTGGGCGAGCGCATCGGCCTGCACCCGGTGGCGGTGATCTTCGCCCTGCTCGCCTTCGGCCAGGTGTTCGGCTTCTTCGGCATCCTGCTCGCGTTGCCCGCGAGCGCCGCGCTGCTGGTGGCGCTGCGCCACCTGCGCCGCGCCTACCTCGAGAGCTCGCTCTACACCGGGAAGCAATGAAGCAGCTGGCGCTGGGGATTTCGCCGCCGCCCGAACCGACCCTCGAGAATTTCGTTCCGGGGGCGAATGCGGAACTGCTTGCCCGCCTGCGGGCGTTCCGCTCGGGGGCGTATCCGGAGTGCATCCTGTACCTCTGGGGCGAACCGGGATGCGGCAGGACGCACCTGCTGCGCGCCTGCGGCGGGTCGACGGTCGTGGATGACGTGGAAACGCTCGACGAGGGTTCGCAGATCGCCCTGTTCAACGCCATCAACGAGGCCCGCCAAGCCGGGGCCCGGGTGCTGGTCGCGGGCAACGCGCCCCCCGCGCAACTGCCGCTGCGCGAGGACCTCAGGTCCCGCCTCGCCTGGGGCCTGGTTTACCAGGTCAAGCCGCTCTCCGATGCCGACCGGGCGGTCTACCTGCGCACCGAGAGCGCGCGTCGCGGCTTGCGGATTCCCGAGGAGGTCATCGCCTACCTGCTCGCCCACGCGAGGCGCGACCTGCCGACGCTGGGGGCGATCCTCGATGCGCTGGACCGCGCGTCGCTCGAACGGCAGCGCCCGGTGACCGTGCCGCTGACGCGCGAAACCCTTGACGCGCTCGAGCGCCGGCCGGCCGGAGGCGACCGGTGCTAATTGCCTTGCTGGAGGACGACGAGGCGATGGCGGGTCTGTTGAAGGCCAGCCTGTCCGCGGCCGGTTACCGGGTGATCCACTTCGCGACCGGAGCTGCGTTCCGCAAGGGGGTGGCCGCGCGCCTGCCGGACCTCGCGATCATCGACCGCCTCCTGCCCGACGACGACGGCATCTCGGTCCTGTCCTGGTACCGGGCGCAGGTGAACGCCGCAACGCCGGTACTGTTCGCCAGCGCCATGGATGCCGAGGTGGACATCGTGGCGGCGCTGGACGCGGGCGCCGACGACTACCTCGTCAAGCCGGTCAGAGTCAACGAGCTGCTGGCGCGGGTGCGAGCGCTGGCCCGGCGCATCAGCCCCCGCGGCCGCGCCGCCATCAACTGCGGTGACGTTACCCTCGACGCCGCCGACCGGAGCGCCGAGGTGAAGGGCCAGCCGGTGAAGCTGACCGATCGCGAGTTCGAGGTCGCGGCTTACCTGATGAGCAACCGGGGGCGCCTGATTTCGCGCGCCGAGCTCCTGAAGGCGGTCTGGCGCATCAGCGCCGCGCTGGAAACCCGCACCGTCGATACGCACGTGAGCCGCGTCCGCCAGAAGTTGCAACTGCAGCGCGCCAACGGCTTCCGGCTGGAGGCCGTCTACAACCACGGTTACCGGCTGGAGCATGACGGTGACCAGCGCTGACCCGCACCGCCCCCCAGGCCCCCACGCCCGGAGTTTTCAAAGCTTTGACAAACGCGCGCGCCAGAGGGCCCACAATCCCGGGGCGATGAGGAACCTGAGCAGACTGCGATGGGGCGGCATGGCGGCGGCGATCGTCGCCGCGCTCGCGCTTGGCTGGGTCCCGGCGGCCGTCGCGCAGGGCACAGCGCCGCTGCGCCCCGCGAGCGTCCCGGAGGGCGACGAGGAATACCTGGTTCGGGCGGGTGAAACGCTGAACGGCATCGCGGCCCGGCTGCTCCACGAAGGCGAGACGCGCCGCGTGCAACGGGCGCTGGCGCAGCACAACCGCCTCTCCGACGCCGACCGGCTCCAGCCTGGCCAGACGCTGCGCTTGCCGCGCGCGTGGTTGAAGTCCCGCCCGAGCACGTTGGAAGTCACCAGCGTGCAGGGCGAGGTGCGCTCGGGCAGCCAGCCGCTTGCTGCCGGCGCGCGCCTCGCTGCCGGAGAGGACATTCGCAGCGGCGCCAACGGCTACGTGGCGCTCAGGCTCGCGGACGGCTCCACGCTGCTGCTGCTGCCTGCGACTGAAGCGCGCATCGAGCGCGCGCAGAGGTCACCGGCCGCGGGCACAACCGACACTGCACTGCAACTGGAGCGCGGGCGCGCCGAGGCGAGGGTGCAGCGGCCCGCCAAGGCGGCTTCGCGTTTCGAGATTCGTACGCCGGTGGCCACCACGGCGGTGCGCGGCACCGAATTCCGCGTCGCAGTGGGCGGGGCGCGCGAGCGCAGCACCACCGAGGTGCTGGAGGGCGAGGTCGGCGTCAGGGATGCGGGCGGCCGGTCGGGGGTCGGCGTGCCGGCCGGATTCGGCACCCGGGTCCTCGCAGGCGAGGCGCCACTCCCGCCGCGCGCGCTGCTGCCGGCGCCGTTTTTGTGGACCGGCGTGCGGCTTGTCGCGCGCACGCCCGTGAACATCGAGTTCAGCCCGCTGGGCGGCGCCCGTTCGTACCGCGTTCTTCTCGCCGCCAACCCGGAACTGACCGCCGTGCTGACCGAGCAGGTTGTCGACGCGCCGGCGGCACGCTTGGGAGTGCTCGCCGACGGCGACTACTTCCTGCGGGTGCGCGCGATCGACGACATCGGCCTGGAGGGTCGCGACGCGGTGGCGCGGCTGCGGGTGCGCTCGCAGGCCGACGCGCCTCGGCCCTCGAGCCCGCCGGACCGCAGCCGGATCTACGGGGACAGCGCCGAATTCGCCTGGCTTGCGGATCCGGCCGCGACCGGATACGTGCTGCAGATCGCCCGCGACCCGGCGTTCGCCGCGCTGGCCCAAGAATGGAACGAGCTGCGCGAGCCGCGCCAGGCGATGGGCGGCCTCTCACCCGGTCAATATTACTGGCGCGTTGCCAGCCGCCAGGCCGACGGCAGGCTGAGCCCCTACAGCACGGCGCGCGCACTCATCGTACGGCCAGCGCCGTTCCCAGTGCATCCGCCGACGATCAACCACGATACGCTGGCGGTTTCCTGGCCCGGTCGGCCGGGACAGAGGTACGAGTTGCAGATGGCCGCCGATGCGGGCTTCACTCGCGTCGTTGCCGAACAGGGCGCCAGCGAGCCCGCCGCGCTGCTCGCGCGCCCGCCACAGGGCATCTACTATCTTCGCGTCAGGGCGATCGATCCCGACGGCTCGGTCGGCCCCTACGGCGCCGCAACGAGCGTGGAGGTACCGGCGCCAGCGCCCAAACCTGCCTGCCTGGTCGAGGGCATGGCGGGGGTGTGCGCGACCTACGCGCCAGCGAACGCGCCGCCGCGCTGAGCGCGACCCGCCCGGTCAGGCCCGGGCTGCGGCCGCCTGTACCGGGAATCGCAGCACGAAACGCGTGCCTCGCCCGGGCTCGCTCTGGACGTTGATCGTGCCGCCGAGCCGGTCGACCGTGCTCTTGACGAAAACCAGGCCCAGTCCGGCGCCTTGCGGTCCGCGGCGATTCCGGTCCGCGCCCAGACGCTCGTAGCGCCCGAACAGACGGGGCAGCAGCTCCGGCGCGATGCCCTGGCCCTGATCGGCCACAGTGACGGCCCAGAGGCCGTCCTCGCGCACGATCGAGCAGCGGACCTGGCTGCCCTCCGGGCTGTACTTCACCGCATTGCTCAGCAGATTGGCGAACACGCGCTGGATCAGGTCTCTCACGCCCGCCGCGGGCGCTCGCTCGGGGACTTCGCCGAGCGCGAGCCCAATGCGCTTGTTACCCGCCAGCGTTTCGGCGTCCTCCAGCGCGGCGCGCAGCGCCTCGACCAGATCGACCGTGGTGAACTGCGCCGCATCCAGCGCATCCACCCGCCCCAGCTGGACGAAATCGTCCGACAGGCTCAGGCAGCGCTCGACGTAGCGCCGGATGCGCGCGTACATGTCCTTCGGCGGCGCCTCGGGCGCGAGCATCTGCAGATCGAGCAGCGCGGTGATGGACGCAAGCGGTGAACGCAGGTCATGCGACACGAAGCGCAGCGTCTCCTCGCGCAGGTTGGCCGCCTGCTTGAGCGCGGTGACGTCGACCATGCTGACCAGCAGGCCGCGGCGCACGCCGGCGTCGCCCTCGAACGGCACGATGTTGACCAGCAGCTCGAACCCGGTGGGCGCGCGCGCCTCGAAGGAAAGCGGCACCCGCTCGACCAGCGTCTGCCAGGGGGCGACCGTGGCGGGGGCGATCGGCCCCAGCAATGCGGGCAGCGCCGCGCCCGCAAGTTCAGCGTGCGCCGGACCGAGCAGGCGCGCCGCCTGCGGGTTCGCCAGCACCACGCGCAGGCCCGCATCGGCGACCAGCGCGCCCTCCGGAATCCCGTTCAGGGTATCGACCACGAAGCGGCGCGCATCTCGCAGCGACTCGGTCGCGCGCCGCACCTGCCCGATGCGCTGCTCCACCAGGTCGCCCATGCGGTCGCTGCGCCGGATCACCGCGGCCGACGCAAGCAGCGCCGGCTCGCGGCCGAATCGCTCCAGTTCCTCCTCCATGTGGCGATGGGTCGCCTCGAGCCGGCGCCAGCTCCACACCGGGTAGCAGGAGAGCAGGCCGGCCAGGGCGGCCGAGGGCGCGAACCACCAGCCCCAGATCGCGAGCCCGAGCGCGGCGCCGCCGAGCACCGCCGCGCAGGCAAGCACGCTGGCCATCGCGGCGCCGCGCGGCGACAGGTACAGGAACGCAGCCATCAGGCCCAGCGCCAGGAGCGCGCTCGCCACCGCCTCCACCCAGGCCGGCAGGGTGCGCACGAAGCGCCCGTGCAACAACCCGTCCAGGACGTTGGCGAGGATTTCGACGCCGGGCATCGAGCGCGCCTGCCCGGACACCGGGGTCGGATAGGCGTCGAACAGCCCGGCCGCGGTCGCACCGACCAGCACGTAGCGGCCCTGCAGTTCGCGCGCCGCCACCTTGCCCTGCAGGACGTCGACGTACGAATAATGGCGGAAGTGTCCGGGCGGACCGAGAAACGCGACGTGCACCCAATGGTCGCGCAGCCAGAGCCCGGGATCGCCGCCGGCACCCGCGCCGCGCACCTGGTCGCGTCGCGCGCCGGGCAACGTTGCGCCGATCGGCGCGGCCGCAAGCTGCGCCAGCGCCAGCGCCATGTTCGGATGCGCGTCGGCACCCAGCCCCTCGCGCAGAAACACGCTTCGCGCGATGCCGTCGGAATCGAGCTCGACGTGAACATGGCCGAGCGCCGCCCCGCTGGCGAGCAGCGCCGGGGCCGGCAGCACCTGCCGGGGCACGCCGCCAGGCGACAGCTCCATCAGCACCGGCAGGACCGCGCGTCCGTGGCGCTGGAGCGCGGCCGCCAGCGCCGCGTCGCCGGCGGCATCGGCGCGATCCGGCTCCGAGAGGATCAGGTCGATGCCCACCGGACCCGCGCCCGCGGCCGTCAGGCGCTCCAGCAGCGTCGCGTGCACCGCGCGCCGCCACGGCCACCGGCCGATGCGGTCCAGGCTCGGCTGATCGATGGCGACGATGACGATATTGTCGGGCGCGGGACGCGCGAGCAGCCGCATGCCCGCGTCGTACAGCGTCTGGTCAACCCTCGCGAACCAGTTCCACCCTGCCGCCGCCGCCGCGAATCCGGCGATCGCGAGCGCGCAGACCAGCCACTCCATGCGTGCCGAACCGCGGCGCGGCCGCATGCTCAGGACGCGGCGGACGCCGGCCACGCCGCCGGCGCGCCCGCAGCATAGCCCTGGTAACCGGAGAAGCCGAGCGCCTCGAGGTCGGCGAGCGCACCGGCGTCCTCGACCGCCTGTGCGATCAGCGGCACGTCGAGCTGGCGCGCGGCGCGCGCCAGCGAATCGACGAAGAAGCGCGTGCCGGGATCGGCGCGCAGCGCCGGCGTGTGCAAGGCGGCAAGCTTGAGGTACGCCGGCCGCAGGCGCTGCACGATGGCCAGGCTGCTCCGGTGCATGCCGAAATGATCGATGGCCATGGCCGAGCCGGCCTTCCGCAGCGAATCGGCAAGCCGAGCCGCCGCCGCTTCATTTTGCGCCACGCCGTGCTCGCTCAGTTCGAACACCAGGCGTGCCGCCATCCCGGGCGCGCGGGCCAGCGTCGCCGAAAGCCAGTCGATGAAATCGCCGTGCGCCAGCGAGCGCACCGACAGGTTGACGGCGACCTGGCGTGGCTCGGCGGCGGCCGCGAGCTCCCGCAGCACGCTCTCGACGACGATCTCGTCCATCCGCCGCGCGAGGCCCTGCTGCGATACGACCGGGATGATCTCCGATGCCGGCAGAATGCTGCCGCCGGGACCGGCGATGCGCGCCATGATCTCGACGTGCAGCGGGCGCCGGCCCGGCAGCGAGTAGGCGACCTGGCCGTACAGCCGCAGATTGCGCCCGGCGAGCGCTTCGCGCACCGCGGCGGCGGTGGCCGGCGAGATGCCCGCACCGCTGCCCGGCGCGCGCAGCTCGATGCGGCCCCCGGGACTGAGGCGCGCACGGTTGAGCGCATCGAGCGCCGCGCCAGCCAGCGCCTCGGCGCCCAGATCCTCGCCGCTGCAGCGCACGGCGCCGACCGGAACGACCGCCTGCCCCTCCAGCCCGTAATCGGCGATCAGCTGCTCCAGCCCAGCCCTGGTCCGTTCGAGTGCAGCGCCCGCTTCGACGCCGACAGGCAGCGCCAGCACGAACAGCGGGCCCGCCCAGCGCCCGGCGAGTCCCTGCGCGGCGCTTGCCTCCGCCGACAGCTGGCCGCCGGCGGCACGCAGCAGCTCGTCGCAGCGCGCGCGCCCCAGCTGGCGGTCGATCGCCGCCAGATCGTCGATCTGCAACAGCGCGAATGCACCGTCGAACCGCTCGCGGTCCTGCGCGTAAGCGGTGTCGAACCGTCCGGTGAAACCGCCGCGGTTGAGCAGCCCCGACACCTCGTCGACCTGCGAAGCGCGCTGCAGCGCTTCGGCGCGCGCCGCCTCGCCGGAGATTGCCTCGGCCACCTTGCCGGACATCGCGTTCATCGCCTCGACCACGCGCGCGAGCTCGCGCGTGCCCGGCCGCTCGGCGATCTGCACGTAGTCGCGGCGGGCGATGGCCTGCGCGGCGCGCTCGATGGCGTGCAGAGGGCGCAGCACCCCGCGCATCAGCAGGTGCGCCAGTACCAGCGCGACCGCGTAGATCGCCAGCAGGTAAATGAGGGTGTCGCGCGCCGTCGCCCAGAGTTGCTCGTAGGCAAAGCGCGGGTGCACCGTCACCCGCAGCCTGCCGATCTGCCGCCAGCCGGTGGTCACCAGCGATTCGGCGGTCGGTGCATCGAGCCGGAACAGCTCGGCAAACCACGCCGGATAGCGGCCCCCGTGCAACGTGCCGAGCGTCCTGCCCGCCAGCAGCTCGCCGTTCGCGCCGACCAGTTCGATGCGCTCATAGTGGCCGCGGTCGAACGCGGCGTTGATGGCGGTCTGCGCGACCACCCGATCAGCGTCGCGCATCAGCACGCCGAGCGACAGGCCGATCGCAGTGGCGGCGTCCTGCGCGAGGGACTCCAGCTGGTTCTGCTGGTGACGGTGGGCGTCGCGCACGTGGATGAACTGCACGCCGATCAGCGCGGCCAGCACCAGCGCCGAGATCATCGAGGCGAGGCGGCGCTGGAGCGTCAAAACGCAGTCCGCGCCAGACCGGCCTGCGCAAGCTCGCGCACAAGCCGTTCGAGCAGCGCGCTCCAGTTGCGGATCTGCTGCGGCGAGCCGACGCGCCCGCGCGCCTCGACCCAGATCGCCTCGTCGTTGAAGCTGTACACCGGCACCAGGTCCGTGCGCTGGGAAGCGGGCCGCGTCGCCGGCTCCAGGTTGTCGAGCACCAGCGGGTCCGCGTCGGCGCGCGGATAGTAGGCGAGCACCATGTGCGCCTGGTCGAGCCGGATGGCCCGGACGTAGACGATGCGCAGGCGCGCCGCGGGCACACCCAGCTCCCGCAGAGCGAAGTACTTGGCGATCGCGTAGTCCTCGCAATCCGCACCGCCGCTGCCGACCGACTCGGCCGGCGTCGCCCAATAGTCGGCCTCGCCCCAGTGCGCCTGGTCATCGACGAAGCGCAGGCGGTTGAAGAACCCGTTTACCGCATCGATCAGCGGGCGCTCGGCCGCGGCCGCGCCCCGGGTCTCGGCCGCGAAGCGCTTCCAGCCCTCGATGCGGCCGCGCGAGGCCGGCCCGAACCGCCGTTCATAGGCCTGGATCAGACGCTCGGTTGCCGCGGTGCTGAATCCGGCCTGCTCGCGCGGCTGCGCATGCAGCAGCGCTGTCTGGGCGAGCAGACCTGCGGCGGCCAGCACTGCGCCGGCACACCCGCGGATCAGCTCGGAGCGCACGCCGGCGCCGTTCGCGACGCGCCGCCTCAGAGTCCGACCGCGCGGCGCAGGAAGCCGAGCGGCTTGCGAAACAGGAAGAACGCCAGGCTCACGCGCCCGGCGCTGATCTTCGCGGTGCCGCGCAGCCCGACGCGCGGCCGCACCTGCCCGCCGGCGAGTTCGGCGCGCACGAGATAGGCAAGCTTGCCGTCGGCCGCGGGTACCGCCTCGTAGCTGGCATAGGAGATCGCCGCCTGCAGCGGCGAGAGCGGATCGGTATGCAGGTAGACGGTCACCTCGCCGCCCGCCTGCAGGTCCAGCGCATCCTCCGGCGCGAGATAGACCGTGACGTCGACCAGCGAGGGGTCCGCGATCATCATCACCCGCTGGCCGACCTGGACGGGCCGTCCCGCCCACTCTTCGGCGTCGGAGAACACGGCGATCCCGCCCTGGGGCGCCGTCAGCGTCAGGCGAAACAGCACTTCCGACAGGTGGCTCAGTTCGGCCGTCTTCTCGCGCACGCGCGCCTCCAGCACCTGGAGCTCGAGGCGGCTGGCCTCGTCGCCGAAGGCCTTGTAGACCACTCGCTGCAGGTCGGCGCGCGCGATCTCCAGCGCCTTCTCGGCGATCGCCTGCCGGTTGCGGATCGTAGTGTCATCGAGGATTGCCAGCACCTGGCCTGCCTTGACCTCCTGGTTCGGCTTGACCACAACCCGGCTCACTACTGCGTCGACCGGCGACGTGACCGGGATCGGCTTCAGCGCGGAAATCTCGGCTGGCGCGAGCGAGGTCAGGCGCACCGGGATCACCGCGAGCAGCGCCAGCGCCAGCACCACGGAGCCCACCACCATCACGCGATTGCGGCCCTTCAGCCAGCGCCACAGGCGCGGCTTTTCCTTGCGCCAGGCCCACAGCCCGAATCCAGTGGTCTGCGCAATCCATTCAGCCGCTGCGCGATCCTGGTCGCCAAAGGGCTCGGCGCGCATGAAGATGATGCCGCCGAGCATGCCCGAGTCCGGGCCGTTCAGCGGGCACAGCAGCAGCTGCGGGCGGCACCACTCCTCGCCATCGGCGGCGAGGTCCTCCGGGAGTTCGGTGAAGGCGAGGACCTTCGGCTTGGCGAAGGGTTCGGGCACGGTGGCGCGGATCAGCCTCACCAGCCACTGCTGGTAAGGGCTGTCCACCGTGATGTCGGCCAGCCCAGAGGCCGCCACCACGATCGGCTTCGACAGCGCGTCAAGCCGCCAGATGATCGCCTGATCGAAGGCGAGCGCGTCCGTGGACTCGTTCACCGCACGGAACGCCACTTCCTGGTTCGAGGTCGCGGACCGGATGCGGCGCTCGAACTCCATCAGCGCGAGCAGCGGGTTGGCGGGCTTGTTCACGGTCGCCGCTAGCGTGGCGGGCGCTGGGGAAATGCCGCAGTGCCCACCATACCTGGCAGCACGCCGGCGGCGGTACCCTGGAAGCGCAGTTCCAGTTCCAGCTGCTGGCTGACGCCTTCGACCCGGGAGTTGAGCTTCGCCACGCGCGCCTGGTACTTGCGGCCGGTGTCCTTGAACGCAACCTCGACCGGCGCATTCGGGCGCAGCCAGGTCACCCAGGCCGCGGGTACGAAAACCTGGCCCCGCAGCGACGCCGGATTCACCACGTCGAGCAGCGCGTGGCCTGCGGGAACCCCTTCGGCGACCTTGACGCGCACGCGCGCGATCTTGCCGGAAAACGGCGCCCGCACCGTGCAGTAGGCCGTCAGCGACTCGCGCAGCGCAACCTGGCTGCGCGCCTTCTCCGCCGCGGCGGCCGCGAGCGTCACCTCGAGTTCGCCCGCGGCGCCCAGCGCCTGGAGACGCAGCCGCGACAGGTGCGTCTCGCGCGCGCCGCGGTATTCGGCTTCCGCGGCCTGCTGCTGCGCTGCCTGCTCAGAGCAGTCGAAATCGATCACCGGCTGGCCCTTCTTCACGCTGTCGCCCAAGCCGACGTGCACACGCAGGATCTTGCCCGCCATCTGGCTGGACAGCGTGGTTTCCTCGCTCGCATGCACCAGCACCGGCATTTCGGCCGGCTCCTCGCGCGGCATCGCCGGGGCGGAGGGCGGGGGCGCCGGTGCTGGCGCCGGCACCTGGGCGAGCGCCTGGCCGCTTGCGATCGAAATGCACAGCGCGGCGAGGAGGATTCGAAGACCGGTGCGAGTGCTCATGGTTGTTCTCCCGGACCGGCGAGGCCCTCGGCGAGCGTAGGCAGGACATTCTCCCGGCGCAACCTGAGCGGCGCGCCAGCGTGCCACGAATCGGCGCCGGAACTGGCCGCGGCCGGCGTCTCGGGCGGCGCTCCCAAGGTGTGCGCCAGCCTGAGCGACGAACGACGCGCGCGCATCGGCGACAGGCGGTCGAGAATACGGTAGACGGCCCCTTCGCCGAGAACCCCCCACTGCTCGTCGTCCACCGGCTCGCTCACCGTGGTCCTGAACTCGGCCTCGCCCGCCGGGCGGGCATCGCCGGCGCGGTACAGTCGCGCCGATACACGCGCCGCGCGCTTGCCGTCCTTGAGGTCATCCAGCGTCGCATCCAGCTCGAGCCGCAGGTCCGCGACGCCGCTCGCGGCTGCCGTGCGCACCTTGGCCAGTCCGAGCGCCCGCAGCGCCCCGGCGCGCAACATCTCGGCCGGACGCGCCGCAACACCCTTCACTTCGCCCACGGCAACGGAGGCCTCCGACGGCGCAGGCGGCTTCGAGAAGGTGGCCCGCTCGAGCTCCGTGAAACGCGTCGCCAGGCGCTGCGCGAGTTCCGCGACCGCCTTGCCCTCATCCTCCCGCGGCAACGCATCGAAGCCGACGGAGTGGTACAGCCGCGCCACGCTGGCCTGGAGAATGGCGTAGGAAAGGTCCCGGTTCATGCGGCTGGCCATGGCGCGGGCGCGCGCGCGGATCAGCTCCAGTTCCGTGTCGACCCCCGCCTTGGCGCTGGATGCGAGGTAGCCCACGATCAGGTCGTCGTCGCGCGCCGCCTCGTCCCAGATCAGGAATTCCTCGGCGACCAGCTCATAGCGCACGGCGGCGATCCGCGTCTGCGCCAGGATCGCCATCGCCAGCGCCAGCCGGCGCGCCTCGTCCGCCTTGCGCTGCGCCTCCTCCGCGCGTCCGAGCGCAGGCAAGGAGAACAGGCGCACCAGATTCAGGGCCACCGTCAGCCCGGCGGAGGTCCAGGTGTTATTGACCAGGAAGCGGTTGCTGTCGTAATTGCGCGCCAGGTCGAGGGTGATCCCGGGCAGCAGCCCGACCAGCGCCTTGCGCGCTTCGTCGGCGGAAATGCGCGCGCGGTAGCCCTCTTCCGCCAGTTCCGGGCGCGCGCTCAGGGCAAGCGCCTCGAGCTTGCCGATGTCGGCTGTGAAATCAAGCACTTCGCGGGCTTCCGTCGGCGGCGCCGCGACGCGAAAATCGGCGCCGGGGGGCAGATTGACCAGCGCCGCCAGCTCGACCCGGGACTGCGCCAGCTCCTGGCGCCGGAAGCTTATCTGCTGCGACAGGTCGAGGAGCGCCCGGCGCAGCGTGGCGGTCTGCTGCGGCGGCAGCAGCCTGCGCGCCTCGATGACGCGCGTGCGCTCCGAAGCGCGATCGATCTCGGCGAGCAGCGCGTCGGCCGCGGGCAGCAGGCGCTGCGCCGCCTCCACGCGCCACCAGGCGACGCGCACATCGTGCATCAGCGTCTGTACCGCCTTGCGCCGCCGCTCGTCGGCAATCAGGCTCTGGTCGGCGAGCTGCCGCGCGCGGAAATAACTGACGCCGAAATCGAGCAGGTTCCAGCTGAAGCCCAGGCTGTAGGTATCGCGCGTGCGCTCGGTCGAGGCGCTCGGGTTGGTCGCCGTCTGTCCGCCGGGCGTGAAGCCGAAGCCGAAGGCCTCGTTGTTCCGCGTGCTGTAGCCGGCATTCGCCGTCAGGCGCGGCAGCAGGTCGAACCGGGCCACGTCCAGCTGCGCCGCGGACGCCGCCTGCTCCATCTGGCGCTGGCGGTAATCCGCCTGGTACTTGATCGCGCGCGCGGTTGCCTCTGCCAGGCCGAGCGGACCGTCCAGCGGCTCCTGGTCGGCGAACAGCGCCGCGCGCGACTCCACGGCGAGGCGCACGCGTTCCTCGGCGCTCATCGGCACCGGGAATACGGTGCAGCCCGAAAGCACCACCGCGAAAGACGCGGCTGCGACCCCCGGCCACCGCGGAAGAGGAAATAGAATCATCGTCAATTCAAGGAAGTATAGCGTGAGCGCGACCCGGGCGAGCGGCCAGGGTCCGGCTCACGCCGGGCAGGCGACGGCCCCGGTCAGCGCCCGCGCCGAGGCGTCTCCTCGGCCTTGGAAAGCCGGTCGAGCAACGGATCGCGAGCCGTCTTCCCTCCGCGCAACTGCTCGCTGAACCCGGCCGACGGCTGCGGCCGCGCCTTGTCCTTGGCGGCCTTGTCGCCGCCGGTGGCGGCCTCGGCCGCGGCACGTGCCGCCGCAGCGCGCGCCTTCTCGGCTTCCTTCTCGTCGACGTCGAGGCCAAGCTCGGTCTCCTGCGCGAGCGGCTCGGCGGCGTCTGCGCCTGCACGGATCGCCTCGATCGAGAGCCTGAATACAGTGCGCGCCTCGCGCCCATCGGCATCGCGCGCGATCACCTCGATCTCGATCTCCCCGGCCAGTCCGGCAGGCGGCTCGCCGCTCAGGATGCCCTGCACGCGGTCGAACTTCAGCCAGTCCGGCAGCGGCCGGCCGTCGGCGAGGCGCGCTTCGAGCACCACCACCGCGACCGGGTCGGTATGCGCGAACGCGTCGCCCGGTATCCGCAGCACCCCGGAGCCGTCGCGTCCGAGGCGATCGCTCGAAATGCCCTGGAACACGAACAGGCGATGTTCGCCCGCGCCTGGCATGCCCGCTGTAATCGCTGGCCGGTCCACGGCCGGGACGCGAGCGACCGGGAATCCGGCCGAGGCGCCGCTCGCTTCCGCTAGGAACGCACGCAGCGTCTCCGGCGCAACGGACTTTTGGCCCTGGTCGGTGCTGGTCGAGAGTCCGCCATCGGGCAGAACGTTCGCGGTCGTCGACAGGCTGCGGCTGGCGCTCTCCATCGGCCCGGGCGCGCCCGAGGCCGACTGGATCGGCCCGGTTTGCGGCCGGAACACGACCGATGCCTCACGTCCTGCATCGTCGCGGGCGATGAGGCGCACCTCCAGATCCGCCGCCGCCGGGCTGGGCGGCGTGCCGGAGAACTCGCCGGTCCGCTGATCGAACGACATCCAGGCGGGCAGCGGCGAGCCGTCGGCCAGGGTCGCCGACAGGCGGATCACCGCCGTGCCGGCGGTATGTGCGAACGCGTCCGCAGGCACCTTGACATCCAGGGTTCCGTCCGCCGCCAGCCGGGCCTCCGGCACCCCCCGGTACACATAGAGCTGCTCGTCTGGTCCGTGGATCTGGCCGCTCTGGTCGGAAACAACGGGAACGACCGCCACGGGGAAGCCGTCCTGAGGTTGGGCAGCCGGGCCGGCAGCCGCGGTCGGGGGCAGTGCATTGATCCAGGCCAGGTCCGGGCTGCTGCCTCCGGGATCGGCAGTTCCCGCGCCGCCGATGCCCGCCAGGTTCGAAGGTCCGACAGTGCTATCCACGCCGATCGCAGACGGCAGCGGAGTGCCGCTGGCGCCGGAAGTGGGTACTGCAATGGGCGGCGCGCTGGTCCCGGGCGCCGTCGGGCCGGGCTCGGGCGCCGGGGGAGTCGGCGGCACCGGGAGCACCGGCGGCAGTACGGTGACCGGCGCGGTCACGTTCACCAGATAGCTCTCGCTCGCCGCCACGACGCCGGCATTCCCGGCAGCATCCGTCGAGCGGACGCTCGCTTCGATCGTGAAGTCCGCATCGGCCACCAGCTGCGACCCCGGCACGCCGATGGCGAACGTGTTGCCCGCCGCCACAGTCCCGGTGTAATTCGTTCCGTTCACCACCAGGGTCACCGTGTCGCCCACCTGCGCATCCCCGCCCACCGTGCCGGTGATCGCCACCG
>CAZMDA010000073.1:0-16301 GCA_964564865.1 uncultured Bordetella sp. | reverse complement strand
CCAGCCCACCGTGGTGCGCGGCTTCTCGAAGTACACCCGCATCACCACCTCCAGCTCGCCGGCGTGGCGGCGGCGCTCGGCGAGCAGCTTCTCCGCGTAGGCGACCGCGGCCGCCGGGTCGTGGATCGAGCACGGGCCGATGACCACCAGCAGCCGGTCGGACTTGCCGCGCACGATCTCGCGCACGCGCTTGCGGGTGTCGGCGATCAGCTTCTCCACCGGCGTGCCCTGGATCGGGAAGAAGCGGATCAGGTGCTCCGGCGGCGGCAGCGGGACGACGTTCTCGATGCGCTCGTCGTCGGTGAGCGAGGTCTTGTCGGCCGGTATCTGGCCAAGGAAGGTGTCGGTGGGGCTGGTCATGGCGCTCTCCGTGGAATGGGTCCCCAGAAACAAAAAACCGCCAGGCATCTCTGCGCTGGCGGTTTCAGGGGTGGGTCGGCTCTAGGTCTGAATGCTATCCGTTCCCCTGCGCCAGCGGGCGCGGGTAGAAGTGGGCAAAGCCAAAGAAAAAGCCGTAGTGCCAACGCTTCATGGGCCCCATTCAAGCACGACCTGCGGGGAATTGTCCAATTGCGGTAGATTCGGCATCAGCCCATGCGAACCCTTGCCGCCGCAGCAGTTGTCCTCGCCCTGGCCTGCGGCGCGCCGGCGTCCCAAGCCCAACCCGCCTCCGGCGAGCAGGTCTACAAGGCGGTGTGCTTCGCCTGCCATGCCGAAGGTGTGGACAAGGCGCCGAAATTCGGCGACCGGAAGATGTGGGCCCCGCTCATCAAGGAAGGCCAGTCCAAGCTGACCGCGGACGCCTGGATCGGCGTGCGCGCCATGCCGCCGCAGGGCGGCAAGGCCGACCTGCCGCTGGAGGACTTCTCGCGCGCGGTGGCCTACATGGCGCGCGCCGCCGGCGCGACCTGGAAGGACCCGGACCCCGCGCTGCTGGCCAACATCCAGAAGCGGGTCAAGGCCCGGCAGGACGCGCTCAAGTCGAAGAAGTAGCCGCCCCCGGCTTCGGCCACAGGACCATCTGGGTGCAGCGAAACAGCGCAATCCTCTTTTCGGTGCCCTCGACGCTTACCTCCGCTTCCCAGACCTGGGTCGTGCGGCCCAGGTGCGCCGGGACCGCGCGGCAGGAGATGGCGCCCTCCCGGGTCGTGCCCAGGAAGTTGGCCTTCAACTCCAGGGTGGTGAAGCCGCTCGCCCCCTCCGGCAGGTGGGCCACGCAGGCGTAGCCGCAGGAGGTGTCCGCCAGCGCCACCACGGTCGCCGCGTGCAGGAACCCGTTCGGCGCCATGAGGTCTTTCCTCACGAGGAGCCGGCTCTCGAGCACGCCCGGCGCGACGGCGGTGACGCTCAGGCCCACCAGCCCGGGCAGGTGGCCCGGGCTGCGGCCATTGAAATGCGCGGCGGTCATCCCGGCGCGCAGCAGCGGCGTTCCTCTGGACATGGCGCAGGCGACTGTACACGATCCGGGCGCGCAACTTGCTAGGTCCATGGGGGCGTGCTAACTTTTTTCCACGGGCGCCAACAAGAACACAGGAGACCGATCATGCCGGCAGGCCAGCTGATCCCTTCCACCCCGACGGCCATTCCCGTGGCCGGGTTCCGGGACGTCTACGACCTGCCCGCGGTCGAGAAGGCGCTGCAGGAGCTGCCGCCCACCGCCAACGAGGCCCTGCGCACCCTTTACGAGAAGATGCTGCGCCTGGGCGGCCAGCGCTTCACGGTCAAGCCCTCGGCGCTGCCGGAGATGCAGGCGCTGTTCGAGGACATGCCGAACTTCGCCGAGGTGCTGGAGGAGATCCGCCGCCAGCTCGCGCTGTGCGTCGATTCCAGCGACGCCATCGAGCTGCCGCCGATCCTGCTGCTGGGCGAGCCCGGGATCGGCAAGACGCACTTCGCGCAGCGGGTGTCGCAGCTGCTGGGCACCGGCTTCGGCTTCGTGCCGATGAGCTCGCTCACCGCCGGCTGGATCCTGTCGGGCGCCTCGTCGCAGTGGAAGAACGCCAAGCCCGGCAAGGTGTTCGACACCTTCCTCAACGGCGAGTACGCCAACCCGGTGATGGTGGTGGACGAGATCGACAAGGCGGGCGGCGACGGCCAGTTCGATCCGCTGGGCGCGCTCTATTCGCTGCTGGAGTCGAAGACCGCCGCGCAGTTCGTGGACGAGTTCGCCGAGATCCCGATCGACGCCTCGGGCGCGGTGTGGTTCGCCACCGCCAACGACGCCGCGCGCATCCCGGAGCCGATCCTCAACCGCATGAACGTGTACGAGATCGACCCGCCCGACGAGGAAGGCGCGGCGCGCATCGCGCGCTCCATCTACCGCGAGATCCGCGAGGCGCACGACTGGGGCCGGCGCTTCCCGGAGGCACCCGCCGCCGACGTGGTGGAGCGGCTCGCGGAACTGACCCCGCGCGAGATGCGCCGGGCGGTGCAGACCGCGTTCGGCAACGCCAAGATCGCGGGGCGCGCCGAGATGCAGGCGGGCGACGTGCCGGACCTGCGCGGCGGGCGCCGGCAGCGGATCGGCTTCTAGCCGGGGAACCGACTCAGGTATAGGCCAGCAGCCGCCCGCAGGCGATCACCGCGACCCAGAGCAGCAGCGACAGCGCCGCGCAGGCGCGCGCGGCCGGCGGCGGCATGGCATCCACGTCCCAGCCGGCGGCGCCGCGGAACACCGCGGCATGGAACACGGCGGCGTTGGTCCCGGCGGCCAGGATCAGGCAGATCTTGAGCGCGAACACCGGGTTGCCGAGCAGGTCGCCCGCGTGGGCGACGAACAGCATCAGCCCGCTGGGGACGATGAGCGCGAAGCTCGCCGCGCTGAGGGGCAGCACATGCCAGGCAAGGCGGCGCACGGGAATCGCGCGCGCCAGCCCGAGCAGCCTCAGATCCAGCACCGCGATGGAGCCCACCAGCAGCGCGATGCCCGCGAGGTGGACCACCTCCACGGCGGGGTAGAGCCAGTACGACTGGCGCATCGCCACGCCCAGGGCGCTCATCTCGATGGCGCCCATGCCGGTCACGGCCTACCTCAGCTCGATGGTCTTGCCGCCCACCGTGATGCGCTCGGCGCGCATCTCCTCGGGCTTGTTGCGGTTGGCATAGCCCTCCACCGTGGCCGCCACGCCGGGCTTGAGCGCCCCCTTCTCCAGGCCGCGGGCATCCATGCGCGAGGGCGGCGCCAGCACGCACAGCCAGGTCTTGCCCGGCGCCTGCAGGCGGATGAAGCCGTGCGGGTGCTCGTAGCCGACCTCGAGCACCGTGCCCGAGAGCTTCAGCAGCTTCGTGCTGTCGTACTCGCTCCAGCCGTGGTGCGCCAGCGCGATGGCGGGCGCCAGTGCCAGGGCGAACATCGCGATGCGTCGATTCATCCGTGCCTCCTTTGTCACAGCCGCTGCTCGACCCAGGCCTTCACCGATTCCAGCGCGCCGGGCAGCTTGGCCGGCTCCGTGCCGCCCGCCTGGGCCATGTCGGGCCGGCCGCCGCCCTTGCCGCCCACCTGCTGGGCGACGTAGTTCACCAGTTCCCCCGCCTTCACCTTGCCCGTCAGGTCGGCGGTGACCCCGGCAATGAGCGCGGCCTTGCCGTCGGCCACCGCGCCCAGCACGATGACCGCGCTCTTCAGGCGCTCCTTCAGCTTGTCCATGGTCTCGCGCAGGGTCTTCACGTCGGCGCCCTCCAGCGCGGCCGCGAGGACCTTGGCGCCCTTCACCTCCACCGCCTGCGAGGCGAGGTCGGTGCCCTGGCCCATGGCGAGCTTCGAGCGCAGCCTGGCGAGCTCCTTCTCGAGGGCCTTCTTCTCCTCCATCAGTGCGACGACCGCCTTCTCCACCGCGCCGGCGCCCGGCTGGGCGCGCACCTGCCGCGCCACTTCGGAGAACTCCTGGAGCTGCGCGTCGACCATGGCGAGCGCGCCGGTGCCGGTGGTCGCCTCGACGCGCCGGATGCCGGCGGCGACGCCGCCTTCGGAGTAGAGCTTGAACAGGCCGATGTCGCCGGTGCGCTCGACGTGGGTGCCGCCGCAGAACTCGCGCGAGGAGCCGATGTCGAGCACGCGCACCTCGTCGCCGTACTTTTCGCCGAACAGCATCACCGCGCCGGACTTCTTCGCCTCCTCGATCGGCATCACCTGCGCCCGGGTCGCGGTGTTGCGCAGGATCTCCGCGTTCACCAGCGCCTCGACCCTGCGGATCTCGTCGTCCGTCATCGGCTTGTCGTGCGCGAAGTCGAAGCGCGTCTTGTCGGCGTCCACCAGCGACCCCTTCTGCGCCACGTGCGGCCCGAGCACCTCGCGCAGCGCCTTGTGCATCAGGTGCGTCACCGAGTGGTTGCGCATGGTGCGCCGGCGCAGCTCGGCGTCCACCTTCGCCTCCACCCGGTCGCCGACCTTCAAGGCGCCGGTCTTCAGGGTGCCGTGGTGGCCGAAGACCTCGGCCTGGATCTTCTGCGTGTCGGCGACGGCGAAGGTGCCGCCGGAGCCGACCAGCTCGCCGCGGTCGCCGACCTGGCCGCCGGATTCGGCGTAGAAGGGCGTGCGGTCCAGCACCACGACGCCGGCCTCGCCCGCCTTCAGCGCCTCGACCTGCGTGCCGTCGCGGTACAGGGCGACCACCTTCCCGCTCTCGGCCAGCGTGTCGTAGCCGCGGAACTCGGTCTTGCCGCCCGAATAGTCCAGGCTCGCCGCCGAGGTGAACTTGCTCGCGGCGCGCGCGCGCTCGCGCTGCGCTTCCATCGCCGCCTCGAAGCCCGCCAGGTCGATGCTGACGCCGCGCTCGCGGCCGATGTCGGCGGTGAGGTCCACCGGGAAGCCGAAGGTGTCGTAGAGCTTGAACACGGTGTCGCCGTCGAGCAGCTTCTCGCCCGAGGCCATGGCGCCCTCCAGCACGCCCATGCCGTGCTCGAGGGTCTCGGCGAAGCGTTCCTCCTCCTGCTTCAGCACGTCGGCGACGCGCTTCGCCGCCGCCCTCAGCTCGGGATAGGCCTCGCCCATGGCGCGATCCAGGTCGGGGACGATGCGGTGGAAGAAGGGCTTCTTCTGCCCCAGCTTGTAGCCGTGGCGGATGGCGCGGCGCACGATCCGGCGCAGCACGTAGCCGCGGCCCTCGTTGCCCGGGATGACGCCGTCCACGATGAGGAAGGCGCAGGCGCGGATGTGGTCGGCGATGACGTTGAGCGACGGGTTCTTCAGCTGCTTCTGGTTCGTCTCCCGCGCCGCGGCCTTGATCAGGTCCTGGAACAGGTCGATCTCGTAGTTGGAATGCACGTGCTGCAGCACGGCCGCGATCCGCTCCAGGCCCATGCCGGTGTCCACGCAGGGCTTGGGCAGGGGCGTGAGGTTGCCCTTCGCGTCCCGGTCGTATTGCATGAACACCAGGTTCCAGATCTCGATGTAGCGGTCGCCGTCCGCATCCGGCGATCCCGGCGGCCCGCCCTCGATGCCCTCGCCATGGTCGAAGAAGATCTCCGAGCAGGGCCCGCAGGGGCCGGTGTCGGCCATCTGCCAGAAGTTGTCCGACTGGTACTTCTGCCCGCCGGGCTTGTCGCCGATGCGCACGATGCGCTCGCGCGGCACCTTGATGTCGCCGGCCCAGATGTCGTAGGCCTCGTCGTCGGTGTGGTAGACCGTGACCCAGAGCCTGTCCGCCGGCAGCTTGTACACGCCGGTGAGCAGTTCCCAGGCGTAGGCAATCGCGTCCTTCTTGAAATAGTCGCCGAAGGAGAAGTTGCCCAGCATCTCGAAGAACGTGTGGTGGCGCGCGGTATAGCCCACGTTCTCCAGGTCGTTGTGCTTGCCCCCGGCGCGCACGCTGCGCTGCGAGGTGGTGGCGCGGGTGTAGGGGCGCTTGTCCTTGCCCAGGAACACGTCCTTGAACTGCACCATGCCGGAATTGACGAACAGCAGCGTCGGGTCGTTGGCCGGCACGAGCGAGCTGGAGGCCACGATGGCGTGGCCCTTGGACTTGAAGTACTCGAGGAAGCTGGAGCGGATGGCTGCGGATTTCATAGGGGCCTGATTCTAATGGAAATACCCGCGGCGCCCGGGCGCCGCGGGAATTCCCGCCCTGCACCGCCGGCTAGGCCGCCAGCCGCCCGTACTTCACCAGCCGCGCCCGCACGCCGGTCTGCGTGCGCTCGTGCGCCGCGGCGATCTCCACCAGCCCGCGCCCGGCGTCGAAGGACGCGAGCAGCCTGCGGTCCTCGTCCTCGGACCACGGCGCCCCTGCCTTCGGCGGCAACTGCTGCCTGCGGCGCTCGAAGCTCTCGGCCTTCTCCAGCGCCTGCGTCGCCGCGAACAGCGCGCGCACGGTGTCGGCGCGCTGGTACGGGCTGTCGGCGGCGAAGACCTCGCCGCTGGCCGGATCCACGCCGTTGGCGAGCGCGCGCACGATCGTCAATGCCTGTGCATGTTCCATTGCTGTCACCTCCTCTCCGCTGCAAGCGCAGCAGTACGATCAACGCCCCGGATCGGCGCGGGAGGACAGCAATCTGAAAATAACATCGTTGGCGAAGCCGCGCGACTGCAGGAAGCGCATGCGCCGGGCGCGCTCCTCGCGCGTCGTCGCCGGCGTCCGGTACTTGCGCTCGAGGATGGCGCGGGCGCGCTCCAGCTCGCCCTCGCCCGAGACGGCGTCGACGAGGGCGCCGCCCACCCCGCTCGCCTTCAGGTCCTGGCGGATGCGCGCCGCGCCGTACTTGCGCGCGAGCTGCCGGACCCGCGCCTCGGCATAGCGCGCGTCCGAGAGCTGCTTGCCCTGCTCCAGGGCATCCAGCAGCTCGCCCAGCGCCCCGGGCGACTCCGCCCTCGGCGCCAGCTTGCGCGACAGTTCGGCCCGGGAGTGCTCCCGCCGCGCGAGCAGCCGCAACGCCCGCGCGCGGAGCTCTACGGCGGTGTCAGGCCCGTCCTTCGCCACGCTTGCGCGTCGGCAGCTGCTCGACCTTGCCGTCGCCGTCCCCGGCCGGCGCCGCCTCCGCCTTGTCGACGATGCCGGCGGCGGCGCGGATCTTCGCTTCGATCTCCAGCGCGAGGGCGTGGTTCTCCTTCAGGAACTCGCGGCAGTTGTCCTTGCCCTGGCCGAGCCGGTCGCCGTTGTAGATGTACCAGGCGCCGGACTTCTCGACCACGTTGTGCAGCACGCCCAGCTCCAGGACCTCGCCCTCCCAGGAGATGCCCTCGCCGTAGAGGATGTCGAACTCGGCCTGGCGGAACGGCGGCGCGACCTTGTTCTTCACCACCTTGACGCGGGTCTCGGCGCCGATCACCTCGTCGCCCTTCTTGATCGAGCCGATGCGGCGGATGTCCATGCGCACCGAGGCGTAGAACTTGAGCGCGTTGCCGCCGGTGGTGGTCTCCGGGTTGCCGAACATGACCCCGATCTTCATCCGGATCTGGTTGATGAAGATGACCAGGGTGTTGGTGCGCTTGATGTTGGCGGTGAGCTTGCGCAGCGCCTGGCTCATCAGGCGCGCCTGCAGGCCCATCTGCGGCTCGCCCATCTCGCCCTCGATCTCCGCCTTGGGCGTGAGCGCCGCCACCGAGTCGATCACGATCACGTCCACCGAGCCGGAGCGCACCAGCATGTCGGCGATCTCGAGCGCCTGCTCGCCGGTGTCCGGCTGCGAGATCAGCAGGTCCTCGGTCTTCACGCCCAGCTTGGCGGCGTAGCCGATGTCGAGCGCGTTCTCCGCGTCGATGAAGGCCGCGGTGCCGCCCAGCTTCTGCGTCTCGGCGATCACCTGCAGGGTGAGGGTGGTCTTGCCGGAGGATTCCGGGCCGTAGATCTCGACCACCCGGCCGCGCGGCAGGCCGCCCACGCCCAGCGCGAGGTCCAGGCCGAGGGACCCGGTGGAGACCACCTCGATGTCCTTCACCGCCTCGGCGTCCATCTTCATGATGGAGCCCTTGCCGTACTGCTTCTCGATCTGGGCCAGCGCCGCAGCGAGCGCCTTCTGCTTGTTCTCGTCCATGGTGTGCTCCTGTACCTCTTCTTGTGTTGCCGACATCTTCGGCGGACCGCTTGGGGAGCCTGCGGCCGGGCCGGCACCGGATACTGTATAAATGCACATGCATTGTGTTCGGTTGACCGGGCGCTGTCAACGGCCCGTTGTAGGATCGGATTTTTCCCAGCCCGGACAACACGTTGGCGACGATCGCGAGCCTGCACCTGTACCCGGTGAAATCCTGCCGCGGCCTGGACCTGGAGGCCGCCAGCCTGGGGCCCAGGGGGCTGGAGGCGCACGGCCTGGGCGACCGGCAATGGGCGGTCGTCGACGCCGCGGGCTCGGTCCTCACCCAGCGCGAGCATCCGGCGCTGGCCCTGGTCGCGCCGAGCCCGGTCGCGGGCGGCCTGGCGCTCGCGGCGCCCGGCATGCCTTCGTTCGAGGTGTCCTCCACGGCGGGCCAGGCGGGCACGCGCGCCGAGATCTGGGGCGACACGGTCCAGGCGGTCGATGCCGGGGCGCAGGCCGCGGCGCGCCTGAGCGCCTTCCTCGGCGTCCCCGCGCGGCTGGTCCGCTTCGACGACCGGGCGAAGCGCCCCTCGGATCCCCGGCGCACCGGCCCGGTCGAGGCCCTGAACCGCTTCTCCGACGGCTATCCGCTCCTGCTGATCGCCCGCGCCACGCTCGCGGACCTCAACCGGCGCTGGACGCTGGCGGGCCACGCGCCGCTGCCGATGGACCGCTTCCGCCCCAACGTGGTCCTCGAGGGCGTGGGCCCGTACGAAGAGGACCACCTCGCGAGCCTCGAGCACGCCGAGTTCGCGCTCCGGCCGGTGAAAGCCTGCGCGCGCTGCTCGATTCCCTCGGTCGACCAGGCGACGGGCGCGGTCGGCCCGTCGCCGACCGAGCTGCTCGCCGCCTACCGCTTCGACGCCGCGCTGCAGGGCGCGACGTTCGGGCAGAACACGATCGTCGCGCGCGGCGTGGGCGCCACGATCCGCGTCGGCCAGCCGCTCGAGGAGCGCTGGAACTTCTGAGCCCCGCCCCCGGCGCGGCACGCGGCGTCGCGCGGCGTCGCGGCGATGCTTCGGGGATAGAATCGCGCTTCCCCCGGAAACAGATCACGGAGATCGCGATGGCGAAAGTTTCGTTCCTCGGCCTGGGCGTCATGGGCTACCCGATGGCCGGCCACCTGCAGAAGAAGGGCGGGCACGAGGTCACCGTCTACAACCGCAGCGCGGCCAAGGCGGCGCAGTGGGCCAAGGAGTACGGCGGCAAGTCCGCCGCCACCCCCCGCGAGGCGGCCCAGGGCGCCGATTTCGTCATGATGTGCGTCGGCAACGACGACGACATCCGCTCGGTGGTGTACGGCGACAACGGGGCGCTGGCCGGCATGAAGAAGGGCTCGGTCCTGGTCGACCACACCACCGCCTCGGCCATCATCGCCCGCGAGCTGCACGCCAAGTGCAAGGCCATGGGCATCGGCTTCGTCGACGCGCCGGTCTCCGGCGGCCAGGCGGGCGCGGTCAACGGCCAGCTGGGCATCATGTGCGGCGGCGAGGCGGCGGACTTCGACCGGGCGAAGCCCGTCCTCGATGTTTATGCCAAGAGCTGCGCCCTGATCGGCGCGCCGGGCGCCGGCCAGCTCACCAAGATGGTGAACCAGATCGCCATCGCCGGCCTGCTGCAGGGACTGTCCGAGGCGCTCAACTTCGGCAAGCGGGCGGGGCTGGACATCGAGAAGGTGATCTCGGTGATCTCCAAGGGCGCGGCGCAGTCCTGGCAGATGGAGAACCGCTGGAAGCAGATGAACGAGGTCAAGTTCGACGGCTTCGGCTTCGCGGTGGACTGGATGAGGAAGGACCTCGGCATCTGCCTGGAGGAGGCGAAGAAGAACGGTGCGCGCCTGCCGGTCACCGCGCTGGTGGACCAGTACTACGCGCAGGTGCAGGCGCGCGGCGGCGCGCGCTGGGACACCTCCTCGCTCATGAACCTGCTGGCGAAGGACTAGCCGGCCGCGCGGCGCGCCATGCGGCCGGTCCGCGCAGGTGGCTCGCCGGTCGAGCCGGCGATGGACGCGGGTGCCGCCTTCGGCGCCATCGCCCGCGCCTGCCTCGAGCACTACGAGGCCAACCGCGCCGGCCTGCTCGCCGGCGAGGACCCCGAGTACCTGCACCAGGGCCGCGTCGCCCTGCGGCGCCTGCGGACGGCCATCAGCCTGTTCTCGCCGGTGCTCGAGCGGCGCGCCCGGCGCGCCCTGCGCAGGGACTTGCGCGCGCTGCTGCGCGGGCTCGCGCGCGCGCGCGACTGGGACGTTTTCGTCGCCTTCACGCTGGCGCCGGCCCTGGCCGCCGCGCCCGGGAACAAAGGGCTCGAAACACTGATGCGACGGAGCGACCGCTTCCGGCAGCGCGCCGGCGAGCGCGCCCGGCGCGCGGCGGCCGCCTGGCCGGCCTCCCGGCTCGAGCACGCCCTCGGCACACTGGTGCTCGTCCCGGAACCGGCGCGCGAGCCCGCCCGCCGCCACGCGCGCGCGGTGCTCGGGCGCAGCGCGCGGCGCGTGCGCCGTCGCGGCAAGGGCCTGGCGAAGCTCGACGCGGCGGGCCTGCACCGGCTGCGCCTGGCGGTGAAGCGCATGCGCTATGCCCTGCATTATTTCGCGCCCCTGTTCCGCCCGCATCGCGTCAAAGCGATGCGCGCGGCGCTCGAATCCCTGCAGCAGGCGTTGGGCGGCGCGAACGACTGCGCCGTGGCGGCCGTGCTGCTGCGCAAGCTGCGCGCCGGGCCGGGATCCGCAATCGCGAGGCGCAACGCCGCCAAGCTGGCCGCGCACCGCAAGGACCTGCGCGCGGCGTGGAAGGCGTACCGCGCCGCCAGGGAGGCCTGGGAATGAAGTACGCTTGCCGGATGCGGCTCATGGCGAGAGAAGCGGCATGGAACTGATCCTCTGGCGGCACGCGGACGCGCACGACGGCACGCCCGACGCGGCGCGCAAGCTGACCGCGAAGGGCAAGCGCCAGGCGCGGCGCGTGGCGAAATGGCTGCGCAAGCGCCTGCCCAAGGACGCCCGGATCCTCGCCAGCCCGGCGGTGCGCGCCCAGCGCACGGCGCGGGAACTGTCGCGGCGCTTCGAGACCGAGGCCGCGGTCGGGCTCTCGGCGCGCGCCGAGGGGCTGCTGAAGGCCGCCGGCTGGCCCGGCGCGGGCGAGGGCACGGTCGTCGTCGTCGGCCACCAGCCGACGCTCGGGGAGGCCGCCGCGCTGGCGCTGACCGGGCGCGCGGCGCCCTGGAGCCTGCAGAAAGGCGCACTGATCTGGATCAAGTCGCCCGACGGCGATGGTGCCACGCTGGTGGCTGCGATCACACCCGACCTCGCCTAGAAGGGGCAGCCGCATGTTCGATTCCGCCAACCTCGACCACCAGGTCTCCAAGGCCGCGTACGCGCGCGAGGAGCCGAAGCTGCGCCGCTCGCTGCTGGACGCCCAGTACGAGCTGATCAAGGACGGCCGCTTCCCGGTGCTGGTCCTGATCGCCGGGGTGGAAGGCGCCGGCAAGAGCGAGACCGCGAACCTGCTCAACGAGTGGATGGACGCGCGCCACCTGCACACCCACGCCTTCCCCGCCCCGTCGGACGAGGAAAGCGAGCGCCCGCCGATGTGGCGCTACTGGCGCGCGCTGCCGCCGCGCGGCCGGGTCGGCATCTTCTTCGGCGCCTGGCACACCCATCCGATCATCGACCGCGTGCTGGGCATCTCGGGCCCGGCGGAGTTCGGCCGCAGCGTGGACCGCATCCTGCGCCACGAGCGCATGCTGTGCGACGAGGGCGTGCTGCTGCTCAAGTACTGGTTCCACCTCTCCGAGAAGCAGCAGAAGCGACGCCTGCACGAGCTGGAGAGCGACCCGGACACGCGCTGGCGCGTGACGCCGCTCGACTGGAAGTACTTCAAGCTGTACGGGAAGTTCATGCAGGTGTGCGAGCCCTTCCTGCACCGCACCTCGACCGGCGAGGCGCCCTGGATCATCGTCCCGGGCGCGGACAAGCGCTACCGGTCGCTCGCCGTCGGCCGGCACATGCTGGCCGCGATCCGCGAGCGGCTGGAGGACAAGCCGGCGAAGAAGCTGCCCGACCGCAACCCGCCGCTGCTGGAGACGCCGGACAACCTGAACGTGATCCGCGCGCTCAAGCTCGACCAGCCGATGACCCGGCCCGAGTACGACAAGGCGCTGGAGAAATGGCAGGGCAAGCTGAGCGTGCTCACGCGCCACCCGCGCTTCCGCAAGCATTCGGTGGTGGTGGTGTTCGAGGGCAACGACGCCGCCGGCAAGGGCGGCGCCATCCGCCGCCTGACCCGCGCCCTGGATGCCCGCATCTACCGCACCCTGTCGGTGGCGGCGCCCACCGAGGAGGAGCGCGCCCAGCCCTACCTGTGGCGCTTCTGGCGCCACCTGCCGCGGCGCGGGCGCTTCCTCATCTTCGACCGCTCCTGGTACGGCCGCGTGCTGGTGGAGCGCGTCGAGGGTTTCTGCCCCGAGTCCGACTGGATGCGCGCCTACGGCGAGATCAGCGAGTTCGAGAAGGAGCTGGTGGAGCACCGCGTGATCCTGGTCAAGTTCTGGCTCGCGGTGAGCAAGGACGAGCAGCTGCGCCGCTTCAAGGAGCGCGAGAAGATCGCATTCAAGCAGTTCAAGATCACCGAGGAGGACTGGCGCAACCGCAAGAAGTGGGACCGCTACGAGTCCGCGATCTGCGACATGGTGGAGCGCACCTCGTCCTCGGCCGCGCCCTGGACCCTGGTCGAGGCGAACAACAAGCTGCACGCCCGGGTCAAGGTGCTGAAGACGGTGGCGAAGGCGATCGAGAAGGCGCTGGGCTAGGACCGATGTAACCGATCGGTTACATCGGCCGCGGCGCCGGGCTAGCCGCCGCCGTCCCGCATCCGCCGCTGCAGCTTCCAGGTCGCCAGCGGCCCCAGCAGCGCCCCGCAGCCGAGCAGCGTCCAGGCCACGCCCCAGGCGAACGGATCTGCGCTCGCCTTGCCGCCCCCGGCGAGGTCGAGCGCCCAGCCGAACAGCACCGGGCTCACCACGCCGGCGCCGAAGCCGATCACCGAGCGCACGGCATAGGCGACGCCGAGGTAATGCGGCGGCACGGCCTCGGCCAGCACCGTGGAGTGGGTCGAGGAATCGGCGATGCCGGCGAAGTTGTACACGCAGGCCACGATCACCAGCAGCCATACCGGCAGCGCCATCATCCAGCCGATGGACAGCGACAGCGCGAGGCTCACCGTGGACCACAGCAGGATGGTCTGCGTGCGTCCCCAGCGGTCGGCCATGGTGCCGCCGACGATGGAGCCCGCGATGTTGGCGACGTAGGTGAGCGCCGACAGGCCGATCGCCAGCGCCGCGGCCTCGGCGGTGCCGTGGCCCTGCGCCACCAGCGCGGCGGTGAGGAACGCCGGCAGCCAGGCCCAGATGCCCAGCAGTTCCCAGTTGTGGAAGGTGTAGCCCCAGATGGAGAGCATGCCGCGGCGGTTCTTCCACACCGCGGGCAGCGCCGCGAGCGGGGACTCGCCCGCCGGGCGAGGGTGGATGAGGTTGGGCGTGTCGCGCAGCAGCGCAGCCGAGACCAGCCAGGCGAGCAGCGGCATCACGGCGACCGCGGCCATGGCGCCGCGCCAGTCGGTGAACTTGAGCGCAAGGCCGGTGACGCCGAGCGCGATGGCGTAGCCGGCGCTGGAGGCGCCGATAAAGAAGCCGATGGCGCGGCCGCGGCGCTCGCGCGGGACGTTGTCGTTGAGCATCGCCACCACCGGCGTGTAGGCGCCGCCCTGGGCAAGCCCCGTGAGCGCATGCAGCCACATCGCCGACCAGAAGCCCTCCGCATACAGCACGAAGAAGATCGGCGTGATCCACGCCAGCATCCCCGTCGCCAGGTGCGTGCGCTTGGCGCCGAAATGGTCGGCGAGGAAGCCGACGATGAAGAGCGAGGTGAGGTAGCCGAGGTGGTAGGCGGACTGCACCATGCCCGCCTCCTTCCCCGACAGGCCCCAGGCGGCCTGGGTGAGGGGCAGCACCGCGGAGTAGGCGACGAACCAGGTCGCCACCAGGGCCCGGCTCGCGCACACGCCGGCGAGCCACGCGTTCGAGCCGGGAGCGGCGTTCAGGACGCGGGGTGCAGGCGGACCGACAGCCGCCGGCGCCCGAAGGGCTTGCCGAACTTCTGCCAGTGCCCGGGCAGCTGCGCGCCGCAGAAGCCGCAGGCGCCGGTGTCGGTGAGGTGGTAGGCGTTGATCTGGTGCCAGTCGCGCACCACCAGCGCCTGCTCGCAGGACGGGCAGTAGGTGGTGCCGCCCGCCTCGTCGTGCACGTTGCCGGTGTAGACGTACTTCAGGCCCGCCAGGCGCGCGATGTCGCGCGCGCGCTGCAGCGTGCCCCTGGGCGTGGCGACGACGTCGGTCATCTTCCAGTCGGGGTGGAAGGCGGTGAAGTGCAGCGGCACCTCCAGGCCGAGGTGCTCGCGGATCCAGCGGCACTGGGCCTCGATCTCGGCACTGGAGTCGTTCTTGCCGGGGATCAGCAGCGTGGTGATCTCGGTCCAGACCTCGGTCTTCTTCACCAGGTACTCCAGCGTGTCCAGCACCGGCTGCAGGTGGCCGCCGCAGCTGCGCCAGTAGAAGTCCTCGGTGAATCCCTTCAGGTCGACGTTGGCCGCGTCCATCCTGCGGAAGAACTCCGCGCGCGGCGCGGCGTGGATGTAGCCGGCGGTGACCGCCACGGTCTTCACCCCCAGCTCGTGGCAGGCGTCGGCGATGTCCATCGCGTACTCGGCGAACACCACCGGGTCGTTGTAGGTGAAGGCCACCGACTTGCAGCCCAGCTTCACCGCGGCGTGCGCGAGGGTCTCGGGGGTCGCCGCATCCACCAGGCGGTCGGTTTCCTTCGCCTTGGAGATGTCCCAGTTCTGGCAGAACTTGCAGGCGAGGTTGCAGCCGGCGGTGCCGAAGGAGAGCACCGCGCTGCCCGGGTAGAAGTGGTTGAGCGGCTTCTTCTCGATCGGGTCGACGCAGAAGCCCGAGGAACGGCCCCAGGTGGTGAGCACCATGCGGCCCTGCTCCATCTTGCGCACGAAGCAGAGCCCGCGCTGGCCTTCGTGCAGCTTGCAGTCCCGGGGACACAGGTCGCACTGGATGCGGCCATCCCCGAGCGCATGCCACCAGCGCGCCGGATGGGAGGTTTCAGGCACGTGGGACACGTTCAGGAAAGGTCCTTCTGCTTCCATTTCACGACCCGGTAGCGCCACAGCCGGCAGCGCGCGAGGCGCGTGCCCGCCGGGATGCCCGCCTTGTTCATCAGCTCCTCGAGGAAGCGCCGGGTGTCCGGCAGGCCCTCCCAGACCTGCGGCAGGAAGGTCGCCCGCCTGCCCTCGTGCTCGAGGATGATGCCGTCCTCGCCCGGGCGGACCTGCGCGAGCAGCTCGGCCTCGTCGGCGAAGCGCAGCGGCTTGGGCGGGGACAGCAGCGAGAGCTCGACCTCGCAGCGCGGCCATTCCGCGCGCGAGAGCTTCGGGAACCGGTGGTCGCGGAACGCGGCGCCGAGCGCGTTGGCGGCGACGTCCTCGCCCAGCATGCGCTCGGCGGCGAGGCTGCCGACGCAGCCGCGCAGCCGGCCGTCCATGGTGAGGGTGACGAAGGTGGCGCCGGCCTGCCGCAGCCAGGGTGCCAGCATCGAGACCGGCGAGTCGCCCGGGAATCCCAGCACCTTCGCGATCGAGGCGCGCGCGATGCCGACCAGCGTGCGCCCGGCCTCGCCGGCGTCCACCGGCTTTCCCTCGTCGAGCGCGAACGCCGAATAGCCGACCACCCGGCCGCGCCCGCCTGCGGTATCCCCCGAGTTGCACGCCGCCAGCAGGCGGATGGAGAGCCCGCGGCGCTTCGCCACCGCCAGCTGCGCGTTGAGCGGGGTCGCGCCGCAGGCCTCTTCATGGCTGATGTCGGTGGCGAACCCGGCGATCCGCTTCAGCGTCGCGTCGTCAATCTCTCTTGCCTTTTCATAGTCGTGATAATGGGACAGGTCGGTGGAGAGCACGAACAGGGTTTCCGGGCCGCCCCAGAGCCGCTCGATCACCTCGGCGACCTCCAGCGTGCTCGCGTCGCCGACGGCGAAGGGCACCAGCGAGAAGGCGCCCAGCACCTTCTGCAGGAACGGCAGCTGCACTTCCAGCGAATGCTCCTGCGCGTGCGCCGGCGCGCTCGCCACCACCTGCTTGAGGCCCGAGAGCTCGCGCACCGCGGCGCGGTCGAGCGGCACCCGGCCCAGCGGCGTGTCGAAGGCCTCCGCCGCCGGCAGCGCGAGGCCCCGCACCG
>CAZMDA010000072.1:0-16778 GCA_964564865.1 uncultured Bordetella sp. | reverse complement strand
CTCGAGGGCTCGGTGGCGGCGCGCGCCCATGCCGGCGGCACCGCGCCGGCGCAGGTGCGCAGGGCCGTCGCCGCCGCGCGCCGGCGCCTTGCCCGGGCCCGGGCGCCGTCCGCCCGGTGACGCGGCCATGAGCGAAGAGCTGAAGTACCAGCGCATCGGCAAGTACGAGGTGGTGAGGAAGCTCGGCGAGGGCGCCACCTCCGAGGTCTACCTGTGCCACGACCCGTTCAGCGAGCGCGACGTCGCCGTGAAGGTGGTGTTCACCGAGGTGTTCAAGGACCCGGAGCGCGGCAAGCTCTACAAGAAGCTGTTCGTCACCGAGGCCTCGCTCGCCGGCAAGCTGTCGCACCCGCACATCTGCCAGATCTTCGACGCCGTCGCCGACCAGGACCTGCACTACATCGTGATGGAGTACGTCGACGGCGGCACGCTGGAGAAGTTCTGCCATCCCGAGGGCCTGCTGCCGGTGCAGAAGGTGGTGGAGATCGTCTTCAAGTGCACCCGGGCCCTCGAGTTCGCGCACAAGATGGGGATCACCCACCGCGACATGAAGCCGGCCAACATCCTCTACACCGGCGACACCGACGTCAAGGTGACCGACTTCGGCGCCGCGCTGATCGCCAGCGGGGAGACGACGCAGATCTCCGCCATCGGCTCGCCCGCCTACATGTCGCCGCAGCAGGTGAAGGAGCACCCGCTCGACCACCGCACCGACATCTACTCGGTGGGCGTGGTGATGTACCACCTGCTCACCGGGCGGCTGCCGTTCCAGGCGAGCAACAACTTCAGCCTGATCTACCAGATCACCAACGTCGAGCCGCCGCCGCCCTCGTCCTTCCGCCCGGAGGTGCCCGCCGCGGTGGACGAGATCGTGCGCCGCGCCATGGCCAAGGACCTGGAGCAGCGCTACGCCAACTGGGAGGACTTTTCGCTCGACCTCGCCGAGGTGTTCCGCGGCGAGGCGCTGTCGGCGCGCGGCGGCGAGATCCAGGACTTCGCCGATTCGGACAAGTTCGAGACCCTGCGCGCGCTGCCCTTCTTCGAGACCTTCTCGGACGCCGAGCTCTGGGAAGTGGCGCGCATCTCGGCCTGGCGCGGCGCGCGCCCGGGCGAGATGCTGATGAAGGAGGGCGAGCCGGGCGACCATTTCTGCATCCTCGCCGACGGCCAGGTCAAGGTGACCAAGAAAGGCAAGCTCCTCAACGTGCTGCACAAGGGCGAGTGCTTCGGCGAGATGGCCTACCTGCAGAAGGCGGGCGACCAGCACCGCGTCGCCGACGTCACCGTGATGACCGAGGCCAAGATCATCTCGGTGCCGACCGCGAAGCTGGACGCGGCCTCGGAGGCCTGCCGCCACAAGTTCGACCGCGCCTTCATGGCGATGCTGGTCGAGCGGCTGATGATGGCGAACATCCGCCTCTCCGGCGTCTGATCACGTGATTACAACCAGGGGACATCCATGATCGAGCTCTACGCGGCGGGCACCTCCAACGGCATGCGCGCGCGCATCGCCCTCGAGGAATGCGGCCTCGCCTACCGGTTCCATCCGGTCGACCTCGCCAAGGGCGAGAACCGCACGCCGCAGTTCCTCGCCATGAATCCGTTCGGCGCCATCCCGGTGCTGAAGGACAGCGACGGCCCCGGCGGCAAGCCGGTGCTGATCTCGCAATCGACCGCGATCCTGCTCTACTGCGCCGAGAAGACCGGACGCCACCTGCCGAAGGACCTGGCGGCGCGCCCGGCGATGCTGGAGGCGCTGATGCGGGCCTCGACCGACCTGACGCCGATGTTCGGCGCGGTCACCGTGGCCTCGCGCATGAAGACGCCGGACCCCGCGACGGTCGCCGAGTTCAGGGGCCGCCTGCAGGGACAGTTCAGGACCTGGGACGGCATCCTCGCGGCGCAGCGCTATGCCGCCGGAGCCGAGCTGACCATCGCCGACCTGTCGCTCTACGCCGGGTACTGGCGCACCAAGGGCGCCGCGCCCGAGCTGGTCGCCGGCAACCCGAACCTCGAGCGCTGGGCGGGCGAGATGGCGGCGCGGCCGGCGATCCAGAAGGCAGTGACGCTCTAGCGCCGGCGGTGGGCCATCCGGTCCTCATCGCCGGCGGCGGCATTGGCGGGCTGGCGGCCGCGCTGACGCTGCACCAGATCGGCGTCCCTTGCGTGGTGTTCGAGTCCGCGCGGGAGATGCGTGCGCTCGGCGTCGGCATCAACCTGCAGCCCAATGCGGTGCGGGAGCTGGGCGATCTCGGGATCACGGAGCCGGACCTCGACCGCGTCGGCCTTCCGGCGAAGGAATGGGCGCTGGTCGGGCTGAACGGCAACGACGTCTATTCTGAGCCGCGCGGCCGCCTGGCCGGGTACCGCTGGCCGCAGTACGCCGTCCATCGCGGCCGCTTCCACCTGCTCCTGTACCAAAAGCTCCTCGAGCGCGCCGGAGCGCAGTCGGTCCGGCTGGGGTGCCGGGTCACCGGCTACCGCAAGGAAGGCAAGGGCGTCATCGCGCTCCTCGAGCAGGCCGATGGCACGACCGCGGAGGCCGCGGGATCCCTGCTCATCGGCGCCGACGGCATCCATTCCGCGATCCGGGCGCAGATGCACCCGGCGCAACCGCCGATCCACTGGGGCGGCGCGGTGATGTGGCGCGGCACCACCTGGGCGAAGCCGATCCGCACCGGCGCCTCGTTCGTCGGCCTGGGCACGCACCGCCACCGGATGGTGTTCTATCCCATCTCCCATCCGGACCCGGGCACGGGCCTCGCCATGATCAACTGGATCGCCGAGGTGACGATGGACAACGCCGGCGGCTGGAAGCAGGACAGCTGGTTCCGGCCGGTCGAGATCCGCGAGTTCGCGCATCACTTCGCCGGCTGGACCTGGGACTGGCTCGACGTACCCGCGCTGATCGGCGCGGCGGACGGCGCTTTCGAGAACCCGATGATCGACCGCGACCCGGTGCCCACCTGGCGCGACGGCCCGGTGGTGCTGCTGGGCGACGCGGCGCATCCCATGTATCCGACCGGATCGAACGGGGGAAGCCAGGCCATCGTGGACGCCCGCGTCCTGGGTGCCGCGATGCTGGAGCATGGGGTGACGCCGGCGGCGCTGGAGGCCTTCGACGCGAAGCTCTGCGGCCCGGTGTCGCAGCTCGTCCTGCGCAACCGCGGCGCCGGCCCGTTCGGCCTGCTCAACCTGGTGGAGGAGCGTTGCGGCGGCACGTTCGACCATATCGACGACGTGATCCCGCCTGCGGAGCGCGCGGCGTTCATGGCGGCCTACAAGGCCGCCGCGGGCCTCGCGATCGAGAGCCTGAACCGGGCGCCGCGGACGATCCCGGAAGGCGCGCGGGCGCGGATCCCGGCATAATGTAACCGATCGGTTACATTCATCCGCCCCAGGAGCCCGCCATGGCGACCAAGAACCCGTCCTCCACGCCTTCCACCCCGCCGCCCGCGGCGCCCGCCATGCCGCAGATGGCCTTCCTGGCTTCCCCCGCGGAGCTTGGGCGGGCGGTGCGCGCCGCGCGCCTCGCGCGCCGCCTCACGCAGGAAGACGTTGCCGGGCGCGCGAAGGTGAGCCGCAAGTTCCTGACCCAGGTCGAGGAAGGCAAGGCGAGCGCCCACCTCGGCAAGGTGCTCACCGTGATGATGAGCGTGGGACTGGTGGGCGTGGTCGTTCCGGTGGAAGCGATGCAGGCGGCGCTGGGCTGACGGGCGCCGCCAGAGTGCACGACGGTACTGCCGCGCGACTGCCCTACTGCTTCACCCCTTCCAGCAGCTTCTGCAGCTCGCCCGACTGGTACATCTCCTTCATGATGTCCGAGCCGCCGACGAACTCGCCGTTGACGTAGAGCTGCGGGATCGTCGGCCAGTTGGCGAACTCCTTGATGCCCTGGCGGATGTCCGGGTTCTCCAGCACGTTGACGCTGAAGAACTGCTGCACGCCGCAGGCGTTGAGCGCCTGCACCGCGAGGGCGGAGAAGCCGCACTGCGGGAACTGGGGCGTGCCCTTCATGTAGAGCACCACCGGGTTGGAGGTGACCTGCTGCCTGATCTTGTCTTGTGTGTCCATGGTTTGCATTTTACCGCCTTCCGCCGCTCGCCCGGCCGATGCCGGCCAGATCGGGCCAGGTTCGGACGGATTCAAGTCCTGCCTGTTCGAGCAGCGAACGCACCGCAAGTTCCTGCCCGGCGCCATGCTCCAGCAGCAGCCAGCCGCCCGGCGCAAGGAATAACCCTGCCGCCGACGTGATCTCCCGGATCGCCTCCAGTCCGTCCGGCCCGGAGACCAGCGCCTGGACCGGCTCGAAGGACAGGTCCGCCAGGTGCGGGTCGCCCTCGGCCACGTACGGCGGGTTGGAGACGACGAGCTCGAAGCGCTCGCCCGCCACCGGCTCGAACCATCGCCCGTGGCGGAAATCCACGTCCAGGCCCAGCTTGGCCGCGTTGCGCCGCGCCACCGCCAGGGCCGCCGCGCTCGCCTCCACCGCGACCACCCGCGCGGCCGGGAGATGGCGCTTGATGGCGAGCGCCACCGCGCCGCTGCCGGTGCCGAGGTCGAGGACGGTCGCCGCACCCTGCTCCAGCGCCAGGTCCACCAGCAGCTCGGTTTCCGGCCGCGGGATGAGCACCGCGGGATCGACGGCGAGATCCAGGCTGTAGAACTCCCGGCGGCCGAGGATGTAGGCCACCGGCTCGCCCGCGCGCCGGCGGCGCGCCAGCGCGAGGAACGCGTCCTCGACTTCGAACGGGACCTCGGCCTCGGGCGCGGCGGCGAGGGCCGCCTGCGAGCATCCAGCCACCTCCGCCAGCAGCAGGCGCGCCTCGCGGGCGTCGATGCCCGCGGCCGCCAGCGCCTCGGCGACCGTCAGTTCGCCTCCTCCGACAGTTGCTGCAGCTGCTCGGCCTGGTGCTCGGCGGTGAGCGCGGCGATGACGTCGTCCAGCTCGCCGTCCATGATGCGCTCGATCTTGTAGAGCGTCAGGTTGATGCGGTGGTCGGTGACGCGCCCCTGCGGGAAGTTGTAGGTGCGGATGCGCTCGGAGCGGTCGCCCGAGCCGATCAGCGACTTGCGCGTCGCTGCGGTCTTCGCCGCGGCCTCCTTCTCCTGCTTGTCCTTGATGCGAGCGGCCAGAACCGACAGCGCGCGCTCGCGGTTCTTGTGCTGCGAGCGCGAGTCCTGGCACTCGACCACGATCCCGGTGGGCAGGTGGGTGACGCGGATCGCGGAGTCGGTCTTGTTGACGTGCTGGCCGCCGGCGCCGGAGGCGCGGTAGGTGTCGATGCGCAGCTCGGCCGGGTTGAGCACCACCTCGCCCACGGCATCGGCCTCGGGCAGCACCGCCACCGTGCAGGCGGAGGTGTGGATGCGGCCCTGGGTCTCGGTCTCGGGCACGCGCTGCACGCGGTGGCCGCCGGACTCGAACTTGAGGCGCGAGTACGCGCCCTGGCCGGCGATGCGCGCGACCACTTCCTTGTACCCGCCCAGTTCCGAGGGGCTCTCGGAGATCAGCTCCACCTGCCAGCCCTGGCGCTCGGCGTAGCGGGTGTACATGCGGAACAGGTCGCCCGCGAAGAGGGCCGATTCGTCGCCGCCGGTGCCGGCGCGGATCTCGATGAAGAGGTTCCTGTCGTCGTTGGGGTCCCTCGGCAGCATCGCCGCCTGCAGCTCGCCCGCAAGCTGCGCCATGGCCGCGGCGGCGGCCTTGCCCTCCTCGTCGGCGAAGCCCTTCATCGCCGGGTCGGAGGCCATGTCGCGGGCGGCCGCGGCGTCGCGCTCGGCCTGCCGGTAGCGGCCGTAGAGCTCGATCACGTTGGTCAGCTCGGCGTGCTCGCGCGAGAGCTTCCTGAACTCGCCCATGTCCCTGGCCGCATGCTCCGAGGACAGGACGGCGTTCAGCTCCTCCAGCCTGCGCTCCAGGCCGTCGAGCTTCGTGCGCAGCGAGGGATTCAAGGCCGCGGGTTCAGCTGCGGATGCGGAACAGGCGGGCGACCGCGTCCGCGACCGTCCGCCGGTCCTCGCCGGTCGCCTCGTTGAGCGCCTGGGTCGGCGCGTGCATCAGCTTGTTGGTGAGGCCCTGCGACAGCGCCTCCAGCACCTGCCCCGGATCGTCGCCGCGGGCAAGCAGGCGCAGCGCCTTCTCCACCTCGTGCTGGCGCGCGCTTTCGGCCTGGTCGCGCAGCTGGCGGATCAGGGGCACCGACTCGCGCACCTGCATCCAGTGCATGAACTGCCCGACCTGGGTGTCGATGATCGCCTCGGCCTGGTCCACCGCCGAGCGCCGGGCATCGAGGTTCGCCTGGACGATCTCCTGCAGGTCGTCCACGGTGTACAGGAACACGTCGTCCAGCTCGGCCACCTCGGGCTCGATGTCGCGCGGCACCGCCAGGTCCACCATGAACATCGGCCGGCGCCGGCGCGCCTTGAGCGCGCGCTCCACCAGCCCCTTGCCCAGGATCGGCAGCGAGCTCGCCGTGCAGGACACCACCACGTCGTACTCGTGCAGGTTCAGCGCCAGGTCGCGCAGCTCGATGGCGCGAGCGTTGAAGCGGTGCGCGAGCGCCTGGCCGCGCGCCAGGGTCCGGTTGGCCACCGTGATGCGCTCGGGCCCCTGCGCCGCGAGGTGCGTCGCGCACAGCTCGATCATCTCGCCCGCGCCAACCAGCAGCACCTTCTGGTCCTTGAGCGAGGGGAAGATCCGCGCCGCGAGCTTCACCACGGCGGCGGCCATGGATACGCTGTTGGCGCCGACCTGGGTGGTGGAGCGCACCTCCTTCGCCACCGCGAAGGAGCGCTGGAACAGCTTGTTGAGCACGGTGCCCAGCGTCCCCGCCGCCTCGGCGCTCCTCACCGCGTCCTTCATCTGGCCCAGGATCTGCGGCTCGCCCAGCACCATCGAATCCAGGCCCGAGGCGACGCGGAAGGCGTGGCGCACCGCGCGCTCGCTGGGCAGGGTGTAGAGGTAGCGCCCGAGTTCGGCGGGCTCGACGTGGTGGTAGCGCGCGAGCCATTCCGCGGCCTTCTCCGGCCGTTCCCCGGAAAGGTAGATCTCGGTGCGATTGCAGGTGGACAGGATCGCGGCCTCGGCGGCGAAGCGCTGCTTGGCCTCGGCGAGCGCATCGCCCAGGCGCTCGACATGGAACACCACCCGCTCGCGGAGATCGAGCGGCGCGGTCTGGTGGTTCACACCGAGTGCGTAGAGGGTCATGGCCGCAGTTCCGCGCCGTGCGCGGCGCAACTGCCTGAAAAGGGGCGATTTTACCCCTTGGCGCCGTCCGGCGCGCGCAGCAGCGGGCGGATCTCGGCCTCCGGCAGCGGCCGGCTGAAGAGGAAGCCCTGCATCTGGTCGCAGCGCAGCAGGCGCAGCAGGCGCGCCTGCTCCTCGGTCTCCACGCCTTCGGCCACCACGCTCAGGTTGAGCGCCTGGGCGAGCGAGATGATCGCGGTGACGATGCTGGTGTCGCCCGCGTTCTCGGTCATGCCGCGCACGAAGCCCCGGTCGATCTTGAGCGTGTCCAGGGGCAGCCGGCTCAGGTAGGCAAGCGACGAGTGCCCGGTGCCGAAGTCATCCAGCGCGATGCCGATGCCCGCCTCCCTCAACTGCGCCAGCTTGGCGATGCTCGCATCAATATCCTGCATCAGCAGGCTTTCGGTGATCTCCAGGTCGACCCCGCTCCCGCCGCCCCCGATCGCGTCGAACAGCTCGGCGACGAACGTCTTGCGGCGCATCTGCAGCGCCGAGACGTTGACCGCGACGCGCGGCGGCTTCAGGCCCAGCGCGGACCACTCGCGGTAGGCGGCAGCGGCCATTTCGAACGCGATCCGGCCGGCGTCGTGGATCAGGCCGGTCTCCTCGAGCACCGGGACGAAGAGCGCCGGCGACACCAGCTTGCCATCCGCCCCCTGCCAGCGCATCAGGGCTTCCAGGCCCAGGATCCGGCGCGTCGCCAGGTCCACCTTGGGCTGGAAATGCAGGAACAGCTCGCGCTGCTCGACCGCCTGGCGCAGCCGCCCCTCCAGCTCCACCTGCTCCGAGACGCGCGCGTTGATGTGCGGGGCGTAGAACTGGTGGCGCTCGCCGGTCTCCCTGGCGCGCTTGAGCGAGGCCTCGGCGTTGCGGAACAGGGTCGCGGCGTCGGCGCCGTCCTCGGGAAAGACGGCGACGCCGGCGCGCGCCGCCAGGCGCAGTTCCTGGCCGCCGGCCTGCACCGGGGTCCCGAACACGCGCGCCACCTTGTCCTCCAGGATCCGCACCGCGTCGGCGGCGCTCTGCACCCGGGGACGCATGACGGCGAACAGGTTGCCGCCCAGGCGCGCGATGCGGCCGAGATCGTCCACCGCCGCGCCCAGGCGCCGCGCTACCTCGCGCAGCACCGCGTCGCCCACGCCTTGCCCGAGCGCGTCGTTGATCGCCTTGAAACGCTCGATGTCGAACAGCGTAAGCGACAGCAGGTGCGGGCCGCGGCGCGCGGACTCCAGCGCCTGGGTCAGCCGGTCCTGGAACAGGGTGCGGTTGGGCAGGCCGGTGAGCGGGTCATACAGAGCGAGGTAGTCGACCTTCTCCTGCTTGGCCTGCAGCTCGAGCGCCAGTTCGACGTTCGCCACCAGCTCCTGCAGCAGCGAAATCTCCTCCTGGTCGAAGAAGCCGGTTTCGGCCGCGCGCAGGACCACCGCGCCGGCGGCCGCATCCCCGATCGTCACCGGAAGGATCGCCAGCGCGTAGTTCCCGTCCCCGGTCAGCTCCGCGCGCGCCGGGCTGCGCTCGTCGTTGCGCAGATCGTTGGTCACGAGCGGGCGGCGCTGGCGCAACGCCTGCGCAAGCAGGCTGTCCGCCGTCTCGGGCGCGCGGTTGTACTCCTCCACGATGCGCTGGAATGCCGGCGAAGCCGCGGCGGACTGCGCCTCGATCGACAGCCTGCCCCGCGCGTCGGCGAGGAGCACGCGCGCCAGCAGGAAGCCGCCGCGCCCGGCCGCGATGCGGCAGAACTCCTCCAGCAGCTCCCGCCGGTCCCGGATCCGCATGCAGGCCGAGCCGACCGCGCCCAGCAGGTCACGGATCCGCGCCAGGCGCGACAGGCGCTCGCGCTGCTGGACCGCCTCGGTGATGTCCCGCGCCACGCCGTCGATGCGCACCGGCCTGCCGTAGAGGTCGTGGATCAGCCGGGCGCGGTCGCTGATCCAGCGCTCGGTGCCGTCGGGGCGGACGATGCGGTACTCGTCGTCGTACGGCCCGCCCGCCAGGAGCGCGCGCCACGCCCGCTCGGCGGCGTCCCGGTCCTCGGGGTGGATGACCGATCTCCACAGCACCGGATCGTCCAGAAATGCCTGCGGCGGACGGCCGTAGACCTCGGTGCTGGCGGGGCTGACGTAGAGCACGCGCGCCTCCGGCAGCTGCACCGACCAGATCACGTCCGGCAGCGATTCCGAGATTGCCTGCAGGCGCGCGCGCGCCTCGGCCAGCGCGTGCTCCGAGGCGGCCCGCACGGTGCGCTCGCGGGCGTCCCGCAACGCGCGCTCCACCACCGCCGGCAGGCGCACCAGATTGTTCTTCAGCACGTAATCCGTGGCGCCCTCCTTCAGCGCACGGATGGCGTACTCCTCGCCGATCGTTCCCGAGACGAAGATGAAGGGCACCTCCGGCCGCGCCGCCCGCGCGATCTGCAGCGCGAACATGCCGTCGAACTGCGGCATGGAGAAGTCCGACAGGATCAGTTCCGGGTCGAACTCACCGAGCGCGCCGCGGAAGTCCGGTTCGGTATCCACGAGCCGGTGCTCGAACCGGATTCCCGCCCGGCGCAGCTCGCGCAGCTCCAGTTCCGCGTCGGCGCGGCTGTCCTCCACCAGCAGGATGCGCACCGGCGTCACGCGCTCACTCCGGCACCCGGTTGGCGAGCAGCCAGTACAACCCGATGCGCGACACCGTCTCCAGGAACGCCTCGAACTGCACCGGCTTGACGACATAGCCGTTCACGCCCAGCTGGTAGCTTTCGACGATGTCGCGCTCCTCGTTGGAGGAGGTCATGATCACCACCGGCGTCGCGCGCGTGCGCGGGTCGCCCTTCAGCCGCCGCAGCACCTCGATGCCGTCCACCTTGGGCATCTTGATGTCGAGCAGCACCAGCTTGAGGCCGTGGTTCGGATCCCGGCCGGCGTAGGCGCCGTCCCTGAACATGAACTCGAGCGCCTCGGCGCCGTCCTTCACCCAGTGCACCGCGTTGGCGAAGTTGTGCTTGCGCAGGGAGCGCAGCGTCATCTCCGCGTCGCGCGGGCTGTCCTCCACCAGCAGGATCTCGACATGCTCGTAGGTGGTCATTCGCGCGCCTCCGCCGCCGGCAGGGTGAAGGTGAAGCAGGCGCCGCCGGCCACCGCGCCCTCTGCGCGCACGCGGCCGCCGTGGCGCGCAACCACCCGCTGCACGATCGCCAGACCGACGCCGGTGCCGGGAAACTCCTCCGCGCTGTGCAGGCGCTGGAACACCCCGAAGAGCTTGCCCGCGTAGCGCGGATCGAAGCCCGCGCCGTTGTCCCGCACCCAGTACTCGGCTTCCTCGCCGTCCGCCCGGCCGCCCACCTCGACGCGCGGCTGCGGTTGCCGCGCGCTGTACTTGAGCGCGTTGCCGAGCAGGTTCAGCCAGACCTGCTTCAGCATCGCGCGATCCCCCTTCGCCTGCGGCAGCAAGGCGATCTCGAGCGCCGCGCCCGGAAACGCCGTGGCGGCCTGCGCTGCGGCTTCGCGCGCGAGCGCTTCCATGTCCACGTCGTCCACCTGCAGCGCCTGGCGGCCGGTGCGGGAGAACTCGAGCAGGTCGTCGATCAGCTGGCCCATGCGATTGGCCTCGCTGCGCACCACGGCGAGCAGGCGCCGGCCTTCGTCGTCCAGCGTGGCGGCGTAATCCTCCTCCAGCATCTGCGCATAGCCGTCCACCGCGCGCAACGGCGCGCGCAGGTCGTGCGACACGGAGTAAGAGAAGGATTCCAGTTCCCTGTTGGCGGCTTCCAGCCGCACCGCCTGCTGGCGCAATTCCGCGTTCAAGCCCCGGATGCGGTCGTCTGCCGCCTTGCGCGCGCTGATGTCCACCACCACCGTGCGGCTGGTGACGTAGTTCCCCGCAGCATCGAGGATCGCCGTGGTCTGCAGCGAGCCCGGGAACGTGCTGCCGTCCTTGCGCCGGTACTCGAACTCCACCTCCTTCAGCCATCCCTGGCGCCGGAACAGCGGGAACCATTTCTCGCGGAACTGGGCGGCGCTTGCCGGGGTCATCAGCTCGTAGTGGAACTTCCGGCCCTCGACTTCCTCGCGCGCGTAGCCCAGCCAGTCGAGCCAGGTACGGTTCATGCGCACGATGCGCCCCTCGGCGTCCACCGAGTGGTAGCCGCAGGGGGCGTTCTCGAACAGGTCTTCGGCCTCGTCCGCGGCGGCGCGCGCCCGGCGCTCGGCCTCGCGGCGCCGCGCCAGTTCGCGGAAGTTGAACCAGAACGCCGCCGCAAGCAGCAGCAGGCTGGTGGCGCCGCCGCCGGCGATCGCCCACCGGACGCGCGTGGCCGCCGCGTCCGCTTCGGCCCGGCGCGCGGCCAGCAGGCCGATCTCCTCCTGCTGCATCTCCTGCGCGATCGCGCCGATCTCCAGGACCGCCTCGCGGGCGGTGGCGAACTCGGCCAGGATGTCCTCGGCGCGGGCGAGCGCACCCGAGCCCTTGCGCGCGACCGACTCGCCCATCGCCCTCAAATCGGATTCCAGCAGCTGGCCGATGCGCGCCAGACGCCGCTGCTGGTCCGGATGGTCGTGGATCAGGTCGCCCAGGCTCCGCAGTTGCTGCAGCAGCGCCCGCGTCGCCTCCTCGAATGCCGCTCCCGCAGCCGGGTCTCCCGTGATCAGGTAGCTGCGCCAGTCGAAGCGCGTTCGGCTGTAGCCCGCCTGCAGCGACGCGATCTCCAGGCGCACGCGCTTGGTGTGCTCCACCGAGTCCGCGCGCTCGTCGAACTGGGCCGCGGACCAGTACGCCAGCGCGCCGATCGCGCCGACCAGCGACAGCGACAGCGCCACCAAGGCGAGGCGCGCGAATCGTTCCACTTCAGCCGTGATCGGAACGGCGACCGGCCCCAAACGGATGCTGCCCGAAACCGACATAGCGCTCCATGCCGGGTCCGACGCGCGCGGCTGCGACGGGCGCGGAATGCGTCCGCCACGATCAAGACTGCGTCCTCCCCCGTTGTTGTTTTTCCGGCGGACGGTCCCTTGTGCGCACCGATGCTAGCCGAACCGGCAGACCAGTCTGTAGGGAATTCTTGACCGCCGGGCGACGGCCGCGTGACCCTGCGTCCGGCGCCGCTAGGCCGTAACCAGGCCGTGCCGGATCGCGAACTTCACCAGCGAGGGCAGGTCCCCCAGACCCAGCTTCGCCATCAGGCGGCTGCGATAAGTGTCCACGCTCTTGGCAGAGAGCGACAGGCGTGCGGCGATGTCGGCGCTGGTGTGACCATCGACGACGAGCGTGAGGATCTGGCGCTCTCTTGCGCTGAGGCGGGCGAGGGCGGCGTCCCGCTGTCGCGCGTCCGCAGTGAAGCCGGGGTGTGGCGCGAGTTCGAACGCGATGCCGGCAATGCGCGCCGTGCCCGCGGCGTCCAGCAACGGAAACCGGACCACCCGCCAGCGCACCGGCGCGCCGCCGTCCGCGGGCGCCCGCGCGTCCACCGAACTCACCGCGCCGCGTACGCGCAGCGCCATCTCGTCCTCCCGGCGGTAGCGCTGCGCGCGCTCCTCCGGCCAGAGCTCGAAATCATCCCGGCCCAGCACCTGGTCCGAACGCAGGCCGCGCGCCCGTTCGTAGCTTGAGTTCACCCAGACGTAGCGGAACTGCGCATCCTTGATCCAGGCGATCGCCGGCAGGCCCTCCAGCAGCGAGCGCACCCAGCCCGCGCTTTCCGCCACGCGCTGCTCTGCCTGCTTGCGCGCCGTGATCTCGCGGCCGACGCCGCGGTAGCCGGTGAACCGTCCCTTGGCGTCGAACACCGGCTCGCCGTCGATCGAGTAGTGGTGCAACTCGCCGTCGCTGCCCAGGCGCGCGGTCTCGAAGTCGCGGAACGGCAGGCGCTTGCGCAGCGTCTCGCGATGCGCGCGCCAGCCCTCGGCGTCGGGCAGCACGCTCGGCACCTCCCAGCGCGTCCTGCCGAGGCGCGTCGCGACGAACATCAGCGGCTTGAACCGCCCGCCGGTCTCGAGCACCGTGAAGCGGTGCTCGGCGTCGGTCTCCCAGTAGAAGTCCGAGGTCAAGGTCATGATGCTGCGCAGCCGGCCGGCTGCATCCCCGCTCTCGCCCCGGCCGGCGAGCACCCGCGCCGCATGCAGCTGGTCCTCGATGTCGGTGCCGCTGCCGATCCAGCGCAGAATGCGCCCGCCAGCGTCCCGGACCGGGCGCGCGGCGACGACGTGCCAGCGGTAGGCGCCGTCCGCGCGCCGCAGGCGGAACTGCACCTCGAACGGCTCGCCTTTTGCGATCGCCGCCTTCCAGCGCTGGATGCCGTAGGGCAGGTCCTGCGGGTGCACCGACCGGTGCCAGCCCAGGCCCCGCAGTTCGGCCTCGCGGCGGCCGCTGTACTCGGTGACGCGCGCGTTGACCCGCTCGATGCCGCCGTCGGGCCGGAAGGTCCACAGCAGGACGGGCGAGAACTCCGCCATCGCCTGGAACAGCGCCGCGTCCGGCGGCCTGCCGGTGACGGGGAGTGCGCGTAGCTTGCGGCTGGTCACGTCGCGCTGGCTTTCCAGACTGGGCCTGCCTGCGATGGTAGACCGCCCGCCGGGCTCATGGGGCGAATCGCGCGGCGGATCGCAGAGCGATCGTGCAAAAGTATGTTACGGGGCCAGATCGGACCCCGGCGCCCGCGCGCCTCAGCCGGTGGCGGCAAGCTTGCCGATCGCGAACGGCTCGGCGATGCCGAAGCCCTGCGCGAAACCGACCCCGAGCGCCTTCAGCCGCATCAGGACATCCTGATCCTCGACGCATTCGGCGAGCACCTCGACGTTGATCACCTCGCCCACCCGCACCACTGCCTTCAGCTTGGCGAGCGCGCTGGCGCTGGTCAGGACCTTGCGCACGATCGAACCGTCCACCTTGACGCAGCCGACCTGCAGCGTCTTCAGCTGCAGGAACGAGACCGAGCGGCGCCCGAAGCCGTCGATCAGCAGGCCGCAGCCGGCCGCCTTCATCGTCGCGGCGAAGGCCTCGGCGGCCGCTGGCTGGCGCAGCGCGTCGGATTCGTCGATCTCGAACGCGAGGCTGGACGCGGGAATGCGCGCCGCGCGCAGCGCGTCGGCGACGAAGCCGGGAAACTGGGCGTCGGTCAGTGTCTGGCCGGACACGTTGATGGAGAACCGGCCGATGCGGCTGCCGCGGCGCAGGTGCTCGATGGTGCGGCTGACCACCCACCGATCCAGCTCGGGCATCATGCGGAAGTGCTCGAACACCGGGAGGAACTCCCCCGGCGGCAGCAGCGTCTCCTCCTCCTCGCGCATGCGGATCAGCACCTCGGCGCGCTCGAACTGGCCGTTGGCGAGGGTGAGGATGGGCTGCGTGTAGAGCGCGAGCGCGTCGCTGTGCAGCGCCGCGCGCAGCTTCGCCGCGGGATCGCTCCAGCCGGTCAGTGCCTGGCCCATCTCCTCGAGGAACCGCGCCTCAGAGGCCGCGTCCACCGATGGCCGTTTCGTCACGCCGTCTCCTGCTGAGCTTGTCGACCAGGCACGACGCTACCCGCTTCGGCGCGCGCCGTCGACGCCGGCGGCGAGAAGGATGGTGGCCAAGGGCGGAATCGAACCACCGACACAAGGATTTTCAGTCCTCTGCTCTACCAACTGAGCTACTTGGCCTTGCGGGACGCGCCCCGCGCTACGGGCACGTTTTTTGAGGGAGCAAATTATAGCAAACCCCCTACCTGGACTCCGGCTTCTCCAGGCTGTAGCCCAGGCCGCGGACGGTGACGATCTTCACCCCGCCGGGCTCCAGCTTGCGCCGCAGCCGGTGCACGTAGACCTCGATGGCGTTGGCCGAGACCTCCTCGCCCCACTCGCACAGGTGGTTGACCAGCTGGTCCTTCGACACCAGGCGCCCGGCGCGCTGCAGGAAGATCTCGAGCAGGCTGAGCTCCCGCGCCGACAGGTCCACCGTGCCGCCGTTCAACCGCGCCACGCGCCCGACCTGGTCGTAGGCGAGCGCGCCGTGGTTGATCAGCGTCGGCCCGCCGGACATGCCGCGGCGCGCGAGCGCGCGCACGCGGGCCTCCAGCTCGGCGAGGTCGAACGGCTTGGCGAGGTAGTCGTCGGCGCCCGCATCCAGGCCCTTGACGCGGTCGTTGACCCCGTCCAGGCCGGTGAGGATCAGCACCGGGATGTGCGACTGGCGCGCGCGCAGGCGCTTGAGCACTTCGAGACCGGATTTCTTCGGCAGGCCGATGTCGAGGATCAGCAGGTCGAACTCGTTGGCCTCGATCGCCGAGTCGGCCTCCACGCCGGTCTGCACCCAATCCACCGCGTATCCGGACAGGCGCAGGCTGCGCGAGACCGCGTCGGCCAGTACCGCGTCATCCTCCGCGATCAGGATCCTCAAGCCCGCACGCCTCCCGCGCCGAGTGTAATACAAAAGAAAAGGGGCGCCGGAGCGCCCCTTTCCAAGGACATCGCGCGAAGCGCGAATTACATGTCCATGCCGCCCATGCCGCCCATGCCACCCATGCCGCCGTGGTCATGGCCGCCGCCGCCCGCCTTCTTCTCCTCCACCAGTTCCGCGACCATCGCGTCGGTGGTGAGCATCAGGCCGGCGACCGAGGCCGCGTTCTGCAGCGCGGTGCGGGAGACCTTGGTCGGGTCGATGACGCCCATCTCGACCAGGTCGCCGTACTCGTCGGTCTGCGCGTTGTAGCCGAAGTTCACGCCCTTGCCTTCGGCGACCTTGTTCAGGACCACCGAGGGCTCGGCGCCGCAGTTGGCGACGATCTGGCGCATCGGCTCCTCCAGCGCCCGCATCACGATCTTGATGCCGGCCTGCTGGTCGTCGTTCGCCACCTTCATCTTGCCCTCGAGCGCCTTGCGCGCGCGCAGGAACGCCACGCCGCCGCCCGGGACCACGCCCTCCTCCACCGCCGCACGCGTGGCGTGCAGGGCGTCCTCGACGCGGGCCTTCTTCTCCTTCATCTCGACCTCGGTCGCCGCGCCCACCTTGATCAGCGCCACGCCGCCGGCCAGCTTGGCCACGCGCTCCTGGAGCTTCTCGCGGTCGTAGTCGCTGGTGGCTTCCTCGATCTGGACGCGGATCTGCTTGACGCGGCCCTCGATGTCCTTCTTGTTGCCGGCGCCGTCGATGATGGTGGTGTTCTCCTTGCCGGACTCGACCTTCTTGGCGCGGCCGAGGTCCTTCAGGGTCGCGTTCTCCAGCTTCAGGCCCAGCTCCTCGCTGATCACCGTGCCGCCGGTCAGGATCGCCATGTCCTCCAGCATCGCCTTCCTGCGGTCGCCGAAGCCCGGCGCCTTGACCGCGACGGTCTTCAGGATGCCGCGGATGTTGTTCACCACCAGGGTCGCGAGCGCCTCGCCCTCGACTTCCTCGGCGATGATCAGGAGCGGCTTGCCCGCCTTGGCCACCTGCTCCAGCAGCGGCAGCAGCTCTCGGATCGAGCTGATCTTCTTGTCGTGCAGCAGGACGTAGGGGTCGTCCAGCACGGCGATCTGCTTCTCCGGGTTGTTGATGAAGTAGGGCGACAGGTAGCCGCGGTCGAACTGCATGCCCTCGA
>CAZMDA010000071.1:0-17863 GCA_964564865.1 uncultured Bordetella sp. | reverse complement strand
AGACCGGCAAGACCGCGGTGGCGATCGACACGATCATCAACCAGAAGGGCAAGGACCTGTTCTGCGTCTACGTCGCCATCGGGCAGAAGGCGTCCACCATCGCCAACGTGGTGAGGAAGCTCGAAGAGCATGGCGCCATGGCCTACACCATCGTCGTGGCGGCCTCGGCTTCGGAATCGGCGGCGATGCAGTTCATCGCGCCGTACTCGGGTTGCACCATGGGCGAATACTTCCGCGACCGCGGGCAGGACGCGCTGATCATCTATGACGACCTGACCAAGCAGGCCTGGGCCTACCGCCAGGTGTCGCTGCTGCTGCGCCGCCCGCCGGGCCGCGAGGCCTATCCCGGCGACGTCTTTTACCTGCACAGCCGCCTGCTGGAGCGCGCCGCGCGCGTCAACCCGGAGTACGTCGAGAAGTTCACCGGGGGGCAGGTGAAGGGGAAGACGGGCTCCCTCACGGCGCTGCCGGTGATCGAGACCCAGGCCGGCGACGTCACCGCCTTCGTGCCGACCAACGTGATTTCGATCACCGACGGCCAGATCTTCCTGGAGACGGACCTGTTCAACGCCGGCATCCGGCCCGCCATCAATGCCGGCATTTCGGTGTCCCGCGTCGGCGGCGCCGCGCAGACCAAGATCATGAAGCGGAAGGACACCGGCGGCGGCGTGCGCCTCGCGCTCGCGCAGTACCGGGAACTGGCGGCCTTCGCGCAGTTCGCCTCCGACCTGGACGAGGCCACCCGCAAGCAGCTGGAACTGGGGCGCCTGGTCACCGAGCTGATGAAGCAGCCGCAGTACCGCCCGATGCAGGTGTGGGAGATGGCGCTCACGCTGTTCGCGGTGAACAACGGCTTCTTCAACGACATCGACGTCAAGAAGGCGCTCGCCGCCGAGCGCTCGATGCGCGACTACATCAAGGGCAAGTTCGCCGACCTCGTCAAGCGCATCGAGGACAAGGCCGACCTGTCCGCGGACGACGAGAAGGCGCTCAAGGACGCGATCGCCGACTGGAAGAAGAACGGCACCTTCTAGGCCACCATGCCGGGCACAAAAGAAATCCGGGTCAAGATCAAGAGTGTGCAGAACACTCGGAAGATCACCAAGGCCATGGAGATGGTCGCCGCCTCGAAGATGAGGAAGGCGCAGGAGCGCATGCGCATGGCACGCCCCTACGGCGAGAAGATCCGCACCGTGGCCGCGCACATCAGCCATGCCAACCCGGAGTACCGGCACCCCTTCCTGGTGTCGCGCGACTCGGTCAAGCGCGTCGGCCTGATCGTGATCACGACCGACAAGGGCCTGTGCGGCGCGCTCAACACCAACCTGCTGCGCCTGGTGCTCAATCAGTACAAGGAATGGCAGGCCCAGGGCGAGGAGATCGACGTCTGCGCCATCGGCAACAAGGGCTTCGGCTTCATGCAGCGCCTAGGCGCCAACATCGTCTCGCACGCGATCCAGATCGGCGACCGGCCGCAGATGGACAAGCTGATCGGGACCATCAAGGTGATGCTGGACGGCTACACGCAGGACCGGTTCGACCGCGTTGTCATCGCCTACACCCGCTTCCTGAACACCATGAAGCAGGAACCGGTGATGGAGCAGCTGCTGCCGCTCTCGGGCGAGCGGCTGGGGGCTCCGGAGACGGTCTGGGACTACCTCTACGAGCCCGAGGCGAAGGCGGTGCTCGACCAGGTGATGACGCGCTACATCGAGGCCATCATCTTCCAGGCAGTCGCCGAGAACATGGCGTCCGAGCAGTCGGCGCGGATGGTGGCGATGAAGGCGGCCTCCGACAACGCGCGGGACCTGATCGACGAGCTGACGCTGATCTACAACAAGAACCGCCAGGCCGGCATCACCAAGGAACTGTCCGAGATCGTCGCGGGCGCCGCGGCGGTATAGCGAGCATCAACACAGAGAACATCCGGGAAAACACCATGGCACAAGCAGAAGGCATCATCGTCCAGTGCGTCGGCGCGGTGACCGACATCGAGTTCCCCCGCGAGGGCATGCCCAAGGTCTATGACGCGCTCAAGCTGGTCGACAGCGCCGAGGGCGGTCTCGCGGAGAAGGGCCTCACCTTCGAGGTGGAGCAGCAGCTGGGCGACGGCATCGTGCGCTGCATCGCGCTGGGCTCCTCCGACGGCCTGCGCCGCGGCATGAAGGTGGTTTCCACCGGTGCCCCGATCTCGGTCCCGGTTGGAACCGGAACCCTCGGCCGCATCATGGACGTGCTTGGCCGGCCGATCGACGAGGTCGGCCCGATCAAGTCCGACAAAGTGCGCTCCATCCACCAGGCGGCGCCGAAGTTCGACGAGCTCTCGCCCTCGGTGGAGCTGCTCGAGACCGGCATCAAGGTGATCGACCTCATCTGCCCGTTCGCCAAGGGCGGCAAGATCGGCCTGTTCGGCGGCGCCGGCGTCGGCAAGACCGTGAACATGCTGGAACTCATCAACAACATCGCGACCCAGCACTCCGGCCTGTCGGTGTTCGCCGGCGTCGGCGAGCGCACCCGCGAGGGCAACGACTTCTACCACGAGATGATCGAGGCCGAGGTGGTGAAGCCGGACAACCTGCCCGAGTCCAAGGTGGCGATGGTGTTCGGACAGATGAACGAACCCCCGGGCAACCGCCTGCGCGTGGCGCTCACCGGGCTCACCATGGCCGAGAGCTTCCGCGACGAGGGCCGCGACATCCTGTTCTTCGTCGACAACATCTACCGCTTCACGCTGGCCGGGACCGAGGTTTCGGCGCTGCTGGGCCGGATGCCCTCCGCGGTGGGGTACCAGCCGACGCTGGCCGAGGAGATGGGCCGCCTCCAGGAGCGCATCACCTCGACCAAGGTGGGCTCGATCACCTCGATCCAGGCGGTGTACGTGCCGGCGGACGACCTCACCGACCCGTCGCCCGCGACCACCTTCGGCCACCTGGACGCCACCGTCGTGCTGTCGCGCGACATCGCCGCGCTGGGCATCTACCCTGCGGTGGACCCGCTGGATTCCACCTCGCGCCAGGTGGACCCGAACACCATCGGCGAAGACCACTACAACACCACCCGTGCCGTGCAGGCCACGCTGCAGCGCTACAAGGAGCTGCGCGACATCATCGCCATCCTGGGCATGGACGAACTGGCGCCCGAGGACAAGCTGGCGGTGTCCCGCGCGCGCAAGATCCAGCGCTTCCTGTCGCAACCGTTCACCGTGGCGCAGAACTTCACCGGGACCCCGGGCAAGTACGTGGCGCTGAAGGACACGATCAAGGGCTTCAAGATGATCGTCAACGGCGAATGCGACGCGCTGCCCGAGCAGGCGTTCTACATGGTGGGCGCCATCGAAGAGGCGTTCGAGAAGGCGAAGACGCTCCAGTAAGGAACCGCGAATGGCCGCCCACACCATGCAAGTCGACGTCGTCAGCGCCGAGGAGGCGATCTTCTCCGGCGAGGCGGAGTTCGTCGTCCTGCCGGGCGAGGCCGGGGAACTGGGCATCTATCCGCGCCACACCCCGCTGATCACGCGCATCCGGCCTGGCGCGGTGCGCATCCTGCCGCCGGGCGGGGGCGAGGAGCAGCTGATCTTCGTCGCTGGCGGGATCCTCGAGGTCCAGCCCAGGGTGATCACGGTGCTCGCCGATACCGCCATCCGGGGCCATGACCTCGACGAGGCCAAGGCCAACGAGGCGCTCAAGCGCGCCGAGGAGGCCCGCCGCAACGCCAAGGACAAGCAGGAGATCGCCACCGTCGAGGGCGAGCTGTCCATGCTGGCCGCCCAGCTGGCCGCCATCCGGAAGCTGCGCAAGAAATAGCTGGCGGCCGCGCCCGCGGCCGGAGTCAGCCTGGATTCCCGGCCGGTTGCGCCAGCACCCGGTCGACCATCTGCGGCGCCAGTCCCAGGTAGTTTGCCGGGTCGGTCAGTCTCTCGATCAGCGCCGGATCGAGGCGGCGGGATACCTCGGGCATGGCGTTCAGCACGTCCGCGAGCCGGCCGCCGTTCTCGTTCACGATTCGGCACGCGTCATAGACCAGGTCGTGCGCTTCCTGGCGGCCGATGTGCGGCGCGAGACCCATCATCACCGCCTCGGCCACGATCAGGCCACGCGTCAGGCCCAGATTCCTCGCCATGGCCTGTTCATCCACGACCAGCCCGCCCAACATGAACTTCGCCTGGTTGAGCGCACCGGCGCCGAGGACGAAGGCCTCGGGTATCGCGAGCCACTCGGCGTGCCACGGGCCGGTGGCCCGCTCCAGGTCCTGCACCATGGCGTCGAGCATCAGTCCGGCCTGCTGGCGCACGCCCTTGGCGCAGGCCAGCACGAGCTCGCTGGAGATCGGGTTGCGCTTCTGCGGCATGGTGCTGCTCGCGCCGCGTCCCTTGACGAAGGGTTCATAGAGCTCGCCCAGCTCGCTCGAGGCCATGATCATCACGTCGAGGGCGATCTTGCCCAGCGAACCCGTGATCAGGGCGATCAGGTTCACCGCTTCCGCGAGGCCATCGCGCGCCACGTGCCAGGTCGACGTGGGCACGCCCAGGCCGAGCTCTTCCATCAGCGCCTTCTGTACCTCCAGGCCCTGGTTGCCCAGAGAGGCGAGCGTACCCGCAGCACCGGCGAACTGGCCCACCAGGACCCGGGGGCGCGCCTGCGCGAGGCGCTGCGCGTGGCGATTGAACATGTCAAGCCAGATCGCCGCCTTGTAGCCAAACGTGACGGGCAGCGCCTGCTGCAGGTGCGTGCGCCCGGCCATGGGCGTGTCGCGATGCTTCCTGGCCAGCCCGGCAAGGATCCTGCGCAAGTCGGCGACGTCCGCCTCGACCAGGTCGAGGGCATCGCGCAGTTGAAGCACGACGGCCGTATCCATGATGTCCTGCGTGGTCGCGCCCCAGTGGACGTAGCGGCCGGCATCCCCGGCCTGCCGGGCGAGTTGGTGCACCAGGGGCAGGATCGGGTAGCCCACGATCTCGGTTTCACGCTGCAGGAGGCCGACATCGAGGGCTTCGGCGGTGCAGCGCGCCGCGATGTCCTTGGCGGCGGCGGCGGGAATGACGCCGCAGCGCGCCTCGGCTGCAGCCAGCGCGACCTCGACCTGCACGAACTTGCGGATCAGCTCCCGGTCATCGAACACCGCCCGCATCGCCGGGGTGCCGAAAGCGTCGCGGAACAGGAAGGAGTCGAGCACGGTGGCGGCCATGGGGCGTCCTTGGAAACTAGTGCAACGCAAGCGCCGCCATCGTAACGCGTCGCGGCATTCGCAGTGTGCCGCGACTATGCGGGAGGGGTGGTGTAGGGTTCGTCCTCCTTGTAGAACTCCTTTTCCTTCAGTCCCTCCGCAGTCCATTCCTTCACCGCGGCATTCTCCAGCAGCGCCTCCTGGTAGGCCCTCGCCTCGCCGGACAGCGCCACGCCGTAGGTGACGAAGCGGGTTGCCACCGGCGCATAGAACGCGTCCGCGGCGCAGAACGCGCCGAACAGGTACGGGCCGCCCTTGCCGTACTGCGCGCGCGCCTCGGACCAGACCCGCGTGATGCGAGCGATGTCCTTGGCCACCTCCGGGTTCATGCCCTTGCCCGGATGCCGGCCGCGCAGGTTCATGGGCATGGCGCCGCGCAAGGCGCGGAAACCGGAATGCATCTCGGCGGTCACGCTGCGCGCGCGGGCGCGCGCCTGCGGGTCCGCGGGCCACAGGCCCTTGCCCGGGAAGAGCTCGTTGGCGCGCTCGACGATGGCGAGCGTGTCCCAGATGGCGAAGCCGGATCCCGGGGTTCCTTCCCAGAGCACCGGCACCAGGCCCGAGGGCGAAAGGGTGGCGATGTTCTGCGCCCAGTCCTCGGACTCGAACTTGACGACGCGCTCGGCGAAGGGCACGCCACAGCCGCGCAGTGCCACCCACGGCCGCATGGACCAGGAGGAGTAGTTCTTGTTGCCAACCACGAGGGTGAGGGTCATGGCGGGATTTCACCGCGCCGGCGGCAGGGTGGCAAGAGCACAGTTGCCTGCCGAAGCGGCGGGGCGGCGCCACTCCTGTCCAGTGGCCTCCTTTCTGGAGGGCGCGCCCCGCGCCGCGGTTCTTGTGTCCGGGTGCTAGGTCCGGTCGGCGATCACGACGTAGCGTTCCGGCCCGCCGGCGCGCAGGGCGTGGAAGGGCCAGCAGGTGACCAGCGTGAGGCGGTTGCCCCCGCCGTTGCCCGCCACCCAGGTATCGCGCTTGTCGAGCACGTCCGTTACGGCCACGCGGTAGTCCACGCGGGCGCCGTCGGCCCGCTGGATGCGCAGGGCGTCGCCCTTCTTCAGGTGGCGCAGGAACGCGAGGTGGGTGTCGCGGTGGCCGCCGACGACGCTGTTGCCCCGGGCGCCGGGCAGCGGCGTGCCGTCCAGGTGGCCGGGGCCGAAGGCGATGGTGCGGCCGCTCGCGCCGGCAAGGACCAGCAGCGAGACGCCCTGCGCGGGCGCCTCCAGCCTCGCCACCGGCCAGGTATCCGCCCAGGGCCAGGGCTTGACCGCGGATTCGCCGGCGAGGGTGCGCGCCCAGGCGCGCTCGATCAGGACCTGCGCCAGTTGCGCCTTGGCGTGGATCCATGCGCCTTGGCCGAACTGCAGCGCACCCGCGACGAACAGCAGGCCGGCGAGCCAGGGCAGGACCCGGCGCCCGCGCGGCGCCCTGGGCATGAGTTCGGGCAGCGCGCACTCCACGCCGAGGGCGACATCGCCATAGTTGCTCACGCCCACCCCCGCGCGCGGTTCCACAGCAGCGTGGCGAGGAGCAGCAGGAGCGCGCCTGCGAGCAGGTTGAAGCGCGCGTCCGTGGCGCCGCGGGGCAGTTCGCCGTGTATTTCCCCGCCTACGCCTTCCAGGGTCCAGCCCTCGGGCAGGTTGGTCGGCAGGGACGCCGACTTGAGAAGCGCCTCAGCGGTGCGCGCCGGCGTCCTGTCCACGGCGACCAGGCTGGTGTAGCGGGAAACGAGCTGGTGCTCCAGGGCGAGCTTGAGCACCGCCTCGCGGATCTCGTCCTCCGGCGCGCCGCCGCGCATCCGGTCCATCAGGGCCCCGATGCGCTCGCGCGCCCACAACACGGACAAGGCGTTCTCGCCGACGGCAGTCGCCACTGGCACGCGCGCCAGCCACGAGCCGTCCCCGGCCTGCGCGGACACGGTCAGCGGACCGTCGATTCTCTCGGCCGAGAACAGCACCATCACCGGCTCGCCGGCGTAGAGGTCCGGAACCTGCTTGGGCCAAGCGTCCACGCCGACGGCGCCGCCCCAGTCGATGCGCACGCCCTTGAGCACCGGGGACTCGAGCCTGGCAAACAGCGCGTCCATCTTCTGCTTCACCTCCTCGATGCGGCCGATGTAGGTGAAGCTGCCGGCGCCGAACTGCGCCGCCTTGGACATGAAGTGGCTGTTGGGCGCCGAGCCGATGCCGACGGTGAACAGGCGCGAGTCGCCGAGGCGCTCACGGATCATGCCGAAGAGGTGATCCTCGTTCCCCACCGCGCCGTCGGTGAGGAACACGATCTGGCGGATCCGCCCCGGCGTCTCCGATCCGTCCAGCGCGAGGTCCAGGGCCTTGGCCATCTCGGTGCCGCCGTTGGCGCGCAGCTCGCGCACCCAGCGCACCGCGGCCTCCAGGTTGGCGGCAGAGGCCGGCCGCGCCGCCGGGTACAGCGGCCGCGCGTGACTGTTGAACTCGATGATGTTGAAGCGGTCCGCGGGCGAGAGCCGGCGCACCGCCAGCTCCAGCGCTTCCTTCGCCTGCGCGATGGAAGCGCCCTGCATGGAGCCGGAGGTGTCGATGACGAAGACGGCTTCGCGGGGAAGCGCTTCGCCACGCCGCTCCAGCGCCGGCGGCACCACCATCAGGAGGCCGTAGTGCCTGCCGTCCTTCAGCTCAGTGATCGCGGCGGCGGCGGGGACGCGACCCGGCGCAAGGGTCCAGTCGAGGACGAAGTCCTTGTTCGCCGGCACCGCCTCGTGCAGCACGGCGCGGCAACCCGCTTCGCCGCAGGGACCGGTCTCGATGCGATGGGACGGGCTGTTCAGTTCCGCGATCGGCACGCCGGCCTGGACATCCACGCGCAGCGTGACCGGGTTGCGGACGACGCCGTCGTCCGCCGGCCGGAACACCGCCGTGGCGATGCGGGCGGCATCCGCGCCCTTGGCTTCGGCGGCCGGGAAGTAGCGCGGCCCGACCACCATCGGGAAGCGCAGGGAGTAGCGCCCCTGGTCGTAGCGCAGCGCCTGCTGGTACTCGATCTCGACCTGAACCTCCTCGCCGGGTGCGATGTTGGCGACGCTCGAGGTGAAGATGTTCGGACGCGCCTGTTCCAGCAGCGCCGCGCGCCGGCCCTCGGCCTTGGCCTGCGCGTAGGTGGCCCGGGCTTTCTCCTTCTCGCGGATCTCGCCTTCGACGAGTCGCTCGCCGATGCGCATCCGCAGCCGGTCGACCGCCGCGTTCTCCGGCAGCGGGAACACGTAGGTCCCCTCGTACCAGTCCGCCTGGGTGTTGCGGAAGCGCTGCGTCACCCTGGCGCGCGCGACGTGGCCGACGACGCGGATCTCGACGTCGGTGGCGAGGAGCGGTGCGGCGAGCGGGGTGCCGCCGCCCCGCGGCCGGAGCAGCAGGCCGCCTTCGCGTTCCGGCTGGGCAGCCTGCGCGCTGCCCGACAGCAGCAGCACGGCGCCGGCGAGCACCAGTCCGAGCGACAGCGCGATGCAGGCGGCCAGCGCCATGAAGGCGAGGAAGTCGACCAGCGCGAGCCGGGCGACGGGCGGGAACTGCGTGTGGTGGGTTTTCATGGGATCCCATTGCAGCCGCCGGGCCGGGCGCGGCGCCGGCCGGGTGCAGGCAAGGCGGCGAAGAATTCTGGCAATCTGCGGGCAGGGGGACTTTTGCCCGCCCTGGCCTCGCCCCTTGGGCTATAGTCGCCGCCGACCGATTCCCATGCGTCGCATCGCCATCGTCGAGGATGACCCGGCCATCCGCGCCAACACCGCGGAGGCGCTGCGCAAGCACGGCTTCGAGGTGGCCGCGTATGCCGGGCGCGCGGAAGCGCTGGCGGCGCTGCGCTCGCGGCTGCCCGAGCTGGCGATCATCGACATCGGCCTGGGCGAGGATGTGGACGGCGGTTTTTCCCTGTGCCGCGAACTGCGCGCGCTCTCGGCCACGCTGCCGATCATCTTCCTCACCGCGCGCGACAGCGATTTCGACGTCGTCTCGGGGCTGCGCCTGGGCGCGGACGACTACCTCACCAAGGACGCGAGCCTGCCGCACCTGCTGGCCCGCATCGGCGCGCTGTTCCGCCGCGCCGAGTTGTCGCGCGAGCCCCAGCAGGTGGAGGAAAGGCTGGAGCGCGGCGCGCTGGCGCTGGACCTCAAGCGCTTCACGGTGGCATGGAACGGCCTGCCGGTGGAGCTGACGCTCACCGAGTTCTGGATGGTGCACGCGCTGGCGCGGCATCCCGGACACGTGAAGAACCGCGAGCAGCTGATGAGCGAGGCACAGCTGGTGGTGGACGACGCGACGGTGACCTCGCACGTGAAGCGGATCCGGCGCAAGTTCCAGGCGGCGGATCCGGCCTTCGACCACATCGAGACCGCCTACGGCATGGGCTACCGCTGGAAATCGCCGTGAGGCCGCTTGGCCTGCGCGCGAAGCTCGCGCTGGTGTCCCTGGTGCTCCTCGTGCTGCCCTGGGCAGGCGTGCTGTACGTCAACGAGATGGAGCGGGTGCTGCTGGACGGCCAGGAGCGCAACCTGCTCGCGACGGCACGCGCCGTCGCCACCGCGCTGCACGACCGGCCGCAGCTGCTCAACGCCGCGCCGGTGCGCGACGATCCGCTGCGCCGCGAGGCGGAGGCCGAGCTGCGGCGGCTGGCGGAACGCGCGCTGGAGCTGCCCGCCGAACAGGTGGTCCTCGAGCGCGAGCAGGCCCTGGCGGCACGCGCCGCGCAGGAGGATATCGCGGCCATCCTGAAGGGCGTGGAGCGAACCGAATCGCGCATCTGGGTGGTGAACCGGCGCTACCAGGTGCTCGCGCTCGCCGGGAGCCTGAAGCGCCCGCTGCAGGCGCCGGAGGAGTCCGGCATGCGGCGGGCGTGGCGGGGGATCGTGAGCGCCCTCATCCAGCGCCCCAGCGAAGAGTTCGCCGAGGCAGTGCCCGAGGACGCGCTCGCCAGCGGACGCGACATCGGCGCCGCGCTGCAGGGTGCGCCCGGCACGCGCGTGCGGCGCACCCCGGACGGGCGTGCGGTGGTGATGTCCGCGGCCAGCCCGATCTGGAACCGGGACCAGGTGGTGGGCGCGGTGGTGGTCGAGGAGACCACCAATCCCATCGCCACGCTGAGGAGCGAGGCGCTGGAGCGGCTGCTGGTGCTGACGCTGACGGTGTTCGCGGGCGCGGCAGCGGTGCTCATTGCGTGGGCGACGCGCCTGTCGATGCGGATCCGGCGCCTGCGCGACGAGGCCGAGTCGGCGATCGACGCGCGCGGCCGTTTCGCGGGGCTCGCCTCGGGTTCGGATGCCGGCGACGAGATCGGCGACCTGTCGCGCAGCTTCTCCGCCGTGCTGAGCAAGCTCGCGCAGCACCACGCCTACCTGGAGAGCCTGGCCGGGCGCCTGTCGCACGAGCTGCGCACGCCGATCGCGGTGGTGCGTTCGTCGCTGGAGAACCTCAAGCTGGCGCCGACGCCGGAGGAGAGCCGGACCTACATCGCACGGGCCGAGGAAGGCCTGTCGCGGTTGTCGCGGATCCTGGAGCGCATGGGCGAGGCCAGCCGCCTGGAGCAGGGGCTGTCGACGGTGGCGCGAGAGCGCTTCGACGCCGTGCCGGTGGTCCGCGGCTGCGTCGAGGGCTACCGCCTCGCCTATGCCCATCGCAGGTTCGAGCTGGACCTGCCCTCGACGCCGCTGGTGGTGGAGGGCGCACCGGACCTGCTCGCGCAGATGCTCGACAAGCTGGCCGAGAACGCGGCCGATTTCGCGCTGCCGGGCACGCCGGTGAAGGTATCGCTCGCCGCGGCCGGCGGCCGGGCGCAGCTGGCCGTGGAGAACGAGGGCCCGGCGATCCCGGAATCCGTCCGGGACGCGCTGTTCGGCTCCATGGTGTCGGGCCGGGCGGGCCATTCGGGGTCCGATCCGCACCTGGGGCTGGGCCTGTACGTGGTGCGGCTGATCGCCGAGTTCCACGGCGGCAGCGTCGTCGCGGAGAACCTGCCGCGCGGCGTGCGCGTGGTCGTGACGCTGCCTTAGAATCGCTCACTTGCAGACGCGGGACTCCCACTCGGATTCGATCGACCTCCTGGTCGTGGGCGGCGGCATCAACGGCGCCGGGATCGCGCGCGACGCCGCCGGCCGCGGCCTGTCGGTGCTGCTGGTGGAGAAGGACGACCTTGCCTCGGCCACCTCGTCCTGGTCCTCGAAGCTGATCCACGGCGGCCTGCGCTACCTCGAGCAGTACGAGTTCCGGCTGGTCGCCGAGGCGCTCGCCGAGCGGGAGGTGCTGCTGAAAGTGGCGGCGCACCTGGTCTGGCCGGCGCGCTTCATCATGCCGCACGTGCCGGAACTGCGGCCGCGGTGGATGATCCGGGCCGGCCTGTTCCTCTACGACCACCTTTCCCGCCGTACCAGCCTGCCCGGCTCGCACGCGGTCCGGCTCGACGCGCCGCCCTACAACGCCGGGCTGAACGAGCGCATGACGCACGGCTTCATCTACTCGGATTGCCGGGTGGACGATGCCCGGCTGGTGGTGGCCAACGCGCTGGACGCGCAGGCGCGCGGCGCGCGGATCCTGACGCGCACCGAGTGCGTGTCTGCCAGGCGCGAGGACGGGTTCTGGCGCGCGAGGCTCTCCACCGGCGAGGCGGTCCGCGCCCGCGCGGTGGTCAATGCCGCGGGCCCGTGGGTGAAGCGGGTGCTGAACGAGCGTCTCGGTCAGGCCTCCGACGACCGGGTGCGGCTGGTGAAGGGCAGCCACATCATGCTGCCCAGGCTGTACGACGGCGAGCACGCCTTCATCCTGCAGAACGACGACCGCCGTGTGGTGTTCATGATTCCCTACGGCGACCTGCACACGTTGGTGGGCACCACCGACGTGCCGCAGGAGAACGAGGATGAAGCGCCGCGCGCGACCGACGAAGAGGTCGAGTACCTGTGCCGCGCGGTGAACCGCTACCTGAAGAAGCCGGCGCAGCCCCGGGACGTGGTGTGGCGCTATGCCGGCGTCCGGCCGCTGTACGACGACGGTTCCGACGACCCTTCCGCGGTGACCCGCGACTACACCCTGCGCGTGGACGACGAGCGCGGCGCGTTGCCGGTGCTGTCGGTGTTCGGCGGCAAGATCACGACCTACCGGATGCTGGCCGAGCATGCGCTGCAGAAGCTGGCGCCCTACTTCCCCGGCCTGAAGCCGGCGTGGACCGACGGCCCGCCGCTCCTCGGCAGCGATTTCGGCGGCGCCTCGCGCGTCGAGGCACGCGACGCGTTCTTCCAGACCCACCCGCACATTCCAGAGTACATCCTGCGCGGCATCTTCCGCCGCCACGGCGTGCAATCCCCGGCGGTGGTCGGCGACGGCGACCTGGGGGAAGAGTATGGCGCCGGCCTGACGGCGCGCGAAGTGCGCTGGCTGCAGGATCGCGAATGGGCGCGCAGCGCCGAGGACGTGCTGTGGCGGCGGACGAAAGCCGGCCTGCTCATGACCGAGGCCCAGCGGGCCCGCGTCCAGGCCGTGATGGGCGCCTGATGCGTCCGCTTGCCGAGTTGCGGGATGCCGGCCGCCTCAAGGGCCTGCTGTTCGACATCGACGACACGCTCACCACCGGCGGCACCCTGACGGCGGCGGCCTACGGCGCCATGGAGCGCCTGAAGCGCGCCGGGCGCCTGGTGGTGCCGATCACCGGGCGTCCCGCCGGCTGGTGCGACCACATCGCCCGCATGTGGCCGGTGGACGCGGTGGTCGGCGAGAACGGCGCGTTCTATTTCCTGATGGCGGGCGGCAGGCTGGAGAAGCGGTTCCAGGACACTGTCGCGGCGCGCGCCCGGAACCGCGCGCGCCTGGAGACGATCGCGCGCCGGATCCTCGCCGCTGTGCCGGGCTGCGCCATTGCGTCCGACCAGGGCTACCGCGAGACCGATCTCGCGATCGACTTCTGCGAGGATGTGCCGCCTCTCGCGCTGTCGGATGCCGAGCGCATCCGCGACCTGATGCAGGCCGAGGGAATGACCGCGAAGATCAGCTCGATCCACGTCAACGGCTGGTTCGGCGCCTACGACAAGCTGGCGATGACCCGGCAGCTGTTCGCGGAACGTTTCGGCGTGGACCTGGCGGCGGCCGGCGCCGACTACGCGTTTGCCGGCGATTCGCCCAATGATGCGCCGATGTTCGCTTTCTTCGCCAACTCTGTGGGCGTGGCCAACGTGCAGCGCTTCGGGCGGCAACTGGAGGCTCCCCCCAGGTACGTCACCCGCGCCGAATCGGGCGCGGGCTTCGCCGAACTCGTCGACCACCTGATCGGGCCGGGCTGATGGACTGGTGGCCGGCCTACCTCGCCATCGGGGCGACGGTGGGCTTCCTAGCCGGACTGCTCGGGATCGGCGGCGGCATGGTGATGGTGCCGATGCTGGCGTTCGTGTTCTCCGCCAAGGGCTTTCCGCCCGGGCACCTGATGCACCTTTCGCTGGCCACGTCGATGGCGACCATCCTGTTCACCTCGATCGCCTCGGTGGGCGCGCACCATCGCCACGGCGCGGTGGACTGGGTGGTGGCGAAGTCCATGGCGCCCGGCATCGTGGCCGGCGCGCTGGTGTGCTCCATCGGCGCCGGCTACGTGCCGACGCGGCCGCTCGCCATCTTCTTCTCCTGCTTCATGTTCTACGCCGCGGTGCAGATGTTCTTCGAGGTCAAGCCGAAGCCGTCGCGGCAGCTGCCCGGAAGCGGCGGGCTGTTTGCAGCCGGCGCCGTCATCGGCGGATTCTCCAGCGTGCTTGCCGCCGGCGGCGCCTTTCTTTCCATCCCCTTCCTCGCGCGCTGCAACGTGCCGCTGAAGCGTGCCATCGGCACCGCCGCGGCCAACGGCTTTCCGATCGCGGTCGCGGGCACCCTGGGCTACGTCATGCAGGGCATGCGCGCGAGCGGGCTGCCCGAGTGGTCGTTGGGCTACGTCTACCTGCCGGCGCTCGCGCTCATCGTGCTCGCCAGCATGCCGCTGGCGCCGCTTGGGGCGCGTCTTGCGCACCGCCTGCCGGTGAAGCCGCTGCGCATCCTGTTCGCGTTCACGCTGCTGGGGCTCGCGCTGCGCATGGCCTGGACGGTCTAGTCAGACCTCGTAGTCGGCGATCCAGTGTTCCGCGGCCAGCGGATCGACGATGGCGCGGGTTTGCGCGTGTATCGGATGCTTGTGGTACGCGGCGAGTGCCTCGCGGCTCTCGAACTCCGAGTACAGCGCGAAATGCACGCCGCGGCGACCGGTGTGGAAGCTGGCGCCGGCCTCCATGCGGATGAGGCCGGGGATGCGTCCGTTCTGCGCTTCCAGCGCGCGCTTCACGAGGTCGAAACTGTCGCCGGATGGCGACGCGAATTTCCACAGAACGATGTGCTTCACCATGTGTCGAAGGAAGGCAATCCTGTTCCGGTTCCAAAGGAGGCATGCATGAAGAAGCTGATCGTAATCGCTTTGTCCGCCGCCTGCGCGGCTCCCGTGATGGCGCAGCAGTACAAGGGGTCGGGAAACGCGGGTTTCGACGCGCTCGACCGCAACGGCGACGGCCTGGTCAGCCGCGAGGAACTGGCGGGCGAGAAGGAGCTCGCCAAGCGCTTCGCCCGCTTTGACGCCAACAAGGACGCGCGCTGGGACGTCAACGAGTACCTGAAGGCGCACCAGGACAATGACGGCCGCATCCTCTCGGATACCGCCGTCACCGCCAAGGTCAAGGCGACGCTGCTTGCCGAGAAGGGCATCCCGTCGACGGCCATCTCGGTGGAAACCTACGAGGGTCGCGTGCTGCTTTCCGGATTCGTGGATACCGCGGCGGTCAAGGCGAAGGCGGCCCAGGTCACGGCCGGCGTTTCCGGCGTGAAACAGGTGCACAACAACCTGGTCGTGAAATAGCCCTGCAGTAGAATGCGCGGGCCATGCCCGGCCCGCTTTCCCATATCCGCGTTCTGGACCTCTCCCGGGTCCTGGCCGGCCCTTGGGCGGGCCAGAACCTCGCCGACCTCGGCGCCGAAGTGATCAAGATCGAGCGCCCGAAGGTCGGCGACGACTCGCGCGCCTTTGGTCCGCCCTGGGTGAAGGACAGGGAGGGGCGCGACACGAAGGACTCCGCCTACTTCACGTCGGCCAACCGAGGCAAGAAGTCGGTAACCGTGAACCTCGCCTCGCCCGCCGGCCAGGCGCTGGTGCGGGAGCTGGCGCGGGAATCCGACGTGCTGATCGAGAACTACAAGTTCGGCGACCTCGCGCGCTACGGCCTGGGCTACGAGGACCTGGCGAAGCTCAACCCGCGCCTTGTGTATTGCTCGGTGACCGGGTTCGGGCAGACCGGACCGCAGCGCGAGCATCCCGGCTACGACTTCATGATCCAGGGCATGGGCGGCATGATGAGCGTCACCGGCGAGCCCGATGGCGCCCCCGGAGGCGGACCGCAGCGCGCCGGCGTGCCGGTGGCCGACATCATCACCGGCATGTACGCGTCGATCGCCATCTGCGCCGCGCTTGTCAGCCGCGAGCAGAGCGGCAAGGGCCAGCACCTCGACCTCGCGCTGCTGGACTCGCAGATCGCACTGCTCGCATACCAGAACACGAACTACTTCGCGACGGGCGTGCCACCCAGGCGCATCGGCAACCTGCACCCGAACATCGTGCCCTACCAGCCGTTCAGGACTGCCGACGGCGATGTCATCCTCGCCTGCGGCAACGACAACCTGTACCGCAGGTTCTGCGAGGCCGCGGGCTGCCCGGAGCTGGCGGCGGATCCGCGCTACGCCACCAATTCGAAGCGGGTGGAGAACCGGGCCGAACTGACCCGGGTGCTGCAGGACGTGTTCGCGAAGAAGACCACGAAGGAGTGGGTGGCGCTTCTGGAGGCCGCGGGCGTACCCAACGGACCGATCAACAACGTGGCGCAGGTGTTCGAGGAGCCGCAGGTGAAGGCGCGCGGCATCCGCCTCAAGCTGGACCACCCGGCGGCCGGTGCGCTCGATTCGGTCGCCAGTCCGATGCGCTTCTCGGCCACGCCGCTCGCGTTCGAGCGCGCGCCGCCCCTGCTGGGGCAGCACACGGACGAAATCCTGCGGGAACTGCTGGGGAAAAGCGACGCGGAGCTGGCGAAGCTCCGCGCCGACGGGGTGGTGTAGGCCGGCTTAGTTGTCGACCTTGGCGCCGGCGTCCTTCACCACCTTCGCCCACTTCGCGATCTCGGCCTTCACGAACGCGCCCATCTCCTCGGGAGGCATGCCGCCCATCTCGGCGCCCTGTTCGTGCCAGATCTTCTTCAGCTCGGGTGTGTTCATCGCCGCGACCATTTCCTTCCAGACCCGGTCCTTGGCCTCCTTCGGCGTGCCCTTGAGGGCCCATACGCCGTACCAGGTGCGCACCTCGTAGCCCGGCAGCCCGGCCTCGGCCATCGTCGGCACGTTCGGCAGCACGTGGTTGCGCTTGGGGCTGGTGACCGCGAGCGGGATCAGCTTGCCGGCCTTGACCTGGACCGACGAGGTGCCCATGCCGTCGAAGGCGAAGTCCACCTGCCCGGCCAGCATGTCCACCATCAGCGGGCCGGCGCCGCGGTACGGCACGTGCACGAACTGGGCCCCGGTCATGGTCTTGAACAGCTCCACCGCCAGGTGGTGCGTCGTGCCGCTGCCCGCCGAGCCGTAGTTGAAGCGGTTCGGGTTCGCCTTGCCGTACGCGATCAGGTCGGCGAGCGACTTGATCGTGGCGGCGTGCTTCGGGTGCACCACCACCACGTTGGGCACGAAGGCGGCCACGGTGATCGGCTCGAAGTCACGCTCCAGGCTGTAGGGCAGCTTGGTGTAGAGGCTCTCGGCAATGGTGTGGTGCACGGCGCCGAAGAAGAAGTTGTAGCCGTCGGGCGCGCGCTTGACCACATTCGCCGCGCCGACGGTGCCGCCGGCGCCGCCCTGGTTCTCGATCAGAACCTGCTGGCCGATGGTCTGCGACATCCGCGCGGCGATCGGCCGCGCGAAGGTATCGGTACCGCCGCCGGCGGGGAACGGGTTCAGGAACGTGATCGGCTTGGTGGGCCAGCTCTGCGCCTGGACGGGCAGGGCTGCGGCAATCGCGGCGGCCACGACGCCGGCCGCAAGAAGCTTGTTCATCATTTTTCCTCCTCCAGAAATGGGCAAAACGGATCTCCCTGCGAAAATCATAACATCCGCCAGCGGGACGGCCGTCAGCGCCCAGCGAAAACGGGCTTGGTCTTGGCCAGGAACGCGGCCACCCCGGTCCTGAAGTCCTCGGTGTCGAAGCAGGCGTAGCCCTCGTCGCGCTCGGCCTCGGTGAGCGGCCGGGGGTCCTGCAGGCGGCGGATGAACTTCTTGTGCCAGCGCGCGACCAGCGGCGCGCCGTCCGCGATGCGGCGCGCGGTGGCGTAGGCCTCCTCGGTCACGCCGGCGTCGGAGACCACGCGGTTCACGAGGCCCTTCTCATAGGCTTCGCGCGCGCCCCAGATGCGCCCCTCGAGCAGCATCTCCAGCGCGACGTTCGGTCCGGCGGCCCGCAGCATGCCCGCGAGCTCATCGTAGGACTCGGTGAGGCCGAGGTTCTTCACCGGGACGCCGAAGCGCGCCGACTCGTTGCAGATCCGGATGTCGCACTGCGAGGCGATCAGCAGCCCGCCGCCGATGCAGGCGCCCTGGAT
>CAZMDA010000070.1:0-18570 GCA_964564865.1 uncultured Bordetella sp. | reverse complement strand
TCTCCTTGGCGAACCAGCCGGTGTCCAGCGTGCGCAGGGTGTCGATGAGACCCGGCCGCACGTAGAGCCAGCAGGCGCCGGGGCCGCCGCGCAGGTACTTGTAGGAGCCGCCGACCGCGAAGTCCACTTCCAGCGCGCCGAGGTCCAGCGGCAGCGCGCCCGCGTGGTGGTAGACGTCCAGCAGCACCAGGGCGCCCGCGGCGCGCGCGGCGCGCACCAGCTTGGGCAGGTTGTCCACCACTTCGCCGGTGCGGAACTGGACGCTGGAGAGCACCACCAGGTTGGCGTTGGCCACAGAGATCTCGCGCCAGGGCGTCAGGCGCAGCTCGATGCGGCCCTTCTCGCGGTACACGCGCAGGATGAAGTCCAGCGAATCGAACTCGCCGTCCGAGGCGACGACGCGGGGCTTGTCCGCCGGATTGCTGCCGATGGCATTGAGCACCGCGCGCAGGCCCTGGCCGGCGCTCGTCTTGGGGATGATGCAATCGGCGCGCGGCGCTCCGACCAGCTTCGCGGTGAGCGCGCGGTGGCGGTCGCGCAGCGCGTTCCATTCCTGCCAGGCCTCGCCCATGTCGCGGTACCACGCGTCCATCGCTCGCGTCACGTCGGCCGCGGTGCGGTCGGGCGGGCGGCCGAGGGAATGGTTGGCGAGGTAGATGGCCTTCTGCTGGCGCACGCGCGAAAAGAGCGGCCAGGCCTGCGCGCGCAGGTTCTGCTCGGTCAGCGGCCCGGTGATCACGCGCCCAGCTCCGTGCGCACGTCGATGAGTTCCGGGAACAGCGTGCGCTCGAGGGTCTTCCTCAGGAATGCCACGCCGGCGGTGCCGCCGGTGCCGCGCTTGAAGCCGATGACGCGCTCCACGGTCTTGACGTGGCGGAAGCGCCAGAGCTGGAAGTTCTCCTCCACGTCCACCAGCTTCTCGCACATGTCGTAGGCGTCCCAGTGCGCCTTCGGATCCTGGTAGATGGCGCGGAATACCGCGACCACGCCAGGATGCGACGCATAGGGCTGCGTCCAGTCGCGCTCGACCACCTGCGCCGGCACCGCCATGCCGCGGCGCGCGAGGTGGCGCAGGAACTCGTCGTACAGGCTGGGCGCTTCCAGCAGGCCCCTGAGCCAGCCGTGGATCGCCGCGTCGTGGCGGTGCACTTCCAGCATGCGGGCGTTCTTGTTGCCGAGCATGAACTCGATGGCGCGGAACTGGTAGGACTGCAGGCCGGAGGCTGGCCCCAGGTCCGGGCGGAACTGGGCGTACTCCGAGGGCGTGAGCGTCTCCAGCACCGCCCATTGCTCGAAGAGCTGCCGCTGCACCTGCTTCACGCGCGCCAGGATCTTGAAGCAGGGCGCCAGTTCCCCGGCCCGGATGTGCGCGATGCCCGCCGCGAGCTCGTGCACCATCAGCTTCATCCACAGCTCCGAGACCTGGTGCTGGACGATGAACAGCATCTCGTCGTGGTGCCTGGAGCGGGGCTTCTGCGCCGAGAGCAGCTGCGGCAGCGCGAGGTAGCCCCCGTAGGAGGTATCCGCCGCGAGGTCGGTGATGAACTCCGGCGTGCCGGGAGGTTTTGCGTCCATGCCCCGAATATAATCCTTCCAACCCCACCGAGGAGACGACATGCTGAAGTTGTACGGATTCCGCGTCAGCAACTACCACAACAAGGTGCTGATCGCGCTGCTGGAGAAGGGCGTGCCCTACGAGGAAGATGCGACGGTCAGGCCTTCGCAGGACGAGGCCTACCTGGCGCGCAGCCCGATGGGCAAGGTGCCCTACGCCGAGATCGACGGCGTGCGCCTGTGCGAGTCCTCCGCCATCCTGGAGTACCTCGAGGACGCCTACCCGGCCAAGCCGCTGCTGCCGAAGGCGCCGATCGCGCGCGCCAAGGTGCGCGAGCTGACGACCGTCATCGAGCTGCACATGGAGCTGGTTGCGCGGCGCCTCTACGGCGGGGTGTTCTTCGGCGGCACGCTGTCGGACTCGACAAAGGCCGCGGTGGAGAAGGAGCTCGCCAAGGGCGTCCGGGCTTTCGCCGCGCTGGCGAAGTTCGAGCCCTTCGTCGCCGGCGCCGAGCTGTCCATCGCCGACTGCGCCGCGGCCTGCCACCTGCCGCTGGTGTCGCTCGCGACCAAGCTCGCCTTCGGCCGCGACGCGCTGGAGGGCATCCCGCAGGTGAAGCCGTACCTGAAGATGCTCAACGACCGGCCGGCGTTCGCGCAGGTCAGCGCCTGGCGCAAGGAAGCGCAGGCGAAGAAATAGCGCCGTGGAAGGCCTGCTGCCGCTGTCGGGCTACCTGCGGTTCTTCGTCACGCTGGCGGCGGTGCTCGACCCGTTCCTCGCGGTGCCCATTTTCCTCGCGCTCACCGCGGCGCGCGGCGAGGCCGAGCGCCGCAACCTGGTGCGCGTGGTCACGATCACGGTGTTCGCGGTGCTCGCGGTGTCGGCGCTGGTGGGCGAGCAGGTGCTGACGCTCATCGGCGCCAGCCTGCCCGCGTTCCGCGTCGGCGGCGGCCTGGTGCTGCTCCTCATGGCGCTGTCGATGCTGAACGCGCAGGTGGGCGGCGTGCGGCAGAACCCGGACGAGGCGCGCGAACTGCAGAGCGGCGAGCTCTCGGGCGTGGTGCCGATCGCGGTGCCGCTGCTGGCGGGCCCGGGCGCCATCAGCACCACCATCATCGCCGCGCAGGCGGGCGGCGCGGCGCACATGGGCGCCATCATCGGCTGCATCCTGCTGGTGTGCGCGTTGACCTGGGTGGTGCTGAGCCTCGCGCATCCGATCGGCGCGCGGATGGGCACCACCGGCCTCAACATCGCGACGCGGCTGCTGGGACTGCTGCTCGCGGCGCTCGCCATCCAGACGATGGCGGAAGGATTGCGCCAGCTGTTTCCCGGCCTCGCCTGACTAGCGCGCGGCGAGCCACCCCGCGGCGTCGCGCCAGAGCGTGTCGCGGAACCGGTCCCTGAAGAAGCCGAAGTGCCCGATGCCGCCGCCATGCGCGGCCGCGTCCACCTCCACCAGCTCCTTTTCCGCCGCGTTCGGGTACAGCTCGAACAGCGCTTCCGCCGCGGGCCTGGGCGCGTAGCGGTCGTCGCTCACCCAGTAGCTGCGGATGGGCGCGGTGAGCCGCGCGTAGCCCTCGCTCCCGACCACGCCCGCCGCGTACCGCGGATGGCGGCACCAGCCCGCCCATTCGCGCGCCACGCCGCCGGGCAGGTCCTCGCCCTGGCCGAGCAGCCTCATGGGGAAGTAGCCCATGGCGGCGGAAACCGACGGCAGCATCAGGTGCGTGAGCAGCCACATCGCCGGCTTGCCGGCCCCCGGCCAATGGCGCCAGTAGCCGCTCTGCGTGCCGACGAAGAGGGCCGCGCGATAGCGCTCGATGCCGGGAACGACCCCCAGGCCGTTGCCGCCGAAGCTGTGGCCGACGCACAGCAGCTTCGCCTCCGGCGCCTGCGCGGCGAGGAAGTCGAGCGCGCCCGCGGCGTCCTGCTGCGCCCAGTCGCGCATGCGCGCGGGGAAATCGCGCAGCGAGCCCGGGCGCGAATCGCCGATGCCGCGGTAGTCGAAGGTGAGGGCGGTGAAGCCTTCCTCGGCGAGGCGGGCGGCGAACTTTGCGTAGAAGCCGCGCCGGACGCCGGTGGCGGCGTGGATGAGCACGGCGCGGCCATTGGCCTGCCGGGGGCGGAACAGGGTGCCGGCCAGTGAATAGCCGTCGCGCGCGGCGAACCGGATGTCGCCCGTCACTTCCGCTTCGGGATCGGCCGCGGCCGCCCCTTGAGGTCGATGGCGACGTAGGTCAGCGTGGCCTCGGTCACCTTGACCACCCTTGCCTCGGCGCGCCCGCGCTCGGCGAAGACCTCGACGTTGATGGTGACCGAGGTGTTGCCGACGCGGACCACGTCGGCATACAGGGACAGCACGTCCCCGATCTGCACCGGCTGCTTGAAGACGAAGGAATTCACCGCCACCGTGGCCACGCGCCCCAGCGCCATGCGCCCGGCGACGATGCCGCCGGCGACGTCCACCTGCGCCATGATCCAGCCGCCGAAGATGTCGCCGTTGTGGTTCGAATCGGCCGGCATCGGCACCACGCGCAGCGCGGGCACCTTGCCGCGCGGCAGCGTCAGTCCGGGCGGCTGGTGCGAGGCCTTGCCGGCGCGCCTGGCCACCGGGCTACTTCCTGCCGCCGGCAAGGTAGTGCATCGGCCCGCCCCGGAACGGCGCGAAGCCGGTACCGAAGATGAGGCCCGCGTCCGCAAGGTCGGCGTCGGCGACCACGCCCTCGGCGAGCACCGCCTTTGCCTCGGCGAGGTAGGGCTCCACCAGCGAATCGATCAGGTCCTTCTTGTACGCGCCGGGCTGGCCCTTGACCGGCTTGCCCTCGTTCCATTGGTAGATGCCCTGGCCGGTCTTGCGCCCGAGCTGGCCGAGCGCGACCTTGTTGGTAAGCACCTGCGGCGCCTCGATCTCCCCGCCCGCGCCCTTCTTGGCGAGTTCCTTGCCGGCGTGCAGGCAGATGTCCAGGCCCACGGTGTCGGCGAGCTCGATCGGGCCCATGGGCATGCCGAACTCCTCCATCGCCGCGTCCATGGTCTCGGGCTTCATGCCCTCGTCCAGCATGCGGAAGGCGTTCTGCATGTACGGACCGAGGACGCGGTTCACCAGGAATCCCGGCGCATCCTTCACCGGCAGCGGCAGCTTGTCGATCTGGCGCACGAAGGCGGCCGCGCGCTTTGCGTGCTCCGGGTTGGTGTTCGCGGCCGACACGATCTCGACCAGCATCATCTGCGGCACCGGGTTGAAGAAATGGATCCCCACCAGCCGCGACGGGTCCTTGAACCCGGCGGCGATGTCCGCCAGCTTCAGGCTGGAGGTGTTGCTCGCGATCACCGCGCCGGGCTTGGCCACCGCCTCGATCTTCGCGAACAGCTGGCGCTTGGCCTCCAGGTTCTCGAAGATGGCCTCGATGATGACATCGGCGCGCGCGGCGCCCGCCCCGGTCACGTCCGGGATCAGGCGGTCGAGCGCGTCGCGCTCGCGCCGCGGGTCGCGCAGGCGGCGGGAGAACATCTTCGCCGCGCGCTGCACCGCCGGCGCGAGGCGCTCGGGCGCGGTGTCCTGCAGCGTCACCGTGATGCCTCGCATGGCGCAGATGGCGGCGATGTCCCCGCCCATGACCCCGGCCCCGACCACGTGCACGTGCTTCGCCTGGAAGTCCGAGCCCTTGCCGAGGGACTTCAGCCGCTCCTGCAGGAAGAAGATGCGGATCAGGTTCTTGGTGGTGGGATGCTCGAACAGCATGTTGATGGAGCACGTCGGGTCCGAGGGATTGATGAACGGATCGCCGTCGTACTTCTGCCACAGGTCCAGGATCGCGTAGGGCGCCGGGTAGTGCTCGCGCCTCGCCTTCCGCGCGACCTGCTTGCGCGCCTGCGAGGCCACGACGCCCTTGAGCGGCCCGAGCATGAGCCGGTTCATCAGGCTCAGCCCGCGCGGCGCCGGCGCCTCCAGCGTCAGCATGCGCGCGGTGTTCTCCAGGATGCGCAGCGGCACCGCCTGGTCCACCAGGCCCATGCGCCTGGCGCGCCGCGCGTCCACCGCCTTGCCCGTGAGCAGCAGGTCCATCGCCGCGGCGGGGCCGACCAGCTTGGGCAGCCACTGCACGCCGTGCCAGGCCGGCACGATGCCGATCATCACCTCCGGGAAGGCGAAGCGGGTCTTGGGATCATCCAGCGCGACGCGGTAGCGGCAGGCCAGCGCCAGCTCGAAGCCCCCGCCCATGCAGTAGCCGTTCACCAGCGCGGTGGTGGGGAAGGGGAGTTCCCGCAGCTTGGCGAACACGTCCCAGCCCAGCCGGACGAAGGCGAGCGCCTCCTCGGGCGACTGGAAGCGGGTGAATTCCTCGACGTCGGCCCCGGCGATGAAGCTGTCCTTGGCCGAGCGGATGACGAGGCCCTTCGGGCCGGCGGCGCGGATCTCCTCCAGCGCCGCGTCCAGCTCCTGCAGCGCTTCCTTCGAGAACGTGTTGGCCGACTCGCCCTGCTTGTCGAAGGCGAGCCAGGCGAGGCCCTGCGCGTCCTTCTCCCAGCGCCAATGCTTCATCAAAGCGCCTCCACCAGCATCGCGCCGCCCAGGCCGCCGCCGATGCAGATCGAGGCCATGCCGCGCTTCGCGTTCTTCCTCTTGAGCAGCCGCAGCATGTGCAGCACGATGCGCGCCCCCGAGGCCCCGACCGGGTGGCCGAGCGCAATGGCGCCGCCGTCCACGTTCAATTTTTCCTCGTCCATCGCGCCCATGGCGCCCTCCAGCCCAAGCTGCTCGCGGCAGTAGGCCTCGTCCTTCCACGCCGCGAGGCACCCGAGCACCTGCGCCGCGAAGGCCTCGTTGATCTCCCAGTAGTCCAGGCTGTCCAGCTTCAGGTTGTGGCGCTTCAGGATCGGGGTTGCCGCGTGCACCGGCCCTAGGCCCATCTGCGCCGGGTCGAGGCCCGCCCACTCGGCGTCCACGATCCGGCCGATGGGCGACAAGCCATGCTGCTTCACCGCCTCCTCGGAGGCGAGGATCAGCCAGGCGGCGCCGTCGGTGATCTGCGAGCTGTTGCCCGGGGTCACGTTGCCGTACTTGCGGTCGAAGAAGGGCTTCAGCTTGGCGAGGTTCTCGATCGAGGAGTCGCGCCGCACGCCGTCGTCGAGCGTGTAGGCGTTGCCCCTGGCGTCGTACACCGCCTCCACCTCGCCGCCGCCGGCGGCGAGCGCGCCTTCGTCCTGGGCGCGCACCACACGCTGGTGGCTGCGCACCGAGTAGGCGTCCATCTGCGCGCGCGTGATGCCGAAGCGGTGCGCGAGGTTCTCCGCGGTCTGGCCCATGAGCAGCCCGACCATCGGGTCGGTGAGGCCCTTCATGATGCCGATCACCGGCGCCAGCATCGCCTTGAAGGGCAGGCGCGCGAACAGGGCGGCGCGCTGGCCGGCGCTGCGCGCGCCCGCCATGTCCGCGAACCACAGCACGGCGCGCTCCGGGTACAGCAGCGGTGCGCGCGACAGCGCGTCCACGCCGCCGGCGAGCACCAGGTTCGCGCGCCCGGCGAGGATGTTGCTGATGCCGGAATCGAGCGCCTGCATGCCCGAGGCGCAGTTGCGCATCACGGTCCAGCCCGGGACCTTCTGCCCGCAGCCCATGCGCAGCGCCACCACGCGGCCGATGTTGACCTCGTCCACCGAGGGCGCGGCGCAGCCCAGGATCACCTCGTCCAGCTGCGTGGGCTCGAACTTCTGGCGCACCAGCAGCGTCTTGCCCGCCTGCGTGGCGAGGTCGCCCGCGGAGAACACGCCGGGGCGGTTCTTCGCCTTCAGGAACGGCGTGCGCGCGCCGTCCACCACGTAAACCGGTCTGCTCATCATGTCAGGCTGCCTTTGCGGTCGGGGCGGTCTTGGATTGGGATTGCGCGAGCTTCACCAGGGCCTCGGCGCGGCCGAAGTCCTGCGGGAAGTCGTCCACCTTGATGACGTGCCTGCGCAGCGCTTCCTTGCGCTGCCACTGCGCGCACTCCTCGGCGCTGATGAGGCCGGCGGCCTTGGCCAGCTCGCCCAGGTCGGCGCCAGGGCGGGCGATGACCTTGCCCTTCTTCACCGCCTTCCTCAGCTTCTCGTCGATCGGCTCGCAGGCGATGGCGGCGAGGAACGCCGCCTCCAGCACCCCGGTCGGGTCGGTCTCGTTGCGGGGCAGGAAAATGCCGGCGGTCAGGCGGTCGCGCGCCTCGCCGGGCTCCAGCACGAGTTGGGCGCATTCCCGGTTGCGCGAATCGAGGGGCGGGCGGAACGACATGCCCAGCGGGAAGATGGTCCAGCGCAGCAGCGTGGCCAGGCTCTTCACCGGGAAGTTGGACAGGATGGCGTCGATCGCCTCCTGCGCGCGGTACAGGGCGTCGCGCACCGCCCAGCGGATGAGCGGGATGTCTTCCTTCCGGCGGCCCTGGTCTTCGTAGTGCTTGAGCGTCGCCGACACCAGGTAGAGCATGGACAGGACGTCGCCCAGGCGGCCGGAGATCTTCTCCTTCCTCTTCAGCGCGCCGCCCATCGCCAGCATGGACACGTCGGCGAGGAACGCGAACGCGGCGGCGAGGCGCGAGGTGAAGCGGTAGTAGTGCGCCGTTTCCGGGGCGCCGGCGCGCGGCACCTGCCCCAGGCGGGAGCTGGTGATGCCGTGGACGAAGGTGCGCACGCCGTTGGACAGGGTGTGGCCGATGTGCGAGGTGAAGGCGTCGTCGAATTCGATGGATGCGGCGGCGCCCGTCATCTCCTTCGCCGCGCGCATCTCGCGCAGCACGTAGGGGTGGCAGCGGATGGCGCCCTGGCCGAAGATGATGAGCGTCCGCGTCAGGATGTTGGCGCCTTCCACCGTGATGCCCACCGGCATCACCTGGTAGCCGCGGCCGATCCAGTTGTTGGGTCCCAGGCAGATGCCCTTGCCGCCGTGGATGTCCATGCCGTCGTTGACGCACAGGCGCGCGCGCTCGGTCATGTGGTACTTGGCGATGGCCGAGATCACCGCCGGCTTCTCGCCCAGGTCCACCGCGCCGGCGGTCATGATGCGCACCGCGTCCATCATGTAGCAGTTGGCGGCGATGCGCCCGAGCGCTTCCTCCACGCCCTCCAGCTTGCCGATCGGCGTCTTGAACTGGCTGCGCACCCGCGCATAGGCGCCGGTGACGCGCGCCAGGCCCTTGGCGCCGCCCACCGAGGAGGTGGGCAGCGAGATCGAGCGGCCCGCGGCGAGGCAGCCCATCAGCATCATCCAGCCCTTGCCGGCGTAGTCCTTGCCGCCGATGATCCAGTCGATCGGCATGAACACGTCCTTGCCGGAGTTCGGGCCGTTCTGGAACGCGGCGTTGAGCGGCAGGTGGCGGCGGCCGATGTTCACGCCCGGATGGCTGGTCGGCACCAGGGCGCAGGTGATCCCCAGGTCCTCCTTGTCGCCCAGCAGGTGCTCGGGGTCGTAGAGGCGGAAGGCGAGGCCCAGCAGCGTCGCGACCGGCCCCAGCGTGATGTAGCGCTTGTCCCAGGTGACGCGCATGCCCAGGACTTCCTTGCCCTGGTAGGTGCCCTTGCACACGATGCCGTAGTCGGGAATCGAGGCGGCATCCGATCCGGCTTCCGGGCTGGTGAGCGCGAAGCAGGGGATCTCCAGGCCCTTGGCGAGGCGCGGCAGGTAGTAGTCCTTCTGCGCGTCGGTGCCGTAGTGCAGCAGCAGCTCGGCCGGTCCCAGGGAATTGGGCACCATCACCGAGACGCCGAGCGCGTTGGAGCGCGTCGAGAGCTTCATCACCACCGCCGAGTGCGCGATCGCCGAGAAGCCCAAACCGCCGTACTTCTTCGGGATGATCATGCCGAAGAAGCCCTTGTCCTTCAGGTACTGCCAGACCTGCGGCGCGAGGTCGAGGCGCTCGTGCGTCACCTCCCAGTCGTCGGTCATGGCGCAGACTTCGTCGCAGGGGCCGTCCAGGAAGGCCTGCTCCTCGGCCGAGAGCCGCGGCGCCGGGATCGCGAGCAGCTTGTCCCAGTCGGGCTTGCCCGAGAACAGGTCCGCGTCCCACCACACCGTGCCGGCGTCGATGGCTTCCTTCTCGGTCTGCGACATGTCCGGGAGGATGCGCCGGTAGATCGCGAGCACCGGGTCGCTGATCACCCGGCGGCGCAGCGCGGGGATGTTCAGCACCGCGGCGACGGCGGCGAACAGGGCGCCCAGCACGATGTTCGCCGTGGGGCCGAAGCCGAGCACGACGGACATGGTGGCGAGCAGGATGCCGGCGCCGATGGTCCAGACCAGGATCGGGGCCTGGAAGTACGCCAGCAACAGCAGGACTGCCACGGACACTGCGGCAAACACGGCGATGTCGAACATCGGGACCTCCCCCTGGGACTGCGAGATCGTTAAGCGGCCTTCTTCACGTCCTTGGCGCCCAGCTGCGGCGCGAGCAGGCCGGCGACGAGGAACGACGTCAGGCGTTCCTCGAGCAGGCGGGCGTCGTAGCGGTCCTCCGGCTTGCAGCCGGCGATCAGCTGCACGGTGTCGGTGGCCGCGAGCGTGTAGGCCAGCGTGCCGAACATGAAGTGCATGCGCCACACCAGCTCGTCGCGCGGCATCTGCGGCAGCGCGCGCTCGAAGGCGGCCTTGAAGCGCTCCATGGCCGGCGCGTACAGGCCGCCGATCAGGGCGCGGATGCTCTTGGACGGGTCGGTGTAGGTGCGCCCGAGCAGCCGGATGAAGTTGCGCCCGCCATGCCGGGCGTCCTCGATCATGCGCAGGCTGGCGCCGACGAAGGCGCGGATGATGGCCTCGGGCTCGAGCGGCTGGCCGCCGGCTTCCTTCTCCATGCGGTCGATCTCCGCGATGCGCGCGGTATTCATGGGATCGAGCCTGCGCCGGAACACCGCCTCGATCAGCGCGTCCTTGGAGCCGAAGTGGTAGTTCACCGCGGCGAGGTTCACTCCCGCCCTGGCGGTGAGCAGGCGCATCGAGGTGCCCTCGAAGCCGTGCTGCATGAACAGCTCCTCCGCGGCATCGAGGATGCGGAGCTGGGTTTCGTGGTGGGGCTTGACGGCGCGCAGGGTCATGGCGGGGGCGTGAAGGATGGATTCAAACGAACGTTTGAATGATAGCGGCCGGGCGCCCTCCGGTCAAGGCCGTCCGCGGATGCGCTTTCTATAGAATGCGCGCCTTTCATGGCCACCCACGGGCACGCGAGCGCCGCACCGAAGGAATCGCTGAAGGGCGACGAGTGGCGGGTGCTCGGGCAGCTGCTGCCCTACCTGTGGGAGTACCGCGGCCGGGTGGCGCTCGCGCTCGCGTTCCTGGTGATCGCCAAGCTCACCAACGTCGGCGTGCCGCTGGTGATGAAGGAGGTCGTGGACGGGCTGGACCCCAAGCTCGCCGCGGTCGCGGTCCCGGCCGCGCTGCTGGCGGCCTACGGCCTGCTGCGGTTCTCGACCACGCTGTTCGCCGAGCTGCGCGACGTGGTGTTCGTGCGCGTCACCCAGCGCGCCATCCGGCGCGTGGCGCTGGGGGTGTTCCGCCACCTGCACAGCCTCAGCCTGCGCTTCCACCTCGACCGCCAGACCGGGGGCATGACGCGCGACATCGAGCGCGGCACGCGCGGCATCTCGACGCTGCTGTCCTACCTGCTGTTCTCCATCCTGCCCGTGATCCTCGAGTTCGCGCTGGTGGCGGCGGTGCTGCTGGGGCGCTTCGACTGGCGCTTCGCCGCGGTGACCTTCGGCGCGGTCGCGGCCTACATCGCCTTCACCATCGTCGTCACCGAATGGCGCATCGACATCCGGCGCCGCGCCAACGAGCTCGATTCGCGCGCCAACACGCGCGCCATCGACAGCCTGCTCAACTACGAGACGGTGAAGTACTTCGGCAACGAGGAGTTCGAGGCCGGGCGCTACGACGCCAACCTGCGCAAGTACGAGGACGCGGCGGTGCGCTTCGAGTCCTCGCTCGGGCTGCTCAACATCGGCCAGAGCCTGGTGATCGCGGCGGCGGTGACCGCGCTCATGTTCCTCGCCGCCGAGGGCGTGGTGGCGGGCACCCTGACGCTGGGGGACCTGGTGCTGGTGAACGCCCTGCTGATCCAGCTCTACATCCCCCTCAATTTCCTCGGCATGGTGTACCGCGAGATCAAGCAGTCGCTGCTCGACATCAACCGCATGTTCCGCCTCATGGGCGAGAACCGCGAGGTCGAGGACCGCCCCGGCGCGCCGGATCTCCCGCCCGGGCCGGCCACGGTGGAATTCCGCGACGTCGATTTCTCCTACGAGCCGGCGCGGCAGATCCTGCGCCGGGTGAGCTTCACCATCCCGGCGGGCCAGCGCGTGGCGGTGGTGGGCCCCTCGGGCTCGGGCAAGTCGACCCTGGCCCGGCTGCTGTACCGCTTCTACGACGTCGGCGGCGGCGCCATCCTGGTGGGCGGCCGCGACATCCGCGAGCTCCGCCAGGCGAGCCTGCGCGCCGCGATCGGCATCGTGCCGCAGGACACGGTGCTGTTCAACGACACCATCCGCTACAACATCCACTACGGCCGCACCGCGGCCACCGAGGCCGAAGTGGTCGAGGCGGCGCGCGCCGCCCACATCCACGACTTTATCGACTCGCTGCCGGCGAAGTACGAGACCACGGTGGGCGAGCGGGGCCTGAAGCTCTCCGGGGGCGAGAAGCAGCGCGTGGCGATCGCGCGCGCGGTGCTCAAGGACCCGCGGATCCTGATCTTCGACGAGGCCACCTCGGCGCTGGATTCCACCTCCGAGAAGGCGATCCAGGCCGAGTTGGAGCGCGTCGCGGTCGGCCGCACCACGCTGGTGATCGCGCACCGCCTGTCCACCGTGATGGACGCGGACCTGATCCTGGTGCTCGCCCAGGGCGCCATCGTCGAGCGCGGCAGCCACCGCGAGCTCATCGATGCCGGCGGCGAATACGCCCGTATGTGGGCGCTGCAGCAGCAGGCGGCGGCGGCCGAGGCGGCCCTGGCACAGGCCAAGGCAGCTTGAATTCGTATGAAGAATGTCTCCTAGAGGGCTAATTCGGCTTGCTTTTTTGCCTTTGCCAGGGGTAGACTGCCGGCTGGGCTGGCAAAAGACCAATAAAAACACGAACATGCATTCCCACGCGAACAAAGAGGAGCGGCAGCTGCACCACTTGGAGAAAATCGTGGCCTTGGCGGCGCTGGCCGCGGTGCTCGCGCTGGGCATCGGGTTCGCGCAGGCGAAGGGGCCGGCCAAGGAAAAGGACGGCGAGGCGCTGTTCCTGCGCTCCTCGGTCGCGCTGGTGCAGGACGCCGCCAGCGGCGAGACGCTGTACGCCAAGAACCCGGATGCGGCGGTGCCGATCGCCTCGATCACCAAGCTGATGACCGCGCTGGTGATCCTGGAGCACAAGCTGGACCTCGGGCAGCGCGTGGTGATCAGCGACGAGGATTACGACACCGTGAAGGGGACGCGCTCGCGCCTGCGGCCCGGCTCGGTGTTCACGCGGGACGACCTGATGCTGCTCGCGCTCATGTCCTCGGAGAACCGCGCCGCGGCCGCGCTCGGGCGCACCTTCCCCGGCGGCACACCGGCCTTCGTCGCCGCCATGAACGAGAAGGCGCGCGCGCTCGGCATGACCGATTCCCGCTTCGTCGACGCGAGCGGCCTGTCGCCGGGCAACGTCTCCAGCGCGACGGACCTGGCGCGCCTGATCGAGGCCGCGCACCGCCATCCGGTGATCCGCGAGTACTCCACGCGCGAGAGCGCCAAGGTGAACGTGTTCGGCCGCGAGCAGGGCTTTCGCAACACCAACGGCCTGGTGCGCAGCGTGAACTGGGACATCGGCCTGTCCAAGACCGGCTACATCAGCGAGGCCGGGCGGTGCCTGGTGATGCGCGTGCGCCTCGCCTCGCGCGAGCTGATCGTGGTCCTGCTCGATTCCTGGGGCAAGCAGTCCCGGATCGGCGACGCCAACCGCATCCGCAAGTGGCTCGAGCACCACGCCGCCAAGGTCCCGGCCGGCCGGCCGGGCTAGCGCCGCCCGACCGCGTGTCGGTTGACCGGTTCCGCGAGGACGTCGTCGCGGGCCTCGCCCTGCCGCAGAAGGCGCTGCCGCCGAAATACTTCTACGACGCGCGCGGCAGCGCGCTGTTCGAGGCCATCTGCCGCCTGCCCGAGTACTACCCCACCCGCGCCGAGCTCTCGCTGACGCGCGCGCACCTTGCCGCCATCGCCCGCTTCGCGCGCCGCGGCTGCACCCTGATCGAGTACGGCAGCGGCGAGAGCCTGAAGTCGCGCCTGCTGATCCGGGCGCTGCGCCCGGCGGCCTACCTGCCGGTGGACATCTCCGAGGCTGCGCTGCGCGGCGCCTGCGCGCGCCTGGCGCGCGAGTTTCCCTGGCTGCGCCTCGCGCCGGTGGTGGGGGACTTCTCGCGCCCGCTGGAGATCCCCGGCATCGAGGGCCCCGGGCGGCGCGTGGTCTACTTCCCCGGCTCCACCATCGGCAACCTGACGCCGGACGAGGCGCTCGCGTTCCTGCGCATGACGCGCGGCCAGGTGGGCCCCGGCGGCGCCATGCTGGTGGGCGTGGACCTGAAGAAGGACGCCAACGTCCTGCACGCCGCCTACAACGACGCGCGCGGCGTGACGGCGCAGTTCAACCTCAACCTGCTCGCGCGGATCAACCGCGAGCTGGGCGCGGACTTCGACCTGGGGCGCTTCCGCCACTACGCCTTCTACAACGCCACGCTGGGCCGCATCGAGATGCACCTGGTGTCGCTGGCGCGCCAGTCGGTGCGGGTGGGCCGGCACCGCTTCGCGTTCGAGCCGGGCGAGTCCATCCATACCGAGAATTCCTGCAAGTACTCGGTGGCGGAGTTCCAGGCGCTTGCCGCCCGGGCGGGGTTCCGCGGCGCCCGGGCCTGGACCGACCGGCGCGGGCGCTTCGCCCTGCACGGGCTGGTGGCCGCGTAGGATGTAACCGATCGGTTACATCCTGCCGCTCAGGCGGCGCTGATGCGCGCGCCGTCGCGCCGGTGGCCGATGGCGTGCGCGACGCGCTCGGCGGCCTCCTTCACCAGCGGCCCCCATTGCGGCTTCATGCGGTCCGCGGGCGAGGAGATCGACAGCGCCGCCACCAGCTGGCCGGCGTCGTCGCGCACCGCGGCGGCGACGCAGCGCACGCCGACCTCGGCCTCCTCGGCGTCGGTGGCCCAGCCCTGGCGCTGGATGCGCTCCAGCTCGCGCTCCAGCTGCGGCAGCGTCGAGAGCGTCGCCCGGGTGTGCGGCTTGAGGCCGGTGCGCCGCGCGTAGTCGCGCAGGCGCGGGAAGCCCTCCTCCAGCAGGAACAGCTTCCCGGCGGCGGTGATGTGCAGCGGCGCGCGCGCGCCCACCACGTGCACCACGCGCATCGCCGAGCGGCCAGACGAGGTGCGCTCGACGTAGACGATCTCGTCGTCCTGGCGCACCGACAGGTTCACGGTTTCGCCCGTCTGCGCGTGCAGCTCGCGCATCACCGGCAGCGCCATCTCGCGCACGTTGATGCGCGACTTCACCAGGTTGCCCAGCTCCAGCAGCCGCATGCCGAGGCGGTAGGCGCCGGGCTCGACGCGGTCCACGATGCGGTCCGCGGTCATCGCCGACAGGATGCGGTGCGCGGTCGAGGGGTGCAGGCCGGTGACCTGCGCGATCTGCTTCAGGCCGATGGGCTCGGGGTGCTGGGCGAGCACGTCGAGCAGCTTCATCATCCGGTCGATGACCTGGATCGGGCTTTTCCGCTCGTCTTTGGCGGCCATGGGGCGCTGATTCTATCCCACGATGTAAAATGGGCGCCCATGCCCGTCGTCACCAACATCGCCGACCTGCGCGAGCTGTCGCGCAGAAGGATCGCAAAGGCAATATTCGACTACGTCGACCGCGGCGCCTACGACGAGGCCACGCTGCGCGCCAACCGCGAGGACCTCGAGGCGCTCCGGTTCCGCCAGCGCGTCGCGATCGACGTCGACAACCGCTCGCTCGCCTCCACCATGCTGGGGCAGCCGGTGGCGATGCCGGTGGCGCTGGCGCCGGTCGGGCTGACGGGCCTGAACTGGGCCGACGGCGAGATCCTCGCCGCGCGCGCCGCCGAGCGCTTCGGCGTTCCCTACACGCTGTCCACCATGTCCATCTGCTCCATCGAGGACGTGGCGGGCGCCGTCGCCAGGCCGTTCTGGTTCCAGCTCTACGTGATGCGCGACCGCGGCTTCGCCGCCTCGCTCATCGAGCGCGCCAAGGCGGCGAAGTGCTCGGCGCTGGTGCTGACCCTGGACCTGCAGATCCAGGGCCAGCGCCACATGGACTTGAAGAACGGCCTCGCGGTGCCCCCGAAGCTCACGCTGGGGACCGCGCTCGACGTCATGACCAAGCCCGGCTGGGCGCTCAACGTGCTCATGGGGCGGCGCAAGTCCTTCGGCAACCTGGAGGGGCGCATCCCGGACGCGAAGAGCCTCACCACGCTGTCGCAGTGGATCGCCGGGCAGTTCGACCCGACGCTGTCCTGGAAGGACGTGGCCTGGGTGAAGAGCCTGTGGCCCGGCAAGCTGGTGCTGAAGGGCATCCTCGATGCCGAGGACGCCAGGATCGCCGCCGACAGCGGCGCCGACGCCATCGTGGTCTCCAACCACGGCGGGCGGCAGCTCGATGGCACCGTGTCCTCCATCCGCGGACTGCCGGAGATCGTGCAGGCGGTGGGTTCCAGGACCGAGGTGCTGTTCGACGGCGGCATCCGCTCCGGGCAGGACGTGCTGCGGGCGCTGGCGCTGGGCGCGCGCGGCGTGATGATCGGCCGCGCCTATGCCTACGGCCTGGGCGCGCTGGGCGAGGCGGGCGTGACGCAGGCGCTGGAGATCATCCGCAAGGAGCTGGACGTCACCATGGCGCTGTGCGGGATCAAGGACGTGAAGGACGCGAGCCCCGCGATACTGCGGCCGGCCTGAGCGCCGAGCGCATGGACAACAACCTCGAGCGCTACGCCTGGCTGTCGGTCGCCGCGGCGCTCGCCACCATCGGCCTGAAGACCTGGGCCTGGCAGGTCACCGGCTCGGTGGGCCTGCTCTCGGACGCGCTGGAGTCGCTGGTCAACCTCGCCGCGGCGATCCTGGCGCTGTCCATGCTGCGCCTCGCCGCCTCGCCGCCGGACGCGGCCCATCCCTACGGCCGCCACAAGGCCGAGTACTTCGCCAGCGGCATCGAGGGCGCGCTGATCGTGCTGGCGGCCGCCAGCATCGCCTGGGCGGCGGTGCCGCGCCTGGCCGCGCCGCAGCCCATCGACGCGCCATGGCTGGGCATTGCCATCTCGGTGGCGGCCTCGGCGGTGAACCTCGCCTGCGGGCTGCTGCTCATCTCCACCGGCAAGCGCATGCACAGCATCGCGCTGGAGGCCGACGGCCACCACCTGATGAGCGACGTCTGGACCTCGGCCGGGGTCGTCGCGGGCGTGGCGCTGGTCGCGGTGACCGGCTGGCTGATCCTGGATCCCCTGATCGCGATCGCGGTGGCGGTCCACATCGTCTGGACCGGCTTTCGCCTGATGCGCCGCTCCTTCACCGGGCTGCTGGACGCGGCCATCCCCGAGGCCGAGCGCGCGGTGATCGAGAAGATCTTCGCCGAGTACCGGCCGCGCTACGGCATCGAGTTCCACGCCCTGCTCACGCGCCAGGCGGGCGCGCGGCGCTTCATCTCCTTCCACCTGCTGGTGCCGGACGACTGGCCGGTCGAGCGCGCGCACCAGCTCTCGGAGGAAATCGAGGAGCGCATCGGGTCCCTGATTCCCTACGCCACCACGCTCAGCCACATCGAGCCCATCTCCCACCCCTCGTCGTACGACGACATCAAGCTGGAGCGCTGGTAGCACCGGGAAGGGCGGCACTCGCGCCGCGCCTCGCCGCGCGCAGCGCGAAGCGCGACGGATCGAGGGCAGCGATGAGTTTGCGTTCCAGTGGCATGGGCTCGCCCTCGAGCATGGAGGCCAGCAGCTCGCCCGCGAGGCCGGACCAGATCAGGCCGCGCGAGCCGTAGGCGGACGCGGCGTAGAGGCCGGGACCGCGCGCATCCCCCAGCGCACCCACCAGCGGCAGGCGGTCGCGCACCGTGGCGCGGAAGGCGACGCGGCCCTCCAGTTGCGCCGGATCCAGGCCCGCGCTGGCCCCCGGCAGCATGCGCTCCAGCCGCTCCAGGTTGCCCGCATGGCTGTCGGCGCGCGGCAGGGGATCCTCGTCGTCGATGTCGTAGCTCGCGCCCACCGCCGAGAGCCCGTCCACCGCTGGCAGCGCCATGCCGCCGCGCAGCACCACGGCCTTCAGGCCCGCGATGCCGGGCACGAGGCTCAGCTGCCCGCGCACGCGGCGCAGCGGGATCGAGGGCTGCGGCGACAGGCGCAGCGCGTCGGCCGCGTTGGCGAGGATCACCACGGGCGCCTCGCCCAGCACCGTGCCGCGCGCGTCCCGTGCGATCCAGGCGCCGCCTTCGAACGAAAGCGACGCCACCTCGCGCTGCAGGCGCGGGCGCAGGCGGGGGCCGCAGGCGGCGAGCAGCGCGTTCACCAGCGAGCGCGGCTGGATCCAGCCGGATTCCGGGAACCACAGCCCGCCCGCGGCGAGGGGCACGCCCGCGACAGCTCCAGCCTGCGCGGCATCCAGCAGTTGCGCGAAGCCCGGCGGCGGCGCGAGCGCCTCGAGCGCGCGGCGCTGCGACGAGGCTTCCTCGGCGTCGCGCGCCAGTTGCAGCAGGCCGCACTGGCGCCACGACAGGCCTTCCAGCGCGCGCCATTGCCGCAGCGCGTGCAGGTACGCGGCGCGCGTCAGGCGCGCGAACAGGCTGTCGTCGGGCGTGAGCACCGGGTGAAAGGCGCCGGCATGGTTGCCGGAGGCCTCGGCCGCGGTGACCGGGTGGCGCTCGAGCAGCGTGATTTCCCAGTCGCGCGCCGCGAGGCGCTCGCAGGCGGCGGCGCCGGCGACGCCGGCGCCGATGACCAGGGCGCGGCGCCCGGCGGGCGCGGCGGGCTCGCGCGCGACGCG
>CAZMDA010000069.1:0-18913 GCA_964564865.1 uncultured Bordetella sp. | reverse complement strand
GCCACCCCGGTCAGTCGCTTAGCTCAGACCGGAAACAACCTCTTGACGCTTCACACCTAGACCTTTTTCCTGGCGGTTTCGCCGAAGATGCCCGAGGGCCGGACCATCAGCACGATGAGCACCACGACGTAGGCGGCGACATCCTTGAAGCCCTCCGGCAGGTAGTAGCCGGCCAGCGCCTCGACCACGCCGATGATCAGGCCGCCGACGATGGCCCCCGGCACGCTGCCGAAGCCGCCCAGCACCGCCGCCGGGAAGGCCTTCAGGCCGATGAAGCCCATGTTGGAATGGATGAAGGTGGCCGGCGCGAGCAGGATGCCGGCGAAGGCGGCCACCCCGGCCGACAGGCCCCAGATCATCATGTTGACCCGCCGCACCGGGATGCCCATGTAGTAGGCGGCCAGCTGGTTCTGCGAGGTGGCCTGCATCGCCACGCCCAGGCGGGAGAAGCGGAAGAAGAGGTACAGCACGGCGCACAGCGCGGCGGTCATGGCGATCACCCCCAACTGCTGCACCGGCAGCACCACGCCGCCCACGTTCCAGATGGCGTCGGCGAACGGGGTCGCGATCTGGTGGGTGTCGGTGCCCCAGCCGGGGATCATGGTGACCACGCCGCGCATCACGTAGCCCACGCCGATGGTGATCATCACCACGGTGAAGGCCGGCTGCCCCAGCACCGGCCGCAGCACGATGCGCTCGATGAGCATGCCCACCACCGCCATCACCGCCACCGCGAACAGGATGGTGGCCCAGTAGGGCCAGCCCATGATCACGCTGGCGGTGAGCGCGAAGAACGCGCCCAGCATCATCAGGTCGCCCTGCGCGAAGTTGACGGTCTCGGTGGCCTTGTAGATGAGCACGAAGCCGAGCGCGACCAGCGCGTAGACGCAGCCGAGCGACACGCCCGCCACCAGCAGTTGCAGCAGATCGACCAAAGCCCCTCCTCCGGCGCGAATTGTACAGTCGTACAATCCTCCCGGTGAACGCGCATGACCGACTGGCCGATCCGGCCGCGTCCCCGGAGGCGCCCGTGGCCCGGGGCGAGGAGTTCCGCGACCAGGCGCGGCCGGCGCGCCGCCTGCCGGCGGCCGAGCTCGCGCCGCTCACCACGCTCGCACCATGGAAGAGCATGGTGTCCCTTGCCTGGAGCTACGGCGGCCTGGCGCTGGCCATCGGCCTCGCGCTCGCCTTCTGGAGCCCGTGGGTCGTGGTGCCCTGCGTGGCGGTCATCGCCTGCTTCCAGCATTCGCTGGCGATCCTGTCGCACGAGGCAACGCACTACCGCCTGTTCGAATCCCGTTTCGCAAACGACCTCGCCGGCCGGGTTTGCGGCATGCTGGTCAGGGTATCGACCTTTTCCTACCGCATCGTGCACCGGCTGCACCACAACCACCTCTACCAGGCCGCGGACCCGGACATCGCGCTGATGGCCGGCTACCCGCGCGGCAAGGCCTACCTGGCGAGGAAGCTGCTCAAGGACCTGGCCGGACTGACTGCGCCCCTCAACTACGCCTATTTCTTCGGCGCGCCCGGCGCCAACCGGGCGACCGGCGTGGCGCAGCGGCCGCTGGACGACACCGCCGCGCGCCTGCGCAACCAGGCGCTGCGCGACCGCTGGGTGGTGGTCGCGTTCCACCTCCTCGCGCTGGGCCTGGCCGTCGCCACCGGCTGGTGGCTGGAATACCTGGTGCTGTGGGTGCTGCCGCTGGTGACCCTGATGCAGGCGATCCTGCGGTTGCGCGCGGTCATGGAACATGGCGCGGTGTCCGACCTCTCCTCGCCGCTCACCGCGGCGCGCACCAACGTCGAGGTCCCCTGGTGGGGCCGGTTCATCTTCTTCCCGCACCACGTCAACTACCACATCGGCCACCACCTCTACCCGGCGGTGCCGCACTACCACCTGCCGAAGCTGCACGAGGCCCTGAAGCGCCACGGCATCCTGGAGGGCGCCGAGGTGCGGCCGTTCCGGCAGACGCTGGCGCGGGTGTTCGGCCCGCGCGGCAGCGTGCCCATCACGCGCACGGCCGAAGCCTGAACGGATGAAGACCGTCCGCATCGGCGCCGGCCTGGGCTTCTACGGCGACTCCTGGCAGCCGGTGAAGGCTTCCATCGAGCGCGGCGGCGTGCAGTACATCGCTTCCGACCACCTGTCGGAACTGACGCTCGCCATCCTGCAGAAGGACCGCCAGAAGGATCCCGCGGCCGGCTACGCGCGCGACGGCGTGCCGATGCTGGCGGAGCTCTGGCCGCTGGCGGCAAAGCATGGTGTGAAGTTCATCCTCAACGCCGGCGGCCTCAACCCGCAGGGGGCGCGCGAGGCGCTCGCCAAGGCCTTCCACGCCAGGGGCTGGAAGGCGAGCATCGCCACCGTCACCGGGGATTCGGTCCTCGAGCGCATCGACGAGCTGCGCGGCGCCGGCGAGCCGATGGCCCACATGGACAGCGGCGCCGACATGGCCGGCGTGCGCGACCGGATGCTGTTCGCCAACGCCTACCTTGGCGCGCAGCCGATCGCGGAGGCGCTCGCCAGGGGCGCGGACATCGTGCTCACCGGCCGCGTCGCCGACGCCGCGCTCACGCTGGGACCGCTCGCGCACGAGTTCGGCTGGCGCTGGGACGACTGGGACCGGCTCGCCGCCGGCCTCACGCTGGGCCACCTGCTGGAATGCTCGGGCCAGGGGTCGGGCGGGAACTTCGGCTCCGCCGGCGAATGGGCGAAGATTCCCGACTACGCCCACCTCGGCTACCCGATCGCCGAGGTGAACGAAGACGGGCGCGCCCTGTTCACCAAGGCGCCGGGCACCGGCGGCCGGGTGTCCTTCGATACCGTTCGCCAGCAACTCCTCTACGAGGTCCACAACCCCCACGCCTACTTCTCCCCCGACGTGGTGCTGGACATGGGCACGCTGAAGTTCGACGACGAAGGCGGCGACCGGGTCCGCGTTTCCGGCGCCTCGGGCGCGCCGCGACCGCCGACCCTCAAGGTGGTCGCCGGCTACCACGACGGCTGGATGGGCACCGGCATGATCGGCTTCGCCTGGCCCGAGGCCTACGCCAAGTGCGCGAAGGCCGCCGAGGTCATCCAGGTCCTGGTCAAGGAGCGCGGCTGGAAGGTCGAGGACAGCAACATCGAGTACATCGGCTACGACTCGCTGCTGGGCGCGAACGCGGATCCCAGGCACCGCGACGAGCTGAACGAGTGTTTCCTGCGCATGACCATCCGCACGCAGGACAAGCGGGTGGCGGACGCCTTCGGCCGCCTGTTCCCGTGGCTGGGGCTGTCCGGCCCGCCCTACGTCGGCACCATGAAGGGCATCCAGCCGGCGAAGGAGCTGCTGGGCATCTGGCCGACGCTGGTGGCGCGGGAACGCGTGGAATCGAAGGTGAGCATCGAGCTGGAGCGGGTCGGATGAAGGTCGGCCTGTGGAGAATCGCGCACGCGCGCTCCGGCGACAAGGCCGACCGCGCCGACATCGGCCTGTTCGCCTACGACGCCGAGACCTACGCGGTGCTCAAGCGCGAAGTGACCCGGGAGCGCCTCGCGGCGCATTTCGCCGGCATGGGCATCGGTGCGGTGGAACTCTGGCCGCTGGACAACATCCTGGCGCTGAAGATCGTGCTCAACGCCGCCCTGCAGGGCGGCGCCGCGCGCAGCCTGCGCATGGACAACCTGGGCAAGAACGTCGCCGCGCAGCTGCTGCGGATGGAAATCGAGGCCCCGGCCAACCTGCCCCGACTGAAGGCCGTCTGAGGCGACGGGCGGCACGCCGCCTTCTGGGATAATTCGCGCATGAAGCTGGCCACGCTGCGGGACGGAACCCGCGATGGGACGCTGCTCGTCGTCTCGAAGGACCTGAAACGGGCGCTCAAGGCCGACCATGTCTCCCCCACGCTGCAGGCGGCGCTGGACGACTGGGCCTATGCCGCGCCGATGCTGGCGCAGATGGCCGCGGACCTCGACGCCGACCAGCCCGCGCGCGCCTTCGACTTCGACCCGGCGCAGTGCATGGCGCCGCTGCCGCGCGCGCCGCAGCTCGTCGACGGCTCGGCCTACCTCGTGCACGCCGAGCTCATCATGGCCTCCCGCAAGCAGAAGCTGCCCGACAACCTCGGTTCGCGGCCGCTCATGTACCAGGGCTGCTCGGCACCGCTGCTGGGGCCCTGCGAGGACATCGCGGTGGCCAGCGAGGCCCAGGGCATCGATCTCGAGATGGAGCTTGCGGTCGTGACCGGCGATCTCGCCATGGGCGCGGACCGGGCGGAGGCCGGCGAGGCGATCCGCCTGGTGATGCTGATGAACGACATCAGCCTGCGCAAGCTGGTGACGGCGGACCTCGCCGCGGGCTTCGGCTTCCTGCACTCCAAGCCGCCTTCCTCCTTCTCCCCCGTGGCGGTGACGCCGGACGAGCTGGGCGAAGCCTGGGATGGCAAGCGCCTGCGCGGTCCGGTGCGCGCCTCCATCAACGGCGAGCTGCTCGGCGAGCCCGACGCGGGCGAGGACATGCAGTTCGACTTCCCGCAGCTGGTGATGCACGCCGCGAAGACGCGCCCGCTCACCGCCGGCACCATCGTCGGCTCGGGCACGGTCTCCAACCGCGACCGCAAGCGCGGCGCCGGCTGCCTGTTCGAGCGCCGCGCCGAGGAAATCATCGCCGAGGGCAAGGCGAAGACGCCGTTCCTGAAGTTCGGCGACCGCGTCCGCATCGAGATGAAGGACGCCGCCGGGCGCTCCATCTTCGGCGCCATCGACCAGCGGGTCGTCGAGGCAAAGTGAGGAAGTACTACGCCGCCCCGGCGCTCGCCTGCGCGGCGCTGCTCGCCTACGGCTACTGGCTGCAGTACTTCGACGGCCAGGACCCCTGCCCGCTGTGCCTGATCCAGCGCGGGTTCTACCTCCTGATCGTGATCGTGTTCGCCGTGGCGGCGGTGCACGGCCCGGGGCGCGTGGGCGGCATCGCCTACGCCGCGGCGGGCGGCGTCCTCGCGCTGGGCGGCCTCGCCACCGCGGCGCGGCAGGTCTGGCTGCAGCACCTGCCGCCGGAGCACGTCCCGCCCTGCGGGCCGGACCTGTACTACATGATCGACAACTTCCCGCTGTCGCGCGTGTTCGAGAAGCTGTTCACCGGCTCCGGCGAGTGCGCCGAGGTGAAGTGGCGCTTCCTCGGCCTGTCCATCGCCGAGTGGTCGCTGGCCTGGTTCCTCGCCCTCGTCCTCTATTCGGCCTGGCTCGGGTTCAGCGCGCGATCGCGCTCGCGATAGCGGCGATCACCCCGGCCTGCTCGCCGATGGGCGGGTCCACCGCGATCGCGAGGTCCGGGTAGCGCGTCCGCAGCTCATCCACCATCCGGGGCAGGTCGGTCTTCAGGTGGCCGCCCGCGCCGAGGAACACCGGCACCACGCGCAGTTCGCGCACGCCGTCGGCATGCAGCGCCGCGGCGCACTCCGGCAGCGAGGGCTGCATCAGCTCCAGGAAGGCGAGCACGATGCGCTCGCCGGGCAGCTTCTCGCCCAGTTCTACCGCGAGGCGGCGGAACGGGTCCGCCCAGCCCGCGTTGCGCGCGCCGTGGGCGAAGAGGACGAGGGCGCGCTTTCCCGGCTCCATGCGTCGATTATCTGCGAGGCGAGCGCCTCGCGGTAGACCTCGCCCAGGAGAATCAGCACCGGGCCCGCAGCGGCCTCCCCGGCGGCCGCCCCGAGACCCCCAAGCGTGGTGTAGCGCCCGCGCGCCTCCGGCAGGGACGCGCTCTCGACGATTGCAACCGGCGTGGCGGCCGGCTTGCCGGCGGCGATCAGCGCCGCGGAAATCGCGTCCGCCTCGCCCGCACCCATGTAGATCGCCGCGGTGTCCGCCTGCAGGACGGACTTCACCCATTCGCTCCCACGCTCGCCCTCGCCCACGCGCGGCGTGACAAAGGCGACGCTGCGCGACACTCCGCGCCGGGTCAGCGACACGCCAAGTTCGGCGCTGGCGGCGAGCGCCGCCGTGATTCCGGGAACCACCTCGACCCGGATGCCTTCGGCCAGCAGCGCATCCAATTCCTCCTGTGCCCGCCCGAAGAGCATCGGGTCGCCGCCCTTCAGGCGCACCACGACGGCGTGCCTGCGCGCCGCGTCCGCGAGGCGCTTGTTGATGAACTTCTGCGCCGTCGAATGCCGGCCGCAGCGCTTGCCGACCGCGACCTTCTCCGCTCGCACGGCCAGCGCCAGCGTCTCCGGGTGCACCAGCGCATCATGGAACACGATGTCCGCCTGCTCCAGCAGGCGCGCAGCGCGCAGCGTGAGGAGGTCCGGCGCCCCCGGCCCGGCACCCACCAGGTACACGGTGCCGCTCACGCCGTGGCGCGCCTGCGGAACAGCGGCAGCGGCTGCGCCGCGGTGGCCTGGTAGGACTCGCTCAGGTCGTCGAACGCGCCGAGCGCCTCCCCGGCGTCCTCGCCGGCGCGCAGCTCGAAGGCGTCGAAGCCGCATCGCGCGAGCAGCTGCAGGTGGTCGCGCGCCACCTCGCCCACCGCGCGCAGCTCCCCCCGAAAGCCGTGGCGCTCGCGCAGCAGGCGTCCGATGGAATAGCCGCGGCCGTCGGCGAACTTCGGGAACCTCACCGCGACGATGCGCAGGCCCGCGAGCCGCTCCGCGAACGCGGCCGGGTCGTCCGCCGGCTCGAGCGTCAGCTCAGGCGGCGAGGGCTGCGCGACGATTCGCCGGTCCTTGATCAGGATGGCCATAGACACTCTTCTTGAAAGGCTCGACGCCAACGCGGTGCACGACGTCCACGAAGCGCTCGTGCTCGCTGTCGCGCAGCGCGAGGTAGGTCTGGATCAGGCGCTCGATCACCTCCGGCACGTCGGCGCGTGCGAACGACGGCCCGATGACCTTGCCCAGCGACGCGCCGGTCGCGCCCATCGTGGTCCGGCCCTGGTTGCCGCCGATCTCGACCTGGTACCACTCCTCGCCGTTCTTGTCGACGCCGAGGATGCCGATGTGGCCGACGTGGTGGTGGCCGCAGGCGTTCATGCAGCCGGAGATGTTCAGGTCCAGCTCGCCGATGTCGTGCAGGTAGTCCAGGTCTTCGAACCGGCGCTGGATCGCCTCCGCCACCGGAATGGACTTGGCGTTGGCCAGCGAGCAGAAGTCCCCGCCCGGGCAGGAGATGATGTTGGTCAGCAGGCCGATGTTGGGCGTCGCGAGGCCCAGCTCGCGCAGTTCCTGCCAGAGGCCGTGCAGCTCGGCCTGGCGCACGTCGGCGAACACCAGGTTCTGCTCGTGCGTGACCCGCAGCTCGCCGAACGAGTAGTGGTCCGCGAGGTCCGCGAGGCGCTCCATCTGGCCGGAGGTGACGTCCCCCGGCGGCACGCCGGTCCTCTTCAGCGACACCGTCACCGCGGCGTAGCCCGCCCGGCGGTGCGGATGCACGTTGCGCCTGCGCCAGGCGTTGAAAGGCGTCTTCGAATTCGGATACGCGATGTCGCGCAACTCGAGGTATTCCGGCCGGGTGAAGCGGCCCTCGACCCGGCGCAGCTCCGCCTCGGTCAGCGTCGCCGGGCCGTCCTTCAGGTGCGTCCACTCCGCTTCCACCTCGCGGCGGAACGCATCCGGGCCGAGCGTCTTCAGCAGGATCTTGATGCGCGCCTTGTGGATGTTGTCGCGCCGGCCATGCCGGTTGTAGACGCGCAGGACGGCGTCGAGGTAAGTCAGCAGGTGCGGCCAGGGCAGGAACTCGCGGATGACGTGGCCGATGATCGGCGTGCGCCCCAGGCCGCCGCCGACGATGACGCGGAAGCCGACCTCCCCGGCCGCGTCGCGCACCGCGTGCAGCCCGATGTCGTGCACGAAGGTGGCGGCGCGGTCGGCCGCCGCGCCGTTGACCGCGATCTTGAACTTGCGCGGCAGGTAGTTGAACTCCGGATGGAACGTGGACCACTGCCGGATCAGCTCGCACCAGACGAAGGCATCCACGATCTCGTCCGGCGCCACGCCGGCGAAATGGTCGGTGGTGACGTTGCGCACGCAGTTGCCCGAAGTCTGGATGGCGTGCAGCTGCACCGTCGCCAGCTCGGCCAGGATCCCGGGCACCTCCTCCAGCTTCGGCCAATTGAGCTGCAGGTTCTGGCGCGTGGAGAAGTGGCCGTAGCCGCGGTCGTAGCGGCGGGCGATGTCTGCCAGCTTGCGCAGCTGGCGCGCGGACAGCAGGCCATACGGAATGGCGATGCGCAGCATCGGGGCGTAGCGCTGCACGTACAGGCCGTTCCTCAGGCGCAGGGCGCGGAAGTCGTCCTCGGAGAGCCGGCCCTCCAGGAAGCGCCGGGTCTGGTCCCGGAACTGGGCCACGCGCTCGTCCACCAGGCGCTGGTCTATGTCGTCGTAGCGGTACATCGGGCTGCGGATGCTACCCGGAGGTGTTATTCTCGCAAAGACTATTAATCTACTTCTATATATCCATTTGTAATTATGTGGAAACCATGAAGCTGCAGCAGCTCCGCTACCTCTCCGAGGTCGCCCGGCGCGACCTCAACGTCTCGGCCGCAGCCGAGGCCCTCTTCACCTCGCAGCCCGGGATCAGCAAGCAGATCAAGGCGCTGGAGGACGAGCTCGGGGTCGAGATCTTCGTACGCCACGGCAAGCGGCTGGTGGCGGTGACCGAGCCGGGCCGGGCGGTGATCGCCATCGCCGAGCGCATGCTGGCCGACGCCGCGAACATGAAACGGGCCGGCGCGGACTTCGCCGCCGAGGACTCCGGCACCCTCACCATCGCCACCACGCACACCCAGGCGCGCTACGCGCTGCCGAAGGCGGTGACCGCGTTCAAGCGCCGCTTTCCCGGGGTGCAGCTGGTCATCCACCAGGGCAACCCGACGCAGATCTGCGAGCAGGTGGCGGCGGGCGAAGCCGACCTGTGCTTCGCCACCGAGGGCATCGACGAGCACCGCGCGCTGGTGTCGCTGCCCTGCTACCAGTGGAACCGCTGCGTGGTGGTGCCCCCGCGCCACCCGCTGCTGCGCGAGCGCAGCCTGACGCTGGAGGCGGTGGCGCGCCACCCCATCGTCACCTACGACTTCGCCTATGCCAACCGGTCGCTCGTCAACCGCGCCTTCGCCGCGCGCGGCCTCGCCCCCGAGGTGGTGCTCACCGCGTTCGACGCCGACGTCATCAAGACCTATGTCGGCCTGGGGCTGGGCGTCGGGATCCTGGCGGCGATGGCGTTCGATGCGCGCCGCGACCGGCCGCTGCGCGCACTCGACGCGGCGCACCTGTTTCCCTCTTCGACCACCCGCCTCGGGATCAAGCGCGGCGCCTGGCTGCGGCGCTACGCCTACGACTTCATCGAGCTGTTCGCGCCCAGCCTGTCGCGTGAGTTGGTGGAGAAGACGGTGCTGGAGAAGGCCGGCTCGAGCTACGAGCTGTAGCCGACCGCCGCGTGGCGGCGGATGAAGTCGGCCACGCGCGGGTAGATGGTCTGGCGCCAGCGCCGGCCGGAGAAGATGCCGTAGTGCCCGGCGCCCGGGGCGACGTAGTGCTCGCGCCGCTCGCGCGGGATGTTGAGGCACAGCGCGTGCGCCGCCTCGGTCTGGCCGTTGCCGGAGATGTCGTCCAGCTCGCCCTCGATGGTGAGCAGCGCGGTCCTGCGGATCGCCTGCGGCCGCACCAGGTCGTCGCGCACGAACATGCGGCCCTTGGGCAGCGCGAAGTCCTGGAACACGGTCTTGATGGTGTCCAGGTAGTACTCCGCCGGCATGTCCAGCACCGCGTTGTACTCGTCGTAGAACTCGCGGTGCTTCTCGGCCGAGTCGTCGTCGCCCTGCAAGAGGTGCCCAAAGTAGTCCCAGTGCGCGTCCATGTGGCGCGACGGGTTCATGGCGACGAAGCCCAGGTGCTGCAGGAAGCCGGGGTAGACGCGGCGCATGTAGCCCGGATACTTCGACGGGACCCGGTCGATCACGTTGCGCTCGAACCAGGAATAGGGCTTCTGCATCGCAAGGTTGTTGACCGCGGTCGGGCTGCGGCGCGCGTCGATCGGCCCGCCCATCATCACCATGGCGCCCGGCGCCGCCTCGTCGCGCTCGGCCATCAGCGCCACCGCCGCCAGCACCGGCACCGTGGGCTGGCAGACCGAGATCACGTTGATGTCGGGCGCCAGCCTGCCGATGAACTCGCGGATGTAGTCGACATAGGTCGAGAGGTGGAACGCCCCGGCGCTGAGCGGCACCATGCGCGCGTCCAGCCAGTCCGTGACCCAGACCTCGTGCGCCGGCAGCAGCGTGCGCACGGTGTCGCGCAGCAGCGTGGCGTGGTGGCCGGAGAGCGGCGCCACCAGCAGGACCTTCGGATCCCGGCGCGGCGCCTCCAGCTCGCGCCGGAAATGCAGCAGGTTGCAGAACGGCTTCGCCTCGGCGAGCTCGATGTGCACCGGCACGTCCCGCTCCCCCGTGCCGGTGGCAACGCGGACCGAGTCGATGCCCCAGAGCGGCTTCTCGTAGCGTTGCGTGACGCGCAGGAACAGGTCGCTCGAGGCCGCCATGCGGCGGGCCATGGGCGTGTAGCTGAAGGGGCTGAACGGGTGGGCGAACCAGCCGCGGGAGAGCTCGGCGGCGTGCCGCCAGGGGCCGAGCAGCGTGTGTTGCGCTTCGTACAGGCTGTAGAGCAGATCGCCTCCGAAAGCCTAAGGTAACCGGGAGCTTATAGCAGATTTGCCGCACCGCCGCATAAGCCGGTTCGCCGTTCGCGGCGTATTCTTCCCCCATGAAACTGCTCCTGCGCCTGCTGGGCTGGTCCGTCCTCGCGCTCGCGCTGCTGGCCGGCGCCGCCTACCTCTACCTGCGCCAGTCCCTGCCCAAGGTGGAGGGGGAGATCCGGCTCGCCGGCCTCTCCGGTCCGGTCGAGATCCTGCGCGACCGCTACGGCATTCCGCACATCCATGCCGGCAGCCCGGCGGACGCCAGTTTCGCGCTCGGCTTCGTGCACGCGCAGGACCGGCTCTGGCAGATGGAGATGAACCGGCGCATCGCGGCCGGCCGGCTCTCCGAGGTGGTCGGCAAGGGCGGGCTGGAGACCGACCGGTTCCTGCGCACGCTGGGCGTGCGCCGCGCGGCCGAGGCCAACCTCAAGGTGCTCGACGCCGAGACGCGCGCGCTGCTGGAGGCCTACGCCGCGGGCGTGAACGCCTACCTGGCCACCGACCCGGTGCTGCCGGTCGAGTTCTGGCTCACCGGCGCGCGCCCCGAGCCCTGGCAACCGGCGGATTCCGTGGGCTGGATCAAGATGATGGCCTGGGACCTGGGCGGCAACTGGCGCAACGAGGTGCTGCGCATGCACCTCGCCAAGACCGTGCCGCTCGCGCGCATCCACCAGTTCGTCTCGCCGTACCCCGGCGAGGCGCCGCCGGAGATCGCGGACCTGAAGACGCTCTACCACGCGCTGGAGAAGGACGGCGTCCAGCTCGCGCAAAGCCTCAACCGCCTCGTGGCCGCCGCGCCGGGCGGCCCCCCCGAGGGCCTGGGCTCCAACAACTGGGTGGTGTCGGGCGAGCGCAGCGCCACCGGCAAGCCGCTGCTCGCGAATGACCCGCATCTCGGCCTGACCGCGCCGCCGGTCTGGTACTTCGCCCGGCTCTCGGCGCCGGGCCTGAACGTGATCGGCGCCACCCTGCCCGGGGTGCCGGCCGTGGTGCTGGGCCGCAACGAGCACATGGCCTGGGGCTTCACCAATACCGGCCCGGACGTGCAGGACCTGTACATCGAGAAGCTCGACGCCGCCGGCGGCTACCTCGCGCCCGACGGCCCGCGCCCGTTCCAGGTGATCGAGGAGGTCATCCGCGTGAAGGGCGCCGAGCCCGAGCGCCTGCGGGTGCGGATCTCGCGCCACGGGCCGGTGATCTCGGACGTCTCGCGGCTGGTGCAGGACCAGGCCCCGCGCGGGCACGTGATCGCCTTCGCGTGGACCGCGCTCGCCCACGACGACCTCACGCTGCAGGCGGCGCTCAAGTTCGCGCGCGCGCGCGACTGGGAGGGGTTCCTCGATGCCGCGCGCGACTTCCACTCGCCGCAGCAGAACATGGTCTACGCCGACCTCGCCGGCAACATCGGCTTCGTCGCCGCGGGGCGGGTGCCGGTGCGCAAGCCCGGGAACGACCTCAAGGGCCTCGCCCCGGCGCCGGGCTGGCTGGAGAAGTACGACTGGGACGGCTACGTCCCGTTCGACGAGCTGCCCCGCAGCTACAACCCGGCGGACGGCATCCTCGTGACCGCGAACCACAAGATCACGCCGCCGGGCTACCGGCATTTCCTCGGCGCCGAGTGGCAGCCGCCCTACCGCGCCGACCGCATCCAGTCGCTGCTGGAGGCGACGCCGAAGCACGACGTGCGCAGCTTTGCCCGCGTGCAGGCCGACGTGCTGTCGCTCGCGATGCGCGACCTGCTGCCGGCGTTGCTCGCCACGCGGCCGCGCAGCGACGAGGCGAAGCGCGCCCTCGCGCTGCTCGGCAAGTGGGATGGCGCCATGGAGGCGGACCGCCCCGAGCCGCTCATCGCCTGGGGCTGGTGGCGGGAGCTGGCGCGCGGCCTGTACGCGGACGAGCTGGGCGCGGCCTTCCAGTCCAACTGGCTGGCGCGCGCCCCATTCGTCGCCAGCGTGCTCTCGGGCGAGGCCGCGGCCTGGTGCGACAACGTCGCCACGCCGGCGGCCGAGACCTGCGAGGAGGTGCTCGCGGTGTCGCTCGAGGCCGCGCTCGCCGACCTGCGCCGGCGCCATGGCGCCGACATGGCCGCCAGGCGCTGGGGCACGGCGCACGCCGCGCGCAGCGAGCACCGGCCGCTCGGCCGCCAGCCGCTGCTCGCGCGCCTGTTCGACATCAACGTGCCCTCGCCGGGGGACGCCTACACCGTGAACGTCGGGCGCAACAACCTGAACGACGAGGCGCGGCCCTTCGCCAACCGGCATGCGGCCAGCCTGCGCGCGGTCTACGACCTCGCGGACCTGGAGAAGTCGCTCTTCATCCACTCCGGCGGCCAGTCGGGCAACGTGCTCTCCCGGCACTACGCCGCCTTCAGCGAGGCCTGGGCGAGGAACGAGTACATCCCGATGGTGACCTCGCGCCAGGCGATCGAGGCGGCGCCGCACCAGCTGCTCAGGTTGGTGCCGCCCCGGAAGCCCTGAGCAGGGCCGCGGCCTCCACCAGGCTGTCCACCCTCGCGTCGCACCGCATCTCGGCCAGCGCGCGCCCCTCGCGGTAGCCGTAGGACACCAGCACGAAGCGGCAGCCGGCGGCGCGCGCCGCCTCGCCGTCGTTGTCCGAGTCCCCGATCACGCAGGCCTGCGCCGACTGCACGCCGAGCAGCCGGCAGGCGTGCAGGACCATCGCCGGGTCGGGCTTGCGCGCGCCCGCGGTATCGCTGGTGGCGATGGCCTGGATGTGGCGGGCGATGCCCGCCTTCGCCAGCAGCGGCACCGTGAAGCGCATCAGCTTGTTGGTGATGCAGGCGATGGCGAGGCCCTGCGCGCGCATCGCCTCCAGCCCCTCGACCACGCCGGGAAACGGCCGCGAGGCGGCGCCGCTCAGGCGCTCGTAGTGCCTCGAGAAGCGCGCCTGCGCGCGCATCATCAGCCGCGGCTCCGGCGCCCGGCCGAGCGAGCGCTCCAGGCAGCGGCGCACCAGGAACGACACGCCCTTGCCGATGTAGTCGCGCACCGCCGCGGGGTCCACCGGCGCGAGGCCCAGGCCCTCCAGCGTCGCGTTCGCCGCCGCCGCGAGGTCGGGCGCGGTGTCGAGCAGCGTGCCGTCGAGGTCGACGAGGACCGCGCGGACGGCGTGCGGCCCCGTACTCAGGCCTTCTTCTCGTCCCGCAGCGCGCGGCGCAGGATCTTGCCGACGTTGGTCTTGGGCAGCTCGGCGCGGAACTCGACGTACTTCGGCCGCTTGTAGCCGGTGAGCTGCTCCCTGCAGTGATCGAGCACCATTTGCTCGGTAAGCGCGGGATCCTTCTTCACGATGAACACCTTGGGCACCTCGCCGGAGTGCTCGTCGGGCACGCCGATCACCGCCACCTCCAGCACCCCCGGCATCATCGCCACCACCGCCTCCAGTTCGTTCGGGTAGACGTTGAATCCCGAGACCAGGATCATGTCCTTCTTGCGGTCCACGATCTTGACGAAGCCGCGCTCGTCCATGACGCCGATGTCGCCGGTCTTGAAGGCGCCGTCCTTCGCCATCACCTTGGCGGTCTCCTCGGGACGCTGCCAGTAGCCTTTCATCACCTGCGGGCCGGCGATGCAGATCTCGCCCACCTGCCCGACCGGCAGGATGTTCTCGTCGTCGTCGCGGATCGTGATGACGGTGCTCGGGATCGGCAGGCCGATGGTGCCGCTGAACTCGGTCTGGTCCACCGGATTGGTGGTGGCGACCGGCGAGGTCTCGGTGAGCCCGTAGCCCTCGAGGATGGGCACCTTGGTCGCCTTCTGCCAGCGATCGGCCACCGGCTGCTGCATCGCCATGCCGCCCGCGGAGGCGAGGCGCAGCTGCGAGAAGTCGATGCTGGCGAAATCCGGGTGGTTCAGCAGCGCGTTGTAGAGCGTGTTCAGGCCGCTGATGGCGGTGAAGCGGTTGTTCTTCAGCTCCTTGATGAAGCCGGGAATGTCGCGCGGATTCGGGATCAGCAGGTTGCAGCCGCCGTCGCGCAGCATGAACATGCAGTTACAGGTCAGCGCGTAGATGTGGTACAGCGGCAGCGGCGCCACCATCACCAGCGGGTCGTCCTCCTTGCGCGTCGGCGAGAACCAGGCCGAGACCTGCTCCATGTTGGCGATGATGTTCCGGTGCAGCAGGATCGCGCCCTTGGACACGCCCGTGGTGCCGCCGGTGTACTGCAGGAAGGCGATGTCCTCCGGCCCCACGTCCACCTTCTGCAGCTGGCGGCCGGAGCCCTCGGCGATGACGGTGTTGAACGGAACCGCGCCGGGCAGGCTGAAGGCGGGCACCAGCGGCTTGCCGGCGGCATCCTTCTTCAGCTTGCGCACCACGAAGTTCACGATCAGGCCCTTGAAGCCGAGCAAGTCCCCCATGGTGGCGAGCACGACATGCTTCACCGGGGTCTTCGCCAGCACTTGTTCGAGGGTGGCGGCGAAGTTCTCCAGGATCACGATCACCTCGGCGCCGGAGTCCTTCAACTGGTGCTCCAGCTCGCGCGGCGTGTAGAGGGGGTTCACGTTCACCACGGTGCAGCCGGCGCGCAGGATGCCGAATACCGCCACCGGGTACTGCAGCACGTTGGGCATCATCACCGCGACGCGCGTGCCCTTGGCGAGGCCCTTGGACTGCAGCCAGGCGCCGAAGGCGGTCGAGAGCCGGTCGACCTCGGCGAAGGTGATCGTCTTGCCCATGCAGATGTACGCGGGACGATCCCGGTACTTGCCGATGTTCTCGTCGAACAGGTGGGGAATCGACCGGTAGGCGTTGACGTCGATCTCCGCAGGCACGCCCTTCGGATAGCTCTTGAGCCAGATCTTTTCCATGGGGGACTCCTCCTGCGGGTGATTCTAGCCTAGCGGCCCCGCGCGAATAGCCGGAGCGCCAGGGGCGCCGCGAGGCAGCCGGCGCCGATGGCGGCATAGCCGGAGGCCCAGGCCGCCGCGGACGCCTGGCCCCCGGCGAGGTCCAGCGCGACGCCGAACAGCGACGGCCCGAGCATGCCGCCGGTGAACCCGGCCAGCGAGTACAGGCCGAGCGCCGCGCCGCGCAGATCCGGTGGCGCCGCGGCGACCAGGCCGGCAGTCAGCGTCGCCGATTCGGCCATCACCAGCATGGAATAGACGGTGAGCAGCCCCACCACCAGGCTCCAGTGGCCCGCGCCGCAGAACGCGAGCGCGATGCCGCAGGCGCCGGAGCCGAACATCGCGATCTCGATCCAGCGGCGCCGGCCGATGCGCAGCGCCACTTCGTTGCCGGCGATCGAGGCCGGCACCGCGAGCAGGTTCACGATCGCCGCGATGGCGGCGAAATTCCACGGATACCCGCTCCCGGCCGCCTGCAGGCCCGCCGAGTAGCCGAGGAAGGCGACCATCCAGGCGCGGGAGCCGAACAGCTCGATGCAATGCACCACGTAGCCCAGCGTGTAGCCTGCGGCGGACCGGATCGCCAGCACCTTGCGCCAGGCGCCCACCGGGAACAGCGTCGCCAGCGAGATGGGCCCGCCAGGGCGCGGTTCGCCGCGGCCGCCGGGCACCCAGAGCATCACCATCAGGCCCGCAACCATCGGCCCCGCGGCGGCGGCGATGAAGGCCGCGCGCCAGCCGAAGGCCGGGGCCATCGCGCCCGTGAAACCCAGCGACAACGCGGTGCCGATGCCGAAAAACGAGGTGTAGACCGCGATGTAGCGGCTCTGCGAGGCGCCGCTGGTGCGGTCCGAAAGCAGGCGCAGGCCCGGCATGTAGGTGCCCGCGACGCCGGCGCCGAGCAGGGCCTGGAACAGCACGCCGCCCGCCAGCCCCTGTGCCAGCGCGCCGAACCCGGCGCAACCGGCCGCGGTCGCCAGCGCACCGGCAAGGTATACGCGGCGCGCGTCCATCCGGTCGGTGAGCGCGGTCCAGCCCGACACCGTGGCAATATAGCCGGCGAAGAACGCGCTCGCGATCAGGCCCGCCTCGGCGTTGCTCAGGTTCCACAGGTCGCGCAACTCGGGCAGCAGCGCGGCGAAGGTCGCGTAGCCCGCCATGGACAGCACGTGGGCCGCGACCAACGCGGCGGCGGGATTCAAGCGGGACTCAAGGCGCCGGCGCGCGCGGGCCCGCGGTGCCGTAGCCGGCGAGCAGCTTCTCCGGCTCCAGCGGCTCGCTGGCGAAATAGCCCTGGATGCAGTCGCAGCCCAGTTCGGCGAGACGCGCGCGGGTGGGCTCGTTCTCCACGCCCTCGGCGACCACGGTGAGGCCGAGGTTGTGCGCCAGGTCGATGAGCGAGCGCACGATGCGCTCGTGGGCAGGGACGCTCACCATGTCGCGCACGAACGAGAGGTCGATCTTCATCTCGTCAAAGGGCATGTTGGCGAGGTAGTTCATGGACGAGTAGCCGGTGCCGAAGTCGTCGATGGACAGCCGCACGCCGAGGGCCTTGAGGCGGCCGAAGGTGTCGCTGATTGCCTCGGCGGCGCCGAGCACCGCGGTCTCGGTGACCTCGATCACCAGGCTCGCCGGCGGCACTTCCCAGGTACGCAGCGCGCGGTCGATGAAATCCGGCAGGTCGCGCTCGCGCAGGTTGTTGGCCGACAGGTTGACCCCGACGCGGATGTCCAGGCCGCGGAAGCGGAACTCGGCGCAATGGCGCAGCGCGTTGTTCAGCACCCACCAGGTGACCTCGTTCATCAGCCCGGCGGACTCGGCCACCGCGATCGCCTGCGATGGCGGCACCACGCCCAGCTCCGAGTCCTTCCAGCGCAGCAGGCTCTCGACCCCGACCAGGGCGCCGTCGGCCAGGCGGAACTGGGGCTGGAACACCAGCTCCAGCGTGCCCTGGTCGATCGCCGCCCGCAGCCGGTTCTCGTAGACCAGCATGCGCGTGTGCGGATCCTCCTGCTTCTCCTGGTAGACCGCGATCCGTTCCAGTACGTCGCGCGCCACCAGGCAGGCGATCTTCGCTCGCTGCAGCAGCGTGGCCGGGCTCTCGCCGTGCTCGGGATACAGCGCCACGCCCACCGCCGGCCGGGCATAGACCTCGGTCTCGGCCACGCGCACCGGCACGTTGAGCGCGCGCAGCGTCTTCTGCGCCGCCAGCATCGCGACGCCGGGGCCGGCGACGACATCGAGCACGCAGGCGAACTCGTCGCGCCCGACCTCGCTCAGCAGGTCGCCCGGGCGCAGCACGTCGGTGCACATGCGGGCGAGGATGCGGGTGCGGACCGCGTCGCCGACGTGGAAGCCCCAGATGCCGTCGATGCGCCCGATGATGCCGCACTCGACGTAGATGAGCGCCAGCGCCCGCCCGTCCTGCTCGCAGCGCGCGATGCGCTTGCGCAGCTGCTCGACCAGCGGGACATGCTCGGGCATCGGGCCGCCCTCGGCGCCGCGCGCGGCGCCGAGGGCGGCGGCAGCGGTGCAGACCGCGAGCTGCGCCAGGGTGAAGTGCTCGGCGGCGGCCAGCGCCGCGTCGCGGCCCGCCGGGTCCCCGGCGTAGACGCGCAGCGCGCCCGCGCGCAGCGCGTCCTGCAGCGGCAGGCAGTCGCGCCGGATCCGTTCCGCGGGCTCCTGCGGATTGATCGCCAGCGCCCAACGCGCCAGCAACGCGCACAGCGCCTTCAGGCCGAGGCTGCCGCGCGACACCGCGTCGATCAGGGCCTTCTGCGGCTCGGACATGGTCCCGGCCAGGAGCGGCGCGAAGAAGGCGCCCTCGGCGTGCGCCAGCATCGCCTCGCGCTCGAGTGGCGCGATCAGGTCCGGCGCCTGGCGCCGCACCGCGAGCCCGAGCGCGTTCAGGCGCCCGAGCAGCGCCTCGTCGATGCCGAACTCCCCCAGCAGGCGCGCCACCGCCGCCTCGGTGAGCGGCGCCTCGCCCGAGTGCGCGGCCAGAAGGCGCTCCTCGGCCATCAGCTTCGCGCTCCGCTCACAGGAAGAGTTCCCGCGGGTTGATCTTCACCTTGTCGTACTCCAGCGCGCGCACGATGCGGTAGGGCTTGTCCGGGCCCGCCAGCGGATCCTTCATCAGGTCGAGCATCTTGTGCGGGCGCAGCGGATTGCCCTGCGCATCCTGCACCACCATCACCCGAGGCTGCAGCCGGCGCACCAGGTTCTGCGCGATCACGACGCCGACCTCGCCGCTGTTCAGCTCCACCACAGAGCCCACCGGGAAGATGCCGATGCACTGGATGAACTGCTCGACCAGCGCGGCGTGGAAAAGCGTGCCGCGGCCCTTGTAGATCGCGTTGAGCGCGTTGGAGGGCGA
>CAZMDA010000068.1:0-20378 GCA_964564865.1 uncultured Bordetella sp. | reverse complement strand
TCAGAGGTAGCCCAGCTGCCGCGGGAGGAACAGCACGATCTCCGGCACGAAGGTCAGCACCAGCAGGAGCGCGGTCATCGCGGCCACCAGCCATGCGCACCACTTGATGGTGGACTCCATCGGGATCCCGGCCAGCCGGCAGGTCACCATCAGGTTCACCGCCGTGGGTGGCGTGAACTGGCCGATGGCGACATTGATGGTCATCACGATCCCGAGCCAGACCAGGTTCCAGTCGTAGGCCGCGGCGACCGGCAGCAGGAACGGCAGGAACACGAAGTACGTCGCCGTGGCGTCGAGCGCCGTGCCGGCCAGCAGCAGCATGAAGGTGATCGCGAGCAGCACCGCCACCTCGCTGGTGCCGGTGCTGGTGAGCCACTTGGCGAAGTCGTTGAACACGCCGATGGTGTCCACCGCCCAGCCGAACAGGGAGGCCAGCCCGACCATGAACAGGATCACGGCCGAGATCTCGGCCGCCTCCGCGAGCAGGTCCCAGACCTGCTTCCAGGTCATGGAGCGGTAGATGACGAGGCCGATCACCAGGCCGTAGGCGACCGCCACCACCGCCGCCTCGGTGGGCGTGAACGCGCCGCTGCGCATGCCGCCCAGGATGATCACCGGCGCGAGCAGGCCCCAGCCCGCATCCTTCAGCGCCGGCCAGAACGCGGGCGCCGGCTCGGGATCGTTCGCGCCCCAGCCGTTCAGGCGCGAAAGAACGAGGGCGGCGAGGATCAGCGCCACCCCGCACAGCAGCCCCGCCACCAGCCCGCCGGCGAACAGCGCCTGCACGCTCGCCTGCGGCACCAGCACCGAGTAGATGATGAGCGCGATCGAGGGCGGGATGACGATCGCCGTCGAGCCGCCCGCCGCGATCAGGCTGGCGCTGAACTCGCGCGGATAGCCCACGCGCGTCATGGCCGGGATCAGGATCGCGCCCACCGCGGCGGCGTCGGCCGGGCCGGAGCCGGAGATGCCGCCCAGGACCATGCACACCAGCACCGCGGCCACGGCGAGGCCGCCGGCGCTCTTGCCGACCACGCTCTCGGCCAGGCGCACCAGGCGCGCAGCCACCCCGGAGCGCTCGAAGATCATGCCGGCGAGGATGAACACCGGCAGCGCGATGAGGGGATACTTCGCGATGCCGCTGTAGACCGTGTTCGGCACCGACATGATGCCCATCTTGGCGGCGAGGATGACCGTGACGCCCGACAGGCCGAGGGTGACCGCGAGCGGCACCGCGGCGAGCATCAGCACCACGAAGCTGCCAAAAAGGAGCCAGCTCACGGCGAGCGCTTCCCCAGCACGTGCGCGAAGCCCTGCACGAGGCGCGCCAGCACCAGCAGCGCGAGCAGCGGCATCCAGACGGTGTAGATCCACTGCGGCCAGCCCAGCCCCGGCGAGGTGACCTCCAGCTGGTAGTCATCCCAGGCCATGTAGCTGCCGTACCAGGCGATCAGTCCCACCATCAGCGCGCTCATGGCCAGCCCAAACAGCAGGAAGCGCCGGCGCCAGGCCCAGCCCATCCGGTCGGTGAAGTAGGTGACGGCCATCTGGTTGCCGTCGAGGAAGGCCTTCGCCGAGCCGACGAAGGTGAGGAACACCAGCAGGAACACCGACACTTCCTCGGTGAAGGCGAAGGAAATGTCGGTGGTGTAGCGCACCACCACGTTGGCCAGCGTGATGAGGCAGATCGCCGCCATCGCCGCCGCCCCGAGGAAGCGCTCGACGCGGAACTTCGCGTTCGGGGGCAGCGTCGGCGACGCCCCCCCGTTCAGCTCGGACAAGCCGGGGGGCTTACTTCTTGCGCGCGGCGACCGCGGCCTCGGCCTTCTTCACCAGGTCCGGGCCGATCTGCTTGGCCCACTTGTCGTACACCGGGCGGGTGACCTTCTGGAACTCGGCCCGCTCCGCAGCCGTCGGCTTCACGATCTTCACTCCGAAGCCCTCGATGGTCTTGTGCATCGCCGGGCTGTCGCCGGTCAGGCCCTCGCGCGCGAGCTCGATGCAGTACTTGCCGGCCTCGATCGCCGCCTCGCGCACGATCTTCTGGTCCTCCTTCGACCAGCTCTCCCACACTTCCTTGTTGGCGACGAAGATGAGCGGGTCGGCGACGTAGCCCCACAGGGTCACGTTCTTCTGCCCCACCGTGTGCAGCTTGGCGGCGGTGAACACCGTGAGCGGGTTCTCCTGCCCGTCCACCGCGCCCGAGGCGAAGGCGGGCTGGGCGTCGGCCCAGCTCATCTGCGTCGGGTTGGCGCCCAGCGCGGTGAAGGTGTCCAGGAACAGCGGCGAGCCGACGACGCGGAACTTGAGGCCCTTGAAGTCCGCCGGGCGGCGCAGCTCGCGCTTGGAATTGGTCACCTCGCGAAAGCCGTTCTCGCCCCAGGCGAGCGGCACCACGCCGGCGCGGCTCAGCACCGCGAACAGCTCCTTGCCGACCTCGCCCTTGGTGAGCGCGTCGATGGCGGCGTAGTCCGGCATCAGGAACGGCAGCGAGAACAGGTTCAGCTGCTTGATCTGCGGCGACCAGTTGATGGTCGAGCCGATCGCGAGGTCGATCACGCCCTGGCGGATGGCGGTGAACTCGCGCGTCTGGTCGCCCGCGACCAGCGACACCCCCGGGTACATCTTGATGTTGATGCGGCCGTTGGTGCGCTGCTTCACCAGCTCGCCCCACTTCTCGCCCGCCTTGCCCCAGGGGAAGGCGGAGCCGACCACGGTGGACAGGCGGTACTCGGCCTGGTACTTGGACTGCGCGAAGGCGGGCGCGGCGGCGAGCGTGAGCCCGGCGGCGGCCAGCGCCGCGATGATGGACCTGCGTTTCATGTGCTTCTCCTCATTGGAATGCGGTGATGGCTTCGAGAATCCTGGCGGCGCTCAGCCGCGCCTCTTCCTCGAGCGGGCGCGAGTAGCCGACCGGAATGCGGGGGCCGCCGAGCCTTTTTACCCGAACACCGAGCGTCTCGGCAACCTCGGCGGCAATCTCGGCGCCGAAGCCGGCGCTGCGCACCGCCTCGTGGACCACGAGCAGCCGCCCGGTGCGGCGCGCGGACTGGAGCACCGCGTCGCGGTCCCAGGGCCAGATGGTGCGCAGGTCCAGCACCTCCACGGAGCGACCGAGGGACTCGGCCTGGCGGGCCGCCTCCAGCGCCGCGCCCACGGTGCGGGACCAGGTGACCAGGGTGAGGTCCTTGCCCGGACGCAGCAGCCGCGCCTGGCCCAGCTCCACCATCTCCGCGCCCACCTCGCCTTCCGTTCCCCACAGCTCCTTGTGCTCGAGGTAGATGACCGGGTCGCCGCAGGCGATCGCGGCCGCGAGCAGGCCGTGGTTGTCCTGCGGCGTGCCCGGCGCGACCACCACCAGGCCCGGGATGTGCGCGAACCAGGCCTCCAGGCTCTGCGAATGCTGCGCGGCCGAGCCGGTCCAGATGCCCCCGGGCATGCGCGCCACCAGGCCCACGCGCCCCTGGCCGCCGAACATGTAGCGCGCCTTGGCGGCCTGGTTGACGATCTCGTCCATGGCGCACAGCGCGAAGTCCACCACGCGCATCTCCACCACCGGCTTCAGGCCCGCGAGCGCCATGCCCACCGCCGCGCCCATGATGGTGGACTCGGAGATCGGGGTGTCGATGACCCGCGCCGGCCCGAACTTCTGCTGCAGGCCGCGGTACTGGCCGAAGATGCCGCCGCGGCCGACGTCCTCGCCCATCGCCACCACGCGCGGATCGGCGGCCATCGCCTGCTCGAGGGCCGCGCAGGCGGCCTGCGCGTAGGTCATCGTCGCCATGTCAGGCGTGCCACCGGCCGGCGCCGACGTCCTGGATGTCCGTATAGGCCGCTTCCGCCTTCGGCCAGGGCGCCGCGGCGGCGGCCTCCACCGCGCGCTTCACCTCGGCATGCGCCTCGTCCCGGATGCGCTGCGCCGCCGCCGCCCCGATGCGCGCCTCGGCCAGCGGCATCGGGTCGCTCTCCAGCGCGCGCGCCACTTCCTCGCCGTCGCGGTAGGTGGCCGGGTCGACGGAAACGTGGCCCTTGAAGCGATAGGTCACCGCGTGCAGGAACTTCGGTCCCTCGCCCGCGCGGATGGCGTCGAGCAGCGACCCGGCGGCCGCGTCCACCGCAAACACGTCGTTGCCGTCCACGGCCACGCCGTCGACGCCGGTCGCCTTCGCGCGCGCCAGGGCGCCGGCGCCCGCCGTCATCGCGCCCGTGGCGGTGGTCGCGGACCAGCGGTTGTCCTCGCACACGAACAGCAGCGGCAGCCTGTGGATCGCGGCCCAGTTCAGGCCTTCCATGAACGGGCCGCGGTTGATGGCGCCGTCGCCGAAGAAGCACGCCACCACCTCGCGCCCGCCGCGGATGCGCACCGCGTGCGCCGCGCCGACCGCGATCGGGATGCCGGCGGCGACCACGCCGTTGGCGCCCAGCATGCCCACCGAGAAGTCGGCGATGTGCATCGAGCCGCCCTTGCCGCCGTTGAAGCCGGTGGCGCGGCCGAACAGCTCCCCCATCATCTTCTCGATGGAGGCGCCCTTGGCGATGGTGTGACCATGGCCGCGGTGCGTCGAGGTGATCATGTCCTGCTGGCGGAGGTTCGCGCAGACCCCCGCCGGCACCGCCTCCTGGCCGGTGGACAGGTGCAGCGGGCCGCGCACCATCACGTCCTGGCTCAATGCGGCACCGAACGCGGACACGCCGCCCTTCGAGGCCTCCTCCGCGGCGTCCTCGAAGGCGCGGATGCGGGCCATGGTGCGGTAGAGCGCGAGCGCGCGCTCGACTGGATTGTGGGGGGCGCCTTTCAAGGAGGCGCGAGTTTAGCAGAGCAGGCAGCGCGGAATTGACCTCGATCAAACCGCCGGACGCCGCCCGGGCGACACTGCGCGAGGCATGAGCCAGAAGCAACGCATGCTGGGCACCCTGGGAGAGGCGCGGCTGACGGTGCCGGCGCTGATCAACCGCGGCCTGGCGGCCAACGACCGCGCCAAGTACTACTTCAGCCTGCTGCAGTTCGCGGCCGCGAACGCCTCGCGCCCGGCCGCGGAGCGACCGGACCTCGCGCGCGAGCGCGTTGCCGCGGGCGAAGCCGACGCGGCGCTCGATGCCGTGGTCGGCGCCACCCGGCCGCTGGAGGGCGGGCGCTACGCGATCCCCGGCGCACCGGACCTCTTCGCCCGCCTGGGCGTCGCGCTGCAGGAGATGCTGGAGCCGCTCGCCGCCGCCGGCGACGCGGATGCCGCCGCGTTCGGCGAGCGGCTGGCGCAGCTGTGCCGCGAACCCTGGACCGACGCCGACGGCGCGGTCCCCGCCGGCGCCATCGCGCGCGCGGCCAGCGGCGCGCGCGATGGCGCCGACAGCCTGCACCTGCTCGTGATGGACCTGCACAAGGCGCTCAACCGGCTGCAGGCGACGTACGCCACCGAATCGGTCTCCGGCGCGCGCGCCTACCTGCTCGCGCCCGAGGACCGGCCGCTGGTGGCCGCGTTCATGCGCGGCATCCAGCGCACGCGCGCGCTCAAGTTCGACCACCCGGGCCTGGACACCACCGCCACGCGCTCCGGCGCGCGCCTGCTGCTGCAGAACGACATCGGCACCACGGACGCGCACGTGCTGGTGGTCGGCGTCGAGGGCCTCTCCGCGACCCTGACCTACACCGACGTGCACCTCGCGCGCCTGGTGTTCTTCCAGAGCCTGTTCGCCGGCTGGGCGGTCACCTGGAGCGACACGCTGTCGAAGTCCGACAGCGCCTTCGAGGACGGCATCTACCACCTCTCCGTGGGCAGCTTCCAGGCGCCGACGCGCGAGGCGCTGGAGGCCTACCTGGAGTTCCTCGCCTCGCGCCTGGTGTACCTGATCGACTGGAACCGGGCGCGCAAGCGCCTGCGGCTGCTGCTCGGCAAGAAGGACGCGATCGCGCTGCTGCGCTGGGCGGCGCGCCAGGACCTCGGCCACATGGCCTTCCTGCGCATCGGCGGCGAGCGCGCGGTGTTCGGCGCGCTGGCCTCGCTCGGCCGCGCCCCGGCGACCTTCGGCGCGCGCCTGGACGACATCCTCGGCCGCGACACCGCGATCGACTTCCTGCGCTTCGTCTTCCGCACCGCCTCCGAGGCGCTGCGCGAGGGACGCCCCGAGAGCCTGGTCGCCGACGAGATCCGCGCCGAGCTGCTGGGCTCGTTCCTGTCCGCGCGCCAGGCGGTGCTCGACCTCGCCTCCGAGCAGGTGGCGCTCGCCATCGAGATCGCCGCCGCGGTGCGCGACGGCCTCGCCGGCACCGGCAGCTTCGAGCAGGCGGCGACGCGCTCGCGGGTCTGGGAGCGCCGCGGCGACGAGCTGGTGGTGCAGGCGCGCGAGCTGGGCCGGCGCTCGGAGCAGGCCGGGGTGCTGTCGCAGATCGTGGCGCAGGGCGACGACGCGGTGGACGCGCTGGAGGACGCCGCCTTCCACCTGCCGCTGCTGCGCCCCGAGCGCATCGCCGCGGAGGCGAAGCAGCCGCTGTCGCTGCTGGCCGAGATCGTCCTCAGCTGCGCGCAGGAGCACCTGAAGGCCGTCGAGGGCGCGCGCGACCTCGGCCGCGGCTCGCCGCGCACCGACGTCCAGGAGTTCCTGCAGGCGATCCACCGCATCGTCGAGTTCGAGCAGCGCGGCGACGAGGCCGAGCGCTCGGTCCACGTGGTGCTCGCCAGCCGCGACACCGACGCGCGCGACCTGTTCGTCATCGCCGAGGTGGCGCGCGGCCTGGAGACCGCCACCGACTCCTTCCTGCACAGCGCGCTCGCCCTGCGCGACCACGTGCTGGGCAGCGTCATGGCGGCCTGAGGCATGGCGCAGCACGCGTTCTCCCTGCAGGCGGGCGATGGCAGCGCGGCCGAGATGGGCTTCAAGGCCTACAACCTCGCGCGCATGACGCGCCTCGGGCTGCCGGTGCCGGACGGCTTCACCCTCGGGACGGCGCTGTGCCGTTCCTGGCTGGAGGACCCGGCGGCGGCGCAAGAGGCGCTCGGCGCGCTCATCGACGCCCCGCTGCGGGAACTGGAGCGCAGCAGCCGGCTCCGGTTCGGCGACCCGCGCCGGCCGCTGCTGGTGTCGGTGCGCTCCGGCGCGCCGGTGTCCATGCCCGGGATGATGGACACGCTGCTCAACGTCGGCCTGAACGCGGCGACGCTGCGCGGCCTGCTGCGCCTCACCGGCAACCCGCGCCTTGCCTGGGATTCCTACCGGCGGCTGGTGCAGAGCTTCGCCGAGACCGTGCACGGCGCCGACCCGGCGCCGTTCCGCGACGCGCTCGAGCGCGCCCTCGCCCGCGAGGGGCTGGCGCAGGCGCGCGAGCTGGACTATCGCGCCCTCGCCGCGCTGGTCGACGAGTACCTGCTGCTGCACGAGGAGCTCACCGGCAAGCGCTTCCCGCAGGATCCGCGCGCGCAGCTGGAGGCCGCGGTGGGCGCGGTGTTCGGCTCGTGGCGCAGCGAGCGCGCGCGCGTCTACCGCTCGATGCACGGCATCGGCGAGGACATGGGCACCGCGGTCACCATCCAGCGCATGGTGTTCGGCAACGCCGGCGGCACTTCCGGGTCCGGCGTCGCCTTCACCCGCGATCCCTCCGGCGGCGACAACCGGATCTACGTCGATTTCCTGCTCAACAGCCAGGGCGAGGACGTGGTCTCGGGCCGCCACCGTGCCGAGGACGCCACCCGCCTCGCCCAGGTCCTGCCGGAGGCCTGGCGCGAGCTGACCGCGGCACGGCCGCTGCTCGAGCGCGAGTTCGGCGACGCGCAGGAGCTGGAGTTCACCGTGCAGGAGGGCAAGCTGTTCCTGCTCCAGACCCGCGCCGCCAAGCGCACGCCCTGGGCCGCGCTGCGCATCGCCGTCGACCAGGTGCGCGAAGGGCTGCTGGACCGGGCGAGCGCCCTGGAGCGGCTGGCCTCGCTCGACCTCGCGGCCATCGTGCGCATGCGGCTTGCAGGGGAGCAGGATGCCGGCGCGCTCGCCCGCGCCACCTCCGCGGGCCTCGGCGTCGCCAGCGGCCGCATCGCGCTCGATGCCGACGCGGTGCGCCGGATCGCGGATGAGCGCGGGCAGTCGATCCTGGTGCGCGACGACCTTTCCACCGACGACATCGCCGCCATCGGCCTCGCCGCCGGCGTGCTGTGCCGGCGCGGCAGCCGCACCGCGCATGCCGCGGTGGTGGCGCGCCAGCTGGGCAAGGTCTGCCTGGTGGGCTGCGAGTCCCTGGCCATCGACCCGGCGCGGCGCGCGGTACGCATCGGCGCGCAACTGCTCGCGGAAGGCGAGCTGATCTCCATCGACGGCAACGACGGGCAGGTGTTCGCCGGCGCGGTCCGCGTGGTGGCCGAGCGGCCGGAGGAACTGCTGGCGGAGGTCGGCGCCTGGAAGGCGGCCGCCCCCGCGTAGGCGCCGCAATGTGCACGATCGTGCACATTGGCGCCTGCCCTCAGGCCCGCGCGCCCCTCTCGTACCAGGGCCGGCTGGCGTTCACCACCCGCACCACCAGCAGCATCACCGGCACCTCGATCAGCACGCCCACCACGGTCGCGAGCGCCGCGCCCGACTCGAAGCCGAACAGGCTGATGGCGGCAGCGACCGCGAGCTCGAAGAAGTTCGATGCGCCGATGAGCGCCGAGGGGCACGCCACGCTGTGCTTCTCGCCGACCGCGCGGTTGAGAAGGTAGGCGAGCCCGGAATTGAGCACGACCTGGATCAGGATCGGCACCGCCAGCAGCGCGATGATGAGCGGCTGCTTCAGGATGGCGTCGCCCTGGAAGCCGAACAGCAACACCAGCGTCACGAGCAGGGCCACCACGGACCAGGGCTGAATCGCCGCCAGCACCCTGTCCAGAGCCGCCTGCCCCCGCGCCAGCAGCCGGCGGCGCCAGAGTTGCGCGATGACCACCGGGATCACGATGTACAGCACCACCGAGGTGAGCAGCGTCTCCCACGGCACGGTGATCGAGGACAGGCCGAGCAGCAGCGCGACGATGGGCGCGAATGCGAACACCATGATGAGGTCGTTGAGCGCCACCTGCGACAGGGTGAAGTACGGGTCGCCGCCGGTGAGCCGGCTCCACACGAACACCATCGCGGTGCAGGGCGCGGCGGCGAGCAGGATCAGCCCGGCGACATAGCTGTCGATCTGGTCCGCCGGCAGCCAGGGCGCGAACCACTCGCGGATGAAGAGCCAGGCGAGGAACGCCATGGAGAAGGGCTTCACCAGCCAGTTGATGACCAGCGTGACGCCGATGCCCTTCAGGTGCGAGCGAACCTGGTGCAGCGCGCCGAAGTCGATCCTCAGCAGCATCGGGATGATCATCACCCAGATGAGCAGGCCCACCGGGAGGTTGACGCGGGCGATCTCCATCGCGCCCAGCATCCGCACCGGGCCGGGCAGCAGCTGGCCCAGCGCAATGCCGGCGACGATGCACAGGAACACCCACAGCGTCAGCCAGCGCTCGAACAAACTCATCGGCGCCGCGCTCAAGGCAGCACCAGCACCGGCGCGAAGCCGCCGCCCTCCGAGCGGAAATTCGTGGTCTGTCCCTGCCAGAGCCTCGCGGCGAGCAGCTGGACTTCCCCTGCGTACGCGTAGTTGCGGATGTCGTACTTGAGGGGCACGCCCTGCTCCACCGGCACGCGTTCCGCGGGCGGAACCAGTTCCTGCGCGACGTAGCCGCCGCGCAGGATGTCGTCGAACACGCGCCGGGTCAGCTTCTCGCCGCGGTAGGCGCCACGGCTGCCGAATCCCGCGACGGGCTTGAAGAACAGCCTGCGGCGCCGCTGCCACAGTCCGGCCGCATCCTCCGCCTTCACTTCCTCGGTCCTCGGCACCGTGGCGCCGAGCAGCTGCGCCTGCGCCGCATCCAGCCCCGCCGATCGCAGCCAATCGACGTTCCCGAGCAGGCCCAGCGCGCGCTTGTCCGCGTACAGGGCATGCGCGCGGGGATTGGGCGTGACCACCGCGGCGCCGCCGCGATAGGCATCCAGGAGCACGCGATGGCCCGGCTGCCCCAGGCCGAAGTCGGTGAGCCGGTTGTAGACCAGGTCCACCGGCTCGCCGCCAGCGCGGAGCGTCCCGCCGTCAAGCGACAGCGCCTCCGGCGCCGCGACGACGGCGGCGATCCGGGCGCGGTGCAACGCGTTCTGCATCAGCAGGAACTCGGGATAGAGATACTGGCGCACGGGGTCCTGGTCGACGATCGCGACTGCGCGCGGCCGTCCGGCGCGACCGGCAGCGCGCCACTCCGCCAGCAGCATCCCAACGGCGTGCCGCTCGAAACGGCCGTCATAGCCCTCGATCCAGGCAACGGAGCCGCAGCAGGTCCGCGCGGCCTCGGCCGGCATCGCCGCCAGCAGCCCGCCGCCGGCATTGGTGTTGATCTCGATCAGCTTCGGCCCGTCTCCGGAGAGATGGAAATCGAAGCCCAGGAACGCGCCCCGGGTACCGCTATCGTGCCGTGCCGCCGCCGGCGCCCATTGCAGCACCGCATCGCGATAGGCCGGCAGCCGGATCGCCGCCTCCACGGCGCGCACCGCCGCGGCCATGCGGCGTGCATCCTCATGGCAAAGGAACACCGGCGTGTGCGAGAAGAGGTGCGGGTGGTCCTGCGCAAGGCCCGCCGGCATCCCGAGCATGCGCAGCCGCGCATCCACCGCCTCGCGCAGCGCCGGCAGTTCCACGTTCACGCAATGGCAACGCGCGTTCAGCGCTTGCGCCGCCTGGTAGGCCGCCTGGTCCCGGTGCACGCCCGCCCCCTTCAGCCGACCGGCGCTTCCTGGCCGGCGCGGCCGATGTCGTCCAGCTTCTTCTTCAGCACCAGCCGGTCCAGCTTCTCCACCGGCAGGTTGAGCAGCAGGTTGATGCGCGTGCTCAGCTCCTGGAACGCGCGCAGGAAGGCACGGCGCTTCTCCTCGTCGGAGCCGGTCACCGCTGCCGGGTCGTTCACGCCCCAGTGCGCACTGATCGGCTGCCCCGGCCAGATCGGGCAGGCCTCGCCCGCGGCGTTGTCGCAGACCGTGAACACGAAATCCAGCGCCGGCGCGCCCGGACGCGCGAACTCGTCCCAGCTCTTCGAGCGCAGGCCCGCGGTGTCGATGCGGTGCTTCGCCAGCAGTTCCAGCGCGAGCGGATTGGGTTGCCCGGCGGGACGGCTGCCGGCGCTGTAGGCGCGGAAGCGCCCCGCGCCGGCGGCATTGAGGTAGGCCTCGGCGAGGATGGACCGCGCCGAGTTGCCGGTGCACAGGAACAGGACGTGCATCATGCCGGCGCGCAGCAGGCGGCCTTTGCGGCGGGCCGCGCCTTCGAGCGCCCGTCCTCGCCGTAGGTCGGCGCCGCCTCCAGGGTGTGGAACGATTCCCAGGCAATGCCCTGCGGGTCCAGCGTCCAGTGCTTGTCGCTCTTCGCATAGCAGCAGGTGGCGTCCTTCTGGTCCAGGATCGCGACGTCGGCCTGCGCCAGCTGCGAGCGCAGCGCGGCGAGCTCGCCGTCGTCCTCGGCCTGGATGCCGAGGTGGTCCAGGCCCGCCTTCGCGCCGCGCTTCGAGATCGCGAAATTGACGCGCGGGTCCTCCAGCTGCCACTTGGCGTAGTCGCCCTTCCTCACCGTGGGCTCGGCGTCGAACAGCGCCTTGTAGAAGCGGATGCTCTGCTCGAGGTCATGCACGGCGACGTGCACGTGAAGTCGTTTCATGGCGTTCTCCTTTGTCCGTTCCGGGTTGGCAGGCCTGCGGCGCACAGCTCGCGCCGCCGCAGCAGTTGGTGGTCAGGAAGGCGACGAGGTCGTTCATGCGGCCGAAATCCGCGCTGTAGATCACGAAGCGCCCCTCCTGCCGGCTGCGCGCCAGGCCCGCGCGGGCGAGCCCGGCGAGGTGGAACGACAGCGTGGCGGGCGGCAGCGCCAGCTTCTCGCCGATGCTGCCGGCGGCCATGCCGGCGGGGCCGGCCTGCACCAGCAGCCTGAAGATGGCGAGGCGGGAACCCTGCGCCAGCGCGCTGAGGGATTGGACGGCCTCATTCGTTTCCATGATTCCAGAATAGTCGAAATGAAGGCCGCGCGTCAAGCGTGGCCCCGCCCCGGGCTACGCAGCCGCCTCCCGCCGCACTACCTCGGCGATGGATTTCGCTGCCGATTCAATGGCCTTGCGGGGCTCGCCCTCCACCATCACCCGCAGCACCGGCTCGGTCCCGGAGGGCCGCAGCAGGACCCGGCCCTTGCCGTTCAAGGCCTTCTCCGCGTCCGCCTGCGCCTTCGCGATCGCCTTCCGCTTCTTCCAGTCGAAGCCCTTCGGCACGGTCACGTTGAGCAGCACCTGCGGGTACATCACCAGGTCCGCGGTCAGCTGGGCGAGCGACTTGCGCGACTGCCGCATCGCCGTCAGCACCTGCAGGGCCGAGACGATGCCGTCGCCGGTGGTGTGCTTGTCCAGGCTCAGGATGTGGCCGGAGTTCTCCCCGCCGAGCAGCCAGCCCTTCTCGCGCAGCAGCTCCAGCACGTAGCGGTCGCCCACGGCTGCGCGCGCGAAGGGCACCTTCATCCGCGCGAAGGCCTTCTCCAGCGCGAAATTGGTCATCAGCGTCCCGGCCACGCCGGCCAGCTTCTCGCGCCCGGCCCGGTGCCGCGCGATCGCGTAGAGCAGCTGGTCGCCGTCGTAGGCGGTGCCCTCCCCGTCCACGATCAGCACGCGGTCGGCGTCCCCGTCCAGCGCGATGCCCAGCTGCGCCTTCTGGCGCCTGACCTCCATGGCGAGGTTCTGCGGCGCGGTGGCGCCGAACATGTCGTTGATGTTGAAGCCGTCGGGCGCGACGCCGATGGCCGCGACCTCCGCGCCCAGCTCGTGGAACACATGCGGCCCGACGTCATAGGCGGCGCCGTGCGCGCAGTCCACCACCAGCTTCATGCCCTTGAGGTCGAGCTCGCCGGGAAAGGTGGACTTGCAGAACTCGATGTAGCGCCCCTGGGCGTCGTCCACTCGCCGCGCGCGGCCCAGCTTCGCCGAAGGGTTGCAGCCCATGGGCTGCTCCAGCCGCGCCTCGATCTGCGCCTCCACCGCGTCGGGCAGCTTGTAGCCGTCGCCGGAGAAGAACTTGATGCCATTGTCGGCGTAGGGATTGTGCGAGGCGCTGATCACCACGCCCGCCGAGAGCCGCAGCGCGCGCGTCAGGTAGGCGACGCCGGGCGTGGGCAGCGGGCCGCACAGGAGCACGTCCACGCCGGCGGCGGAAAAGCCGGCCTCCAGCGCCGCCTCGATCATGTAGCCCGAGATGCGCGTGTCCTTGCCGATCAGCACCGCCGGCCGCTCGCCCGCCTTCGCCCCGCGCGCCGCCAGCACGCGGCCCGCCGCGTAGCCCAGGCGCAGCACGAACTCGGGCGTCATGGGCGCCGCGCCCACGGTGCCCCTCACGCCATCAGTGCCGAAGTGCTTCCTGCTCATGCGCCGCCTTTCCTGTCGCCCTCGCGCATCGCCAGCCAAACCGCCAGCGCGTCGCGCGTCTCCCTGACGTCGTGGACCCTCAGTATTGTCGCCCCGGCCTGCGCCGACAGCAAAGCGGCCGCGAGGCTGGCCGCGAGGCGCTCGCCGGCGGGCCGGCCGGTGATCGCCCCCAGCGTGGACTTGCGCGACCAGCCCGAGGCGATGGGAACGCCCAGGTCGGCGAACTCGGGCAGCCGGCGCAGCAGCTCCAGGTTGTGGGCCGCGGTCTTGCCGAAGCCGAAGCCGGGATCGGCGACGATGCGCTCGCGCGCGATGCCGGCGGCCTCGCAGGCGGCGATGCGCGCGGCCAGGTAGCCCTTCACCTCGGCGACGACGTCGGCGTAGGTCGGGTCACGCTGCATCGTCGCCGGGTCGCCCTTCTTGTGCATCAGGCAGACCCCGCAGGCCGAGGCCGCCACCGCTTCCAGCGCGCCGGGCGCCTCGAGCGCCTCGATGTCGTTGACCATGGAGGCGCCGGCGGCGAGCGCCGCGCGCATCACCCGCGGGCGGCGCGTGTCCACCGATACCGGCACCGGAAGGTCCGCGAGGGCCTCGAGCACCGGCATCACGCGCCCGAGCTCCTCGGCCTCGGACACCGGCGCGGCGCCCGGCCGCGAGGATTCGCCGCCGATGTCGAGCAGGTCCGCGCCGTCGGCCACCAGCTGCCGGCCGCGCGCGATCGCCGCTTCCCGGTCCTGGAACCGCCCGCCGTCGGAGAAGGAATCGGGCGTGACGTTCAGCACGCCCATCAGGAGCGGCCGACCCAGCGCCAGCGCGAACCGGCCGCAGCGCAGGATCAAGAAGCGCCCGTCAGGCTGCCGCGGTCGTGGTGTCCGTGCCGGCGGCCGGGGCGTCGCCCGCGGGCCTAGGCGCGTCGCCCCCGCCGGAGGAGGCGCTCGACTTCGGCGGCCGCGGCGGCTTGCCCTGCATGATGTCGTTCACCTGGTCGGCGTCCAGCGTCTCCATCTCGAGCAGCGCCCGGGCCATGGCCTCGACCTTGTCGCGGTTGTCCTCGATGATCTTGCGCGCCGCGGCATACTGGCGGTCCACCAGGCGGCGGATCTCCTCGTCCACCTTCTGCATGGTGGCTTCCGAGACGTTCTTATGCGTGGTGACCGAGCGGCCGAGGAACACCTCGCCCTCGTTCTCGCCGTACACCATCGGCCCCAGCGAATCGGTCATGCCGTAGTGCATCACCATGTCGCGCGCCAGCTTGGTGGCGTGCTCGAAGTCCTGGCGCGCGCCGGTGGTCTGCTGGTCGAGGAACACCTCCTCGGCGATGCGGCCGCCGAAGGACACCGCCATGAACGACAGCATCTGGTCCTTGCTGTAGCCGTAGCGGTCCTTCTCCGGCAGGAAGAAGGTGACGCCCAGCGCCCGCCCGCGCGGGATGATGGTGACCTTGTGCACCGGGTCGGCGTGCGGCATCAGCTTGCCCACCACGGCATGGCCGGACTCGTGGTACGCGGTGGTGCGCCGCTCCTCCTCCGACATCACCATGGAGCGGCGCTCGGCGCCCATCATCACCTTGTCCTTGGCGCGCTCGAACTCCTCCATCTCCACCAGGCGCTTGTTGCGCCGCGCGGCGAACAGCGCCGCCTCGTTCACCAGGTTGGCGAGGTCCGCGCCGGAGAACCCCGGCGTGCCGCGCGCGATGATGTCCGGCTTCACGTCCGGCGAGATGGGAACCTTCCTCATGTGCACCTTGAGGATCTCCTCGCGGCCGCGGATGTCCGGCAGCGGCACCACCACCTGGCGGTCGAAGCGCCCGGGGCGCAGCAGCGCCGGGTCGAGCACGTCGGGGCGGTTGGTGGCGGCGATCACGATCACCCCCATGGTGCCCTCGAAGCCGTCCATCTCCACCAGCAGCTGGTTGAGCGTCTGCTCGCGCTCGTCGTTGCCCCCGCCCAGGCCGGCGCCGCGCTGGCGGCCGACGGCGTCGATCTCGTCGATGAACACGATGCAGGGCGCGTGCTTCTTCGCCTGCTCGAACATGTCGCGCACGCGCGCCGCGCCCACCCCGACGAACATCTCGACGAAATCCGAGCCCGAGATGGAGAAGAACGGCACCTTGGCCTCGCCGGCGATGGCGCGCGCCAGCAGCGTCTTGCCGGTGCCCGGGTTGCCCACCATCAGCACGCCGCGCGGGATGCGGCCGCCCAGCTTCTGGAACTTGGTCGGGTCGCGCAGGAAGTCCACCAGCTCGGAGACCTCCTCCTTCGCCTCCTCGCAGCCGGCGACGTCGGCGAAGGTGACGTTGTTGGAGGACTCGTCCAGCAGGCGCGCCTTGGACTTGCCGAAGGAGAACGCGCCGCCGCGCCCGCCGCCCTGCATCTGGCGCATGAAGAAGATCCAGACCCCGATCAGCAGCAGCATCGGGAACCAGGACACGAAGATGTTCATGAGGAGGGACGGTTCCTCCTCGGGCTTGGCCTCGACCTTGACGTTGTACTTGAGCAGGTCCGACACCAGCCAGATGTCGCCCGGCGAGTAGCTGGTGACGCTCTTGCCCTCGACGGTGGTCGCCTTCAGCTGGCGGCCCTCGATGGTCACCTTGGCGATGCGCCCGGCCTTCACCTCCTCCAGGAACTGCGAGTACTCCATCGGCGAGCGCGCCGCCTGCCGGGTGTCGAACTGCTTGAACACGGTCATCAGCACCAGCCCGATGACGAGCCAGATGACCAGGTTCTTCATCATGTTATTCAAGGACTTGCTCCTAGATTGAGCGCCGCCGCAAAAGAAGAATCTTACGCTGTTTCAGTAGATTGCGGCGCGGGCGCCAAGTTCAACGTGAATCTGCAACTTTCGGCTGCCGGGCCAGCAGGTAGGTCTCGCGCGACTCGCCGCGGGAAGCCGCCGGCTTGCGCGTCTGGACGCTGGCGAAGCGGCGCCGCAGCTCGGCCAGGATGCCGGCGAACTCCGCGCCCTGGAATACCTTGACCAGGAACGCCCCTCCGGGCTTCAGGACTTCGCCGCAGAACGCGATCGCCTCGTGCACCAGCTCCGCCGCCCGCGCCTGGTCGGCCGAGGCGATGCCCGAGACGTTGGGCATCATGTCCGAGAGCACGACGTCCACCTTGCCGCCCGCCGCGGCGAGCGCCGCGGCGCGCACCGCCGGGTCGAGGAAGCTGCCCTGGATGAACCGCACCCCGGGCGGGGCCGGCATCTCCAGAGGATCGATGGCGACCACGCGCCCGCGTTTCCCGCCATCGGCGCCGACCTTCGCCGCCGCCACCTGCGACCAGCCCCCCGGGGCCGCGCCCAGGTCGATCACGGTCGCGCCCGGCCGCAGCAGGCGGTCGCGGGCGTCGATCTCAAGCAGCTTGTAGGCGGCGCGCGAGCGGTAGCCCTCCTCGCGCGCGCGCTTCACGAAGGGATCCGAGACGTGCCGCTGCAGCCAGCGCCTGCTGGAATGATTCATCGCGCCTGATGTTCCTGCGCGCAAGGGTACACTGGAGGCCGCCCATGAAGCGCACGCTCACCGTCCTGCTGCTGGCTGCCGCCGCGATGGCGGCGGGCTGCTCGTCGCTGTCCTACAGCGGGCGCGGCCTGGTCCCGGGGACGTCGGACGCGAAGGACGTCGAGGCGCTGATGGGCCCTCCCGCCGAGCGCATCACGGTCGCCGGCGGCGACAGCGTCTGGTTCTATCCGCGCAACCCCGCCGGGCCGCACACCTATGCGGTCCGGCTCAACCCGCAGGGCATCGTGCAGGCGATCGACCAGCGCCTGACCATGGACAACCTGGCCAGGCTGGTTCCCGGGACGACGACCAGGGCCGAGGCGCGGGCCCTGCTCGGCCCGCCCTGGGAGGTGTCGCGCCTGCCGCGCCAGCAACGCGAGGTCTGGAGCTACCGCATGGACAACGGCCTGTTCGTCCTGCACGACCTCCACCTGCAGTTCTCGGCCGACGGCGTGCTGCGCGAGTCGATCCTGCTCAAGGACATGAAGAACGACCTCGGCCATGGCAGCAAGGATTAGCTCCGCCGAGCGCCGCGCCCTGAAGGCGCGCGCGCACGCCCTCGACCCGGTGGTGCTGGTGGGCGATGGCGGCGTCACCGACGGCGTGGTGGCGGAAATCGAGCGCGCCCTGGCGGCGCACGAGCTGATCAAGGTCCGCGCCGGCGGCCTGGAGCGCGCGGCGCGGGAGCTGGCGATGGCCGAGATCTGCGAGCGCACCGGCGCCGAGCCGGTGCAGGCGATCGGCAAGGTGATGGTGCTGTGGAAGGAGAATCCGGAGAAACGCCGCAAGGAACGGGAAGCGGAACGGCTGCGCAACCGGCCCCCGGCGGCGGCGCCTACTCGTAGCGCACGTCCAGGATCTCGTAATTCTTCACCCCGCCGGGGGTCTGCACCGAAACCGGGTCGCCGGCGTACTTCCCGATGAGCGCGCGCGCGATCGGCGAGCTGATCGAAATCTTGCCGGTCTTGATGTCGGCCTCGTCCTCGCCCACGATCTGGTAGGTCATCGAGGTCCCGGCGCCGTCGTCCAGGTCGACGGTGGCGCCGAACACGCAGCGCCCCTCTGCGTCCAGCAGCTTCGGGTCGATCACCTGCGCGTTGGCCAGCTTGCCCTCGATGTCCGCGATGCGGCCCTCGATGAAGCCCTGGCGCTCGCGCGCCGCGTCGTACTCGGCGTTCTCCGACAGGTCGCCGTGCGCGCGCGCCTCGGCGATGGCGGTGATCACCGCCGGCCGCTCGACGGACTTCAGGCGCTGCAGCTCGCTGCGCAGCGCCTCGGCGCCGCGGATGGTCATGGGGGTGCTGGGCATGGCGCTAATTTACCTCTTCGAGTGCCTGCCCGCGCGGCAGGGGCGCATGCAGGTCCTGCAGGCGGTAGGGCTCCAGGCGCGCCAGCGCCCGCATCCCGGTGCAGGCGGCGCGGGCGCCCGCGATGGTGGTGTAGTAGGTGACCCGGTTGGCGAGCGCGCTCACCCGGATCGCGCGCGAATCCGAGATCGCGGTGCGCGTGTCCTCCACCGTGTTGACGATGAAGGCGATGTCGCCGTTCTTGATCATGTCCACGACGTGCGGGCGGCCCTCGGCGACCTTGTTCACCGGGGTCACCGCGACGCCGTGCGCCGCGAGCACCTGCGCGGTGCCGCGGGTGGCGAGCAGCGTGAAGCCCAGCTCCAGCAGGTCGCGCGCCACGGTCACGGCGGCGAGCTTGTCGCCGTCGCGCACGCTGACGAAGGCGCGGCCGCCGCCCTCGCGCGGCAGGCGCACGCCGGCGGCGAGCTGCGACTTGACGAACGCCTCGCCGAAGCTGCGGCCCACGCCCATCACCTCGCCGGTGGACTTCATCTCCGGCCCGAGGATGGTGTCGACGCCGGGGAAGCGGGAGAACGGGAACACCGCCTCCTTGACCGAGAAGTACGGCGGCACGACCTCGGCCAGGGCGGCGCCGCGCACGCGCTGGGCCGCGAGCGGCGTGCCCGCCATGCAGCGCGCGGCGATCTTGGCCAGCTGCAGCCCGGTGGCCTTGGAGACGAAGGGCACGGTGCGCGAGGCGCGCGGGTTGACCTCCAGCACGTAGACGGTGTCGCGCTGGATCGCGAACTGCACGTTCATCAGCCCGACCACGTTCAGCGCCCTGGCCATCATCACGGTCTGGCGCCGCAGCTCGCGCTCGAGGTGGCTGGCGAGCGAATGCGGCGGCAGGCAGCAGGCCGAGTCGCCGGAGTGCACGCCGGCCTGCTCGATGTGCTCCATGATGCCGCCGATGAACACGTCCTTGCCGTCGGCGATGCAGTCGACGTCGACCTCGATCGCGTCCGACAGGTAGCGGTCCAGCAGCACCGGCGAGTCGTTCGACACCTTCACCGCGACCTTCATGTAGCGCTCCAGCTCCGACTGCTGGTGCACGATCTCCATGGCGCGGCCGCCCAGCACGTAGCTCGGGCGCACGACGATCGGATACCCGATCTCCTCGGCCAGCCGGATCGCCTCTTCATTCGTCCGCGCGGTGCGGTTGGGCGGCTGGCGCAGGGCCAGCTTCTGCAGCAGCTGCTGGAAGCGCTCGCGGTCCTCGGCGACGTCGATCGAATCGGCGCTGGTGCCGATGATCGGCACCCCGGCGGCGGCGAGGTCGCGCGCCAGCTTGAGCGGGGTCTGGCCGCCGTACTGGACGATGACGCCGAAGGGCTTCTCCCTGTCCACGATCTCGAGCACGTCCTCCAGCGTCAGCGGCTCGAAGTACAGGCGATCGCTGGTGTCGTAGTCGGTGGACACGGTCTCCGGGTTGCAGTTGACCATGATGGTCTCGAAGCCGTCCTCGCGCAGGGCGAAGGCCGCGTGCACGCAGCAGTAGTCGAACTCGATGCCCTGCCCGATCCGGTTCGGCCCGCCGCCCAGCACCATCACCTTGCGCCTGGCGGTCGGCTCGGCCTCGCACTCCTCCTCGTAGGTGGAGTACATGTACGCGGTGCGGGTGGCGAACTCCGCGGCGCAGGTGTCCACGCGCTTGTACACCGGGCGCACGCCCAGCCGCCAGCGCGCCTCGCGCACCGCCTTCTCGCTGGCGTTGAACAGGTAGGCGAGGCGCCGGTCCGAGAACCCCTTGCGCTTGAGCCGGCGCAGGGTGCCGGCGTCGATCTCCTCCAGCCGGCGGTCGTCCAGCTCCATCTCCAGGTCTACGATCTCCTTGATCTGCACCAGGAACCAGGGATCGATGTGCGTCAGGCGGTGCACCTCGTCCAGGGTGAAGCCGTTCTCGAAGGCGTCGCCCACGTACCAGATGCGCTCCGGCCCGGGCTCGCCCAGCTCCTTCTCGATGGTCTCGCGGTCGGTGGTGCGCTGGTTCAAGCCGTCGACCCCGATCTCCAGGCCGCGCATCGCCTTCTGCAGCGATTCCTGGAAGGTGCGGCCGATGGCCATCACCTCGCCCACCGACTTCATCTGCGTGGTGAG